>DBMR01000088.1 GCA_002298785.1 Verrucomicrobia subdivision 3 bacterium UBA693
TCAATTTCTTCACAGCTTCTGACCTGCACTTGCACTGCCTTGCCGCCCGAGGTGTCCGTGGGCAACACGCTGAACGTGTAGCGTGAGGCACTGCTGACGGCGAAGTTGGCTTCGCTGCCGGACGGCAGGGCCGTGCCGAGGTTGGTGATGAGCGTGTAGGGATTCGCCATATCGAGCGGGACGAGCGGGACGAGCTTGAGCGTGGTGACGCCGCTGGCGGTGAGACTGCCGGCGACGATGCGGTCGCTGGCAGCGGCGGTGGTCGCGCTGGAACCGAGTTCAAAGACCGTGGTGGCGCTGTCGATCACGAGGTTCATGATGCTCAGCGTGCCGGGACTGCTGCCGGGCGAGAGGGTTGTGCCTGTCGGCGCGGTAACCGTGCCATTCACAGCGCCGCTGCCGCCCAGGGTCTGGCCGGTGTTGAGATAAAGTCCGCCCGCCACTGGCGTGACGTCCAAGGTCGCGCCCGAGGCGACGTTGATGAAAGGCGAGGTGCCGATCCAACCTGAGGGGCCGAGAGTGAGGGTGCCGGCGTTGACGTAGGTATTGCCGAGGTAGGTGTTGGGGGTGTGAAGATACAGCGGCAGGGTGCCAGCCTTGATGAGCCCGCCAGGGCCGCCAATCGCGCCGTAAAGGGCGAGGCTGGTGCCCGCGACGCTGAACGTGCTGTCCGCGTTAAGGGTGATGGGGCCGACGATCGTGTTGGAGCCCGAGCCGTTGTTCACACTGGCCGTGCTGCCGCCATTGAGTTGGATCTGCTTGTTGACCAGGTTGGTGGCGTTCCACAGCAACCAGGTGGCGTTGGAGCGGATGATCAAATTCCGGCTCGAGTTACCCATCGAAGTGCTGGTGCTCTCGAAGATGAAGGTGCCCTCGCGCACGTCAATGTCAGCCAGCACCGGGTCCACGGTCACGCCCACGAGCGAGAACTGCTGGGGACCAAGCTTGGTGAGGCTATAGGGTTGCCCGCCCGTGTTGAGGAAGGTGTCCCAGGGATTACCGCGGATGTCAAAGCGCCCGCTGCCGCCGACGGTCGCGTTGCCCGTCATGGTGACGGCCTGCAAGGCGTTGTTCTGTCCGCCCCCGTTGTTGATCACCGCGCCCTGGCCGTTGAAGCCCGCGCCCTCCATGACCACTCGCTTAAGGCCCATGTTCAAGCCGTTTAGATCGAAGGTGCCGCCGTTGGTGGCGGTAATGGGGCCGCCGGTGACCGGACCGAGCACACGGGCGTTGTTGACCTTGAGCACGCCGTTGGTGATGACGGTGGGGCCGGTGTATAGGTTGGGCAGGTTGTCGTTCCCGTGCGCCATGGTGAGCGTGCCGGTGCCGCCCTTGTAGAGACTCATGCCGCCGCCGAGGCGTCCCGCGGTGCCGCTGGAGGTCATCACAAAACTGTTGGTGGTGTTCACGGAAACCGACGCTGGAAACAGGGTAAAGACGCTGGAGGCCGGGGCGGTGAGGAACAACTGGTACAGCCCGGCGGGGTTGTTGTAATTGCCGCTGTCGTCAAATGTCACCGCGTCGCTCTGGCTGAAAGTGACGGGCGCCGCTCCCTTAAGCCAGCTAACGGCGGTGGTGTCCCAGTTGGGCCCGAGATTGCCGCCCCAGGCGAGGTTCGGCGGGGTGCCGCTGGCTACGATCATGTTCAACTGGCCCGGAGTGCTGACGTCGAAGGTTACGCCAAAGTTCGGGTTGGCGCAGACGATCGTGGCGCCGGAGGCGTCGAGCGTGCCGGTGCAGTCGATCAGGCGGTAGGTGCCGTTGGCCAGCGAGCCATTCAAGAGAGTGGGTTGGACCGTGATGGTGTCGGTCAAGGTCACGTTGCCGTTGACCTGCAGGAGGTCGTTGACCCCTCCGCCCACGGTAGTGGCATTGGAAAAATCCAGGAGCAGCGCCACTTGGGAGAATAGGGCGCTGTTGTTGATCCTGAGCGTGCCGGCTTGGCCGAAGCCGCCGGGGCTGATCGCGGAATTGGCGTTCGCCTGTACGAAGCCGTTGACGGTGCCGGAGCCGCCCAGCGTGCCATTGTTGTTGATGGTCACGGAACTGGCGGCGTCCAGCGAGCCGTTGACCAGCAACCACGCATACGCAGTGGCGGACGCGGAATTGCCGATCTGGGTCGGGCCTTGATACGTGTTCACCGCGTTGAGGCTGATCGGCCCAGGGGTGGCATCCGAGTAGATCGTGAGTCCGCCGAAGCCGGTGATGGCGCTGTTGATGGTGAGCGGCCGCGTCCAACCTGCCTGCAACCCTCCACTCGAACCGCCCAAGGTGATGCCTTGTTTGACGGGGATGGTGACATCGGTGTTGTTGTTCATCAGGGTGCCGCCGTTGAGCGTGATTTGATCGGCGACGTACGCGCCGGGCACCGGGCCCAACGACGTATTGGCATTGATACGGAGAATGCCGGCGAGCACCTCGGTCTTTCCGGAATAACTGTTTCCGGTGTTGCTCATGGTGAGCGGGCCGGAGCCGCTCTTGCTGATGCCCTTGCCAGCGCTGCCGCTGATCACTCCCGAAAGGGTAAGACCGCCGGAGCTGCCGTTGTTGATGCTCAAGTTGTCCGCGAGCACCAGCGGCGCGGAAATGACGTCCGCTGCGGTGGTCACGGACTGAACCAGGTTCGCGACGCTGCCGCTATTGTTGAACGTCAGCGTGACACTAGCGCCGCTGCTGGCCAGCGTGTAGGCGAAATAAGACGAGCCTGAATCCCCGATGTCCAGCGTGCCCACAGTCCGCGAGGTGGTGTCAATCGTGACGGTGCGCGCGGCGGTGATGTTGGCGGTAATGCCCGCGACATCACCAGGGACGGTGCCCGGGACAACGTTGGGGCTCCAGTTGGCCGCGGTGCTCCAGTTTCCGGCGGCGTTGTTGGTCCAGGTTGCGCTGGCGGCGTGAGCCACCGGGGCGGCGAGCGCAAGCATGAGGCCCGTGCAGGCCGCGTGCTGGAGCGGGAGCAGGAGACGGGAAAAGGGCGGTGGGATTCGAGTTTTCATGTGATTTTGGCCTGGGCGGAAGAACGAAGACCGCCTGAGCGGGCTATTAGAGGAATAGGACAACTGGCAGTGATGGCAAGAACAAACTGATAATAATTCGCTTTTCGCGCCCCAGCTCGTACTGAGCGCTGCGCGGGTTCGGGAGTTGGTGGGTGAGCTGGAACATTTCTCTTACACGATCACGCACGACTTGAAGTAGCCGCTGCGGGCGATGAGAGGGTTTGCGGAGATGATGAGCGTGACGTGCGCGGGGTGCGACCGGAGCAGGAGAGGGAATTCCTGGTGAGGATTTCGACCTCGGCGGACCGAATGGACCGCTTAATTGCGGATGCACTCAATTACAGCCGCTTGGTGCGTCAGGAACTGCCGCTGACGGACGTGGATGCGGGGGCGCTGTTGCTGCTGGACATGAACCTGCCGCAAGCGGGTGGCTTCGAGGTCTGAGGTTGATGAGGAACAACCCGGATTACGCACGACTGCCGGCGGTGATTTTTTCGTCATCAACGCGCGAGGACGACCGAGTGAAGGCAAAGGACTCAGGGGCAGAGGAGTTTGTGGCCAAGCCGAGTTCGGGGATGGAGTTTGGGAAGGTGGTCGAGGGATTGCAAGGGAAGTGGTTGGGGCGGAGACGAGCAAGCTAGGAGAGACCTCCTGTTTGGTAAGGCGCTGCATCCTGGCTTTTGCCGTGCAAGCCATTCGTAAACTGCCTCTGTTTGTCAGGGTTTTGTCAGGAGAAAATGAGACTTTTGGGGTGCTCGGGTCTGCGTAAGTGCTTGATCTTGAACTGGCGCGTCCGACAGGACTTGAACCTGTGACCTTCTGATCCGAAGGCAAAAAAGCACTCAAAATCCTTAGGAAAACTGCGGTTATTCAGTCCATTTTGAAACGACCGGCGTGTATCGGCATAGGCCGGCATAGAACCTTTAGTGTAAAAAAAGGTACGACTGGCGCTAATCAAAGGAATAAATCCGCCGCGACTTTGAAGTGCCTGCAAAGCACGCGCACGTGTTCTACGGTCAGCTTTCGCTCCCCACGGAGAATCATCGGTCCGAGAGTGCGATGCACCCCCAGCAGGCGAGAAAGGTCCGCCCCGCTCATTTTGTGTTCCTCCAGTAAATGCCGCAAAGCCTCCAGCCCAGTGACCCTTGGGTTGGACACCCACCCGTGCTCGGTTTCATAATCCTGGACCAATCGGCAAAGTAGATCGAAGTAGTCTTCCTGGTCGGATGTCAGGTTATGGCCGGCCATCGCGTCGGTCATCCCGGTCACGTTCTCCAGGTCCACCTTGTCGCGAATGGGCCGCGGCATGAGTAATCCGCACAGGTCAGTGTAGTTCTTTGGCAAATGCGCAAATTGAATTGGCTGTCTTAGGCCTTTCATAGTCTGTCCTTCCATGTGTCTTTGCTGTATTCGGCGTGCGTCATCAGAAGCAATGTGTAAATAATCTGCCGGTTGAAATGGGCCGCCACAACCAGCCGAAAATCGTTTCCGCACACGTTGAAAACGAGCACCTGCCGGCCGCTTTTGACCCTCACCGCGTCGGTACTTGGATAGGTCCGCCGAACCTCGGCCAGGCTTCCCCATTCTGCGGCCCTGACAATCCTGCGCCATGCTTCCAGGTAACTGATGGTTTTGGGATGCAGTTTCCCCGCTTGCACCAGAAACGCTTCTTTGATGATGCGCACGCATACAATTTGTATGCTTCGGGATGTTCTGTCAACCGTGGAAGTGAAGGAGCATTTCAGGCGAGCCACAAATTCCTAGCCAGAGCCTGGGTCATGCTGGGGAACCGGAACAGGAAGCTGCTGAACGCCAGCGTGGCGCACGTGCAGGAGTGCGACCCGAGTATGCCCCCTTCCTCGATAGTTACTTCGCCACTCTGTCCCGGATTATGGTACCGCGATCTCGGCGCGGTAGTAGCGTGCCGGTTCCGTACCTATGGGACTTTGGAAGCTCCAGGTCGCGCCTTCCAACGTATTGGTGAGAATGGGGTCCCACTTCGCCAAATCCACGGAGGCGGCGATCACGACGCGATTGCCGGGAGTCCCGCGCACCGTAACCTGGAATTGGCCGGAGGCGATTCGCACAGGCTGTTCCAAGCGGATGACTGTAGCCGGATTGAGTTGGCGCCAGACGACCGTATGGTCGGGCTGGGGAGCGACTCCATAGAGGTATCGGCCCGAGACACAAAGAGAGCAGGTCCCCCCGACGCATGGATAATCGGCCACGGGGACAAAGGTGTCGGACTGGAACTGAAAGAGTCTGCAGGTCCTCAAAGGGTCATCCCAAAGAAATCCTGCAGCAAACAGAGCCCGATGGTCCAAGTCGAAAGTCGCCGCTTGCAAGGCGGCGTTGGTGAGCTGGCAGAGGAAGCCCATGTCCGGCTGAGAACCGCTGAGAGTAGTGACAACGGCACCGCTCCCCAGCAACAAATAGTCCCCTTGGGGATGCATAAAGAGATAGTAGCTGGGCTCCGGGCCTGAGCCTAGTTTGACGAGTGCGCCAGTGACCGGATCCAGCGAGCATTTGACCAGACTCGGGGGACTCAAGTCGGTATCCGCCAGGTATACCGCCGCCCCAGCCGGGTGCATAGCCAGGCGACAGCGGTGTTGCAGGAACACGGCACCGGTCTCTTGCCCCGTCGCCAACCGGTAGGCTCGCGTGTTTACCCACTGTCCGCTTGCGGGAGAAGCCACCAGGTAGCCGTTGGTGCTGATGACCATATCGAAGGGCCCTACATTGATATCGAATTGCTGGACCATGGAGCGGGTGCTCAGGTCGATGCCGACGATAGTCGCCGCACCACTCGCGTTGGTGTCCGTGGGTGGCGACATCAGAGCCAGATAGAGCCGGTCATCCACGGGATGCAAGGCAAGCGGGCCGAGCGTTTGATGGAAGTCCAGCTCGTGCTCAATTTGAGCCGTTTCCAAGTTGAGCCAGACGAGGCGACCCTTGTTAGGGTCGGTAACGTACAGCAATGGACGCTGCCGGTCGAACACGGCGGCGCCGGCGCCGAATTGGAGCCCAAAGTTGGCATTGGCTCCCGGGCCGGGCAGCACAGGCAGTCGTTGGCGGGTACGGGCCGTGGCTCCAAACCGATCCATCACCTCCAAAGTGACCGCCAGTGTGCCGGCTTCCGTAAGCGGGAGATCCAAACTGGGGCAGTTGGTGAATGATGTGTCGAAAACGCCGTCATCCGTCCAATCCCAACGGTAGCGAAGTTGGGCTGGGGAATCGAGGTCATCACGGGAGGCGGAGCCATCAAGGTGTACGCACGCTCCGCTCAGCAGTTGGGTGGGGGACCAGGCAAAGACAGCCATGGGTGCCTGGTTGGTCTCACTGCCGGCGGCTGGATTGGGCCGGCGCTGAATCCAGGAGCGCTGCGACTCGACTGCCACCAGGTAGAGCGTTTCGGCTGTGGCATGGACGAAGCTCAAACGGTTGGTATCGGGATATACTGCCGTAGCTTCCAGGCTACCCAAGCTGTAATAGACCAGTGCCGAGGAACCGTCGGACGCAGTCCCCACCGTAAAAAAAGCCGGTCGGACCGGGTCGGTGCTGAGGCTTTCAACGGAGAACGGCATGAGATTGCGCACCCACTCGATGCTGTTGGACGGAGAAAGCGAATAGCGAAACACAGCAGCGCCGCGGTCCACAGCCAATGAGGCGCCTGGGACGGGGAATATCCTCCCCTTGGAAGCGGCACTTCCCTGAGCGCCAGTATAAACGGAATCGCTCAGCAGACCGGTGACAGGGTCGACCGCTAACAGGCCCACTTTAGGATCCGATGTCCCATAGGATGCAAAAAGGACCGCCGCCTGGCTCGGCTCCGCCACCACACCGCCATAAAGGTAGGGCGAACTAAGGCTCAACTGGTTTCCGGCACCGGTTTCAAAGACGTAATACCCGCCACCATAGCCCCTGCATACTGCCAAGTGGTTCGAACCCAGGGCGGCGATCGAGTAGGGATTCACCGGCACTTCGAATTCGCGCAGCTTGACTCCCCGGGCCAGATCGAAACAGGAGATGAACCCGCTGGTGGGTTTCGGATTAACCGCCTGATTGGAGGCCAGCAGGGTACCAACGTAGAGACCTGCCCCATCGGCGCTCAAGGACAGCAGGGCGGGATAAAAATCGAAATCGAAATACCGTTCGATCAGGCCGGTGCGGAGATCAATCCTGGCCAGCCGCCGGCCCAAGGTGTCCGCGGCGTAGGAGTAGGGCCGGGTTTTTTCGAAAACCATATCCCCCACGGCGAAGGGTAACTCGAACGGCACGTTGGGCGAGCTCGGCGCGTAACCTGGGTCTTCCTGCAGCACCACCTCGAACGAGTTCGTGGCGCGGGCCGTCGCACCCAGGTGATCTTTGACTTCCAGCACAACGGTCTTGACTCCGGCCACGTTGAACCGATGGGCGTTAGTTGAGACATTTGCAAAAGAGGTATCAAAAACGCCGTTGCCATCCCAGTCCCACCGGTAGGCCAGTTGGGCCGTCGTATCCTGGTCGTCTGTGGAACCCCCGGCATCGAAGCGGACCGTAGCCAGGGTGGTTGGGTTCGTCGGACTGTATACGAACCGGGCGGCTGGGGCCTGGTTGGTTTCACCGTCACCGGCTGGATGCGGGACCCGGAAAATGAAAGTGCCATTGGTGCGCAGCGCGACCGCATAGACCCATTGCGGATACGCCATGACAAAGTGCGTGCCATTGGAGACGGTGAGGGTTGAAACCAGCTCCAAGCTATCGGAATTAAAATAATAGACGTTGGTTTTGGTGGTGCCGGTGGGTGTGGCCAGGGCGAAAAGCGAATGGCGTGGCAGATCAAAAGCGACCCGCTCGACCGTGCCAGTGAAGAAGCGCTTCCCATACACCATATCGTTGCTCTTGAAGAACGACGAGCTGCACGTATAACCGGAGCGGAGCAGCAAGTTGGTGCCCCTCGGATCCGCAAAGCACAGCCCGCCCCAGTCCCGAGAACCAGTAGGACTCCACAGGCTCGACAACGCGCCGGAGGTCGAGTTCAGGCCGTAGTGAGCCGGGCTGGAATAGCCGCTACGACCAGCATCATAGAAGTTGGTCTGCGACGGATGTAAAGTCGGGGACGCCACGGTGTAGAAATTTGTCATCCAGGCCCCCAAGCCGCTCGAAATGCGATAAGTGGCCAGCCTGCTGCCCGCACCGGCTATCAGTAGATCCAGTTCGGTCGGGAGTAGGAAAGTAGGTTCGAAGTTCAATGGGAAATCGAAAGTTCGCGCCCGCAATTGCAGATCCACCTGGGTCACAAAGGAGGTCTGAACATTGACTGGGGGTGGGCGAACGACGAGGCTGGCGTAAAGTGTACGGCCCCCGGGTGTAAGCGCGAGGTTGGTAGGAGTGAATTGCAGCCAGAAATCGCGTTCGGCCAGTCCGGTCTCCAGGTTCAGCTCCACCAACCGGTTGCGGGTCGCATCGGCAAAATAGGCTGTAGGCGTCGTGGGATCGAAGACAACATCCGCCGCCGTAAACGGCAGATTATAGGGCACGTTCGTTTCGGCCGGCATACCAAAATCTGATGCCAACTGGACAGTGATGGTTTTCTCCACCCGATGAACAGCTCCGTAACGGTCTTTGACTTGCAGAGCCACGGTCTTCTTGCCAGCGAGATTGAACGTGTAATGGGCAACCGCTGCCAGCGACCAGGCAGTATCGTAAGTCCCGTTATTGTCCCAGTCCCACCGGTACGAGAGTGTCCCCGGGTCCTCATCCGTGGACAGGTTACCGTTGAACTGGACCGGGGCGTAGGTGACCGGCGCACTCGGAAGCCAGGCAAAATCGGCATGCGGACTGAGGTTGGTTTCGCCGGCCACCGCCGGGTGTGCGAAACGGGAGAGCGTGGCACCATTTGTTCGCGTCGCCAGGAGGAAAAGCTCTCCGCCGCGGCCCCAGACAAAACGCGTGGCTGGGTCAATAGGAAACTGCATTCCCATTTCAAAGGTCTCGGAATGATACTGCATCAGCCAAGCCTCAGCCAAGTTTGACCGGGACGAGGCCACGATGAAGAACGAATGCCGGGGAATATCGAACGCCACCGATTCGAAGCGGAAACCTGTCTGCAACACCTTACCCGATTTCAGCCCCTCACCGACACGGCCTCCACGGGAGAGAACATGAACACCGTCCGGATGGGCAAACACACGGTTTTCAATGGCCACCGGGTAGCTTTGTTGCGGGCTCAGGCCGAGCGACGTCAGGCTGCCAGTGACCGGATCCAGAGAAAACTGGCGAACGTAATCGTATTCCCCGGCATAAACCGCGGTCTGGTTTGCCACCATGCTCAAACCCACTTGTCCCATGGCCCCCGCAGTGCCGAGCCGCGTCCCGGTTACCCCATCATAGGTGCCAAGAGTGGGGCCGTAGTCGGGCACTCGGTAGCCACTCACGAACACGATGCCGTTGTCGGTGGCGACCAAATCGTAGGGACTCAGGTCCAGAGCCAGCTCACGCAATTTCGTCGCCTGGACCGCGTCGATGACCGCAAGTCGGCCATTTGTTCCGCCCGACGGGTCCGGCAGGGCCACATACAGCCGGTTGTTGTCGGGGGAAAGCGCCAGCGTTCCCCCCTCTCGTGAAAGGTCGTAGCTTTGAATCACCGCCCCATCGGCCAAACTCAACTGAAGCAACTTCTGGTGACCCGTCTGAAGGGCGAAGATCGACGAGCTGCCCGCGTGGAAAACGGTTTCGCCAACCGGGTACGGCAGATCCCATGAGCCGAGTTCGGTGAGTTGGTTGGTGAGAATCTGAGCCCGCAGTGCCGTACTACAGATCAATATCGCCCAAAAACAGATCAAACGCCTTTTCATAGTCGCTGCAAATTCCAGCTCAAAGCGGCCACGCCGGCCGCGCATCAAGTAGAGGAGTGCCACTGCCCGCCCATCTTTTGGCTGGCTTCGCGGAACGTCTCCAGCAGGCGCTACTGATCCAGGTCATCGCCGAAGATCGCCTCCCGCAGGTCTCCGAGATTAATTCCCTGGTCAACTTGGGTATTCAATGCCTAGTTTGCTCGGCATTCCCATCGTTTACTCAGCTCAGCGAGCGACGTCAACGAAATACAGATCCCAAATGCAAATCCGGAAAGGTGCCAAACCAAATACAACGGCTTGCCAGGCTGGGGCGGTTCCGAAAATGGGCCAACCTTCTTAAGCACCCTAAGGCCTTTCTCCTCACTCACCATCCAGTGTATACGTTCGAGCGTGCAGGAAAGAAAGGAGCGCTCCGCGGGAAAGCCGTTATCGTCGTTCCCTGTAGCCTAATCGCACAGCACGGGGGAGAGAAAATCGAAAACAGTGAACGGTAGGAATTATCTGCTTGAATGCCCCATACAGCCCCGTGCTGTTCCGGCGTCCCGGAGAACAATCTGGACGACTGCGATTCGCAGATTTAAAGCTTCTGACTGCGCCAGTGTAAAATCAGGTACGGAGATTGTCTGCGGCGTTTGCTCTGGCTGAAAAACCCCGGTTTTGCTCGAAAAATGGCGCGTCCGACAGGACTTGAACCTGTAACCTTCTGATCCGAAGTAAACCCCAAAGTGTTTCCATCGGTGGCTGAGCGTATCAATCTGGACACCTCGACCGAGCAATTACGCGGGTACCTAACGAATCACTGCGCGGAGAGAATCATCTAGGAACAACGCGGAGCGAAGAGAGACAAAGTACTAGTTTTTATACTATAGTTCTTCAGCTTGCTAGCAGACCGGGTTTGATCCCGAGCGGAGGGGAGAGACCCTTGCGGGTTAAGGTGAACCCACCCTGCTCTGGCCAGGGTTGAACTGCCTGGGGCTCAGACACAGAAAGCTCGGGTTCGTTCTCCTCTTCAGAAACGGCTTGCGTAATTTTCATCAGGGCGATGGAGGAACGTGAAGACGCCCCCTATGCTCCTGCGTGCTGGTGCAAACTTTCGAACCGAGTGAAGCAATTCGAACGAACTTTGGTAAATATCGGGCACAAATGAGGCGGAGGGCGTTATGTGCACTTTGAAGTTATGTGCACCAACAGGAGTCGCCCGTACATTCGTCAGCGTTTGATTTGTGGCTGGCTAATTCGTGGAAGGGCGACCAACGCCTTGAATGACCGGAGGTTTTCGTCATACCGCATCATTGATAGGTGATGCCACCGCCTTGCACTCATGCCCTTTGAGCAGGCTACCAACTTCACATAACTTCCGATTCCTTCGCTGGCCATATCGCAATCAGTGGAAGCGCCTGCCCTGACCACCGCGGCACGCTCAAGAGAATGCATTCGTCCGTGGAAGCCTTGCTGGTCCTTGATAAGCGGGCGTTGGAAGACCTCACACTGCGAAGGGCCAAGTTCACGGATTCCGCTCCGGAGACTATCAGTTTCGGTTCCTGGGCGGTCCGAATTTATGTGAATTTGCGCATCACCAATGTCCAATGTTTGCAGTGATTCTCGTCGCTTGGTGCACACAACTGACAAGTGCACATAACGACCCTTATGTGATATTTAACATAGAGGTCGGAATCGCTCGATTTGAGGCTGTTTTCCGGGGTGTTTCCTCACATTTCCTGAGGAAACCGACATAACCTGGCTAAACCCGATCTAACCTTTTTTAATCAAATTGGTGCACGTTTTGGTGCACACGTTCCTTGTTCTGACATTGATCATGCCAGCTTGGGTGAGGTGGTTTTACCGCTAGACCAAGTTCCCGGTGGGGAGATGTTTCAAAGCGTAATGAAGAAAGAGGGGTTTAGGTTAGCCTTGCTTCTCTTTTACGCCCGCTTTAGCCGTCCTGCAGTTCTGGCGCCAGTGCATGCGGCAAGAAGTCGTCCAACGTCTGGCGGCAGATTCCCGGCCCCAATCTAACTTCCGGCATCCAAAATAGCATTCGTGCAAACTGCACTGATACTGCCGGTTCGGGAGAGCTATCGAACTAGCCAGATCCCGCGCAAGCGACCGTCCTGCAATTGCTTGCTCCTCGGCCTCGGCCAATGGCACGCCCTCTGCTTGGTGGTATTCGGATGGTGCTATGGCGACAGGCCTTCATCATCTCCTCGATTACCGCTTTTACCAAGAACGGAGAGCGCGACTCTCGATGACATGCAACAGGCTGACGAACGAAAGCCCAGAGCAAAGGCGAATTATGACGTTGAACATTAGACCCCTCGGTGACCGGATCCTCGTGGAAGCTGTTGAAGAGAACCAAGAAAAGAAGGGCGGGATTGTTATTCCGGACATCGCCAAGGAAAAGCCAATGGAATGCAGGGTGGTCGCGCTCGGCACGGGGAAAACCACTGACAACGGCAAAAAGGTTCCGTTCGAAATAAAGAAGGGCGACCGCCTGCTGGTAGCCAAATACGGGGGCACGGAAGTGAATCTCGAGGGCAAGGAATACAAGATTTTAAACTCCGAGGATGTTCTGGCCGTGGTCGAATAACCGCGGGGGAAGCCTCAGGTTTTCATATCAACAATCATTTGTCTATTATCTTATGGCTGCAAAACAATTGCGCTTCGACGAGAATGCGCGTCAGAGCCTTCTCAGGGGTGTTTCCAAACTCACCAAAGCTGTTGCCGCAACGCTTGGCCCTAAAGGTCGCAATGTCGTCCTCGACCGGAAGTTTGGATCGCCGACGGTGACCAAGGACGGTGTCACAGTCGCCAAGGAAATCGAACTCGAAGACGCCTGTGAAAACATGGGCGCGCAAATGGTCCGCGAAGTCGCCAGCAAGACCAGCGACAACGCCGGCGATGGCACCACTACCGCGACCGTCCTGGCGGAAGCGATCTTTCGTGAGGGCTTGAAATACGTCACGTCCGGGGCCAGCCCCATTGGCGTCCAACGCGGTATGCCATTTCGCGCCTTTATTGTTCGAAGGCTCACTCCATAGCGGCGAGCACTTCATCCAGGGGCAGCGTGGCGAATGTCGTCGCATAGTCTGACATAGCATAAGGAATGACCAGTTGGCGTCCGTGCAGAAGGCTGCCGCAGGAGTAAACGACGTTGGGAACGTAGCCTTCGCGTTCGTTTTCGTTGGGTGTAATCAGTGGCTCGCGCGACCGGCCAATAACTTTGGTCGGGTCATCGCGGTCGAGCAAAAAGGCGCCAATGCAGTATTTCCGCATCGCTCCCACCCCGTGGCTGAGCACGAGCCAGCCGGCTTCGGTTTCTATCGGGGATCCACAGTTACCAAGCTGGATAAATTCCCAGGGGAACTGCGGCTCCAGGACGCGTTGTGCCGAGTGCCAGAAGTGGAGATGGTCAGAAAACATGACGTAAATGTTTTCGTAGTCCTGCCGGCCCAGCATCGCGTAGTGGCCGTTGATTTTTCTGGGGAAGAGAGCCATGCCCTTGTTTTGCACGGCAGGCCCATTCAGCGTGATGAATTTGAAATGCAGAAAATCCGGCGTCTCGATGAATTGCGGCAGGATCATTTTGCCGTCGTAAGCGGTATAGGTCGCATAGTAGGTGCTGGTGCCATCGTCGTTGCGGAACAAGACGAATCGCGCGTCTTCGATGCCGTTGCTCTGGGAGGGCGTAGTGGGGAACAAAACGCGCTCGGATAGGCGGGAGTCAGCAGGAAATTGCACCTCGTAATTGGATTGCGCGAGCATGAGCGTCTTTCGAGCAATCGCGTCGGTTTGCTCGTCCCGAGCACCCAGGCACTGACAGGCGCGGCTGATCGCGGCTCGCAGTTCGTCCAGCGCAAAGGACTGCCCGAGTTGCTGGAGCGCCTCACGGGTGAAGTCGCCGGCCAATCCCAATTCCCGGAGCTTTCGCTCTAACAGCACCTTCTCGTAAGAGGCGCTAGGGATCTGCTCGGGTTCGAGGGAGTAGCGCGTGGGAGTGTTGATCGTGATGTTGCTTTCCGGGTCGAGAGTGCCCGTGCGAAAGGTGATAGAGGAGATATGGCCTTCGCCCGTAGCCCGCAAGCTTAGCACGAAACGCAACGAGCCCGGTTCCAAGTCCGATTGATCGGGATGGAGCACCATCGAGGGATTGAACAGCGCTGCCGCCTCGAGCGAATACTCATGGCTGAAATAAGCGCCCAAGAGCAGTGCTCGTTCTTCGGAAAAACTCGGCGCACCCTGCAGCAACGGGCGGATCCGATCGAACCGGGTTAGAAGAAATCCCTCGGTTTTGGCATGGCGCTCGCCAAACTCGACCTTCACCTGTTTCCAAAGCGCGCGGACTTCAGTTTCCGGCAGGGCTGTCACGTTGGCGCAAATGCGACGGGCTCGCTCGGTCGCCGCGGCAGGCGCGGCTCCCGGCGAGTCGTTGGCGAGCAGAAACGGCCGCAGCAGGACTCGCCTACGGTCGGGATGCAAAACTACGGGCGTTCGCTTGAGATTGGCGGTTTTCATGAAAAAGTCTGAGCTAAGCAACGGGTTGGTTAAAAGCGGTGACAGCGTTTTGAGTGAGCCGGAGTTCCGCGAGTGAAAGGAGGAAGGCTAGGGTGGATTCAGCACCCTGGTTCTGGTTGACCCGGTCCACGTGCAGCGCGTCGCGACAACCGCCAGTGGTGGGTGAATACAATTCCAGCCCCAAATCATTCCATCCCAGGAACCAATCAAACGCGCGTTGGGCTTGCTCGTGCCACCAGACTTCATTCGTGGCGCGATAGGCCTCCAGGCAGGCAGATACCATGGCGTGGGCTTCAATCGGCTGTTGATCGAAGTTGGCCCGGGTTCCTCCGCGCGGATAGAAACCATTGCTGCCGATGGGCCGGAAATCGCCGTTCTCAGCGGTTTGTATCTGGACCAGCCAGCGCAGAGCCTGCAGCCCACGCTCACAAGCTGCCGCTTGACCAGTCGTCCGGCCGCTCAGAATCAAAGAGTGAGCCAGCTTCGCGTTATCATAGGAAAGCACTTCTTCGAACCACGGCCAATCGGGCTGCGCGCTGCGGTCAAACAGTTCCATCAGCCGGGTCAGGAGGTTTTCGCGAGCCTGTTGGGCAAACCGATCTCCACACAAGCGCCGCAGGTATTCGTCGATTCCCAATAACGTGAAGGCCCAGGCTCGTGGGGAGGTGAACCCAATAGCCGTCGGCAAAGCCTGTGCGAAGACTTGTCCACACAGGACCTGAAAGCTGGGGTCAGGCGAGCGGCCCACGCCGAGGCCCAGCGCCCAGAGTGCCCGCCCGTGGGAGTCTTCCGAGCCCTGTTCATCCAGCCACCGACGGTCGAAACTGAGGTGATTATGAAACCGTTTGGTTTTTGCGTTAAAGGCGTGGTGAAGGAACGCCGCGTAAGTGGTGCCCAGCGTTCGCACCCGCTCCGGTTGCTCTTCCATCTGCCCCAACAGCACCGCCAGAATGAAGGCGCGCGCGTTGTCGTCCGTGCAATAGCCCTCGGAAAAATTTGGTACGGTAAACAGAGCATGTTGGAAAAGACCGGTCGAGTCGGTCATCCGCGACAGGTGCTCCAGCTTGCAGTCGGGCAGCGCGCGCGGCTGTTCGTCGAGTGTTTTGGTGGCGAATGATTTTCGCGACAGCAGCGCCCGCTCCAAGCGCGCCAACTCGAAAGACCGCAGGTATAGCCCCGCCACGTTGCTCCACACCATTTCGCGCCCCAGCTTATACGCGTTCTTGCGGATGGCAGTCCGGCGCATGTCATCGCGCAGCAGCGCCTTCACCTCCCGGGCGATCGCCTTCGCATCACCAAACGGCACCAATACGCCGCGATTTTCCGCGAGCAACTCTTGCGCATGCCAGTAACCCGTGGAAATGACAGCCTTGCCCGCACCGAAGGCATAGGCCAGTGTGCCGGACGTAATCTGCGCTTCGTTTAGATAGGGTGTGATGTAAAGGTCGGCCGCGCCGATAAACTCCTTCAATTCCTCGAGTCCCACGAAGCGGTTGTAGAAGATGACGTGCTTTTCGACCCGGTTCTTCTTCGCGAGCCGCTCAAGGCTCAAGCGATAGACCTCGCCGTTCTCTCGTACCAAGTTCGGATGTGTTGCTCCCAGGACAAGGTAGACGAGGTCGGGAAACTCGGCGACGATTTCCGGAATCGCATTGAGCACGTGTTCGATCCCCTTGTTGGGAGAAAGCAAGCCGAACGTGAAGAGCACGAGTCGGCCCTCCACGCCGAACTGGTCTTTGTAAAAATCCGGATCCACGAAAGGGATGTCCGGTATGCCGTGAGGGATCAGATCGATCTTACTCGCCGGGGCCTGGTAGATTTCCTGCAACATTTGCCGGCCGCGCTCGGCCATCACCACCAACCGCGTCGAGCGAGCGATCAGTTCTTGCATGACGCGTCGCTGCTCGTTGCTGGGAGTGCGGAGGATCGTGTGCAAGGTGGTCACCACGGGCATGCGCAACTCCCGGAGCAGCGCCAGCAGGTGGCTCCCGGAAGGCCCTCCGAAAATCCCAAACTCATGTTGCACGGAAATGAGATCGGCATTGCTGATATTCAGAAAATCGGCCGCACGGAGATACGACGCCAGGTCCTGTTCCTCGATTTCGAAGCACACCTCCTTAGGATATTCATAACCACCCGCTATATCGTTCACCGGCACGGCGAAGCACTGACTCGATTGGTCTTTGTCCGCCACGGCAGACAGCAGGTCGGAGGTGAATGTCGCAATGCCGCACTTGCGCGGGACGTAGTCGCCGAGAAACGCTATCTTTCTGATTTCAGAGGGCTTTTGCATCATTTTTATAACTGGCTTGTTTGGTCCCGCCCTTGAGACAGTGGCCGGGGGGCTCCGGGGTTACCGGTGAGGTTCGTGACCCTCAGGTTGAGTTGTCCCGCATTCGTCGTCGCGGTGATCTTGAATCGACCAGAATCCTCGCTGGTAAAGAGGAAGTGGCTGTCACCGCACCGGGTAAGCTCCTGATTCTGCGCATAGCTCGCGATGCTGTGAAACAGCTCGCTAATATCATCAGTCGTCACCAGCCCGCCATCCATTATCCGCGCTTTACCGTGCAGCACCATGATGGGCGGCCGCCCCGGCTCCAAGCGTAGTTCCTCGGCCCGCTCGCGCGTGACTAACTTTAGCAAATCCTGCATGCGGTACATACCACTCATACCAAACACCTTTCCACACCCGGGTTCCACCGCCACTCGCGCTACGAACGCTTGACGGCGACCAGCGGATGCTGAGCCAGGAAAAATCTCCAACGCTACGCAATTCACGAAGCCGATAAACAAGCTTCATCAGCGCTGAACCAACTCCTGGTAACCCGATAAGGAGATTATGTCTTTTTGCCAGTTACTTGCTTTGATGCGATTGCCTGTTGTTTTTTCTTGTTAGCGTCGTTGACCTTAGCCTGTTTTTGAGTTGCGTGCTTGTTCATTGCTTTTGGGGATTTATCGCCCATGGTGTTTACCTTTCGTCTAACGGTGTATCACTGATAAAAGAGAGTAGTAAAGAGAATGACCGAAGCTCGGGTAGCCTCCGAACCCGGTTGGCTAACCGGCTCCGACGGCACGACCAGCGTATTCATATGCGTCGCCAGTACCTGAAGGTTCGGATAATGCTTCAGGAAATTGTTTATTTGTTCCTCGAGGAGCGTCGCGGGTGACTTTCCTGCGGGCACATTGTGGAGCACGACGTCGAAGATCTTTACCTTCATGGCGCGCACCCTTGGTTTGGCTGCGTCGCGTGGAAAAACGACTCCCGCCGGTAGTCCATTGGACGCGAGACCTGCTTCACCGGAACGCTAATGTCGATTTCGTTTATCGTTTTCACAGCTCTCGGTCTCAGTCGAAACTCAGCCTGGTTCTCAGATTCTCCAAATCCCTTCGAGCCTTCGCCTTCTCTAGCAGTTGCTGCCGGATTTCGGCCTTTTTCGCGGCTGCACCCTCCGAAACCCTTTTGTTCACAGTGGCTACATCCTCTTTCAGGTGGTTGAGCTGAAATTGCTCAAGTTCTTCCGGGACGCACTCAACCACAATATGAGCGCCAAGTACCCAAGCGTTCCGCCAAATTCGATGGGGAGGGAAACGGCGCTCCCGTTCGAATATCCTGACCCACTCCGGCGATGGTTCTTCCGAGAGCTTCAGGTACAGACGCCGAAAGCCAGGCGCTTCTTGAGATGGCTGCGTCAGGTCAACGTCGAGGTCGGTGATACGGATCTCCTCAAAGGGTGCCTTCATGGGCCAGAATCAATGAACGGCTGTGCTTCACTCTCCTCGCCAATGTGCCGCAGGTCGGGCACTTCCGCAGCCTCCAGTCATCTGCACTCAGGGACGTCCTGCATTTAGGACAAACGTGCGACTCGAGCAGCAAACAGATTAAACTTGTGGGGAAAAACAAACCTCCAATCAGGCCCCAGCCCAAAGGATTACGATTCTTCCAGGCGGCAAGTGAGCTCAGCATTAATATCGCCACCCCATAGGTGATGATGGAGAAAACGTCTTCGTAACCCTCGAGATGCATGAGTCGATGTGTTCAGGGAGATTTTCTTGCCAACGTCGTTGTCACCACCGCGTCCTTCTGCCGGAGGACGTGGCGGTGCTTAGCGGCAAATAGTGCCGACGCACTTTTTCGGAAACCTGGCGCTCTGTCATCTTGTCGGTCGTTTCGAAGCGAGTAATGCGCAGATCGAGTTTGTTTCGCTTGATGCGCTTTCTCAGCTCGCCCTTTGCCTCACCAGGGCCAAACACCATTATGGCCTCCGCCGGGCCCAGGCAGGCGATGACTTCGTCGTAGTACCTGGCCAGACGTCCTCGGTATTCACGCTCACGCGAATCATCGGCTGGAACCATCTGTGACTCGAAAGCCTCCCCAGCTGGCGAACGGCCGGAACGGCGAAGCTGCTTTTCCACATGGGATTTAATGCGTTTCGTGTCTTGTCCGTTTCTGGACAAGAGCACGATGACGGCCTCCCGATGGTCAATCCACAAACCGACTACCGTTTTCATTACCTTCTCCTTCGTTGTTGAATGGCATGGTCGTCGGGCGTTTTGCTCCACACTTCCAGCACGAATCGAACTGGCTCCTGAGCCGCTGCCCGCATCGGTCACAAACCCAGGTGCCGATTGCGCCTAGGGGCGGATGCAACCAGCCCTGGCAGAATTCCTGTGCCCTTGGGAGATCGTCGTCATGAGTTACCCACAACTGGACACTGAAGGGTGTGGCGGGGAGGGCTTGGGAAAGTTGCTCGTTCCTAAGCGCGCAACTGATGCCCGCTTTTTCGAGCATGTTTTTGAGCAGCTCCAATTCTGCACTCTCGGGTAACGTAGAAACTAATCTCATAAACCTTCCTTGAGAAAAGCATGTGCAGTGCCGATATGAATTCCATCCCTCAATCCTCTTTGGCATAACGGTTTATGATTAGGGTCACTTGGTCGTGGTTGCCGCGATCATGCAAATTGCCCGGCTTTAGCCGCCAAGGCGTGTTGCAATTTGCACGCTTTGCCTGTTTGCCACCGGAGCCACTCGTGCAACACCGATACGATGTCCGCTCGCGACAGGCTACGTGTGAATTACAGCGCGCTCGCCACGCGGCGGAAGTGGTAACCCATAATAGCCAGTTCCATGGCTTTGGGGAACTGGCGTGGACGCCGGACTAGCGCAGTGACAAAAAGTCGCCAGTAGGCCAGGCGTCCCTGGTGCCATACCCCGAGCAGCCACAAGGACTTCACAAAGGCTTCAAGGTCCGGCCGCGAGAGACTGAGGCGCGGACCGCACGGTTTTTGACGCGCCAGGAAAGTGCGGATGCGCTGGTAATAGTGGCGCGGTTCATAGAGGCGCTTCATCAGGTCGCGGTAACCATTTATCAGGAATTCCCGGTTCAATTTGGGACGGAAATTAAGCCGTGCCTCAGTATTGTTGCCGGTGGAGTCCGATTCGAGCCGCCCTTCGTTCAGAAGTCGACGATAGAGACGAGTCTCCGGCAGGGCGTTCAAAAGTCCCACCATAGCCGTGACCACTCCCGAATGTTGAATGAACTCGAACTGCCGCTTGAAAATGTCAGGACCGTCGTGGTCGAACCCAACGATGAAGCCTCCCATCACTTCGAGGCCCGAGCGTTGCAGGATCTGGATGGTTTCCGCGAGATTTCGATGGCAGTTCTGGAGTTTTCGGCATTCCACCAGGCTTTCGGCCGAAGGCGTCTCGATACCGACAAAGACCTTCTTGAAGCCCGCGCGGACCATGAGCTCGCAGAGCTCGGGATCGTCGGCCAGGTTGGCCGAAGCCTCCGTCAGAAACCCCACAAGGGCTCGAGTGCGGCTCCGCCAATGAATAATTTCCCGCAGCAACTCTTTGGTCTGTTTCTTATTGCCAATGAAATTATCATCAACAACGAAGACCATATCTTTCCACCCGCGCAGGCGGAGTTGTTCGAGTTCGGCAACCAGTTGAGCGGGGGTCTTGGTGCGAGGCAGGTGACCATTCATGCCGGGAATGTCGCAGAACTCGCAATCGAACGGGCAGCCCCGCGAAAACTGCACCGCCATGGTCACATAGTGGCCGAGGTCAATGAGATCCCAACGCGGCACCGGGGAGCAAGTAATGTCCGGCCTTTGAGACTCGGCATAGGTGGGGCGAAGCGTTCCCGAGCGCAGATCTTCCACCAACTGCGGCATCAGATCTTCGGCTTCGCCCAGGACAAAATGCTGGATATGGGGGAAGGCCTCTCTGCCGGTGGAGAAGAGCGGACCTCCGGCGATTATGGGTTTGGAAAGCCGCCGGCAACGCTCCATCAGCTCTGACACCGCTGCCTTATGCACAATCATGGCGCTGAGCATCACATGATCAGCCCAGCCCAAGTCAGCGTCGGACAGCGGTTCGACGTTCATGTCCACTAACTTGAGGTCCCACTCGGTTGGCAGCAGTGCGGCCACCGTCAGCAGGCCAAGCGGAGGAAAGGTGGAGCGTTTGGAGACAAAACGCAGCACATGCTTGAAGCTCCAGAAGGTTTCCGGAGTTGGCGGATAAAGCAGCAGAATTTTCATAACTTATTTCGCGCCGCCGGCAGGTGGGGAAGACGGTCGCCGAACGACGGCTACGTCTTGAGTGCCTGCTTAAGGAACGGCGCAAACAAATCAATGGGCACCGGCAGAAACGTGGTGGTGTTATGTTCGCTCGATATCTCGCGCATGGTCTGGAGGAAGCGGAGCTGGAGGGCGATCGGCTCCTTGCTGATCAACGCCGCGGCCTGCACCATTTTCTCGGCGGCCTGAAATTCGCCCTCGGCGTTAACGATCTTCGCACGCCGCTCACGCTCGGCCTCGGCTTGTTTGGCCATCGCCCGTTTCATGCTGTCGGGCAAGGCCACGTCCTTGACTTCCACGGCGGTCACTTTGACACCCCAAGGTTCAGTTTGGCGGTCGATGATCTCCTGCAACTTCTGATTGATTACGTCGCGTTGGGAAAGCAGGTCGTCCAAAGAGGCCTGACCGAGAACGCTCCGCAAAGTGGTCTGTGCGATAAGCGAGGTTGCCTTCCAGAAATTCTCCACCTTAACCACAGCCGCAATCGGGTCCACGACCCGGAAATACACGACGGCGTCCACCGTGGCGGGCACATTATCACGGGTCATGATCTCTTGCTTCGAGACATCAATGGTTACCACCCGCAGGTCCATTTTCACCATGCGATCCACGACCGGGATGAGGAGAATCAAACCCGGCCCCTTGGCGTTCAGTAATTTGCCGAGGCGGAAGATAACCCCACGCTCGTATTCGCGCAGAATGCGGATGGCCTGGGGCACGACGATTGCAACCAGGATGAGCACCACTACAATCGCTGGGATCACTTTAGCTGCAAAAGAAAGGTCTGGCATAGCGTGGTTAGTCCTTTAGGGTTTTGAGTTGTTCAAATGGCTTCATGGTCGGGATGGGTTGCTCGATGCGCCGCCGGCGCGTCTCGACCAACCTGGCGGTCACCATCAGTCCGGAGTAGACGAGCAAAATATGGATTATGCCCCCAAAGGAGTAACCGTTGGCCAAGCCAAGGCCCCAGAACCCAACAAGGAGGATTACAACCACCCACATCGGATGTCCTTCCCCTAATTCGCGTCAACTCTCCACAAAGTCCCTGACCCGGAGGAAGGCACGAACCGGCCAGGAGCTTACGCCTGCAACTTTGGCATGCACGGGCGTTGGATCAGCCAAATTGCACTTGAGCACCTCGCGGCAATGTGGACAGGCGTCAGCATAGAGATAATCGCCAAGCTTGACGCCACAACTCGGACATTTTCTTCCAAACATAATTCAGCCAAAAGCACGGGAAGTGCCGCCTCTAACTTGAAAGGTTAACGGAATGGTGCGCAAGGGCTTGCGGATCAAGCCCGCTTTACAGCCCTGTCCTCGGTTCGGAGGATTCGTGCAAATCGCCCGACTCTATTAGCCGGGCGTGATGCATTTTGCATACTTTTTCTGCGGGAACTCTCAAGGCGGCAGCAGAACCGAAAGAGCTATTGGAACCAACTGTGATTTCGCCAAGAGTGCGACAGGCACCCTCCGATCGCGTGGAGGTGGCACGCGGACTCATCTTCATCCTGCGAGTCAAGACCTTCGTAACCGGCGTATCACGGCCCTCATCCCTGACCCACCAGAGCAACAAGGCCAACGCAGAATAGGCCAAGCCGGCACAACCATTGATCAGTAATAATTCTCTCATGAGAGTCTGCTTTCCGAGAGTCGCCACGTGGGAAAGACCTGGTCCTTCTCATTTGAAGTTACGTTCAGGCCGCTTGCCACAGAGAGAGAAACCGGCGGGCTTTCCCCCGCCCGATTTCTCTTAACAGCCCAGCCTTTCAGACAAGGCGCACGCAGTTCTCAGTACCCATCGAATTCGCCGCCTTTTCCTGCGCGGCGGGATCATTGCACCACACTTCATCTGCGAAGAACCGGTATTCGTAACGGCCAGGCTTGAGCGCTACGCCCAAGTGCCAGACGCCGTCGGGCGCCCTGTGCATCGGGGCGGCCTTGCTGTCCCAGTTGTTGAAGTCGCCGGCCAAGAACACCTTGAGTGCCGTCGGGGCGGGGAAAGCGAACTGGGTCAAGCGGTTGACGTGGCCGAGGGTCCTGTTTGTGGATGGTTGCGCGTTGGTTTTCATTTTCATGTTCGTTAGCAGGAGAAGTGCCGTGGTCGTCCGGGAGTTCGCCAACTCACTGGGTTTTAACTGCATGCGGATTTATTGGACTTTGCACCTGGTGTCGCTCCTCTGGTGAAATCGTGCAAACTGCTCGTCTTTGTCCCGGCCGTTCATGCACTTTGCCCAGCCTGTGTCTGGCTGAAGCTGATGAGACGCATCGGGTTTTCCGAATACAGCCTCCTGGCTCAGGTAAATCCAACGGCACAGTCCAAGCTGAACGGAGATGGAAGGCGTCGACTCGGGCGAGGCCTTACTTTGCATTTTATGTATATACTCGAGTTGGTCGGCCGAATCATCGTCAACCTGATCAAGCAAGCCTGGCTGCTGCCACAAACAATGACGCGCAATCATCAACAACAGCGGCGGCAGATCACACGCCAGAGATCCGAAGCCGAGCGACTCGATCGGATCCGGCAGCCCTGGAAGTATCTCGGAAAATCGTAACGACCGTGCAACGAGCTCCTTCCCGGTCCCTGCGCAAGCGAGCAAATTGCATTATTGTCGGAACCAGCTGCCGTGCAATCTGCACGATCGCAACGGGCCGAACGCTGCACCTGCGAAGTTGGCCAAAGGCGAAAGCAGTTAAAGCGCATCAACTTGACTCGCGATAGACAAATGCGGCACCCCCTCTGCTGGTAAGCTTGCCGTGACTCGCCCCATGAATCCGGCACTGAACAAATGTCCGACTTGCAGGGAGCCAGCATCCCAATCCGGTCGCTGCTGGCACCGTCGTGAGAGAACGATTTTGAAACTATAATGGATACGGGTGTGAGACGGAAATTGTTGAAAAGGCTTAGTTATTATGAGCGCGCACCAAATTGAAACGGCGTTCTTGAGCAGCGTCATTCCTTATGGCGACAGTGATGAACCCCGCAAACTGCAGAAAAGCATTGCGCAGCTTCAGCATGACGAACGCTGTGTGCGACGCTTCGCATGGGCGATGGCCATGTTCCTTATGATGGGGTTAGCTGGCGTTGGATATGGTGCCATTTTACAGGAGAATTTTCCTTACAACCTGCATCATCATGTTATCTACGTTTTTTGCGTGTTTGTTCTAGCGCCCCTGATTTGCCTGGTGGCTTTCGCGGGCCTTTTGGCGGTTTATCGCAGGAAGTTGCATCGGCTGCGGGAGGAATGCCGCCGGTTGGTCGCAAGACTCCTGGAGACGCGTCTGGGCAAGCCTCACATACCAACGTTGGCGTGCAGTCATCGAGGAGCTGACTACCTTGAAGCTTTCCAAAGCGCAGCGGGGTCAGGGGCTCCCCAGACCGATTCCCTGGCAAGTGCTATTTACGCACCAGCGCTAAAAGCCCAATAACCAGCACGCGAGTGCACATCCCTACAATTTTGGTGGAAAGAAAAAGCATATGAAGAACAAAATTGCAGTGTGTCTGGCAGTGGGGGGCTTGCTGGCTGTGGCTGCCGGGTGCGGCAAGACAGAGAACGCAGCGCCTCCGACTTTGGAAACTGAAAAAGCGACCAGTGCGATCAAAACGGAACCGGGGCTGACCACAGAAAAGTTGGTGGCGCAGACAACCAACGCGGAGGGCATTACGACGAACGCGGCCAAAACGGCGCTGGAGACGGCGGTGACTCCGGTCAAGGAGGCCGCTCCGAAAGTGGTGCAGGGCACCAACTCGGCCCCGGATAAGCCGCAAGACGTGGTCAGTCAGGCTCAGACCACCTTGGCGAGTCTTTCGCAGGACCAGATGGTCCAAGGACTGAAAGATGCTCTAGCAAAAGGACTGCAACAAGCCGTCGCCGGGTTGGGTCATGACGGCGGGTTTCTCACGAACTTGGCCGTCAAAATCCCCATGCCCGAGAAGTTGCAGAAGGTGGAGACTACGCTGCGAGCGATGAAGCAGGAAAAGCTGGCGGATGACTTTGTCACCACGATGAACCATGCCGCCGAGCAGGCGGTGCCGGAAGCTGGCAGTGTCTTTGGGGACGCCCTTAAGCAGATGACCATCGAGGATGCCAAGTCCATTCTCTGCGGTCCCAACGATGCCGCCACGCAGTATTTTCAAAAAACGACTCAGACCAACCTGTATGCCAGGTTCTACCCCATCGTTCAAAGGGCCACGGCCCAGAAGGGCGTCACGGCGGCATACAAGAATTTGATGGAAAAGGCGAACCTCGGCCAGGGCTTGGGGAGCGTTGGTAGCGCATTGGGCGGCTCTCTGCTGGGCAAGGATTCGATGGATATTGATGCTTACGTCACCAACAAAGCTATGGACGGACTATTCAAAATTGTCGCGGAGCAGGAGCAGCAGATACGGCAAAATCCGGTGGCGCGAACAACCGATATCCTCCAAAAGGTCTTCGGAGCATTAAAGCAGTAGCGCGGCATAGCTGGAGGGTGCCATAACATGAAAAGCTGGTTCGCTGTTTTCCTCCTTGCTCTTTGGAGCCTAGTGACGGCTTCGGCTGCGGAAACCTTTGCCGACCGGCTTGCCGCTCTGCAAAGTCGTTTGCAGTCCGATCCCACCAATACGCTCATTTTGTTTCAGTTAGGAGACCTTTGTCACGATGAGGGCGGAAACAATGACGCAAAAGCCGTTATCCTCGCCGACGGTTACTTCAAGCGTCTCCTGGCTTTTGACCCTAACCACGCGATGGCTCGGGTCATGTATGGCAGTGTCCTGACCATGAAAGCCCGTGATGCCCTCTGGCCCCTCACCCAGCTTAATTTCGTAAAGGCGGGCAATCGGGAGATGGATGCCGCCGTCAAGCTGGCTCCGAAAGATGCGCAGGTTCGCCTGGCGCGGGCAGTCAACAATTTCCACATGCCTGACATCATGGACCGGGAAGAAATTGTTCAAGAGGACTTGGCTTGGTTGTGGCAACAAGCTCATCTGGCAGACACCAGCCTCGAGGTTGGCCAGAAACAAGCGATTGCCTTTTATTACGGACAAACCCTGCAAAGGAAGAACAAACCCGATGAAGCGCTCCAAATATGGCGGGCAGGTTTGGCTTTAGCCCCAAAATCACAGGGCGCCGCTCGGCTGAAAGAGCAACTCAACAAGCATAAAGGCCGTCTCAAGTAGGTCGGCAAGCTTGCCGCGCTGCTCGTAGCGGACGCGGTCGTAGAGCGTTCCGCACTAATCCTGGTATCTAGGACGACGTGCCGATAAGAACGCCCCGCGGCGCGGGTGGCACGACAATGAGCCGAACGATTTCAACGCAGCCAATCCCAGCCTGGCCTTTACGTTGCAGAGTGCATGATGCCGCAGCGATGGTAGTGCAAGCTGCAATGCCAGTTCGTCCCTCACCGCTCGCCAAGAACAGCCTCGAAACTCTTTAATCACGCCGGATTGAGGAGGTTAGAGCGCCAGGTTTCAGGTTGGCCCTGCATTAGCTTTAGCCAAAAGAGAAAGGGTAACTCGATTACATCGGGAGGAAGCTGCCCGTTAACGCCAGGCGGCACGGAGGCGACTCCCTGGTGTCTCGAGCCCCCCGTTACCGTCGCTGCCCGAACCGTTGGCGGGCAGGCGCGACGGCAAGCCGACCCGCCAACCTGGCGTGAAAACATGAATACAATGAGACATTGGAATCAGGAGAGACTATTGGAAGCCTGGCAACACGCGCTGGGCGGTCTGGTTAACCGGCCCCCGGTTCATTGGACCGAGGGGCAGGAGGAACCGTTGGCGGTGGCCGAGTGGGCTCCGCTGGTGGACATCAGCGAGGACGGCAAGGAATACCTAATCAAGGCTGAACTGCCCGAAGTGAAGAAAGAGGATGTGAAGGTCACCGCAGAGGAGGGCACACTGACCATCATGGGCGAACGCAAGTTCGAGAAGGAGGAGAAAGGCAAGAAGTACCACCGCGTCGAACGGGCCTACGGCAGTTTTGTGCGCAACTTCTCGCTCCCGGATGATGCCAGCCCTGCCAAGGTCACTGCTGAGTTCAAAGACGGCGTGCTGACGGTGCATCTGGCCAAGACCGAGCAGGCCAAACCGCAGCACATCGAGGTTAAGGTTGCCTGATCGGGCACGGCGGGGGGACGGGCGAAGTCGCCCGTCTCACAACAGAAGATAAGGCTATGATTCAATTGGAGCTTACCAACGAGGAGGAGCAGGACCTCAGAGAAGAGGTCGAAAAGCGCCTCACCGAACTGGACCACGAGATTGCTCATACGCATTCCGTGGATTTTAAAAACATGCTCAAGCGTCGCCGGCAATCGCTGCGGAAATTGCTGGAAAAGTTACCGGATATAGCGGGACCTGCCTCCTAAACGTGGAGCGAGGCCAGGCGAGAAGGGGAAACTCGAATGCACCGAGAACATCAAGGACCCGGACCTGGTACAACTTTATGCCGAATAAACAGGACTATCTAGCGCGACTCCAAACTACCATTCAGCAATTGCACAATTGCGGAGCGGTTCACCTCCAGACCGTGCAGGTGCATGAGGAATTCCACCGAAGGACAATCTGGAAGGGAGATGTTGAGGTTTTCGACCTGACCGGGCACCCAAAAGCCAAACGTTGCTACGGTTGGTCCTACGGCGACCCCGAGGAGTTTATTACGATTCTGAAGTTGCCACCAATTGAGTCAGCTCAGGACGCAGTAAAGGTTGGCGTTTCTCAGCAGAAAAAGGTTAAAAAGGAAGCCTGGAGCCAATGATCAAGCAATCCCAGGATCCCGATTTCTAATTAAGACACTACTCGGCATTGCCCCCGTCCCCGCTTTTCCTGCACAACCTCTCCATGCCAAGCCGGGACAAACTCGCTGACGTCATCGCGTGGTGTCGGAAAAACGTCACCAGCGACGGAAAAGTTTAGGCGCAGATCTTTCTGGTGCGTCTAGTTCCAAGCCCTCAGCCAGCAGGGTTGTCTGGAAAAGCACCGGCATAGCAGCAGGGGATCGCCGGAAGCCAATCGAAGCCTTTCGTCCACCGTGCAAAACGCACGAGGCGGGGGCGGCGGGCGTGCAACCTGCAACGCCTTTCCCTGCTGTTCTCCGCACGCCGGAGGTGATCTCGAACACCTTAATTGTCCGGGATTGAAGAGCTTGGAACGCCGGGCGTCCGGTTGGCCCCCCATTAGCTGAACGAGAAAGGGGAAGAGGCTTTTATGTCGAAGCGATCTGTATTCTGCTTTGTCACCCCTCGCCGCCAGGCCGATCGAATCGTCAATCACCTGCGCAGCGAGAGCTTCTCGAAAAACGGCATTCCAGTGTTGGTCTCGGACCCCGGCTCGACCGCTCACAACGTAACAGTGCCCCCAGCGCAGATGAGGACGACGAAGGACGAAGCGACAATGAGAGGCGGGTTGATATGAACCGATCTATCCCAGGAGCTGTGGCCTTTCTTCCAACCGTTGTGCTCACGATCGCGCTCGCCGGTTGCGGCTCCAAGCATGAGAGTGAAAAGGAGAATCCACCCCATCTCCCCGCCGTCTCGGTTCGTATGCAGACCGTCCAGAGCAGGCCGCACGCAATAATCGACGAGGTCGTCGGCACAGTGCGGGCCAAGCGTCAGGCAACGATCGAAGCGAGAGTGAGCGGGCAAATTGTCAAGTTGCCCGTGGTGTTGGGGCAACGGGTCAACGCTGGTGAACGGGTCGCCCGCCTTGAGGCTGCCGAGATCCACGCTCGCCTTGAGCAGGCCGAAGCCGCATCGGAGCATGCGGAGCGCGACTGGAAACGTGCCTCGGCGTTGTTCGAACAGCAAGCGGTTACGAGGGCAGAATATGAGGCTGCAGAATCGCGAAACCGGGTGGCCAAAGGCGTGGTGGCGGAAGCAAAGGCGATGGTGAGTTACGTGCAAATCGCCGCGCCGTTCGACGGCATCGTGACGAAGAAGTGGGCCGATGTGGGCGATTTCGCGTCACCCGGCAAGCCCTTGATTGCCATCGAAGACCCGTCCGTGCTGCAACTGGAGGCCGACGTTCCCCAAGCCATCGCCTCTCACGTTCAACGTGAGGCCCATCTCAGAGCTCACGTGGACGGAGTGAGCGGAGAACTGACCGGCATCGTCAGTGAAATCGGCCCCGCGGCTGACCCGGTCACCCGCACGTTTCCGGTGAAAGTGGACTTGGTCGCCCAGCCGGGCTTGAGTTCGGGCCAGTTTGGCCGGTTGCTTCTGCCGGTGGGGGAGAGCCATTCGCTGCGCGTGCCGGTATCGGCAGTCGTGCTGCGCGGGCAATTGGAAATGGTCTTCATCGTGGTGAACGAGCACGCGCAGATGCAGCTCGTGGAGACCGGTAAACACATCGGTTACGAAATGGAAATCCTTTCCGGTCTCCATGCCAGCGACGTGGTCGCGGTGGAGGGAGCGGCACAGTTGACCGATGGACAGCCTGTGGTGGAGAAGTGAAGTGCAAACTGAAGCGCCCGTCCAAAGGACAAATTGATTTTCTATGAAATGGTCTCTCAAGCTCGGCAAACTGCTCGGCATTGACGTTTATCTTCACTTCACGTTTCTGCTGCTGCTCGCGTTTTTGGGGTTCGTTTACTGGCGCTCTACTCAGAACGTTGAGGCGGCGCTGCGGGGCGTCGCCTTTATTGTCGCCTTGTTTGGCTGCGTGGTCCTGCATGAACTGGGCCACGCCTTAATGGCGCGCCGCTACGGTATCCGGACGCGCGACATCACCCTACTGCCCATCGGCGGCATCGCGCGCCTGGAGAAGATGCCGGAGAAACCGATACAGGAATTCTGGGTCGCGCTGGCTGGACCAGCGGTGAACGTGGTTATCGCGGCCGTCCTGCTGGTTGGGCTGGCGGCCAACGGCAGCTTGACTCCCGCAGAGGAAATCAGCGTGACCGGCAGCTCCTTCTGGCAACGGTTGCTGGTGCTGAACCTGATCCTGGTCGCCTTCAATCTCCTGCCGGCCTTCCCGATGGATGGGGGTCGCGTCTTGCGCGCGCTGTTGGCCATGCGCCTGGGCCGTCGTCGCGCCACGGCCATCGCCGCGAATGTGGGTCAGGGCATGGCCATTCTCTTCGGCATCGTCGGGTTCTTCTACAACCCCTTCCTCATTTTCATTGCTATCTTTGTGTATCTCGGCGCTCAGGCTGAGGCCGGCATGGTTGAGATGCAGTCGGCGCTGGCAGGATTGCGGGTGCGCGATGCCATGATGACGCGGTTTCGCACCCTCGCGCCGCAGGACACGCTGGCCAAGGCTGTCGAGGAGTTGCTCGCCGGTTCCCAGCAGGATTTCCCGGTGCTCGAAAACAATCAACCAATCGGCATCCTCCGCCGCAACGATCTCGTCAAGGCGCTTTCGGAGGACCGGCGTGATGCGGCTGTGACTGAGGGGATGTCCCGCGATTGCCATACGGTGGACGAAGCAACTCCATTGAAGAGCGCCGTAGAATCCATGCGCGAGCGGCGGTGCGCCACGGTGCCGGTCGTGGCTGGCGGGCGCGTCGTCGGTCTGCTGACGCTCGAAAACATCAGCGAGATGATCATGGTAAATGCAGCGATGGAGCACCAAGCCGCGGCCCATTCGCTGCCACCACAACTGAGCACCCAAAATCTATGAAAGACAAAGTCTATAAACTCATCGAACTCACCGGCACCTCGACCAAAGGCATCGAGGACGCGGTCAACACCGCACTCAAACGGGCTGGCAAGACGATTCAGAACCTTGGCTGGTTCCAGATTGTCGAAACTCGCGGGAGCATCGGGAAGAACCAGGTTGAACATTGGCAGGTGACGATCAAAGTCGGCTTCACTGTCGACTAATCTCAAGCTGTGCTGTCCGGCGGCGGAAACGCCTGTGAACATCTGATGCGCTATGAGTGAACCAAACCGGGGCATCGTGGTTCCCCTGCGGGACACCTTGGCGGCCTATCGGGACAACGGGGAACCGGTGCCTCGTCTGGCCAACGGCATCGCGAACGCCTCGCAGACACTTCGGCGGCTCGGCGAAGTGGGGATTGATCTCGACAGCGCCACTCAGCAACTCGAAGACGAAGGCGTCAAAAAGTTCGCCAAGGCGTTCGATGTGCTGATGCAGACGCTGAAGGAGAAGCAGGCCCAAACTCTCAGCAGGCCAGGGGTAAAGCGAGGGGAAATCATATGAAGGCGGAACAATACGAAATCGGCATGGTCGGATTGGGCGTGATGGGCCGGAACCTGCTACTCAACATGGCCGACCACGGTCATTCTGTGGCCGGCTACGACAAGGATGTCGCCAAAGTGGCGAAGTTGTGCCAGGAGGCGGAGAATCGCGATATCCGCGGGGCGGCAGATATCCAGGAATTCATCGCGCTGCTGCGCCAGCCGCGGGCAGTGATGATGCTCGTTCCGGCAGGCCCGCCCGTGGATTCGGTCATCAACGATCTGCTCAGACACCTCCGACCGGGCGATCTCATCATCGATGCCGGCAACTCCTACTTCAAAGACACGGATGTGCGCGCGCGCAACCTGAAAGCCAAGGACCTCCAATTCCTTGGCGTCGGGGTGTCCGGTGGTGAAGAAGGTGCGCGTCACGGTCCGAGCATCATGCCCGGCGGGCCGAAGGAGGCTTACGAGCGCGTGCGTCCGGTGCTGGAAGCCGTCGCGGCCAGGGTGAACGGCGACCCCTGCGTCACCTGGCTCGGTCCCGGTTCGGCAGGTCACTTCGTGAAGATGGTCCACAACGGCATCGAATACGGGGTGATGCAACTTCTGGCTGAGGCGTACGACCTGATGAAACGAGGTCTGGGCTTGAACGACGATGAAATGGGTGAGGCCTACGCTTTATGGAACAAGGGTGAACTCAATAGCTATCTCGTGGAGATCACCAGCCATATTTTCTCCAAACAGGACAAAAAGACCGGCAAACGACTCCTCGACGAAATCCTCGACGTGGCCAAACAGAAAGGCACCGGCATGTGGACCTCGCAGAGCGCGATGGAATTGCAGGTGCCTATCCCGACCATCGACCTGGCAGTTGCGATGCGGAACTTGTCCGTGTTCGCGAAAGAGCGAGAGCGGGCAAGCGCGCTGTATCAACATGCGCAGCGGCGCTTCACCGGCGACCAAGAGAGCTTCCTCACACAACTGAGCCGCGCGCTTTTTGCCGGGATCATCATCACCTACGCGCAAGGAATGGCGCTTTTGTCGGTAGCTTCAAACAAATACGAGTATCACCTCGATCTCGAAGCCGTGGCGCGGATCTGGCGGGGCGGATGCATCATCCGTGCTGGATTACTGGAAGACATTTGCGCGGCGTTTCACACGCAGCCAGGCTTGCCGAATCTATTGCTCGCTCCCAACTTGTCACGCAAGGTCATGGAGCACGAGGAGGATTTGCGTCAAGTGGTATGCCGGGCGGCCGAGTTACGAATACCGGCCCCGGGGTTGATGGTTTCGCTCGGTTATCTCGACGCTTATCGCAGCGCCTGGCTGCCGGCCAATCTCATCCAGGCCCAGCGGGACTATTTCGGAGCCCACACCTATGAGCGGAACGATGCCAAGGGCACGTTTCATACGGAATGGGACAAGGGAGGAGAATCATGAACGCCAAGGATCAACTCGAACCGACGGTGTTCGTCATTTTTGGCGGTGCCGGTGACCTCGCCTGGCGCAAACTTATGCCTGCTTTGTTCGACCTTTCCCAGGACCGAAGCATGCCCGCTCATTTTTCCATCATAGCGGTGGATCGCGTTGACCTCACCGACGAGAAGCTGCGGCGGCGTCTCCACGACGGTGTCCGGAAGTTCTCGCGCCAGGGAATGGCGAAGACTACCGCATGGGGCGAGTTTGCCAGGCATATCCGGTACCAGCAGGGCGATTTCAAGAAGCTCCAAACCTATACGACCCTGGCTGGAGAATGCGCGAGGCTGGAAAAGGAATGGGGCGCCAAAGTCCACCGGATCTTTTACATGGCCACCCCGCCAAGCATGTTCGGCGAAATCCCAAAATACCTCGGCAAGGCCGGGCTGGCGCGTGACCGGCAATGGGCGCGGATTGTGGTCGAGAAACCGATCGGCTATGACCTGGAATCCGCCCGTGCCCTGAATGCCGTCCTCGCGGCCAATTTCGAGGAATCCCAGATCTTCCGTATCGACCATTATCTGGGCAAGGAAACGGTGCAGAACATTCTGGCCTTCCGCTTTGCCAATCCTCTCTTCGAGCCGCTCTGGAACCGTCGTTATGTGGATTGTGTCACCATCACTGCGGTTGAGGCGGTCGGGGTGGAACATCGAGGGGGCTATTACGAGCACGCCGGCGCTCTGCGGGACATGGTGCAGAATCACCTGATGCAACTGCTCTGTCTGGTGGCGATGGAACCGATGGTCTCCTTCGAAGCCGACGAGATTCGCAACAAGAAGGCGGACGTTCTCCATGCCGTGCGCCCGATTCATCGCGACGCGGTCCACCAATGCGTCGTGCGCGGGCAGTATGGTCCGGGTTGGGTCGGCGGGAAGAAAGTTCCCGGGTACCGCGAAGAAGCCGGTGTGTCGCCGAATTCCGAAACGGAGACGTTTGTTGCGCTCCGGCTATTCCTCGACAACTGGCGGTGGCAGGGCGTGCCTTTCTACCTCCGCACGGGAAAGCGGCTTGCCCGGCACGCCTCGGAAATCACCATCCAATTTCGCGGAGTGCCGCATCAGTCGTTTCCGACGGAGTCCACTCTGGATTGGCAATCATCCCGACTGGTGATGTCCATCCAGCCCGACGAAGGCATCGTGTTGCGCTTTCAGGCCAAACACCCCGGGCCAAAGATGCACTTGCGCTCGGTGGAGATGCAGTTCAATTACCAGGACGCGTTCGCCACCCGATCCCCGGAGGCTTATGAAACGTTGCTGTGGGACGTCATGAAGAATGATGCGACCTTGTTCATGCGCGCTGACCAAGTGGAGGCCGCCTGGCGGCTGTTGATGCCGGTGCTTGATGTATGGGCGGCGGCTCCGCCCAGTGATTTCCCCAATTACGCCGCCGGCACCTGGGGACCCGAGAACGCCCAGGGCCTCCTGGCGGAAGGGCACAGTTGGCCCCTGCCAACGGCGTTGGTGGGACAGTGCAAGAAAAGGGGAAAGAATTCGTGACTCGATTGTAGCACGCACTTCCATCGTATGAGAATTCTGGTCATCGACGTCGGCGGCACGCATGTGAAGGTGCGGGCCACCGGCCACCAGCAGCGGCTCGAAATTCCATCCGGCCCGAAGATGACCCCCGCGAAGATGGTGACTGGGGTGAAGGCCGCCACTGCCGATTGGAATTACGATGTTGTGTCGATTGGCTATCCTGGGCCCGTGGTCCATGGCCGCCCCTTCAGCGAACCGCACAACCTCGCGCGCGGTTGGGTTGGCTTTGACTTCAAAAAGGCACTTGGCGGCCGCCCGGTAAAAATCATCAACGACGCGGCGATGCAAGCGTTGGGAAGCTATAAAGGAAAACGGATGCTCTTTCTTGGTTTAGGCACCGGCTTGGGATCCGCATTTATTGTTGACGGCGTCCTTGAGCCAATGGAACTGGCGCATCTGCCATACAAAAAGGGCCGCACTTATGAGGACTACGTCGGCTTGGCCGGACTCAAGCGGTTGGGCAAACGGAAATGGCGCCGACACGTAAACGAAGTCGTCAAGCTGCTCAAGACTGCGTTCGAGGCTGATTGCGTTGTTTTGGGCGGTGGTAACGCGAAGCTACTCAGGAAACTCTCGCCTGGATGTCGCTTGGGAGACAATGCGAACGCATTCCGAGGCGGGTATCGCCTTTGGTCAACGACTCTCACGCGGCCAACAAGGGAGCGGTTCAACCATTAGCCAAATGAAGAGGGAGATTCCACACGCTGCGAGACGAGCCAAAATCGTTTTCCTGTTCGATGTGGACAATACGCTGCTCGACAACGACCGCGTCATCGCTGACCTCACCACATACCTCAAGCGCGAGGTCGGCCCCAAACGGGCGCGGTGTTACTGGGCGATTTTCGAGCGTTTGCGAACGCGGCCTGGTTACGCTGATTACCTGGGGGCCTTGCAGCGTTACCGAAGCGAGTATTCGCAGGATATGGAGCTGTTGGCCGTTTCGAGCTTCCTCGTAAATTATCCATTCGCCAGCCGCCTCTTCCCCAGGTCACTTGATGTCATCGAACGCGCCAAGCAATGGGGGCCCGCGGTCCTCCTTACTGACGGGGACGTCGTTTTCCGACCCCGCAAGGTGGAGCGCTCAGGGCTGTTCGAGGCGGTGAAAGGCAACGTGTTGATCTATGTGCACAAGGAGCAGGAACTGGGCGACGTTGCGAATCGCTTCCCCGCCGATCATTATGTAATGGTAGATGACAAGGTGCGCATTCTGGCCGCTATCAAGATGATCTGGGGCCGGCGGGCGACGACCGTCTTCGTGCGGCAGGGACATTACGCTCGGGACCCGCAAATCCTCGCAAAATACCCGAACGCTGACCTAAGCATCGCGCATATTGGGGATTTGTTGAATTTCGACTGTAAAGCTTTACAGCCCTCGGGGCGAAAGTTGCCTACAACGCCGCCTGGCCTCCCAACATGAACCCATCTAAAAACTCGCGCGCATTCGGCACGCCAGGCATGGAGCCTCGCTGGACCTCCAGTGCCAAAGAAGGCTTGGGCACCGCCTATCATACGAGCTGCCGGGTCTGGTTCACGCTCAGCCATGGGATCGTCAACGAAATCTACTACCCCTCGGTTGACCAGCCGAACACGCGCGATTTTCAATTTCTCATCAGCGACGGCGAAACGTTTTGCCACGAGGAAAAGCGCGATCTGGACCACCTGCTCGAATATCCGGAGCGGGACTGTCTTTTCTACCGTCTCACCAATTCAGAGCGCAACGGGCGCTACCGGATCGTCAAGCACATCCTTGCCGACCCGCACCGGTCAGTGATGCTGGTGCACACTAAACTCGAAGTGCTGGATGAGTCGTTGCGCGGCAAGTTGCGTCTCTACGCGCTGTTGGCTCCGCACATAGCGCGTCAAGGGGCGGGGAACTCCGGTTGGTGTTCGGAGATCGGAGGTAACAACCTGTTGCATGCCGAGCGCAAGGAGGTGCACCTGGTGATGGGGTGCAGCGCCGGGTTTTCACGACGCTCGGTTGGGTATGTCGGAGCCAGCGACGGCTGGCAGGATTTGATGAAGAATTTCAAGATGGACTGGGAATTCCGCGCTGCCGGGCATGGCAACATTGCGCTGACTGGCGAGATCGTTCCTCAGGGCGGGGACCCCTTTACGATCGCCATCGCCTTTGGGAGAAGTTGTCAGAGCACGGTGGCCAAGTTGCTGCAATCGCTGGCGGAGCCGTTCGAGGTTCATCACGAGGCTTATGTACGCCAATGGCAACGCACAGTGGTCAAGCCGAAGTCCGACTTCAGCGAGCACACGTCGGACGGCGGTCACATGTATCGGCTGAGCCGCTGCATCCTGTTAGCCCATGAAGATAAAACTTTTCAGGGCGCCCTGGTGGCGTCGATGAGCATCCCTTGGGGCGAGACCAAGGGCGATAACGACCTGGGCGGTTATCACCTGGTCTGGACACGTGACCTGGCGCAGAGCGCGACCGCCCTCCTGGCTTCGGGCCAGACCGGAACTCCGTTACGAGCGTTAATCTGGCTGGCGGCCATCCAGCGGGACGACGGCAGATTCCCGCAAAATAGCTGGATCAATGGGAACGCTTATTGGTGCGGTGTGCAACTGGATGAGATTGCCGCTCCCATCCTGTTGGCGTGGCGGCTGAAAAGGGAAGGCACGACGCTGGGCCGGTTCGATCCGCGCGTTATGATTTTCCGGGCAGCGGGCTATCTCATCCGGCAGGGACCGGTGACCGCACAGGAGCGCTGGGAAGAAAATGCGGGCTATTCGCCCTCGACCCTGGCAACGGTGATTGCTGGCCTGGTCTGTGCGGCGGAATTCGCCAAGCAGCAGGATGAAACCAGCACGGCGAATTTTCTTTTGGCGTATGCCGACTGGTTGGCCGCCCACCTCGAGGAGTGGACCGTCACCACGACCGGCGATCTGGTCGAAGGGTTGCGGCGCCATTACATTCGCATCAATCCCACAGATCCTGAGGCGCCCGATCCGCACGCCGACCCGAACACCACGGTGCTCGCAGTCAATAATGGTGGCGGCCTACATCCCGCAAGGAACGTTGTCGGCGGGGATTTTTTACACCTGGTGCGGTTAGGCATTCGTGCCGCGAACGATCCCATCGTCCGCGATTCCATCGTGGTCATGGATCGCCTGCTCAAGCGTGACTTGCCGCAAGGTCCGTGCTGGGGCCGGTACAATCACGATGCCTACGGGCAGAAGGCTGACGGCGGTGCTTACGATGGGACCGGCGTTGGCCGCGCGTGGCCGATACTGACGGGCGAGCGCGGCCATTATGAACTGGCTGCGGGACGGGATCCGATGCCCTTCCTTGCCGCGATGGAGAAGTTCGCCAACCAGGGCGGCATGATCAGCGAGCAGTTGTGGGACGCCGGGGAGCATGCGGGAATGCGGCGCGGCCTGCCCACGGGTGCCGCCATGCCGCTGTGCTGGTCACATGCGGAATATGTCTCCCTCGTGCGCAGCGCTCACGACGGCGTGTGTTTCGATCGCGTCGAACCTGCCTTCCAGCGTTATGTCGTCAACCCGGTGGTGAGCCGTCATGAGATTTGGAGCTTTCGCCACCCGCTTCGCCGAATGCCGCCGGGCAAAATCCTGCGGCTTATCCTGGCAGCAGACGCGATTGTCGTTTGGTCAGCCAATGCCTGGACGAGCACCAACAAAACGGACGCTACTCATATCAGCGCGCTGAATTTGTGGTGCGCCGATCTTCCCACGGAAAACTGCCGGGACAGCTCAGTTATCGAGTTCACTTTATTTTGGAAACATACGCAAAGCTGGGAAGGCAGGAACTATTCTGTCGCTGTCAGCGGACCAAACTCAGAGCGCGCCGGCAATGCAGAAAAGGGTGAACATGAGCGTGCCCGGCATTAAGGCCAAGAGCATCGAAACGCGGCCTGGAGCATTTGAGGATCAAGCGCGGCTGACTGTGTCATTGCACGTTGCAGGATTTCGTGCGTGGCAATGTGCAAATCGCACGATGCCCAAATCCGCTTCACCACTCCGGTTCTACCGGAATCGCAGAAAACGCATCGAACGCCGTTTACCTGTGGCTTGGTACGACACCCGCTTAGGGGTAGGTCGCCGAAGTGCGTCGGGCGCACAAATATGAAATGGAACCTGCTCACCCCCACCGAGTCTCACCCTGTCATCAGAGTGCTTTGCGAGCTTAGTCTGGCATTGCTGATTTGCCTGGCAGCCTTGGCGGCCTTGGCATGCCTTTTGATGAGTAATCGGAAGAAATTGAAGCGATTGAGCGGGGAGGGCTGCCAGTTGGCCACAAGACTCCCGGGGAGGCACAGGGACGAGCGTCACAGCGAAACGTCGCCACGCAGTCATCGAGGCTCTGACGACCGTGAAGCTTGCCAAGGCGCAGCTATAACCTGACCAATGGTTGGCTGCACGCAGGCGGGATGGCTGTGGGCCTTACCGACAACGCCGTCTTCCGGCAGTATGGAGGAACGGCCGACGTGGGCACGTTGGGGGTGGGGCCAGGGCATGCGGCGCCGCTAATTACTGAGACTCTGTATGCCCTTTCCTCAAGCCCTCACACTAATTTGTTCTCAGGCCTGCAAGGTTTTTTCCAGCTCCGGTCTCCCTGAGGACGGAGAGTCGTCAGGAAGACCAGGATACACCCCGATGGTCAGTGAATGGTGGTGAATGGCCATGGCGTCTATGCGATTTCATTTCGAAGCTCTTCTCAATCCTGCCTTGACGGTGCTCGGGGCGCTGCGTGATCAAGAGCTTCCCCTGAAGTTTGGATATGCAACACATCGAACAACATTTCTCCGGGAGTGATACGGTCCGCGACGTGGTGATTGGCATGGCGGACGGCTTGACGGTACCGTTCGCCCTGGCGGCGGGCATCTCCGGCGCGTTGACCTCCACCCACATTGTCGTAACGGCCGGGCTGGCGGAGATCGCGGCTGGGTCCATTGCGATGGGGCTCGGAGGCTGCCTGGCAGCCAGGAGCGACGTAGAGCATTTCTTGAACGAGCGCCGGCGCGAGGAACAAGAGATCCTGGAGAAGGCGGACGTCGAAAAGCAGGAGATCGTGGACATCTTCCATCAGTATGGCGTGACGGCAGAGGAATGCGCGCCAATCGTCATCGCCCTGGAACGGAAGCCCGAAGCGTGGCGCGATTTCATGATGCGCTTCGAGTTGGGTTTGGAGGAGCCGGACCCCAAACGTGCCCTGCGCAGCGCCCTGACCATCGGAACATCCTACGTCGTTGGCGGACTGGTGCCCCTCGCGCCCTACATGCTGTTGCATGATTCCGGGCGTGCATTGGGGGTGTCGGCCGTCATCACCTTGCTGACCCTGGCGGTGTTTGGGTTCGTGAAAGGCCACTTCACCGGGGTTCCCAAGCTCAATGGCGCGTGGCAGACCGCGCTGGTCGGCAGCCTGGCCGCGGGCGTGGCCTATCTCATCGCCAAGTTCATTGCCTGAGGTGGGGATGGAGCGTGAATTCCGGGTAATCGACCCAGTCGTTCTGGTCGTGCATCTCCGTGAATTGTAACCAGGTCCAGAGCCGCAGCCACTGGTCGAAGAAGCCATGGAACGTGCGGTCGCGTCCGAACTGAGCCCAAGCAAGAATGTGCATAACCATTAATGTCCGTCCGGGAGGAGCGGTGTTCTGGCAGACGGTCGGGTCAAGCTGGGATGTTGCGCCTGGTCAGGCGAACCAGAGGTGATCGCAAACAAAGGCGTCTTGCCGATCCGCCGGAGGGTCTCTGTGATTCGTTTCTCGTTGCCCCAGTCGCTCCACACCACATCGTTTAGCTCGACGACCACCGAAGCAGTAGGGACTTTCTCAACGAGGTGGGAAGAGAAGTTGACGTCCGGCATGTGCTCATAAAGAGAGTCGAGCATTTGCGATTCTCGTTCGGAGCCGAGGTAATGCGTGAGGCTTCCGAACGCGGTCATCATCGCTGGAACGTGTCGCCCCAGTTCCCATAACGTCTTCACGCGCGCGGCCATCACCATGGTGTTCCAGAGCCCCCCGGCAGCGAGGAGGGCTTCGGCGTCAGCGCGGTTGGGCTTTTCCCGAAAGCTCTCAACTGTGCGAACGACGCGGCCATCCACCCGGTCAACAATCTGGCCAGGTAGAATCCAACCTTATTCGGTTTCTGGACCACTCACGTGAGCCCCCAAGAGCACGAGTTTGTCAGGCAATCGATGGGCCGTTGCAACCACGCTTTGCAGAGCTGTCAAAAATCTGGCCTCCGGAAACACGAAATGATCGGAGGGAAGGATCAAAACTGTCGCCTCGGGGTCCTTCAAGTAAATATGTGCAAGTGGAAGGAAGATGCCGGGAGCGGTGCCGCAGTTGCGTGGCTGCAGAACTGTTTGTTCCCAGTGAATACTCTCCAAACGGTTCCACACATCAGGAGCATGTTGTCTGGCGACCACCACCAACGTGCGGTCCATGCCCGAAAGCACCACGGCGCGATCCAGAGTGTGCTGCAGCATCGACCGGTTGCCGACGAAGGCGCAATACTGTTTGGGTCGGTGCTTGCCCAACCACCTCTTTGTAAGCACCCGAAGGCGTTCGCCTTCGCCGCCGGCCAGCACTATGGACCAGGTGTGTGGCAGCAACGGGTTGGATGTGGCTCGTTCGGTGGCAAATTCTGTGATCTTGAGCGAGGGCGGCAACTGAGATGTTGTACTGCTCCGGTTTTTCATAAGTGGTTCAGCGCGATCTCCGATGGTCGCTCAGACAGGAGCAAGTCAAATTGAAAACAAAGCACGACGAGTCGAACCATGGGGTTGTTTCCTTCTCAATACCGGCATTTGCCGCTAGGCCGCATTCCTTTCAGCGCTTCGAAGCCGGATATGACGTCGAACAACTCCTCGTCGATGCCGCTCTTGCGCAAACGGTGAAAAATACCGAGGTGAGGTGGTTACCGGCGCGTTCAGTTATTCTTCGCGGCAGCTTCCATGGCTTGCTGCCGGGCGGCTTCCAAATCGGATGCTGACACCTTGTGCAACCAGTCGCCCCGAATCGTTGCCAGCTCCTCGAAGCGTGTCAGGACGATTCTCCGGGGCACCACGCTGATACCGAAAGAATACTCCGATAGAATGCAGTCCTTGAATGGATTTCTTCTCATGCTTCTTTCCAGCTAGAGATGTGCCGCTGGCTTCCGGTCGGTCATCATTCTGCCAATCAGTGGATTATGAGCTTGCAGGGTGGGAACGTGCTTCTTGTTCATGCAAATTACCACGTTCCGGCTCCTAACACCTTGCACTCTGCACGACTGCCTAGAGGCCGGAATGCGTTACGATTTCGAACACCAAGGACTGAAGTTGGGCTTGGGTTATGGCTCTCCTTTCCGGACATCCACACGCATCCGGCTCAGCTTTTCGTAAACCCGTCTACGCCGACGCAGGGACCACCAATTCCGGCGCCAGGTGTGCTCAAGTTTACTTCCGCGCGACCGACAAGCTTTGGAGACAGGGCAGGCGAGACAAAGTTCCAGTCCGCCTCCCCGCTTACGCCGAAGCCAGTGCCCTTTGAATCGCTTACAGTTTTCGCAATTACGACCGTTTCTTGAGAAAAGTATGCTGGGGAGACCGAGCCCAGGCTCATGATGAATTTCAGCCCGTCGGCTACAGACATATCGAGCTTGACCACATCGGCTTCGGGCACGAGGACAATGGAACCACTGGTGAGGGGCGGAGTGGGTACGAAAACCCCCAGCAGCCGTTTTTTGGTTTTACTCCGCGCCTCAGCGTTTTTCGCGCCCGTGACGAAACCAAGTGAGAAGAGGCCGGGCCGCGGAAACTCCACCAGCACCACCTTTTTGAAGGAGGAGGCCTTGCTGGAGGTGAAGGCTTCGTGAATCTGCTTCAAGCCCGTGTAGAGCCTGTTGAGCAAAGGCACGCGCATCAGAATCACGTCTACTCCCTGAATCAGCTTTTTGCCGAAGTAGTAGCGACCCAGTCGGCCTACCAACCCAATCAGCAAAAGCGCCACCAATAAAGCAAGAACCCTAGAATAGAGGTGCAGCGACCCTTCGCCATTCCGAATCCAGTCCTTTGGCACCAATAGAAGAAGAGAATCGGTTAAATTTGAGACCGCGCCAAACAACCAGATCACCACCGCGACGGAGACCGCCACCGGCAAGACCACTGCCAGACCAGCCAGGAAATCGGCCCGCCCGTGAGCCAGGAATTTTTTCATGATATACTGCCGGAGGACATGCCGAGGGACGGCGATGAGCTTGAGATTCGAACGTCGCGCACGTGTCCCCACACGCCGAATACATTCAGCAGCCAGAAGACTACCACCACGACCACGGCAATATTGAGGATTTTCTTGATCTTCCCATCCATCGGGATGTAAGTGTTGGCGAGCCAGAGCAATACTCCGACGACGAGGAGAGTGATGACAATTGTAACTAATGACATATTTCTATCTTTTCTTTTTAAGTGTTCTTTCTTTGGCTGCGGGTTCATGTCTGTGCGGCATCCTTTAGCGTGTGGTGTGCCAGGGGTGCCTGGATGGAGTCGGTTACGAAAGTTCAGTTCGAGGGGGCGCTGCCGTAAAGCTCGCAACCGAAACGTCCGCAACAGCTTCACTCGAGTCCTTGGTGCGCCAGTTACCAAAGGACGCCGCGGCTGGATTAGAGTTCAAACGCGCGGCAACCCGAGTGCATCGACAAAACGCACGACCGCTTGACCCCGCTCATGCAGTTTGCACGAGCGGGCATCATTGCTCATAGTCGCCGAGGATCATGCAATATCTCACCCTGTAGACAAAAAAACACGTACTCGCCTATTCCCTAGGCCCTTCGCGGCTCAGGAGGCTGCCGGCCGCCCTGGTCCTGGCGCTATTCTTGATGGATATGCTTTTCGGTCTCAAGGTCGCCGGCTAGTGGTTCCGGTCAAATCAGTAACGCTTGGTTCCCATCTCCCGTGGAACCCATATGGGCGTCGCCGCACCATTTGAAATTGGGGTTTTTTTGGTCCATTGTCAATTATGGCAGGAATGTATTGTCTGAACGATTTGCTGAAGCTCGTCGAGGTCGAGGCAGCGGAAGAGTTGCGGTTGGAGCCCGGAAGGTCACCGGAAATGGCAGTGGGCGGCCAAATTCTCGTGCTCGATTTGCCTCCGATAACTGGGGACGAAGTGGCCGGATTATTTCGCACCTTTGCATCCCACGAGCACCTTGAAGAGCTCAACCGTTGCGGCGACGTGCATTTCAACTTCTCTTTTCCAGGCGCTGCCCGGTTTAAAGTGAGCGCCTCACTGAAGGGCCAGGACGTGAGCTTGAAGTTGCGACGGCTGAGCAACTGATGCGCCCGGCTGCCTGGTTCTGGCAATACGGTCACGATGGCCAAAGCCAAGCCACCTGCACGACCGGGGAATTAGTCCCCCCGCAGGTCCGTTACCGGCACGATAAAATCCATTCGCTGGTCGGCGAATTTCCCCAGAATCTGCATATTGGCAACATGGTGGTTGAGGCAGAAAAACATTGCCTCCAAACCCGTGCTAAAAATACGCGCCTTGGCGTGGTTGGGCGTCCATCCGGTGGTGGCCCCTAAGAAACTCAACGTCCTTCTGTTCTGCAATAATATCTTCATAAAACCTCTATCCGCTTGCGCTCAAGGCAGCAGTTCGTGTTTCACATTGGGGAATTCGGCCGGACCAGAGAGGGAACTGCCCGCAAAAGCTGATCAAATTCTACTACAACATACCACAGTTCACTTGCATATGCCTAACTTCCCTTAGAGAACGAACCCGGCACTTCGCTGAGGCACCCGCGACTGCGGCTTTCGATGCTCCACACCGGATCCATACCGCCGTTGAACCCCAAGGTACAGGCGTCACTGGTCCGGCGATCAGATCACGGATGGGTAGCACATCCAGCATCCAATCCTTTCCCCACGGCCGCGGCAGAAACCTGCTTAGAATCAACGCCTTGTGCATCTTTTCGTTTTGCCTTTTGGGTCTTTTGGGCCGCAAGTGGTTGCAGAATGGTAGCTTCATCAACTTCAGTCACCGTAGTCATCTCGGTTACCTGGACGGGGATACCTTCGAGCGGTATGCCATATTTTATGATGTAGTCGAAGACTGGCCGCGTGACGCGCCACTCCCGACCACACTTGACGGCCGGAATGCGGCCCGCTCGGCATGCGCGGCGCAACGTCTCAGGATTGTATTCAATTCTCGCAGCGAGGGTGGGTAAGCTGATCAATTCGAGCTGGCCTTCTCCAGACCGCTCGACTCTCGTTGCCCTATTATTGTTCATTTTATGCGCGTTCATTGGCTTTCGTGTTACAGTGTAAGCTGTCATGCGACACTTGTCAACGTTGCGGGACGGGGGGAGGACCGGGGGATCGCGCGCGCCGGGAGAAAGCTAAGGGACGCAGCGGCATTCCCGGACACCTGCACTTCGCTGCCCGATGTTAATGGGGTCGGTTTGTAAGGGTGGCGGTATGCTCCCTCGGGCAATAATTGTGGGAAAGACGGTGCATCCGTTGTTTGCGCCGCACCGTCCGTCTGAACCGCCCGAATTCAGAACCTGTTGGCTAGGACGGCAGGGACTGCGCAAGCTTCTTTGAAGAAATCTTGCCCTGTTTCAGGGACTTCACGGTTGACGCGAAAGCAAGGCTGAGCTCTGGATCATTCTCAAGAATCTTTTTGAAATCTTTTAAAGCAGCTGCAGGGCTGATCTCGCGCAATGCGTCGGGGCCGAGTTCGAGCTCTGCGGCGATTCTGTCGAGGACCTCTAAGGACGCAGTCCGCCTGTCGCGCTCGATATCAGAAAGAAAGGGAGCAGTGATTCTGCAGCGGCGGGCGAGTTCGCGAAGTGATAGCCCCAATTTCTCACGGGTATCCCTGATAAATGTACCAAGCGTTTTACCAGGTGTTTTCATGCAAAATGCGATGTTTTAAAAAAGAGAGTAGCGTTCGCAGTCCAAGACGAAAAGGAATTAACAAGGATTGAGCTGTGTAGATTCGGGGGATTTGGGCTTCCAGCATCCTTGGAAAATATCGTTTATTACTCATTTTCTGAGACTTTTGTTTGGCATTATTTTCCTCAGAAATGGCCGGCGGGCATTATGCCAGCGGCCCTTTCGGCAGGGTTGTGGCGAGGTTTAGGCAGCCGAATGCACCCCTGCAAATGGGTTTGAATCAAACCCTCTGCTCAATCCAATCAGCAGAGGGCCTTGTGACATCAACTGCAGGTTCGTCTACACGAGCTTCCACCTGCAATGAACCTGTTGATTCTTCCTCTATGCCGTCATTCAAAAGCGAACGTTGGGTAGAGCTTTCGGTCTTGCTAACGATACGCTTTCCAGGGAAGTGTGTTTGTATGCACTTTGAAATAAGCGAGGACGAGGATGATTTTTATTTCGATTGTCCGGCCGAGAACACGGCGAAGTTGATGGAGTTTCTGCGCGGGCATGTGCAATCCATGACGATCGACGTAAACGGCCATGGCGGTGGCGCGCTGCCTGATCAAGAAGGTGAGAAGTTGGTCGAAATAGATGTATTCAACATCCCAAAGCGGGAAGCAAACACAACGACGGCTTTGGACCGAGCGACCCTACAAGGCTTGCTCAACCAGTTCTTCATGACGCTGCCGATTGGAGGCGAAGAGTAGAAGACGGGACTTTGCGGTGAACCTACGCTCCGCCTGGTGAAATGAGCTCGGATTTGGAATTTCACCAGACGTTCTTAATAGAGGGCGAAATTCTCGGTTACTGTGGCCCCCTCTTCTTCTCCCGGTCAGCTGAACTCCGGCCCGCCGACGTCGCTGCAAATGGGAGTTTCGGGCTGGTCGATACGGGTGAACGGAATCTTCTAGTTACTTGCTGCCATGTCGTAGAGGACTTCGATAGCCAAAAAGCTGAAAACCCTGAATTGCAGATGGCCGTTCTGCTTGGTGGCGGGTATCCAGTTGCACTCGACCGTTCGCTTCTCATAGACGCAGATCGGGGACTCGATCTTGCGATATTTGATATGGCACCCCTCTTGCCACATTGCTCTTTCAGGAACTTTTACCCGACATTCCAGAAGCCGCCTCCGGCACTCAAGCCGCATGACATCCTGGCCTTTCTTGGTTACATAGGTGAGTACCGGGTGACGAGCACGGCGGGCGCCAATTTCGGATACCTACGAAGAGCGGTTGTTTAGAGTTCCTCGCCTACCCGTTGGAAACCTTCCGGACTTAATCATTGGTCACGATAGGCAAACAGGAAGAATGGCCGACGGTCTACGCACTGACAAGTTTCCCGAAAGCAAGCTAGTGATTTTCGTGCACACGGCCCCATGGGAAATTGAACCTTACAAACCCATTAGCAAATCAGTATCGGCTAGTCAACGTGCCGAGGAGAAGCAAAGGCAGCAGCTTGAACTATCGCTCAAGTCGGATTTGGTGGCCGCTGTCGGTCCCAGACTCACGCGAGAAACTCAAATGCTGTTGGTCCCGTTTAGTGCGGACAAGAAAGTCTTTGAGATTCTTCCAGGTTTATCTAAAGCGACGAAAAAGCCAGATCACGTTCGCCCTGCGCAAGAAGTCTTACTGATTTGACCGGAACCACTAGCCGGCGACCTTGAGACCGAAAAGCATATCCATCAAGAATAGCGCCAGGACCAGGGCGGCCGGCAGCCTCCTGAGCCGCGAAGGGCCTAGGGAATAGGCGAGTACGTGTTTTTTTGTCTACAGGGTGAGATATTGCATGATCCTCGGCGACTATGAGCAATGATGCCCGCTCGTGCAAACTGCATGAGCGGGGTCAAGCGGTCGTGCGTTTTGTCGATGCACTCGGGTTTCGGACGAGAAAAACCGCACATCATCTCCGGAACCACCACCTTTAGTTCACTCACAGAGTGAGAAAGCAGTGAGAAAGCAGGCCTAAAATCAGGTGAAAATAATACGTTGCAAGTTGTTGATTATCAAAGTGGCGCGTCCGACAGGACTTGAACCTGTAACCTTCTGATCCGAAGTCAGAAGCTCTATCCAATTGAGCTACGGACGCACTATAGTTTCAGGCCCGGCGAGCGTATCAAGGCCATTTGCCACGGTGGCATGTTCAGCGCTTCATAAATGCTCGGTTACGGTCCCATTAACTTCTTTGACCGGAATGAAACTAGGCTCTGCGCAGGGTAAAGACAAGGATGGAAAGGACCTTCGCGGAGGGCGAGGCGAGCAACAGTTCGCGTCTCTCCGGGTTCGGGTAACCGTTACTTTTGGTGCACTGCTTTGGGGCGCGTGGCCGGCCGGCCTCTTGGGCATCAGTGTTTGCGTAGCGAGCTGTGAATCGAGTCCGGCGTAACGGCGGAGGGTCGCAATGCGAGGTTTACCGCCTGACCATCGGCAGTCAGGTAAGGGCTGAGGTTGAGGTTAATCAGCGCCCCGGCCCCGGCTCCATCGTCGGCGGAAAACCCAAAACCAATGATCTCTCCGTCCCGATTGGTGGTGGTTGAAAGATTCGATAACTCGGCGTCGGCGGTGTCCTTCAGGGCTTCGAGCAGGATCTGGACTTCGCCGGGAGCGAGCACGCCTGCCAGAGTGCTGCGCCGGGTGTCGCTCTTATATCCCGCCCAGCCGATTTGGTCCCAAAAACTCTCGGGTGCGCCCACAACTTGCGTCCGCAACACGATCTCACTCTGGGCATCCTCTGCGTTCGCTGGTCGTATGATGGGGGTCGCCAGCATGTAGCCGCGTTTGCCTTCCTGGGTCCAACCGCCGATGACGAGGGTGTGGCCGTTGCTCACGCGGTTCGTGAGAAGCTGTGAAAAAATGT
>DBMR01000032.1 GCA_002298785.1 Verrucomicrobia subdivision 3 bacterium UBA693
AACATCTGGCCTACCGGCTTCGACAGGCAGTGGAAGACGCCCAGGCAGCGAGGGCTGCTGGACGCTTCGGGGCAGGGGAAGTGCTGGAACTTGAAAGGAGCCAACGCCAGCAATTCTGGATCGACACCTGCCGCGAGGTGATTGAGATGCGGGTCGCCTCGACGCCCGTGCTCGAATTGCACCGACAGTATGGCTGGTGCTTTTTTGCGCCCTCCTTCGTGCAGGTTCAACAGATCCTGGACGCACTGGATTCAGCCGTGCCCTTTTGGGATCGAGATCACCGAGAGTTGTTCTACCGGACCCTGGAGGTCAACTTTCCAGAGTTGCTTCGCGATTGGCGGCATCGTCACCAGTGGTAGTGATGGACGTGTCGTCTTTTGAGACAGGCAGGAGCGGCATTTCAGGCGCTGGGCGCACGACACCCTGCAAGAAGGCAAAAACAACCACCTGAGCTCCGGCCGCTCGGTTGTGCGGGCAGCCAGTCAACAGGAGACCCGCCAGAATCAGGGCCGCACCTCAATCACCGAATTAAGCGTGCCGTGCTGGTTCCAGACGTTCTCGCTGGCCAGCAGGTCGGGCATCCACTCCCCATCGCGCACGAACTTGTATTCATAACGCCCCGGCGCTAATACAATGGTCGTCTCCCAGTGCCCGTCATCATACCGCTGCATGGGTGTTGCGTCCGGCGACCAGTTGTTGAAGTCCCCGCTGAGAAACACGCGCTCGGCACAGCATGAGCATGGGGGAAAAACAAAGGTGACCTTGACCACCGCTGGTGCCGTCCGCAGCGGGACCTTGTCTTCCACCGCCGTTACCTCCAACAAGGTGGGCTCCGGCAATGACGCCGCCGGAGGCGTGGAAGGTGACAGGGGTGTACCTGTTGATGCCGCCGACTTCAGGGCAGTTGCGCTCGCTTCTACCCCGACCTCGGGTTGAGAGATTTCATGCTTTACCCCTGTTAACGGAGCGGCTGGTTTCGCGCTTTTCTTTAAGGACCTTTTTGCCATTGCTTCACCCGTTTGGATTCCCAATTCAAATATTAAAGTGCAGAATAATAGAAATTTGCTCACCAAGATCAAGCTCGGAGCCGTGATTTCTAGATGAATGGGAGCCCCCCGGCTATGCCGGAGAGGCTCCCGGAGTTTGACAGCTCCGGGAGTGACTTGAGGATCCATGTTGTGAACCGCTCAAGGTCAACAACAGGAGCCTCAAGACATGAACGAATATGAAAGTCTTAACCATACGAAGTGGGAATGCAAATACCATGTGGTGTTCATACCGAAGTGCCGGCGCAAGACGCTTTACGGCTCACTGCGCAAGCACCTGGGCAGCTTGTTGCGGGAGTTGGCGCGACACAAGGAGTGTGAGATTGGGGAAGGGCACCTGATGATCGATCACGTGCATATGCTGCTGTCGATTCCGCCGAAGTACTCGGTGTCGCAGGTGATGGGATATTTGAAGGGCAAGAGCGCCATCCACATTGCGCGGACCTACGGAGGGAAGCGACGGAACTTTGTGGGGCAGCATTTTTGGGCGCGGGGCTATTGGGTGTCGACCGTAGGACACAATGAGGCCGCCGTGCGGTTGTATATCCAAGAACAAGAGCAGGCAGATCAACGCCTCGATCAGTTGGGACTGTTCGAAGGCGAAGGCCGCTTTGAGCGGTTCACAATTTACAAGCCTCCGGCTTTGCCGGAGGTCGCTGACTTCGGATGTCCCAAACGTTGACGACAGCCCGTCGAATACAGTCCTATCTTGAATCTAATATGAGATGTCAGGTGAAGCCAGGCTCTTTGCTATAGAAAGCAATGGTTCCGGACTTTCCGGCGGTGAAGAGCGGGGCGAGCACGGTCGAGGCCGTTCGTCGCGTGCGCTTCGCCCCATCTTTCTTGAGTCCACACTCGCAAACCGCAGCGCCGAAGGGTAGTCTTCAGTCCCGAATATGTGACGAGATCGCCGCTCACCATGCGATGGAGCCGAGCTTGTCTGGGCATGCTTCTGCTGACCCTGGCCACGCTCAGTGCGCCCGCCGCGTCTCCCAAACGGGTGCTGTTCATTCATTCGTTCGGCCGGGGCTTTGAGCCTTACCATACCGTTGCAGGACGGCTTCGCACCGAACTCGCCAGCCAGGTAGCCGAGCCGATTGATTTTTTCGAGGCCTCTCTGGAATCTGCCCGATTTACCGGCCTGGAACAGGAGAGCCCGCTGCTTGAGTACCTACGAGCGCAGTTTGCGGGCCATCATCTGGACTTGGTGGTGCCGGTCGGCGGACCCGCGGCTCAGTTCGTCCAACGGCATCGTCAACAACTCTTTCCTGAGACCCCGATGCTTGCCGTGGTGGACCAGCGCCTGTTTGACCCCAGTAATCTAACGACCAAAGACGCCGCCGCCCTGGCGGTGAACGAACCCGGACTGACGGTGGAGATGCTCTTACAGGTCCTCCCGGACACCACGAACGTGGTCGTCGTGATGGGCAACTCGGCTATCGAGCGGTTTTGGTCGGCTCAGGTCCGGCGCGAACTGCAGCCTTATACGAACGGGGTCAGCTTCGTGTGGCTGGACCAGTTGCCGTTCTCTGAAATGCTCAAGCAGTGCGCCGCTCTTCCTCCCCGCTCTGCCATCTTCTTCCCGCTTCTCTTTGTCGATGCCGGCGGGGTTCCCCACTTGGAGGAACACGCCATGTTGAGACTCCATGAGGCTGCGAATGTGCCGATTTTCGGCATCTGGAAAAACCAATTGGGCCAAGGCATTTTGGGCGGTCGGCTAATGGATATCGAAGAATACAGTCGAAACGCCGCGACTGCCGCCGCGCGAATCCTTCGCGGAGAGAGTCCGGGCACCATAAAGATGCCACCGCAGAGAGTTGGCCCGCCGGAATTCGACTGGCGGGAATTGCGGCGCTGGGGCATCAGCGAAACAAGGCTGCCTGCCGGCAGCGTTGTCAGACTCCGGCAGCCGCAATTTTGGGAGCTTTACCGGTGGAGGATCGTCGGTGGGACCGCCTTTTGCTTCCTTCAAACCGTGTTAATCTTCGCTCTGATCGTGAACCGGGCCAAGCGACGTGAGCAGCAAGTGGAAATGCGTCAGTTATATCTCGCGTTGGAACAAAGTCCCGTTTCGGTAGTCATGACCGATCCGGAGGGCAAAATGGTCTTTGTGAACCGCAAGTTCTGCGAGGTGTCGGGATACTCCCGCGGGGAAAGCATCGGCCAAAATCCGCGCATCTTAAAATCCGGTGAAAGCCCTTCCTCAGCCTATGAGGAATTGTGGACGTGCATCACGAGCGGGAAGACTTGGCAGGGAGAGTTCCACAATCGCAAAAAAAGCGGCGAGCTTTACTGGGAATGGGCGGTCATTTCGCCGGTGCTCGACGCCACCGGCAGGATCACTGGATTTGTGGGTGTCAAAGAGGACATCACTTCGCGCAAGCAGGCTGAGGAGGCGCGGCGGGAAAGCGACGCGCGCCTGGCGTCGGCGGTAGAGGTGGCGGGGCTTGGGTTTTATGAAATGGGAACGGATCCGCGGCAGCTTTTCGTGGATGATCGCCTGCGCCTCCTGCTGGGCTTGCCTCCACAGGCCAATCACCGCGTGCAGGAATTCTGGATTGAGCACATCCACCCGGACGATCGGGAGAGGGTGCAGGAGTTGAGCCGCAAGGTCTTGGGGGGCGAACTTCCGGGGGTGAGCCTTGAATACCGCTACCAGCATCCCGAGCGGGGGACTCTGTGGTTCAGCCACGTCTCGCGCACAGAGAAGCAGGACGCGAACGGCAAGACAGTGCGGCGAATTGGGGTGATCCACGACATCACTGAGCAGCGGCGGGCGGAGTTGGAAAGCCAGCGCCTGCGTAGCAATCTGGCGCATCTAACGCGCGTGAACACTCTGGGCGCGCTCTCCGGGTCGTTGGCCCATGAGCTGAACCAGCCGCTTGGGATCATTCTCAGCAACGCCCAGGCGGCGCAGGAGCTCCTCACCCAGGAACCGCCGGATACGGCCGAAGTGCAAGCCATCCTTACCGACATCGTGAAAGCCGATCGTCGGGCGGGAGAAGTCATCCTGAGGATGCGGGCCTTATTCAAAGGCGGCCAGGCTTCGCTGCAGAGTCTTTCGCTCAACACCGTCATCGAAGAGGTTCTCAACCTGACTCGCGCGGAACTGCTCGGCCGCGGTGTGACCACCACGTGTGACCTGGATCCCAACTTGCCGCTGATCGCGGGGGATCGAGTGCAGCTCCAACAGCTAGTGCTCAACCTAATTCTCAACGCGGCTGACGCCATGGCCGCCAATGCGCCCGGGTCGCGCCGGCTTCATCTGCGGACGACCCTTCACCTGGCCCACGTCCGCGCCTCTGTGCGGGACGAGGGCGAAGGTCTGCCCGCCGATGTGGAGCGCCTCTTCCAGCCCCTCTACACCACCAAGCCCCAAGGCTTGGGCCTCGGCCTGGCCATCTGCCGGTCCATCGTGGGCGCCCACGGCGGCCGGCTTTGGGCGGAGCGCCACCCGGAGCGAGGAGCGGTATTTTGTTTCAAGTTGCCGGTGGCCAGCGAGGACGGAGAGAAGGGTTCAGGGGTCGGGGTTCAGGATCCAGGAGAAAAGAAATGAGTAACTACATTTTTGGGAGTTCAAGAAGAACCGACCGAATACCGCGCCGATTTGCCACCGGGGTACCCCGAACCCTGAACTCCGAACCCTATCCTTCCCATATGCCTTCGTCCTCCACCGGCACGGTCTATCTTCTCGACGACGAACTCGAGATGGTCAAAGCCCTCACCCGTCTGCTGCGGGCTAAACGCTTCGATGTCCGCGGCTTTGTCTCCGTTGACGCCTTCCTCAAAGCCTACAGCCCGCAGGAATGCGCCTGCCTGGTCCTGGATGTCGCCATGCCGGAACTGGACGGGCTGGAGCTCCAGCGGCGCCTCACCCAACAGAAAATCCCGCTCCCCATCATCTTTCTGACCGGTTGCGGCGACATCCCCATGAGTGTGCGCGCCATCAAGGCAGGGGCAACGGACTTTTTGACGAAGCCCGTGGATGCGGCGGCGCTGGTCTCGGCGGTGCGCGTGGCCCTTCAAGTGGCGGGCGAACGGCGGCAGACGTTCGCGGAGACCGAGGTGCTGAAGACCCGGCTGGCCAGTCTGTCAGCGCGCGAGCGCGAAGTCATGGAGCACGTCGTGGCCGGGCAACTGAACAAGCAGATTGCCGCGGACCTGGGCACCGGTGAACAGAATATCAAGCTGCACCGCGCCCACATTATGAAGAAGATGGGCGTCGTGTCGCTGGCCGACCTGGTGCGTGCTGCGCAGCGACTCGGCCTTTGAAAATTGTCGCTTTGGTCATGGTGTCGACCACTGCGGATTCGTGTGACGCGCTACGGTCTCCGTAGCCATGGACCTGGATCCGCCGCCTTGAGAATCAAGTTGGTTCCAAACCTCACCACGCCCTCCTGGAACCGGCTGTCTTGGGGATTCGATAGAATGCGTGGTCTTTGATGACCACAACTGGCTTCCTTCCGCGTGCCCATTCCGGTTTCTCTCCCAGCCGTGTGAAGAAGTTCGCGGAGCGTGTCGTGGCCGCGAGCTTTTCGGGCGCTTCGCACAGGAGTTGTGCCAATTCCAATGCTGTGTTGTAAACTGGTTCCTTCTGCCACTTGCCAACCAGCGCCGAGGGCGTTGTTCGGTTCAAGACCGAGAACGCGTGGTTCCCACTCCCATTGCCGTACGTCACCACCCGCAATGGCGTCCAACCGGATTCGACCACCCGCTGATGGACGACTTCCGCAACCGCCATCATGCCTGCCCGCCCTTGATTCGAGGCCTCACCGGCGATCACGGCCGCAACAACACGCTGCTCATACGTGGCTGCCCCAAGCCCGGCATCTGGCAAAAAGAATGGCCAGAAGCTGACCAGTAGGGCAAGGAACTCGCTTCTGCCAACGTCTGAGATGTGATCAGGTCCGGTGCCTGACGCCGGCCAATACCAGCGCGGGCAGCTTCGTGCAGGGCTTCCCGGCTCCATCATATGCTAACACTACGCCGCCTTCAGTCCTTTGCTACTATACCAAGGTCTAGTAGCGCCACCTCTTCGATTGCCTCCATCATCTCGTTCCGATGGCAATCGCACGACCAACGGTCGGAGTACTGGATGACGAGTCGGAGATGCGCAAGGCACTGCGCCGGTTGCTCGCGTGCCGGGGCTTCCAGGTGCTGGAGTATGAGCGGGGTGCGGATCTCCTCGACGTCTTGGATTCACACCCGCTGGACTGCCTGTTGCTGGATCTGCACATGGAGGGGGTAAGCGGTTTTGAAGTGCTCGAGGCTATCTTGGCCCGTCAGATCCACCTGCCGGTCATCGTCATCACAGCTTATGATGAACCGGGCACGGAGGAGCGAGTGCGCGGTTCGGAGGCCGTCGCGTGCCTGAAGAAACCAGTTGATCGCGACGCCCTTTTGTCTGCCATCTCGGCTGCCCTAACTAACCACGCAACCACATCGCCAGGAAAATGAAAACTGCTAAACCTAGTCCCACGGGCACGGCCCCGAAGAACTCAGTCGGAGCCGCACGTCTGCGGTTGGTCAAAGCTGCCGTAGCGGCGAAATCTGCAAAAGCACGGTTACGTCTCGCGAAGGCGCGACGCAAAGCGGCGAAGAAGGCCGTCCGTCTCGCCCGCAAACAGTTCAAACGCGCCAAGGCGGGTTTGGCTGAGGCCCGCGAAGCAATGGTTGCTGCAGAGAAGCAGTGTGCATCCGGCCAGGCGACTCAGCCAGTGTTGCGGAAGAAAACCGCCAAACGACCTGCCACGAAAAGGCCGATCGCGGCACCCAGGATGCAACGCAAGCTCCTGCCGATGGCAGCCAAAGGCGCGCCGGTCGCTCCGGGGACCAAGCCAAAGCAGGGGCACACGACCTTGCCAGCGCCCGCGCCCTCCTCCGCGAAACCCGCGGCTAATGTCAACAAGCCGAAGCTCCCGGTCCCGCGCAATACGACGCCGAGACCTGCCTCTGTCGGTCCCGCTCCAAAACCGTTCCCTGCGACCGCGACACCAGTCATCGAAGTGCCACGCGATTGGGAAACAAGCGGCGAGCCGTCCCCAACCACACCGCCAGGTCGTGAAGCGAGTCCGTCGCCTTCCGTTTCATCGGAAGAACCACACTGATGATAACCGGACTCCAGACTCCAAAAACCAAAACATGCTTTCCGTTATTTTCATCGCTGCAATTCTCGTGGCCATTACCGTGGCCGTGCATGCCGCGGGGTTTGCCCTGGTGCTGCGGTCCTTCATGAAATCTCACAACACACCACCCACACAACCTTGGCCCATCGCCTGGTTGCTCATCCGCGTGACGTGGTTGTTGATCCTCATGCATGTGGTGGAAATCACCGTTTGGGCGCTCTTCTATTTGTGGCAGGAGTGCCTGCCCGATGCCGAGGCGGCGTTCTACTTTGCCGGGGTCACCTACACCACAATTGGCTATGGCGATCTGGTGTTGCCGAAACCTTGGCGCATCTTGGGTCCGGTCGAGGGATTGACTGGTATCCTCATGTGCGGACTTTCCGCCGGTCTCTTTTTCGGGTTGGTCACGCGAATCTACTCCTCACGATTGTCTCTCAAGCCCAATACACTATGAAACACTTGCTCCACGAAATCCGACACAACCCGCTGCTGTGGCTGCTCGCCCTTGTTCCAGTCGTATTTGCCGCCCAAAAGCTTTGGCACGAGTCCCACACGCTGTTGTTTGTGTTGTCGGTCCTGGCTATCGTGCCCCTCGCGGCTTTGCTGAGTCATGCCACCGAATCCGTGGCGGCCAAAACCGGCGATGCGGTGGGCGGCTTGCTCAATGCCACCTTGGGGAATCTGACAGAACTGATCATTGCGCTGGCGGCTCTGCGTGCCGGGGAATACATGCTGGTGAAAGCCTCCATCGCTGGAGCCATTGTCGCCAACACATTGTTCATGCTGGGGGCATCATTCTTCCTCGGAGGACTCAAACACCACTTGCAGGAATACAACCGCGTCGGTGCCCGCATGCAGGCAGGGTTGCTGTTCCTCGCCACGATCGCGCTGTTGATTCCTTCGGCGGTTTCCCAGGCCGATTCTGCGGCGGTGGCTGCCTTCACCCGCAAGTTGAGCCTCGGCTTGGCGGTGCTGCTCATCGTGGCCTACGGGCTGGGTATGGTGTTCTCGCTCAAGACGCACCCCGAACTCTTTGCCAGCGCGGAAACCGCCGAGGCGGGCGAGGCCCCGTGGCCCATCGGCCTCGCCGTAGCCACGCTGGGCGGCGTTACGGTGCTGATCGCGCTGGTAAGCGAGATATTCGTCGAGTCGGTGCAGAAGGCGGCGGAGGCGTTCGGGATGACGCCTGCCTTCGTAGGTTTCATCGTCGTGGCGCTTGTGGGCGGTGCGGCGGAAATGACTTCGGCTTTTTCCGGCGCCCGCAAGAACCGGTTGGACCTGAGCGTGGGCATTGCCCTGGGCAGCGCTTCTCAAATCGCGCTTTTTGTGGCGCCAGTCCTGGTGCTCGTGAGCTATTTCATCGGCCCATCGCCGATGGACCTCCAGTTCTGGCCCGGCGCGGTGGTCATGATCCTCATCTCCACCCTCACCGCGTGTCTTGTCACGAACAGCGGGCGGTCGACCTGGTTCGTCGGGGCTTTGGTGCTGATGGTCTATCTGATCTTCGCCATGACGCTTTACCTTTTGCCGCCGCGCGCGCACCAAATACAGGTCCCATGATGTTTGCGCTACCGACAGAATGGTTGACTTATTGGTGCCGGCGTGGTCGAAACCGGCTGCAAACGCGTTAGCGGTCAAAGACTAAGCCAATCCGGGATGTTCCGGAAGGAACCGGGTGCTGCCGCAATGGCTGGCCTCCGCTGTGCACTGCTCTCCGCAAGTGGTCGGGACTACCTGCGGAGCAAACTCTTGCTCCAGGCAACTTGGAGACCTTATCTGGTAACTCTCCTGCAACGTGCCCCGACCATGCTCCCAGCACCGTTTACAGGCGATGTATCGATTTCCGGCAACTGCCGTTCAACTTTTTCGAATGTTTAATGCCCACGTTTCGGCCTATATTTCACATGTTCGAAGGCCACGTTCAACGCACGCATGCGGGCAAAGATTCCAAGTCAAGACGGTGCGAGACGACCTGGAGTGCCGGGATCGCTGGTGTGGGTAGGGATGTTTCTATTTGGCCTCTTATGCCTCATGTTTGTCAGCGCGGTTCTGGGCCCTTCTCATAAGACCCTGGTATGGCCCGTGGTGGTAGTGGTCTGTTTTGTGGTCTTCTTCTGCATCCGAGCGGCGTTCCACCCCTTGCGTGGCCGCACCGACCATACCCAGTTGTGGAGGGAGCAGTTTCCGACGCACGACGAACAGCAGATCCGGCGCTTCGTTCAGGTCGTTGGGGAAGCGTTGGGAGTCAAGGAAGAGCGGATAAGCAGCCTGCGTCCGGACGACCGCCCAGTGGACCTCACACAGGAAGTGCTTTGTGGGGACGGCATGGACCTCGTGGAACTTGTGATGGCGATCGAGGATGCCTACCGTCTGGAGTTGCCGGACAATTTTGTAGAGAGAGCGAGAACCCTCGGGGACTTGTTTGAATATGTGACACAGCAGGGCGCCACAGGCGCGGACCCCAGTGCCCCGAAGCAAATCGAGCAACCGGACGGCGACTGATGAAGAGAGAGGGGAGCTGTCATGAAACCAACGGGACCAACACAAGAGCCCAAAAAACTTGGTTGGACGGCAGTGGTTATCATTGCAGCCATCGTGGTTTTCGTGGGGTTGTGCTTGCTCGGGTTATTCCTTCACTCCATTTCGTACCCTCCGGCCGACACCATGCAGTGGCTGGCTTGTTTTGGAATCGGGGCAATCGCGGTCGTGGTGTTGATGGTGATTCTTCACGGGATGCATGAAACCCGCGCCACCCGGCGGTTCGTCGCGGAGGTGCTGCGGGACCGTCTGCCCATGTCAGACGAGGAGTTTGGAAGAAGATACTACAGCCCGGATCTGGCCCCGCTCGCCGCACGGTTGCGTTGCCTGCTGGCAGAGACTCTCTCCTTCCCCCCTTTTTATGG
>DBMR01000111.1 GCA_002298785.1 Verrucomicrobia subdivision 3 bacterium UBA693
GATCTGACCTAAGATTTGATCCCTTTTCCGGACTTGATCCAGCAGCTTCGCGTTGGGGTTGGGAACCACCGCCTCCCGGTCCAGGCGCGGGTTCTTCAGGCTCCGCATTTCCCTTTCGAGTTGACGATGTTTGCGGACCGCCAAAGCGTTTTTGGGTCACGTAAGTAAAACCAGGAATTAATTCCCAGTTTGTCCGCGATTATCTACTTACTGGGAATTCTTTACCAACGATCAAATGGCCGAAAAGGAAGCAACACTCACGCGAAGCCGGGAAGACGCAAAGAATGATGAAAGACGGTATCGAGCGGGTGGTCCGCGGACTTTCGGAGGAAAACCTTGGCGGCTTTGCGTCGTTGCGTGCGACAAGCCCGATTTCAAACCAGGCGGTGCGGCAAATGCGGCTCCGCCGCATTGTTGACCTTTGCGTTGAACTAAACCGCCCCGCAGAGAGCGTGGGCGCGCGTTTGGGATGGACAAGGACGCCGGCGGTATGGACAATCGCCACGGATCCGGCAATGGCCGGAACCCGGTCCTGGCTTTTGAGATATGGGTCGCCAGTGCCTGAAAATGAACGTCCGGAGGGTAACTTTTGAATACTCTACACAGTAGTAAGGCCCCAGGCTCCGCGGCACAGTTCAACCAGATTGTATCCGCCAGGCCCACGCACGCTCCAACTTTTCGGACGGTTATTCGTGAGGATACGGCGGATACACCCTCTAAAGGTTATGCATGTTAGGCGGTGTGCTCTTCTGGTGACCTGCTGCCTCTTGGGGCTCGCCGTCATCGGCTATTTTGCAGCGATCTCAGCGCGTTACCATGGGAAAGTCACCGTAGTTATTGAGCGGCAGCGCATTGTGGGAGATTTGGTAGTCCTCTCAGTTCTGGCCAGCAACCACGGCCCTGGCACCTTGATGTGGTCGGATTCTCCATTCCTGAAGGCACGCTTTCAGGTGGGGAGCGTGTGGACGAATTCTTATCGCGGGCGTGGCGTGACAAGCATGGGCCTGATGCTTCCGGGTGAAGTAGTACGTGGCGAGTTCTCGCTTCCGCGGAATACAATCAGATGCCAAGTCGACGGCTATTTTGAATACGCTGGTCCCAGGGGCACCGTAATGGCACATATGATAAATTCCGGGTGGTGGAATCGCCTCTTTCCGATGAGCCAAAGATTGGTCGGATGGATTCCCCGCGGCCAATCGGAAGTAGTGGAGATCTGGAGCAAAGAAGTTGGGATTCAGCCGGGGGCTTTTTGACGACCGCACCGGCGAGACCACAGCTACCGACAACGCGCCGACCAGGTCGCAAGCATCACCAGCTAACGCGGACCCCGCGGAAAGGAAGCAGTCGGAGCGCGAGCTTCCAAGCTCGCTTATGCAGGTGCGGGTGGGGGAGAGGTTCACACCGAGAACACCGCCAGTATGCCCAAAATGATCTGACCTAAGATTTGATCCATTTCCCGTACTGGGTCCAGCAGCTTCACGATGGGGTTGGGAACCACCGCCTTCCGCTCCTGGCGAGCGTTCTTTAGGCTCCGCATTTCCCTTTCGAGTTGACGATGTTTGCAGACCGGCATAGCGTTTTTGGGTGACCTAAGTAAAACCAGGACCCAATTCCAAGTTTGTCCGTGAATATCTACTTACTAGGAATGCTTTCATGACTACTAAATAGTTAGGCCACTTCACGCGCACTATGAAATTGACACGCCTCCAATACAAAGCTTTGAAGATTTACTGGCGCTACCACACAGCTGGACTGACTATCAGTCAGCTATTTCGGACCTGCTGGCGACAGTGGCTGCTGCTGGCTGTGATTGGAATTTTGGTTTATCTATTCTTGGTCCCAGCTTTTCCCGCCATTGGCTGGCTCTATGTTGGTCTATGCATCGGAGCGTTCCTGCGCGACATCGGTTATTATCGGGTTTCGCTTCGTATCTGGCCGGTGAGTCAGCAGATCATCGACTGGAAGCGAGTGTCAGAGTTGATTCAGTCACATGAGAAGGACATGGCCTAACCCTGAAGGGCTAGAGGCAAGGCCGGGATCGCGCTTCTGTTTGCATTCGGACATCACTACCCCGGCCTGCCTGAGCCAACGTTGGCAGTAAGAGCGCATGTACCCACTGGTCGCCATCAAGTCTTCACACGACGGAACGAGCTTGGTGTTTTCTGACTTCTCAGGTGACTACTTTCAGGCCGCTCTTCGCGGGCCGAACTTTGAGGGGTCGGGGCGGGTTTACGCATACGAACCGGCACACATGGCAGCGTTCTTTCGTGACTTGGCTGCACACTGGCAGGGATGGAGTGGTCAGAAGGAATGGGGTTCGCTTGAGGGGGAGCTTTCGCTCACTGCGACGAGCGATTCCACCGGGCACACGAGTCTGGCAGTGCGCATGAGGTCGGGGCCATACCCATTCGACTGGACCCTGACGGCGATGCTGCTCATCGAGGCTGGGCAGCTGGAACCGATTGCCAAGAAGATGCAGAAGTTCTTGATTGCAGACTGAACGGCCTATACAGGTCGCCGGGAGGGTTTACCTCCCAACTCCCCACACCACCTGACCTGCGGGGCCGCAGCGGGCGGTTCCGGTCAGATTAACGGCTTCGGGATTTGGAACTGGACCCGGGCCGTGATGCGGCTCTACCCACGGTTGCGTTATGGATTTGCCTGATTGGATCAACGAACGGGTGGTTAGTATAGCAGGGTGGAAACGGGCTTTTTTAATAGTTGACCTACGCTGCTGTGCTAGCGTAAGATAATAACCGTGAGAGGTTTAGGATGTTAAATCAAGCTCCTAGATACACGAACCATCCGTTCGTATAGTCCTAAGTTAGGGCACTTCAACGCGATTACCATGTTGCCACTCATCCCACCGACAGAAACCAGATTTTCGCGGATATTCCGTTGCCTCCTACTGCCGATGTCCGTGTTCACACTTTTGCTGTGCGTGCTCGGAGCAGTTTTCACTGCATTTGGCGAGAGCAGACCAGTCTTTGAAGGCAGAGAGTTGAGAGGCGTTGAGGGCGTGCTGGCTTGTCTGGCCGCATTTCCGCTCCTTGCCCCCATCTTCACCTTCATCGCCAGCTTCGCTGTCTATTCTAGTCGGCGAAAGATGAGGACTAGAGTATGACGATCTTGTGCCCTAACAAGGCTACGGCAGTGGACGCGCCGATTGGGCTAGTTTTGCATTCGGCACATCTTTGGCGGCGCGCCACTGCGCAGTGTCGTTCGGCGTGTTGACGTTCCTATGAATATCCACGGCCTTCGCATCTATCCGCAGTCAGTAACCGCCATCCAGGGTAACGGCGCACCTATTTTCGTCCACGGCAAGGTTGCTGAGAACTGTTCGGATTTCTTTTATGCGTTTCGCCCATTGGCTTCCGTTTGGCGCGGTCACTTTTTCGCAACGGATTTTTGCGTCAGCTTCGGCGAGAACGGGCTTGAGGACCCAATACCGGGGCTACGGAAGCAGTTTGGTTCCGCTTTTGTCGGCGCAAACCTCAAAAGCCAACTGATGCTCCTCAAAGGAGATGATTTTCCTCGCTGGGGAACAACCATGCATTTTTGTGAGGGTGCTTTTCTCCCGATCTTCCCTAAGCGGCCTGCCTTCAGTTTTTTGAACCGCATTTGGAGCCGGGAATTCTGTTTGACCTCCAAGACTTGGCCCAAGGAGTTGAGGGCCGTCTTGCATATGTGGGACGATATCTACTGGCAACTTTTCACCACCGATCCCGCGGACATTGACATCCTGATTCGAGCGCATACCGGCGATCCGAAGCTCAAGATGTATTTCGTCGATTTAGACCGTGAGTTTCCCGGCCCGAGCAACGAGGAGTTACAAGTTGCAGCCGTTTCACATGAGCCCTGAACGCCGAACTATCGCGCTGCACTCGAGGCCGGGGGTGCGTTCTGTTACTTATCGGGAGTCAGTGGCCCGGCGCGAGTGAGCGCGGGTCGTTAAGCAGCAGTCGTGCGCACGTGAACAATTTTCGACAAGCAAGAGTCCTTACCGCGGCCCTTTTCTTGGTCGGTGTAGGGCTCGTCGCCGCCTCTGCCTTCCTCGCCTGGCAAACCTGGATGTTCATGCGTACTTCGAAATCCGCAACTGGGCGGGTGGTGGATTTGGAATGGCGGAACGGAAGGGGTGGTCTCCGAGGGTCTAGTGGCGGTGGTTACGTCACCGTATTTACGTTCACGGATGGTTCCGGGCAGGCGCACACCGTGCGTACCACGTGCGCTCAGAACCCGCCAACTCATCAAGTTGGAGCTGCGGTGGAGGTGCTCTTTCCGTCCAACTGCCCCGAAGATGCCAGGATTCGCTCCTTCAGCACCCTTTGGCTTGTTCCCACCTTTCTCCTTGGTTTTGGTGTCGCGTTTACGGGGGTTGGCGGGTACGGGTTTGTGACGGCACGCAAGACATACGGAGATTTGTTGCATGAGCAGACCGCTTAATCGCCGGGAGGGTTTACCTCCCGGCTCCCACACAATCCGCCTTCGCTAAAGCTACGTCGGGACCAGCCTGACATGCGGGTCCGCATCAGGCGGTTCCGGTGAGATTAACGGCTTGGGGATTTGGAACTGTCCCCGGGCCGTAATGCAGCTTCATCCACGGTTGAGTTATGGATTTGCCTGATTGGATCAACGAACGGGTGGTCAGTATAGCAGGGTGAAAACGGGCTCTTTTTTAATAGTTGATCTACCCTGCCGTTCTAGCGTAAGATATTAACCGTGAGAGGTTTAAGATGTTAAATCGAGCTTCTAGATACACGAACCATCCGTTCGTATAATCCCAATTTGTGCAGAACCATGAAGCGCAAGTTTCCAGCCTCTGAGACTGCTTCAGTGTGGATCGGCGATTTCACGGACGAAGATGAGTTTGACGGCCACATCAAAGACGATGTCGAAGCGAAGCTTCAGTTGTCAACCGAGCTATGGAAAGTCTCCGAGATGACGGTGGAAAAGGAGCCGAAGCCCATCAGAGAGCTGCTTACCGGGTTTTCGCATGCTCAGTTCTTTTTGGAGGAAGCGATAGCCACCGCGGAACAAAAGGGAATTACCGCAGCCCATGCGGCCTTCGTGGTGTTTTATCTAGCTTTGCGGGAGGCCCCCGAGGTGTGGGGATCACTCAGATTCCTCGGGAGCTTTGGAAAGGAGAAATGATGCACAAATCGTGGCAGCGGACGCCGGGAGCCCGCTTCGCGGCGTATCCGGCGTCGCTGGCCTGGCGCGGCTGCACCCTGCGTTGGCCTGAGTCCCTGCAATGAGCGACAGCGGAAAGCGATCGATCGACCTCCTCTACGAAAAGATCGAAGCAGGAGGCTTTGAGTCCCTCACCGAGTCCGAGCGTTGGCTGCTCGCGCTGACTTGGTTGGGGTTGGAGACGAACGGTGGCGGGCTTCATCAGTTCTTTTTCAACGATGCAGGCAAGTTCGCGGCTGACGCTGTGCTGGGACTGGACACGATTGGCGCATCCAAATCAGCGGACGTTCTCCGTAGAGCCATTGGTCTTTTTCCGCGCGGCCATTTGCCATCGGATCAGACGGAGCGCCGACGTGTATTGAACCGATTACCAGAGAATGTCCAGTGGAAGGTTTTAGGTGAAGAATTGACGCGAGAGTTCTGGGCAGCTTGCGCGGAGGATCAGTGGGCGCAACGCGCATCGGATTATGTGGCCTCGCACAGGGACTTATTTCCTGCCCTACACCAATGAAATCGGCCAACCCACCGCAGGCAGCGGACCCCGCGATTCCGCTGCGGTTGCACATTACGCCAGTGTCTCGGGGCCACTGCTGCCGATCTTTGGCCGATTTATGCGGGCCATAGTTAAGGGGGGTGATTTTTGGCGCGCCAGTCATCCCGGCTATTCCCCCGCATCCCGACAGCCACGAGGTCACACTCGCGGTCGCCTTCACGTGACACACGCCCTAGCCACTCGATACGTTCGGGCCGCCGCCGGAGAGTTTCAGCTTTTTTCAGTCCTTCGATTTCCGCTGCATTCCTGATCTCTGCTTTTTCGGTCCACAGTCCATAGTCCATAGTCCACGGTCTATAGTCCTCAGTCCTCCGTCCTCAGACCTCCGTCCTCCGCCCTCAGTCCTTCCCCCCGCTTGACACTTCCATCAACGTTTGCTAGTCTGAATCGTCAATTGGACGTTGCGGTGCAGCGTCCGTTGGCCGGCGAAAACATTCCGGTGGAGTGCCAGTAACCCCCAGTTGCCTGGGCCTTTCTCGGTGAGATAGGGAGGTGTCGGGTGCGGCAGCGCGCATCCCTAAAATTTCAACTAAAACCCGTCCGTGGCGTTATTCCCATGGACCAGGTCAGAGTCTTTGCTGTCCGTCCGGCCAGTAAGACGAAATAGGTGTGATAAAAGCGGGTGAGAGCATGAACCAGAGGGCGTTTGGGTTTGGTGTCCCGGCTTCAGCCGGTTTCGTGTGCCCGTGGCCGACCGGCTGAAAAAATGGTCAAAAACGGTAAAGTTTTGGTAAAGTTCCTGACCCTTTGCCTCCCTCCTCCATGGCTGCACCGCGGTGGCCCAATACCTCCGCGTAACCGAGCAGCCTTCGGCAATTTCGGCTGGGCTCAGGCAGGAGGAGGGCCGCTTTGGGGTAGACCGGGTGAAAATTCCATTTTCGGTAACGTTTGGTAACATTTGGTAACGTCTGGTAATCTCGTAACGGGGTCTCGCTGGGCCCAGGAGCGGTTCCGGGACGGCTTGGGACCCCGTTGGGACGGCTAAAAGATCAAAATCACCCAATGTTTACGGCCTTGGGACGGTGGGACGGCTTTTTCAGGGTGTGCCCCCCTCCGCCATGGCTGCACCGCCGACACCGCTTAAACTCCATGTCTTGTACACGTTTTGTCGCTTTAGGTACAGCCTTTGTCACGCCATATAGGGTGAGATGACCGAAAAGCGCGGCATGCAGAGCGCTGAGTCCGGACCCGGCGCGGCGACTACCCGCTATTTTGAACCCGGTAGCGCGGCACCCCGAACCTCCGCCTGGGCCCCAGTTTTTGCCCCGTCCCAGCCCTCAGGCAGTTTCCTCCGTCCGCCTCCCCTTCCGCTTATTCCCAGTATTCCGTGGTTCGCTTCCCATCGCGGCGGCCCCACGTTTCACACCTCACTTTTCGCCCTCTTTTCTGGCTAATTCTCACCTATTCTCACCCTTTCTCACCAACTTTTAACCCAAACCCCGATTATGAACCCACTCCGCCAATCCAAACCATTCGGCGCGGCGACGGCTCGTCCCGCCAAAAGACATGCGACTTTGTGGCCGTTGAATTTTTCCCAGCTAGCCGCACTGGCATTTTAGCCGATTTTTCTTGTGCGGTTTGCACTTCGGCGGGTGCTATACATTGAAATTGAAGATGTCAACCGATCCAGAGCTGCTCCAGCAATTCGCGCAAACCAGGTCCGAGGCGGCCTTTGCGGAACTTGTCCGGCGGCATGTCAACCCGGTTCATTCGGCCGCGCTCGATCGCGTGGGCGGGGACCCGCACCTGGCCGCCAAACTTCCCAGCCGCATGAGTTTCCGCCGCGCCCGGAGCCACGCTTGACCCCGGACAGTAGCTCCGCTAGGTTGCGTCACTGGAGAATCTAGTGATATGCAAAACTTTTTAGTGCCCATGGTGGTAGAGCAAACGGGCCGCGGTGAACGCGGCTACGATATTTATTCGCGTTTGCTGGTGGACCGGATCGTGTTCTTGGGAACCCCCGTGGACGATATGGTGGCCAACCTGATCATCGCCCAACTGCTCTTTTTGCAGATGAGCGATCCGAAGAAGGACGTCCATCTTTATATTAACTCGCCCGGCGGCAGCGTGACGGCCGGCCTGGCAATTTACGACACGATGCAGTTTTTGACCTGCGATGTGAACACGTATTGCATCGGGCAGGCCGCCAGCATGGGAGCGGTGCTGCTCTGCGGCGGCACCAAAGGCAAGCGCTACGCTTTGCCCAACTCGAACATCATGATCCACCAGGTGTTGGGTGGAGCGGAGGGGCCGGCCAGCGACGTGGAAATTCGCGTGCGCTACATGCTCAAGCTGAAGCAGCGCCTCAACGCCATCATCTCGAAGCACACCGGCCGCACCATCGAGCAGGTCGAGAAGGATTGCGATCGCGATAACTTCATGAGCTCCGAGGAAGCCAAGTCCTACGGCCTGGTGGATGAAGTGGTGCAGTCCCGCAAGGAAATCACGACCCTGGCCGAGCGCGCGACGAGTCTCGCCGACAAAAAAGAGTAAGCCATGGCCCGGCCCACCAGCATTACGCTCTGCAGCTTTTGCGGCAAGTCCCACGCTGAGGTTAAAAAACTCATCCAGGGACCGGGGGTGTATATTTGCGACAATTGTGTCGTGCTCTGCAAGCAGGTGTTGGACAAGGAACTCACGCCTCAGCCGAAAAAGCACAAGCCACGCATCAACGTTCCCAAGCCCAGCGAGATCAAGCGCCGCTTGGATCAATTCTGCATCGGGCAGGATCACGCCAAGAAGACGCTGGCTGTGGCGGTCCATAATCATTACAAGCGCATCCTGCAGGAGTCTTCCGCCGGTTCCGATGAGGAGTCGGCCGCGGGCGAGCACCGGCAGGACGACGTCGAAATCGAGAAGAGCAATATTCTGATGATCGGGCCCACCGGTTCGGGCAAGACCCTGCTGGCGCGCACCTTGGCGGAATTGCTCGAGGTGCCGTTCGCCATTGCCGACGCCACCACGCTGACCGAGGCGGGATACGTGGGCGAGGATGTCGAGAACATCATTCTGCGCTTGTTGCAGAACGCCGATTATGACGTGAAACGGGCTCAGCGCGGCATCGTTTACATCGATGAAATCGATAAGATCGCGCGCAAAACAGAAAACGTCTCCATCACGCGCGACGTCTCCGGTGAAGGTGTCCAGCAGGCCCTGCTCAAGATTTTGGAAGGCACGGTCTGCAATGTGCCGCCGCAGGGCGGTCGCAAGCATCCGCAGCAGGAATACATCCGCGTCGATACCCGCGACGTGCTATTCATCTGCGGGGGCGCTTTCGTCGGCCTGGAGCGGATCATCCATCGTCGCCTCGGGAAGAACGTCATGGGCTTCCGCACGCCCGGCGACGGTAATAATATTGCCACCATCAACCGACAAGAAATCCTCGCGCAAGTTGAACCGGAAGATTTGCTGTCCTTCGGCTTTATCCCGGAGTTTGTGGGCCGGTTGCCGATGGTCACGGTGCTCGGGGAGTTGACCGAAGAACAGTTGGTCTCGATTCTGACCGACACGCGGAACGCGTTGACGCGGCAATACGCCAAGCTGCTCTCGATGGAAGGGGTGGAGCTGGAATTCGCTCCCGAAGCGCTGCGGGAGTTGGCCGCGCTGGCCATCAAAAAGGGCACCGGCGCCCGGGCGTTGCGCAGTTTGCTCGAGAAAATCATGCTGGAAATCATGTACGAAGTGCCCAGCAATGATGACATTCTCCACGTCGAGATTACCCAGGCGGCGGTGGCCGGTGAAGGTCGTCCCCTCATCCGCCGCAAACAAGGCCGCGAGGCGGCTTGATTGACCGGCGGTGGACCGGGAAACGGGTTGCTACACTGCGGCAACAAAAAACCGGGCCCGCGCAAGGCAGGCCCGGTGGGTAGAGTTAGAATAGGTTAGCGCGCCACGTTAACGGATTGTCCCAGGAGCTTGCCTTTCACGGTCTTGACCTGGTTCCCGATCATCCCGATTTGCAGGCTCGTTCCCTTGGCCACCCCGGTGCCGGTCAACACGATTTTGGTGGATTGTGTCTTGGCGGTATAGGTGCCTTTGGCGGTGAAGGGCAGCACCAACCCGGAGCTCAGTGTCACATTGGCGACGCTGGCGGTGACCACTTTGCCGCTCGTGGCGAGAGTCAGGTCCAGGGTCCAATTTCCATTTCCAAGATCGGGATCATTCAGGTCTTTCGGGCCAAAGGTGTCTTTGGAGGAAATGCTCCCGAGGCCCGAGGCGGACGCGCTGGCCTTGTTGTTGCCGGAAACCGTTTTGGTGGCATTGTCGATTGCGAAGCTGGTGGACCCGGTGGCTTTCACATTGCGGGTGGCGCCTTCAAAATCGTTGATCGTGCCGGAGACCGTCCCTGAGAAGGACCCCTTGGCGATGCTCTTCGAGGAGCTGATCGACCCGCTCAATTTGTAAGTCCCCGTAAAGGTTTTGGTCGCCGTTCCCCCCGATTCCGGCTCATATTCCAAGGTCACGGTGCTGGTGCCCGCACCCGCCACCTTGCCGCCCGATGCTCTAACCGGGGTCGCCACAAAATGGATGTTAACCCATCCCCCGCTGTTGGACGGGCTCACCTCGATGCTGACATCGCGCAGCGGTTCGATCACCGCGAGATCCCACACCAGGTTGGACGCGTCGCCCACCGTCAGTTGGTATGGACCCGAGGGACCGGTTTGTGCCCAAGCCGCGCTGGCCGCCAGCAACCCACTAAGAATTGCCCCGAAGAATTTCACCTTTTTATTCATAGTTTATTGGATGGATAAGTTGACTTACAAAATATTGTTTATCAGAATTAGTTGGGTGGGTCAATGAAAAACAAATAACCGCGCTTATGACCCGGTCGTTCGCATCGATTCCTTTGATGTTGGTAAAAGGTTTATCGATTACAGGGTCTGTGGGTTGGGCGCTAAAATGGTGGCATGAAAATCATGCGAATCAATTCACCTGGCAAAAAACAGCAAACGATCTCCACCATGCTCCGTTGGTGGTTGCTGCCCCTGCTGATGGCGGCGGTCTGGACGGGATGTCGCCCCGAGACGAAAGTCGTCACGGACATCGACCCGGTGGGCGACTACACCCTGGTCAGCGTGGACGGCAAACCGGTGCCTTGCGACGTGCAGCATGACGGTCACGCCGTGGCCATTAAGTCCGGCAGCTTCGTTATTAGCTCCAATGGCACCTGCGCGAGCAAAATGGTTTTCGCTCCGCCCGGACGCGCCGACCTCACCCGGGAGGTCAAAGCCGCCTACACCCGGCAGGGCACAAATCTTTCCATGAGCTGGGAGGGCGCCGGCACCACCACCGGAGCCGTGAGCGGGAACACGTTCACCATGAACAACGAGGGCATGGTGCTCGCCTACCGGAAGTGAGGGCCGGGCGGGCTTCCGGGGCGCTTGCGCGCGGAATCGCCGCGAGTAGAATACTCGTACGCTTGGATTTCCGATTATGCGCAAGGTCAATACGAATAAAATTGCGGAGCTCGCCTGGACTTCGCCCAAAGGCAAGTTCGCCAGTTTTGGCAAGGAAGTCTCCGAGGAGTTGGGACGTCAACCGCGGTCCACGGACCTCAACGAGCGGCATCCTTTTGATGTCGAGATTTGCCGCATCCCGCCCGGCATGACGCCGTGTCCCTACCACTCGCACAGTGCCCAGTGGGAATTCTACCATGTCATTTCCGGCCGGGGCATCGTACGGCACCAGGATGGAACCACGGAGATCGAGCCCGGCGACGCGTTTCTGTTTAAACCGGGTGAGCCGCACCAGCTAACCAATAACGGCGCGGAAGATCTCGTGATTTACGTGATTGCGGACAACCCAATCGGTGAATCGTATTACTACCCCGACAGTAAGAAGTGGTGCGTGAATTCACCCGAGCGCCGCATCATCCGGTCCGAACCGCTGGACTATTTCGACGGCGAAGAGTGAGTCAACGAGTGTCCGCGAGAGATCGCACCCGGAGTTATGTGCTTTAGTTTTGAAGCTGCGACCACGGCTGAAGCGGGCCGGTTGTCGGAATTGCATATCGCAGTGGCCGAGGATCTCACTCGCCAGCATGGAGCCGGGCCGTGGACATCCCGGACGACCACGAGGGGTATGCTCTATGCCATGCGCCGGTCCAAAGTTTTCGTGGCGCGGCAGGCCGGAGAAATCGTCGGCACGCTGCATTTAACCACCAGGAAGCCCTGGTCCATCAACACGGCCTATTTCACCGAGTGCCCACGACCGCTGTATCTCATCGCCATGGCGGTCGATCCGAAGTGGCAACGGCAAGGCATCGGCAGACGGTGCCTGGAAGCGGCCCGGAAGATCGCCTGGTCCTGGCCGGCCGATGTGATCCGCCTCGATGCCTTTGACGCCGAGGCTGGTGCCGGTCCTTTTTACTCAAAGTGCGGCTGGACGGAAGTGGGGCGGGCGCGGTATCGAAACACGCCGCTGATTTACTTCGAACAGTTGAACCCGCAGGCGTGAGCCAAATTGCTGCGGAGTGGAGGAATGACCTCTGGTCAAAATTCGGACCCAACGCCGGGATTCGGATTTAATCGCGGCGTGTCGGCAGCTGCGGATTCCGCTGCGTTAATGATCTCGGGGACACCCCCGCGTTGCCATCATCTCGCTTCCCACTGTTTCAGGAAGGCTGTGACTTTGGCCGGGCTGTGATGATCTCCCTCTTCGAGTTCGCCAGTGTTCTTGGTCGTCAGGTGTTTGCCGGTTGCATCGAGCACCACCAGGCTGGGCAAACCCATTTGCTCCGCCCCATATTTCTTCTGCAGATTCGCGTTATGCCCTTTGTTCACATCCACCAGGATGAGGACATAGTGGGCTTCCAGTTCCGCCTTCACTTCCTTGTCCGAATCAACCAAGCGATGCAGCTTATGGCACCAGCCGCACCAGTTCGCGCCGAACTGGATCAGGACGCGCTTGTTCTCCTTTTTGGCAGTGACGAGCGCGGCGTCGATCTGCGTCGTTCCGTCCAATGATTCATCGTAAATCCTGGGGCGGTTGGCCTTGGGATCATCGGCCGCGGTCAGTGTGGGCGGAGCGGCGAGCGCCAGGAGGCAGAGGATGCCCGCCGCCAGACAGGGTAGTAATCCAGTTTTCATAACACGGTTTTCTTAACGGCCATTCAGCGAAATCACTCCCCAAAGATTCCAGCGTCAGGGGAACGCGTCAATCGTTTCCCTCGTTGTTCTCTAGGCTCGCTGGTTGACATTCCGCCGCCTTGGTGCGAGTGGTTTCAGAGAAACCCACACTAAGCGCTAAACGCGCCGCATCTATTGGAGGATAAGCAATGCCCATATCGAAAGTGAATTCATGGTATGGTTGGGTGCCGGATCGGCCCGACTACCGGGACAAGGTCTACGCCGCCATCGCCGCACCGCCCAAGGCGTTGCCGGCCAAGGTGGACTTGCGGTCCGGCTGTTCGCCGGTCGAGAATCAGGGACAGCTCGGCAGTTGCACCGGCAACGCGCTGGTCGGGAACCTGGAGTTCCTCGAAGTCAAAGCCGGTCGTGCGGTCACCAACCTGAGCCGCCTGTTCATTTACTACAACGAGCGCGCGATGGAGGGAACGATCAATGAAGATGCCGGGGCCGCGATTCGCGACGGGGTTAAATCGTTGGTCAAAAAGGGAGTGTGCAGCGAAAAGTCATGGCCCTACACCATCTCGAAATTCAAGCAAAAGCCATTGGCCGCCTGCTACAAGGAGGCGCTCAACCACCAGGTGACCTCCTACCACCGCATTCTTTCATTGTTGGAAATGAGAAAGTGCCTGGCGGAAGGATACCCCTTCGTGTTTGGCTTTACGGTCTACACGGCGTTTGAGTCCGCTGCGGTCGCCAAGACCGGGACCTTGAACCTGCCCAAGCCCGGTGAAAAGTCCATGGGCGGCCATGCGGTGTGCGCCGTCGGTTACGACGATTCCACCAAGCGGGTGCTCGTCCGCAATTCCTGGGGGACGGATTGGGGCATGAAAGGCTACTTCACGATGCCTTACGACTATATTTCGGACACCAAACTGGCGGATGATTTTTGGACCCTGCGCGCCTTCGAAGACGAGTAGGGGTGCTTGATACTTACGCGGGGTTCGACGCGGACGCGGTAGTGCAGGAGGGACCTGAAACCGTACTGCAGGCTCCCTCCCGGCTCTTTGCCGGGAGCTGGATTCACGGGGATCCCGGCAAGCGGAGCAGCGTGGATATCTCGGCAAGGTTCAGCGCACGCGACCAGATTGCCGCTTCTTCCATCTCGCCGGTGAATGGCAGTTTTGGTACTCCGTCAAACGAACCGGCGCCGATCAGGATGGGTTCCTTGTTCTCGGTCAGTTTTCCCGACCAGGCTTTTTCTTCCATTATTCGGCCGTTGCAGAGCAGAGAGATCTTTTTGCCATCATAACGCCCGACCAGGTCGAGCCAGCTAGTGGCTTCGATGGCCGACACCGGAAAGCTGACCATGACGAAGCCCTTATCGGTGTGAACCTCGAAGCCGATGTCCGGTCCCGGTGTGCCTCCCAAATCTGCACCGAACAGGCAGAAGTTCATCACGTCATGATTGCCACGCTTGGCGAGCAGGCCCGCGTTCCAGTTCCCGTCCGGCACCCGGGCGCGCAGATAGACGGTCAGCCCCTCGCCGGTAATGTTCCAAAGCTTCGGCTGGTTCAGGTCCCGCTCGAGATCGAAGTAAGCGCTCTCAAATTTGGCGGCGACCGACCCCGCCCGCGCGCCCGGCCCAGTGGCCGGCAACTGCGGGGTGATCTTGCCGACGGCTTTGAGCGGCGGTTGGCGCGCGTTCAGCCGTTCACCGAGTTGCCAGGCGAGCGAGGCATCGGCGAGCAACGCGTCACGCGCGGTCGGCGGCTGCGCCGGTTGGAGGCGTTTTAGCCGGATGTCTTTGAACTGCGCCTTCATCGGTGGGCCGGTGTGCAGTTGCATGGCCAACAGGCCCAGCGCCTCAAAACTGTCATCGTCATTATCCATGACCTCGGCGATGAGCTTTCCGTTCACCCGGAGCGAGAGTTTATGCCCCTGCGCAACCAGGTGATACTCGTGCCATTCATCGAGCCGAAAATCGTCCGCCCCAGGTTCCAGGGTAAGCTTCTCGGTATGTTTATTGCCATCGCGATCAAAAACGGTGCGTTCCCCTTGCAAGGCGAGATCGTGGCGGCCGAATTCATCATAGAGCCGTGCCTTCCACGGCTGAAGGTAGTTGTTGTCCACCTGGTAACCCGCCACGTCGCCGTTCGGCAGGCGCCGGCTGCGAAACTGGAAACCGCCGTTCACCGCTGGTGAATTGGTGCTGCGCATGCGGAAGGTAAGCTTCAATTCAAAGTCAGCCAGCATCCCGCCCTGCCAGATAAGGTATTGGTTTAGTTTGGGCGCGTGCTCAGGTGAAATCGTGCCGGTGATGGCCCCATCTTCGATAGACCAAAACGACATGTCCTGCCCTTGCCAGCCGTTGAGGGTGCGTCCGTCAAAGATCGGCGCGAATTCATCCGTTGCCGCTTCACGACGGGCAGTGTGGCAGCCCACCAGGAGCAGGGCCAGAGACAGGAGCGCGGTGAGTTTCATGTGGGGATGTTGCACGGCTGGTTTTGGCATGGCGAGGCCAATGTGGATTTGGGCTTGTCTATTTTGCTCCTGGGCCATCGAGGTCCGCTTACCGCAGCCTAACGGGCTGTTGAAAAACTCCCGGGACGCCGCGTGGGGGCACGCGGCCTACAGGATTTGCTCGGAATTCGGTATGCCTTGTAGGCCCGGTGCCCTCACCGGGCGTGTTTTTCAACAGCCTGCCAGGCCGGCGTGCGAAAAGTGAGTTTGTGAGGTAGATTAATCTCTAAGCCACGCATCTCACCGACTGAAGGTGTGTGGCCGGGGAACGCTTGTGAATACCTACAAGATCATTGGGGGCGACGGCCAGGAATACGGTCCGGCGGACGCAGCCACCATCCGCGCCTGGGTGGCGGAGGGGCGGATTGACGGCAACACCAGGGTCCAGGTGGTGGGCAGTGCCGAGTGGAAGCTCGCATCGGCCTTTCCAGAGCTGGGGGTGGAGGTGCCCGCCAGCCCGGCACCCGCGCCGCAACCCAGGAAGTCGCCGGGCGTGACCCAACAGACCTCGCCCGCGAGCAACCCGGTCCGGTCGGTGGTTTATGTGCTGGTGTGTATGGCTGCAGGCCTGGCGCTGGTCGTTGCCGTGGCGATTTTCACCCGAGGCAATTTCCAGGATACAGAGACGGCCAGTCCCCCCGTCCCCCAGGTGGTCCCGCCGGTAGCGGTTCTTCCCGCCCCGGTGCACTCGCCGGAGCTGCCCGATTTGAAAGCAGCCGAAGCCGGAGACGCCGAAGCCCAATGCCGCCTCGGCGATTCGTATGCCAAAGGGACTGGTGTGACCAGGAATTATGCCACCGCGGCAAAGTGGTATCGCAAAGCCGCAGAGCAGGGTCAGACCCAGGCGCAGTTCGAGTTGGGCAAACTCTATGCGCAAGGCATAGGGGTAGTTCGGGACGACGCCGAAGCAGCGAAGTGGTATCGCCTGGCGGGTGAGAGAGGACACGTTTTCGCTCAACACTTCCTGGGCCACCTCTACGCCAGTGGCCGGGGCCTGGAGACAGAATATCTGGAGGCACCCGACCCGCAGCCGCCCGCGCCGGTCAAATCAACTCCGACTCAACAAAATTTCCGGGGCGACTATGCCGAGGCGGCGAGGTGGTGGCGAAAAGCGGCGGACCAGGGCGACTCCGCGGCGCAATCGGACCTTGGCTGGCTCTATGGTTCCGGCCTGGGAGTGGAGCGGAATTACGCGGAGTCCGCCGCCTGGTATCGCAAATCGGCGGAGCAGGGCAACGTTAACGGACAGCACTGGCTGGGGCATTGCTATCTCAGCGGCAACGGCGTGGCCAAGGACGAAAAGGAGGCGTTCAAATGGTTCCTTGCGGCTGCCAAGAATGGAAACAACGCGGCCCAGGGCGATCTTGGCCGCATGTACGCCGCTGGCAGCGGGGTCGAGCAAAACAGCGCCGAGGCCATTAAGTGGTTTCGCCAGGCGGCGGAGGCTGGGTTCCCCTCGGCTCTAAATGGCTTCGCCTGGATGTTGGCCACTTCACCGAACGCAAGTCTGCGGGACGGCGCGCTCGCACTGAAATTCGCCGAAAAGGCCGTCACCGGAACCCGGCGGAAAAACGCCGGCTACCTTGACACGCTCGCGGCGGCCCACGCCGAGATGGGGGATTTCGAAAAGGCGGTTGCGGTCCAAAAGGAAGCGATCGCGCTGCTTCAGGACGCGGCTTCAAAGCAGGACTACACCTCGCGCCTAAGCCTGTACGAAGCGAAGTCGCCGTACCGCGAACCGGCAAACAAGTGAGATCCGCACGCAGTCCTGGATAAACGCGGTTCTTCCCGAGAGGTTTTTTTCATCGCCCAGCGGCCGCCGCCAGCGATACGCAAACGATCTCGCGATCGTTTCGAGCATAAACCGATTTGTTGGCAAACGCCGGGTGCGACCAGACGACGAGCCGGCCGGGATCGCGATTCGTCGGATCGAGCAGGTGCGTGCGGCTAATCTCCTGGTATTGCTCCGGCGTGAGTTTCGCGATGATGAGATCCCCAGTCTCGCTGAACAGGAAGCAGCGGGCGCCGTTCTTCACGATGAACGCGTTGCCCCAGCGGGTGGACTTGCCCGCCGTCGGCGCGAATGTTTCCCAGATACGCTCTCCGGTCTCCATCTTCAGGCAGCGGAACTGGCCGTAGCTACAGGGACTATAAATGTGACCATCCTCCAGCAGCGGCGTGGCCATAACGCTGTGCAATCCGTCGGTGTCCGTCTCGCTCACCTTTTTGCTTCGCCAGACCAGCGTCGGCTTTTCGGAATCAACGCGCAGCATCAACGAGCCGTTGTAAAAGGAACTGAGGAACAGCAGGTCCCCGGATTGGCGTGGGCTGGGAATGGTCATCCCCGCGCGCACCGAGGGCGTGAGCGGATAGGCCCAATAAACTTTGCCAGTTTCGGGATCGAGCGAGCTTACAGCTTCCGGGTGCCAGACGATGAGCTGCCGTTTGCCCCCAAATTCAAAGATCATTGGCGGTGCGTAACCGGGCTCCTTCGCCCCGAGCGCGCGCCACAGTTCCTTACCCGTGTCCTTGTCGAAAGCCACGGCCACACTGTCTTGTCCGCCCACGAGGCAGATCAGTTTCTTGCCATCAATCAGGGGATGACCGGCGAAGCCCCACACGGGCGTCTGGATATTGAAATCCACTTTCAAATCGTGAGCCCAAAGCACCGTGCCTTTTTCCGCGTCCAGGCAGAGGAGGTTGCCCTCGGCCCCCAGCGTGTAAACTTTGCCGTCGTGGATCGCCGGCGTCGTGCGTGGCCCCGCCGCATAGCTGACGGTGTAGGGACAATCGTATTGATGCTGCCAAATGATTTTGCCGTCGGCTTCATTGAGACACAGCACTCGTTCGCCGCCGGGAATCGCACCGCGCGCGAACGGATTAGCCGGATTGGTGGCGCCTTGGGGGAGTTGCCGGTCGGTGACATACACCCGCCCTTTGGCTACGGCCGGTCCAGCGTATCCGCCGCCAATCGGCACCCGCCAACGGTAGCGCGGACCCTCCGCCGGAAACTTCTCGATGATGCCCGTTTCGCGCCAGACCGCGTCCCGTTGCGGACCCAGCCATTGCGGCCAGTCGTCGGCATGGACAGTGGCCAGTGCCAGTGGGAAAAATCCGATGACCCGCAGCCACGGCAATCCCCGAAGATGTTGGAAAGTCTTCATGCTTTTGAAATCGATCCTCCCGACAACTAATCAGCAGGGGAGGATTCCGTCAAATCACCATCACCGTTCTGATTCGTGCACGAACCTCAAAAGGTCTTTCCGAGACATGTTGCCGCCCCGATAGAGTTCGTCCAGGGGTAAAGGAGGGATGAAACAAGGAATGGAGCGGGTGATGGGAATCGAACCCACGTGGCCAGCTTGGAAGGCTGGAGCTCTACCATTGAGCTACACCCGCAACCGCAGGAATACTAACCCCCTCTCTAGCCTTGTCAATCCCGGCAAACCACGGGAATAGATTTCTTGGCAGGATTTTTGTCGGGCTGTATTCTCCTGGGCGATGAAGTCGCTGCTCCTTACTGGTGGACGGGTGATTGATCCGGCCAATAATTTTGACGCCGTTGCCGACGTGCTGGCGGTGGACGGGAAGATCAGCGCGGTGGGAGTCGGTCTGTCGGTGCCCGCGGGCGAGGTCGAGCGCGTGGACGCCAAGGGGTTGGTGGTGTGCCCCGGCTTGATCGATTTGCACGTGCATTTGCGCGAGCCGGGTCAGACCGCGAAGGAGACCATCGCCACCGGCACGCGAGCCGCCGCGCGCGGCGGGTTCGCTTCGATTGTTTGCATGCCCAACACCTCGCCGGCCATCGATAATCCGGGCACGGTGGCACTCATCCACGATGCGGCACTCGATCAGGGTGCGGTGAATGTTTTTGTCACCGGCGCCATCACCAGGAACATCGCCGGCGAAGAACTGGCCCCGATCGGCTCGCTCAAGAAAGCGGGTATTGTCGCCATCACAGACGACGGCCATTGCGTGCAGAACAACGAACTGATGCGCGGAGCGCTCAAATACGCGCGCATGTTCGACCTGCCGGTGATGGATCATTGCCAGGATTACAGCCTGGTAACGGATGGAGTGATGCACGAGGGCTACTGGAGCACCGCGCTGGGTCTTCGGGGATGGCCTTCTGCCGGAGAGGAAATCATCGTGGCGCGAAATATTCTGCTGGCCGAATCCACGGGCTCGCACGTGCATTGCCAGCACCTGAGCTCCGCCGGCAGCGTGCGGCTCCTGCGTGAAGCGAAGCAACGCGGGGTGCCTGTCTCTGGCGAAGCTTGTCCGCACCACTTTACGCTCACGGATGCCGCGGTTGCCGGCAGTGAGAAATTTTGGGCGGCGGACGGGCAGGGGATTAGCGGTTTGCCCGGCGACGCACCCAAGCCGTCGTGGCCGGCGTACGACACCCATTTCAAGATGAATCCCCCCTTGCGTTCCGCCTCGGACCGGGAGGCCATTTTGCAGGGCCTCACCGATGGCACGCTCGAGATCCTGGCCAGCGACCATGCTCCGCACTGCGGCTACGAGAAGGAAGTGGAATTTGACTACGCGCCGTTCGGCATCACCGGCCTGGAGACGGAACTGGCGCTGGCACTGATGCAACTCTATCATTCCAAGCGTCTTGGGTTGCCCGAAATCATCGCCAAGTTCACGATCACCCCCGCCCGCCTGCTCCGGTTGAGCAAGGGCACCTTGAGCCCGGGGGCGGATGCGGATATCACAATTTTTGATCCCGATCGGGCTTGGACCTTCTCCAGGGAAGTGTCTGCCAGCAAGTCGTTTAATAGTCCCTTTCTCGGATGGACGCTCCGGGGCAAGGCGGTGGCGACGTTTGTGGGCGGACGCAAGGCCTGGGGCGAATGAACCGGGCACCGGTTTCGGCGGCAGTCGGATGATGGATGATTCAAAAATCCTCCGCCTGGCGGTGAGAGGTTAGCCTTGACCCGGGCGGTTGTTTCCGTAGCATCGCGCGCGGTCGCGAGATCATTGATGAACGCTATTCTGGCATTGGAAGACGGTTCGGTGTTTCGGGGTGTGGGTTTTGGCGCCAAAACCTCCGCCTGCGGCGAGGTTTGCTTCAACACCTCCATGACCGGCTACCAGGAGATTCTGACCGATCCCTCCTACAAAGGACAGATCGTCACCATGACCTACCCTCTGATCGGGAACTACGGCGTCAACACCCAGGACGTCGAGTCTTGGCGGCCGCACGTGGGCGGATTCGTGATCCGCGAGTTGTCCCCGGTGGTCAGCAACTGGCGCGCCGACCAGTCATTGGCCGCGTACCTCGAACAGAATGGCATTCCGGGCATCCAGGGCATCGATACCCGCGCCCTGACCAAAAAGCTGCGCGTCCGCGGCGCTCTGAACGGCTTCATCACCACCGAGCCGATGTCCGAAGATGAAGCGCTGAAGCGGGCTCGGGAATGGCCGGGGTTGATCGGTGTGGATTACGTGCGGCAGGTCACCCACGAGAAGAGCTTTGTCTGGGACGAAACCGACGAGCTCAGCCCGGATTTCAAGCTGCTGCATGGCGCGGGTGAAAATGATCCGCGCCGGGAACGCGTGCCGTTGCCCCCCGCTGATATTCCCATCGTGGCCTATGATTTTGGGATGAAGTACAACATCCTGCGCCGCCTGCGGCAGCACGGATTCAAGGTGCGCGTGTTGCCCGCCTCGACTCCGGCTGCGGAAGCGTTGCGGCATCAGCCCGCCGGCATCTTCCTCTCGAACGGGCCGGGGGACCCGGCCGCGCTCGGCTACGCCGTCAAGGCCGTTGCGGAGCTGGTCACCACGGGCATCCCGATCTTTGGGATATGCCTCGGACACCAAATCCTCGGGCAGGCGCTGGGCGGAAAGACCTTCAAACTCAAATTTGGACATCGCGGCGCCAATCAACCGGTCAAGGATTTGGAATCCGGCCAGGTGGAAATCACGTCCCAAAACCACGGCTTCGCGGTCGACCCGAGTTCGTTGCCCTCCGACGTGGTGGTGGACCGGATCAATCTCAACGACCAGACCGTGGAAGGAATGGCACACCGCACCAAGCCGATTTTCTGCGTGCAATATCATCCGGAAGCCTCTCCCGGCCCGCATGATTCCAATCCATTGTTCAGCCGCTTCCGGCGGTTGATCGAGAAACAGTAAGTAAGTACCACGGAGCACGCGGAAAGGGAGCAGTCGGAGCGCGAGCTTCCAAGCCCGCTTATGAAGGTGCTGGCGGTGAAGCGGTGCACATCGTAGAAATCGCAATCGGTTGTTGATTCCCCACCTCCGGCAGTATCGGTTTAGTAGCTGTGAGAGGCTGCCGGGTAGGGACGTGTTCCACCACGTCCGAAACTGCCTTCGGGGGCAGGGGACGAATTACCAAGGAACACGCGAACCACGCGGAGAGGGAGGAGTTGGAGCGCGAGCTTCCAAGCTCGCTTATGCAGGTACTGGCGGGGAAACGGTGCACATTGTAGAAATCGCAGGCGGTAATTGCTTCCCCAGCTCCGGCAGGTGCGCCATTGTTATAGGCCATGGAATCAGCAGCTATGCTATTTAATCCAGAATGATTTATGCCATATTTTAATTGACAGAGAACCGGTATTGGCTCAAAATTGAGTCTTGGAACTGAAGGAAAGTCCATTTCAAATCCTTGACCCAATCTCATTTTCCCAACAAAACTATTAGCTGAATTCGCACGTCACCATGCAATTCACTCCGCAAGAGTTGAAACTAATAGAGCGGTTGCGGAAGCAAGAGCGCCGCTGGCCACGGACCCGATGGGTTCTTCTCGGCATGGCGGCTTTCATCCTCGCCGCTTATGGCTACATCGCCCATATGCTGTTCAGCATTCTTGGTTCTGACACGTTCTCGCCAGCAGATTCGGCTTTGCTCTTCGCGCTCTTCTGGCCCAAGGTCATTCTGATGGCGGGCTTGGCCGGTGTATTTATTGGTTTTGCCATCCGCGATTGGCGCGGCAACGTGCATCGGATGCTTCTGTTGCGATTGCTCGACGCACAGCGGAAAGAGACAGAGAAAGATGAGCACGTCGGCTAACCAAAGCAGTGGACCGAAAGCGGGCGGGCCGCATCAGTTTCCAATTCCCACCTTACTGGCGGCCCGTTTCGGTCAATTTTGCGTTGGCCTGCACGTATGCCGGATGAAAAGCTATAACTTCCCAGCAATGAACAAAAGCCCTTGGCGCTGGTTGCTCGCACTCCTGCTACTCGGCCTCGGCGGTTGTGGCCCAAAAGGAACTCCTGCCACGTTCTCCATTATATCCTCGGAAGCGGGATTTAATCCGGAAACGTATTTCGGCGAGCGGAAATACGCGCTCAAGAGCTCGTTAAACTACGGGGTATACAATCCAGCCACCCATGTTCGGCGGCATTCCTGGCAAGGTGTAGCCACGGTTTCCGGGTCGACTAATGGTTGCGAGGCGGTCGCCATTGCCATTCGTGATGCCCTGAACAAGTCCCTCGGCGGCGTTTGTCACGATGAACTTACTGGTGCAGGAATTCCCAACCCGATGGGAAAATCGGGGCAGCTTTTGTATCTCAAAAATGGCATGCAAGGGGAGGTGCATGTGTGGTTGTTCGGCTCGCCCGCAGAAACTTCGGTAAGCTACGCCATTTTCTTACACGAGGAGCGAGCTAGGTGAACACGTTTCCTGAAAGCGCCGGCCAACAAGCGTATTGGAGGCGACGGCGGGACGGCCCGTCTGCCACGTGCTGGACGTTTCTTCCTCGCAGCGCCTCACCACGGTCGCTCGGCAGCACACCCATGACGCAACCTGGCTCTATATCTGTCGGCTTGGATGCGCCCGATGAACAGGCTGCCTTCGATGATAGGTTGAATCGCGGGAAGGCGAAATTGGCGTTCATTTCTAACAACTACGGCTGCGGGTGGTGTGTTCACCCGTGCGATGTCGAGGCTTCCAAGGAAGCCATCGACGCAATACCTGAGCAACTCCGGACGATGAGTGACTGGAGCGAGAAGGGAGCGCGGTCATCCTGATGAGACCGGAGCAGAATCGGCGGTCTTCACTAGACGCGGCGAGCGAGTCATATTCAGATTCCAATGGCATTGGCGCCGGTCCAGTGAGCTCGGAGGTTAGCCGCAAGATGAAGGATTGCGAATACTGCGGGCGGGAGAACGACGAGGCGGCCACGAGGTGCTGTGAATGTGGTTCGTCGGCCTTTGCCGCGGGTCGTGAGCCGGCGAAGGCCAGCAGACAGCAACAGCTCGATAGGGACGAAATTGCCCCCGATGCAATGGCCCGGAAGGATGGTGGTGCGATTAGGCTGAAATGCCGCACCCCGGAGGAAGCATACCTCGTATGCGAGGAACTGGAAGAAGCGGATATCCTCACGATTCTGCCCGACCAACAGGAGCTGGAGTTGCAGTATCAGCGAAATGGCTACGTGGAGGTGCGCGTTTCGGCCCGAGCATACGAATCGCTTGCCGACCTTAGATCAGTGGTAGAGTTCCAGCACAGACGTGTGAGGTCTGAGCAGCCGCTGCCAACATTCGGGAAACTCGTCGGCATAGGTTCTGCCGTGATGATTGTTCCCGGTGCCCTGGTTTTTGCGTGGCTATTGTCGAGCTACCGAAAGGACGGGTATGACCAGATGGCGAAGGAGCTTAAGTTGTGGTTCTTTCTCGGCGTGGCGGCTTGGCTGTTGATGCTGTGTGCACTTTTTGCGTTCTGCTTCACCGCCATGGGATAGCGGTTAGGCAAAGAGTCAGCAAACCGACGACGGCTGCACCCAGCGGCTGCCGTCGCCCTTTAACGGAACGCTCCCAAAGGAAGCCCCGGCCTGGTATGAGCGTAGGTTGGTCTCCTGGTTTGAGGCGCAGCGCGAAGCTCGTCTCCAAGGCGGTCAGGTGACTTTTATCCTCGGAATAGGCGAAGAGGAATATGATCGGACTATCAAAGGCGCTACCAGTTGCGCCGGGCTGCGGAGGAGCGTTGTGTGGACTGCGACAGGCTGGCCGACATTCCCAGGCGGTGTCTCGCGTGCCTGGTGAAGCGGATCGGGCCAAGCGTGGCGCCAGCCGCAGGAACCATGGTCTATCTTACTTGGTAGCCAAGCATTCGGAATTGAGGCTAAAAATTGGGCGGCCCTGAGAAGGAAGCGAAATGGGTTGCCCTGAAGCCGGTTGCCTAGAGTTGCCCAAGTCTTCCCAAAGCAACCCTAAAGGACCCAATTGCCCATGATTCAGGCAACTGCGTTTGGGGAGTCTCTGAAAAATGGTGGGTTGGCCGGGACTCGAACCCGGGACCAACCCCGAACGCTTTCGGGGCTGCTACTATCGACTGAAATTCTCCCCGACTTGATTGATTCGAAAATGGTGGGTTGGCCGGGACTCGAACCCGGGACCAACGGCTTAAAAGGCCGCTGCTCTACCGACTGAGCTACCAACCCTCCAGAGCCCGCGAACGCTATACGACATGAGCCGCCAACGCAAGCGTTTTTGCGGGCTGAAATTTTCAGATTTTCAGCGATCGGCCCTTACAAAGCGACACCGGTTTCGTAATAGCCATCACGATTTCCCGGGGCAAAATGTGGGGAGATGAAACCCGCCATGGTTAAAGACCGGCGAACGTCGAACCGCACCATGGGAAAGCCTTGCTACCCGGGGGAGGCTTTGGCAGCATTCGAACACCATGAGTGCGTGCGAGATTCCATTCTCCCTCATCCGCGCAGCCACAGGGAAGAAGAGCCGCATCGCAGGCTAAATTTCATTTCACCCCGAACATCTGTGCCATCAAACGCTTCAGAAAGGACTTCCGCCGCCCGGGCCGGCGGCGGCAGTGAAGACACTGCGATACGTCCAACGGCGGCCGCCACCGAAGGTGTGCCAACAGTGCTCGATTCGGCGGCCAGTCCGGCCCTGGAGGGGATTGATCAGCGCAGCCTGCTCGATGTGTGCATGGACCTATTCGGGAAATTGGAGGCGAGCCTGGTCAAGGATCGGCAGAAGTTCATTGCCGGGTATTTTGAGACGCTCGTGAAGCAGGACGAAATGGCGACGCTCTGGACCGAGGCGTCCTATTACGAGCATCTGCGGAGCGTGATCCAAAAAGAGGTGCTGCCGTTGTACGACGATTACTGCGCCATCCGCGCCAAGTTGCTCGAGCGGACAGAGCAACGTTCGTGGCCCAGGTATTGTTTGTGGGCGATTGGCATCGGTTTGGGTATTGAACTATTTCTGACGGAAGGCCGGGTGTTGCGGCCGCCGATGCTGCTGCCGGTGCTGGCGGTGGACGGCATGCTGGGTTTCGGGCTGTATTACCTGATCAATTGGCGGGATGCTTCGGCCTTGAAGCGGGCGCGGCAGAATCTGATGAACAGCATTCGCGAGCTCGACAAGCAGCATGAGGTGGCGAAGCGTTACGAGATCTTCCGCAAGTATGCGGGCGGGGAGTTGCTCACTGCGGAATTGCAGGCGTTGCTGGCGAGCTATGCCTCGCCGGAGGAATTCTGGAAGGATTATTACGCCGTGCGCCGTGCGGACCCGGTGTCGCCGGCGGACCTGGCGAAGCTGCCGATCCGGCGGTTCGACGGCTTCCTGGAGCTGCACGTCAACGGCGCCTATTCGCCGGAAGCACGGCAGCAGCGGTTTAACGCGCTGTTCCTCCTGGCCCACAAAACTTTCATTTTGAACGACCGCGAGCATTACGTTCTGAACCACTTGCAGGCCGTTAACAACCCATCATAAACCTATGCCCATCATGCCTAAATACGACCAGCCCTGGGACGCCCCGAAGCCCAAGCCCACTGTCAAAGGCCCCGGCGTCATGGAACTACTGCGCGGCAACCGCATCACGTTGATCGTGATCTTTTGCCTGCTCGTCTCGTGGGGCTTTTACCTCACCTGCACCACCTATATCGGGCCGGGAGAGTTCGGAATCAAGCAGGTTCTCTACTCTCCATTCGGTCTGTTCGGCCCGATGGGAACACAGGACCGGGTTTACGAGACCGGCATTCACCACCAGTTTCCGACGATTGAGAAGATCCTGCGCTTCCCGAAAACGGTCCAGGTGCTCACCATGCGAGACGACCCGGATCCGAGGCAGAAGGTGACCGAATCGATCTCCCCGGCCGATCAGCGCTTCACCCGGGTGGTTAAGGCGGCATACATTCAGACTTCGGACGGGTTTTACGTCAAAATGGACGCCTCGATCCTCTACAACATCGAGGATCCCGTGAAGCTGGTGAACAGGGTTGGCGCCGGCAAACTTTATGAAGACAACGGCATTCTCCCCGTGGCCGAGAACGCCATCAAAGTCCGGCTTGGCAGCCTTCAACCCGAGGACTTTTTTGACGCCAAGATTCGCGTCGCCAAGCTCAATGAGGCGCGGGATTTGATGAATGAGAAACTCCAGCCCATGGGCCTGAAAGTGCAGCACGTGCTGGCCCGCTATCCGCACCTGCATCCGGACGTCGCGGCGCGCGTGGAAGAAAACAACATGCAGAAACAGACCAAGCTGCTGAACGTTTCACTCACGGCCCAGGCGGCCGCCGAAGCTGAGCTCGCGAAAGTCGTCAATGAAGGCACGGCCGCCAAGGGGGTGGCTTTGCAGAAGGGCAAAGCCTACCAGATTCAGCGCGCTTCGGAAATGGAGCTCTACGAAAGGACCAAGAAGGCCGAAGGCGACAAGGTCAGAAAGATGGCCGAGGCCGCAAAATCGCAAATGCTCAACGAGGCCTACCGCGGGGCTGGTTCCGAGATCATGGTGGGGATGAAGATGGCGGGCAACCTGACCAACCTCGAATCCATCCTGGTGCCGGCCGGAGGGGCAAACGCTTTCAATCCTCTGGATATCGATGGGTTGATGAAGTTGTTTTCCATCGGCTCCACCAATCAGAATTTGAATACGACTCGTTAACCACTCAACCATTGCGGAACCTGCGAAAGATCACGATATGAATATCAAAATACTGCTCAACTGGGTTAAGTGGGGACTAGTCGCTATCGCGCTGGTGATTCTCTCCTTCAGCTCCATCCATTCCACGGGCACGACCGAAGTGGGGGTGCGCACTATCAAGTGGTCGTTGTTCAGCAAAAGCGGCGTGGAGAACAAGGTGTACCAGCCGGGGGCGACGTACTTCTTTCTGCCCGTTTTTAACGAGTGGGAAACCTTCGACGCCCGCCTGCAAATCGTCGAGATGACCGCCGGCAGTGGCAAGGGCGACCGGCAGGTCGTCGATGACATCCCGTTCAAAACCAAGGATGGCAACGACATCCGCATCGATCTCATTTTCAGTTACCGGGTGGATCCTGCGAAAGCGTCCTATATTCGCCAGTACGTCGCCAAGGATATGCTCGAGCTGAAGGAAAAAGTGTTTCGCACTGTCGCCCGCAGCAAACCCCGCGATTACCTGGGGGAATACGGCACGGAGGAGTTCTACCACGCGGAGAACCGCAACAAGGCGGCTGAAAATGCTAAGCAAGGCTTGCAGGCGATCCTGAGCGAATACGGGATCATCGTCGAGAACGTGGCCCTGATGGATTATCGGTTCAACGCCGACTACCAGATGATCATCACGAACAAGAAGATCGCGGACACCAAGACCAAGACCCTGATCTCGGAAAAGGACTCCACGCTCGAAATGAACAAGAAGCTGCTCCAGGACGCGCTGGGTGAGGTGAACAAGCTGATCGCGCAAGCCGACGGGAAGTTCCAGGAAACCGTGCTCGGAGCGGACGCGTATTTTCAGCAGCAGACGAACCTGGCCGCCGCGACCATCGCGGAAGGCACCGCCGAGGCCGCCAGCATCAAGAAAATGCGGGAGGCCATGATGAACGAAGGCGGCTTGATCCAGGTGAAGATGGCCATTGCGGACAGTCTCCGGGGCAAGAAGATCATAATGATCCCCACCGGGAGCGCCAATTCGTTCAACCTGCAATCGCTCGATCTCAATGACATGTTCAAGCAGTTAGGGGTGTTGAAGGCCAAATAGCGGACTCCGTCCTTGCGGGTGGTGGTTTCTGGGTGCCGAGGCGCCGTGCCGGACCGGGCTGTGGAATTACTGGTCGCCGGTTCGGCCACCGGTGATTAGTCCAACAGGAAACCCT
>DBMR01000074.1 GCA_002298785.1 Verrucomicrobia subdivision 3 bacterium UBA693
GCTCGGCCGGAGGTCGCTGACAGCGTCGCCCCCGTCTATTTACCCACGGCTTCCCGGTAAACTTCCAAGTGCCGCTCGAAGATACGTTCCATGCCAAACTTCTCCGAGTTGCGGCGGGTAATGGCCGCCGACCGGGTCGCCGCTTCAGGAACATCCATCAGCTCGATCATCTTTCGCGCCAACGCCCCGGCATCCTTTTCAGGAAAGCAGGGTAAATCTTCGTATTCCTGGAAGCAGCGGATGTCCGTTACGAGCATTGGTTTGCCGGTGGCCAGGGTGGTGGAGATGGCTCCCGACGGGAAATTTCGATCGAGATACGGAAAAATGAAAGCTAAAGTCTCCGCGAAGATCTCTTCGAGAAGGGGATCGTCGTTGGCCAGGTAGCCGGTGAAAAGGACATACGGCTCAAGCTTGCGCTCCGCGGTCAGTTGCTTGAGCCACCCGACATATGTCCCGCCCTGGCCACCGCCGGGGAAGCTTCCTTTCCCGGTTTCGCCGCTTACCACCACCAGGCGCGCGTCTTTGCGTCCCAGTTGATTCACCAGGATGTCCATGGCGTAAATCGCGTACTCATAGCCCTTGATGGGGAAAGCGAAACCGAACAGCGTAAAGAACTTCTCGCTCGGTCCGATGCCATATTTTTGGGGCAGCAATCCATGCCGCTCCATGCGGATGTTGGAGGCGTAGTTTCCCAGGTGGGTATAGCGCACCTTTCGTTCCATGGCGCGGTCCGAAAGCACCCGGCGCATGTTTTCCAGCCCGATTTTGCTGAGAATGATGAGGCGACGCGACAAAGTGCTGACCAGCCACAGGTGGAATCGCATGTAAATCCCGCCGAGGGGAAAAAGCACCTTGAACTTCCGAAAATGTGGCAACGCGCCCTCCAGGTCCTCGACGTTATAGGTGGAGTGAATCGTGGTGACGATGGCGAAACCCAGGATTTTGGACCAGAACCACAACCAGGGATAATAGAGCAGGGCTGTGACCCCCACCAACCGGTCAAACATGAAGAACTCATGTTGGATATGGATGATGTCCATCCCGGCAAAAGGCGCGCGGAGCATCGTGCCCGGGGTAATATCCTCGATGCGCAGATCGATCGGTGCGGTGCCCGGTGGGGATTCGGCGGCTGGTTCCCGGGGAGCCAACGCCGGGCGGAACACCTGCCGGGTGTATTCGGCGATGCCATCCCGCTCTTTCCGGGTGGAACTCAGGACCAGTAACTTCATTTTGGTTGCGCCCAAACACGTTACGAAATCCCGCAGCTTTGTCCACCTAAGGTGTCAGTCCTCACTATTGACAGTAAACCTCGACCCGACCCGGCCAGGCCTTGGACGGGAAGCAAAACGACAGCTAATTGAAACTTTCACCTTGTCGAATGTTCAAGGCTGGTTATGTTGGTTACAGCCATTAGCCAGTCCTGCCAGCCTTTCCTGGCCGGTGGGCCGTGGAACGGATGCTGCAATCGCTCGAACATTGTTATCGCTTGCCGTTGTCGGTGGTGGGTTGCCTTGGGGCGCTCAGCTTGGCCACCCTCACTGGATTTGCCGGGACCAACCAGATCCTGTTCAACCGGGACGTGCGTCCGGTCCTCTCGGACACCTGTTTTCCCTGCCACGGCTTTGACGCGAACAAGCGCAAAGCCGAGTTGCGCCTCGACACCGCCGAAGGGGTGGTCCAGGTGCATAAAGGGCGGCAGGCCGTCAAAGCGGGTGATTTGGAGGGGAGCGAATTGTGGCGTCGCGTCAACTCCAAGGATCCGCAGATCATGATGCCGCCGCCGGATTCAGGGAAGAGCCTAAAGCCCGACCAGATCGCCCGGCTTCGGAAATGGATCGAGGAAGGGGCGGTCTACCAAAAGCATTGGTCGTTCGAAGCGCCGATTCGGTCCGCTGCGCCAGAGGTTCGGCATCCAGCCTGGCCGAAGAACGAGGTGGACAGATTCATCCTAGCCACGCTGGAATCCCGCAACCTGGAGCCATCCCCGGAGGCCACACGGGAAACTTTGGTCCGGCGGGTGACCCTGGATTTGACCGGGCTTCCGCCCACGCTGGCCGAGGTGGACGCTTATCTTGCCGACACGGCGCCAGGCGCCTATGAACGACTGGTGGACCGGTTGCTGCAATCTCCGCGCTACGGCGAACACCTGGCGCGCTACTGGCTGGATGTGGCACGCTATGGCGACACCCACGGGCTGCACCTGGACAATGAACGGTCGATGTGGCCTTACCGCGACTGGGTGGTGCGGGCGTTTAACGATAATCTGCGCTTTGACGATTTTACGGTGTGGCAGCTCGCCGGGGACTTGCTGCCCAACTCGACACGCGATCAACAGGTGGCCTCCGGGTTTAATCGTTGCAACGTCTCTACCAGCGAGGGCGGGGCCATTGACGAAGAATTTCAGGTCCGTTACGCAGTGGACCGGGTGGAAACGACCTCGATCACCTGGATGGGATTGACGATGGGTTGTGCGGTCTGTCACGACCACAAACTGGATCCCATCACGCAGAAAGAGTTCTACCAGGTCTTCTCGATCTTCAACAATATTTCGGAGAATGCCATGGATGGCAACGCCCTCCTGCCGCCACCCAGCTTGGCTTTACCCACGCCGGAACAGGAAAAGCAAATGGCGGATTTGGACGTGCGTCTGAAGGAGCTCAACGAGGCCGCGCGGCAGCGCCTGGCCGGGCTGAACTACGTGGATCCGGCGAGCCGAACCAATGACACCCGGCCGCAACCCACGGAACGCATCTGGGTCGACGACGATTTCCCGGCGGGCGCGCAAGTCAACGTGAATGACGGGAATCCGCCCAACCAGTGGGTTGGGCGCGGCGACGGCCAGGTCTTCAGCGGCGAACGGGCGATCAAAAGGTCGGGCAAAGGATTGCACCAGGTGTTTTTCACTGGGGCCACTCAACCACTCACCGTCGGACCGGAGGACACGCTTTATGCTTACGTTTATGTGGATCCGCAGGACCCGCCCAAAGCCATCATGCTCCAATTTCACACGGACATTTGGAAATACCGGGCGAATTGGGGGGACGAGGACGTCATTCCATACGGCGCGAAGAACAGCCCCGAAAAGCTGTTGATGGGCCCGGTTCCCGCAGTGGGTAAGTGGGTTCGGTTGGAGGTCGAAGTTTCCAAGTTCGGGTTGGCGCCGGCAACGCGCATCACTGGCCTCGCGTTCACCATGTGGGACGGCACCGCTTATTGGGACAAGGCCGGGCAAATGCTGTTGAGCGATCCCGCCAAAGACCCGTCGCTTTCGCTGGCCGCCTGGGAGAAATCCGAGCGCAACCGGGGCGACAAATCAAATGCCCCGGGAGAGATCAAAGATCTGTTGAAGAAGAAGAAATCGGATCGCTCTGCCGAGGAAGAGAAGCAACTTCGCGACTATTACCTTACCGCGGTTTATGCCGATCCGGATAACGCTGCCGGAGAACTGCGGAAGGACATGAGGGTCGCACGGGAAAAGCGCGCGGAAATCGAGAAGCAGATTGTCTCGACCCTCATTTCGCGTGAATTGGAAAAGCCGCGTCCGGCGTATGTGCTCTTGCGGGGGGAATACGACAAGCACGGGGACCCGGTCGGGCCTGGGGTGCCCTCTGTGTTGCCGCCATTGCCGATGAGCGACAAGACCAACCGCCTCACCTTTGCCAAATGGCTGGTTGATCCGAAGCATCCGTTAACTGCGCGCGTGACGGTGAATCGGTTTTGGCAACAGATTTTCGGAACTGGGCTGGTGAAGACCGCGGAGGATTTTGGCACGAAAGGCGAGTGGCCGTCCCATCCGGAGTTGCTGGATTGGCTGGCCACCGAGATGATTCGCACCGGCTGGGATGTTAAAGGATTCATGCGGTTGCTAGTGACCTCGGCCACGTATCGTCAGGATTCCCGCGTGACTCCGCAGTTGCTGGAAATCGATCCTGAAAACCGGTTGCTGGCTCGCGGGCCGAGAATGCGCCTGGATGCCGAAGTGCTCCGGGACAACGCGCTTTTTCTAAGTGGATTGATCAATCTCAAAATGGGCGGGCACGGGGTGCGGCCGTATCAACCGGGAGGGATTTGGGAGGCGGTGGCCTACACCACCAGCAATACCTCGAAGTATACCCAGGACCAGGGCGACGCGCTCTATCGGCGCAGCCTGTATACCTTCTGGAAGCGAACCGCCCCGCCGCCGGGCATGACTATATTTGATGCGCCGTCGCGTGAACAATGCCGCGCGCGCCGTGAGCGCACCAACACGCCCTTGCAGGCCCTGGCCACGATGAACGATCCGCAGTATTTTGAAGCCGCCCGGCAACTGGGCTACCGCATTCTGCGCGAGGGTGGCCAGGTGGACGCGGCCCGCTTGGCCTACGGATTTCGACTGGTCGCGGCGCGGCCACCGGCAGCAAAGGAGCAGGCCATCCTCCAGGAGACGCTCGCGAATCTCAAGACCCGGTTCAACGCGGACCCGGAAGCGGCGCGGAAAGCTGTGAGTGTGGGCGACTCCACACCGCCGGGCGAAGTGGCGCCGGCCGACCTGGCGGCTTACACTCTGGTGGCGAGCCTGTTGCTGAATTTGGATGAGACGGTAACCAAGAATTGAAGAAATCGAGCCCATGACCCCCGTGCAACAATTCCTGCGGCAGCAGACGCGCCGGACGTTCTTTAAGCGTAGCGGCCTGGCCGCCGGCCGCATCGCCCTGGCTTCGTTGATGTTCCCCGGGCTGTTCCGCTCCAGCGCCCAGGCTCGGTCGACCACCCCGTATCCGGCCCTTCCCGGTCTGCCCCATTTCGCTCCCAAAGCGCGACGTTTGATTTATTTGTTCATGAACGGAGCCCCCTCCCAGATCGATCTATGGGATTACAAACCCGGGCTGGCGGATCGGTTCGACAGCGATATGCCGGAGTCGATCCGAAACGGTCAACGGCTCACCACGATGACCTCGGGCCAGAAGCGATTTCCCATCGCTCCGTCGATCTACAAATTCGCGCCGCACGGCAACTGCGGCACCATGGTGAGTGAATTGCTCCCGCATACCGCCGAAATTGTGGATGACCTTGCGGTGGTGCGCACGGTGCATACGGAGGCGATCAACCACGATCCCGCCTCGACCTATATTCTGACGGGCAACCAGGTGCCCGGCAAACCAAGTATTGGCGCCTGGCTTTCCTATGGGTTGGGCAGCGATGCCGAAAACTTGCCGGCGTTTGTCGTGATGACGCCGCGCTGGTCCGCGAAACGGGACGCCCAGGCGCTTTATCAGCGGCTCTGGGGCTCAGGTTTCCTCCCGTCGCGCTATCAGGGCGTGGCTTTGCGCGCCACCGGCGATCCGGTCCTGTATATCAACAATCCGGACGGGGTGGATGCGCAAGTTCGCCGGACCATGCTGGATGGGTTGTCTGCGCTGAACCAACAGACTTTTGAGCAATCCGGTGATCCGGAAATACAAACCCGCATTGCCCAATATGAAATGGCGTTTCGGATGCAGACTTCCATTCCGGAACTGACGAATATTGCGAACGAATCGAAGGCGGTGTTGGATTTGTATGGTCCGGAGGTCACGCAATCGGGGACTTTTGCCGCCAGCGCGCTGCTGGCGCGTCGGTTGGTGGAGCGAGGGACGCGGGTGGTGCAGATTCTGCACCGGGAATGGGATCATCATGGTGATTTGCCGCGTGATCTGCCGCTCCAATGCCGGGATATTGATCACGCCTGCAAAGGCCTGATCCTGGATCTGAAGCAGCGTGGGTTGCTCGACGATACCCTGGTGGTGTGGGGTGGAGAATTCGGACGCACGGTGTACTGCCAGGGTGAGCTGCGGCGCGACAACTACGGGCGGGATCATCATCCGCGTTGCTACACGATGTGGATGGCCGGCGCCGGCATCAAGCCGGGGACAGTTTACGGCGAGACGGACGATTTCAGCTACAATATCGTGCGCGACCCGGTGCATATCCGCGATCTTAATGCTACTATACTTCAGCTTATGGGAATCGATCATCGACGGCTCAGTTATAATTTTCAGGGTCTCGACCAGCGCTTGACCGGCACCGAGGAAGCCAACCCGGTGAAAGGCATCCTCGCTTGAATACTCCTTCCGAGACGGTCCTGTTTTTAGGCCGGTTTCATCCGTTGGTGCTCCACCTTCCCATCGGCCTGATCCTGCTTCTGGCGATACTCGAGACCCTTTCGTTCTGGCCCCGGTTCAAAAAGGTCAACGCCAACGCGGGCCTGATCCTGACCATAACCGTACCGGCGGCGGCGCTCACCGCCTTGCTCGGCTGGATGCTCTCGCAATCGGGTGGCTACGAGAAGGAACTGTTGGACCTGCATTTCCGAACGGGGATGGTCACCGCCATCGCCTGCTTTCTGGGCGGGATCTTTTTCGCTTTTGGTTTGCGAAAGCTATATCGGGTGGCGCTCGCCGTTTCAGTTTTGGCCTTGACCGTCGCCAGCCATTTGGGTGGGTCCCTGACGCACGGCAGCACTTACCTCACTCAGTATGCGCCGCAGCCTTTCCGTAACTGGCTGGGCGGGTCTGCTCCCGCCGCCCCCGCGGCTGAAGGATCCCTGACTGATTGGAAGGCCGCTCCCGCCTTTCAAGTCGCCGCCAAACCCATGCTCGACAAATATTGTATTGGGTGCCATGGCCCCGAGAAGAAAAAGGCCAGTTTGCGACTGGACACGTTTGACGCCTTGCATAAAGGGGGCGAATCCGGCCCGGCATTCGTGGCGGGGAACGCCGCGCAGAGCCTCCTGATCAAACGCCTCCACTTGCCGTCCGCCCAGGACGAGCATATGCCGCCGGATGGCAAACCCCAGCCGACAGCGGATGACATCGCGCTGCTGGAATGGTGGATTAATTCCGGCGCGGATTCGGGGAAAACGGTGGCGGCGCTTCAACCGGCGGCCAACATCGAGAAGTTGCTCGGGGCGCGCTTTGCCAAAGCCAAGCCAGCGGCTCCCCAGGCGGCCCCGCAACCGATTGAGGCCGTGCTGCCCATCGCGGAAAAGTTGAGTAGCGAGCTGAACATTGCCATTCGTCCGCTTTCCGAGCACGAAGCCTGGCTGCAATGCAACGCCGGCATTGCCGGAGCGGCTTTTGGAGACGAGCAGTTGGCCCGCCTGGCGCCGCTCCAATCCAACCTGCGCTGGCTGGACCTGGCGGGCACCAAAGTAACTGACGCAGGGTTGGCTCAAGTTGCCGGGATGGTAAATCTTGAGCGCTTACACTTGGAACGAACCGGCGTCACGGATGCCGGGTTGGCTGACTTGCAATCGCTCGCCCAATTGGAGTATCTGAATCTTTACGGCACGTCGGTCGGGGATGACGGCCTTGAGCACCTCAAGAGTCTTCCTGGATTGCGTAAGGTCTTCCTTTGGCAAACCTCGGTCACGCCCGCCGCCGCCAAGGCTTTTGTGGAAGCCCGGACGGATAAGGACCAAATTCGCGCGTGGGAACAGGAGATTGAGGCGCTTGCAGCCAGGATTCGCAACCAAAAGATGCAGGTCGATTTGGGTATCCCGGTCACCAACGCGCCCGCGGCCTCGGCACCGGTCGGGGCGGCCATGAACACGACCTGCCCGGTGTCCGGCAAACCCATTGATGCTGAAAAAACTGTGTCCTACGAGGGCAAGGTCATCGCCTTTTGCTGTGATGACTGCAAAGCCAAATTTCAGGCGGATCCAAAACCCTGGCTCGCCAAGTTAGGTTTGGCGGCGCCAAAACGTTGAAGCTCGACACTATGAAACGCAGAAAATTCTTGCAGGTAGGCATCTCGCTGACGGCCGTCCTGATGGCGCATGCGCATTCGCACGAGCATCATTACGTAATGGCCCGTGCGGAAGACAACCCAGGCGGGGCGACACCTCCGCCGGACGGGCCGGTCACCAGTGGCTCCGGAGAATTTCGTTATGAATACGTCCCCGCCAAGCTGGCGTTGCCGCCGGAGGTCAAAATGCGTCACGGCCATGGGCTCTGCCGTGATGCCGCGGGCAACATCTATTTCACCTTCGAACCCGAAAAGGTGGAACCGGAGACGCGCTGCCTCGTGCGGTTCAACCCGGATGGCACTGGAGCTACGCTCCTGGGCACGGATAACACCCTGGCCCATGGCGCTCCGCATGGACTGAACATCGACGTCGAAGCTGACGGCACCGCCGCGTTGTATCACGCCAACAACGACGCCACGGTTCACAAAACGACCCTGGAAGGCAAAGTCCTTTGGACCCAGAAATGGTCGCCGCAAATGGGCAACTACAAACCCACCGATGCGGTCGCCGCGCCCGGTGGCGATCGTGTGATCATCGCGGATGGCTACGGCAGCAGCATGGTCCATGCGCTCAAGAAAAAGGACGGCGTATATGCCGGCAAATCATGGGGCGGATTGGGCGCGGCGCATGGAGAGTTGAACTGTCCGCACGGCATAACCTTTGACCCGCGGCGCAAGTTGTTGCTCACGGCGGATCGAGGGAACAAGCGCCTGGAGTACTACAACCTGAACGGTTCTTATCACAGCACGGTGGAAGCCAAGGAGATTACCGCTCCATGCAACGCGGACATTTGGGGAGACTACGTGCTCGTGCCGGATTTAGACGGGCCGCTGATCATTTTGAACCGGGAGAACCAGGTGATTTCGGTGGTTGAAGTCGGCAAGCTCCTCGGGGCCCACGGTTTCAAGCATCCGCATGACGCGATCTGGCTCGAAAATGGAGACATCGTGGTGTGCACGTGGAACCCGGGACGCCTCGGGTACTGGAAGCGACTGGCTTAGTGGGCTGGGCCGAATACCTGGCCTCCGTTATTTCAGTGGCTTGCCCAGGTAGACGCAGCCATCGCGTCCTTCACCTACGCGGATCAACTCGGTGAAACCGAGCTTGAGATAGAATCCCATGGCTGTGGTGTTCAGCATGCTCACCCCCAGGTGTGCCCCAGGCGAACCGTGATGCCGCAGTTCCGCCATCACCGCCTCCAGCATCTGTCGCCCCAGACCCTGCCCTTGCGCCCGCTCAAGCAGGTCGATGTGCAGATGCGACGGGTAGGCGGCGTAAGGCTCGGGACAAAAGTAATCCGGGTGATGGTAGGTGTAATAAACTTGCTCGACCCGGCTCCATTTTTCCGGATCGCCTTTTGGTTCAGGAAACTTTGCGCACAGCGCCGGGCGCCATTCTTTTTCGAACCGGTCATAAAACTGGTGTGAATCGAATGCTCCGAGCGCATAGCCGCAGACGCCGCCTTCATCCTCGAGGATGCGACCAAACTCCGGCGCATAGGACAGGTATGGGCCGACGAAGACGCGTCCGAGCGCGTCGGGATCTTCGCGATAATACGGCTCGCCGTCCTTGCCGTAATTGCCAGTTTTCAGGCAGACATGGTAAGCGCCCGCTTCATCGCCGGGACGCACTTCGCGAATGACAAAATTGCTCATGGTTTGATCGCCGGGGCAGAGCCCGGGTAAGGTTATTTCTGAATGGTTACTGGTGCCACCGTAAAGGAGCCGTCGGCTTCCTGCACTAACAATTTTTGCAGGCGCGCCACCAGGCCGCCGCGGTAGGTGTGGGGCAGGTGAAAATCGGAGCGGCAAGGCTCGTTCAGTCTGCCGGGCAGAGTGCGTTGCTCCACGCAGCGCTGCAATAGATCCAGTTCCTCCCGCAATTCCCAAGTGCGGCGGTAAAGCGCGTGGAACAGCGGGCGGTGCCGGAGTTCGGCCATTCGGGCGCAACACGCTTTGAGTCGTGCAGTTCGCTCGCGGAACTGAGCCAAAGCCTCGGGTCGCGACGCCGGGTCGACCGTCAATAGCTCCTGTGTCAGGGCAAACAAGGTTTCGGCCTCGGGACCTTCCTCGTAGGGCAGGTAAAAACTATCGCCGAACAGGACCAGGTCGTCGAACGTGATGGGCGCTCCGACGGTTGCGAAATGGGGGAGCCATTCGCGCAAGGCCTCGAGGTAAGCCTGGTGCGGTTCCCAGGCTCCCTGCTCGTGTACAAACCGGGCCAGAGTCCGCCACGGCACGAAATTCAAGGGGAACTCGCAGTTCGGGTTGCACAGCACACCGCCAAGCTCCTGGAGGATTTCCCGGGGACGACCTGAGTATGGGCCGCAGAAGAAGCGGCGTCCGTCATAATCATTGGCATGCAGGTTTTCCCACAGCAGGGGTTTTCGTTGCATTAGCTGCGCCAGGTCCCGAGTTTGCGGCACGGTGATTTCCCGGGAGATAATCTCCTGGCCGGTCCAGAAGACATCGATCTCCTGGTGTAATTCGCGGCCCAGGATGGAAAGGTAGTCTTTGCCCCCGTGTTCACTCCTGGCCATGCGGCCGCAGTATGGGGTGGGGCAGAACAGAAAGCGCGCTGCGGGTTGGTGTTCCCGAACCCAGCGGTATAAATCATTGGTGACCGCGGCTTGGGCCGCCGCCAATGAATCCCAACAGCGAACGTCCGCCGGGTGCATCTGGTCGGGAATATCATCGAACAGGAGGCAAAAATTCCTCGCCCCTAAAGCCATGACCTGCGCGAGTTTCTGTTTGAGTTGGTCCTGGTCGGCGGTCGCGGAGTAGGTGATGTCCAATCCCGGGCTTAGCGCGTAAAAGAAACCGATCTGGTGCTGGTCGGTGGCGCGGATGATGGCCTGGAGTTCTGACGATTCCGTTTCCGAGTAAAGCTCGCGCCATTGGGCCCGGTGCTTGAGGTCATCCTTGGGCGCATACATGTAGGTGTTGAGCCCCCAGTCTTGCATCCATTGGAAGAGCACCACCCGCTCCGCGTGGCTCCACGGTGGGCCGTAAAAGCCTTCAATCACACCTGATAGAAATGCCGGTTCGTTGCTCACGTTCTGTTTTAGCGTTCGGTTACCATGATCGAGCGGATCCCAGACGTCAAATCCGGCGCGGAACCTGCCCTGGGTTATAGCGCAGTTGGTGTCACCAGTCGCGACTCGCCGTTCACCCGCACCCGCACTGGTTTTGGCGCCCGGGCGCGCAATTCATACCGGGTGACTTTCCCGCCCGCCCATTCCATCGCCACCTCAATACCGCCACGGGCGCAGAGCCCTTTGACTTTGCCGTTTGCCCAGGCCTTGGGTAGCGCCGGCAGCAAGGCGATTTCTTCCTGGTGGCTTTGCAGCAGCATTTCGGCGATGCCCGAAGTTGCGCCGAAATTCCCATCGATTTGAAACGGCGGATGCGCGTCAAACAGGTTCGGGTACATGCCGCCCCCGCCTTTGCTGCCCTTCTGATTTATCGGGGTGAGCAGGTTTTTCAGGATCAGCAGGGCGTGGTCCCCATCCTGGAATCGCGCCCAAAGATTTACCTTCCAGCCCATGCTCCACCCGGTGGCGGCGTCGCCGCGAAATCGCAGGGACTGGCGCGCGGCAGCAAACAGGTCAGGCGTTTGCGGAGTAATCTCCGACCCGGGAAACACGGCCCACAAATGCGAAACGTGCCGATGCGTATTCCGGGGATCGTCCTCGTCCTCGAGCCATTCCTGCAGTTGGCCGTGTCGTCCGATGTAATTGGGCGCGATTTCCCGGCGCAACGAGTCAAGTTGGTTCGCAATAGCCGGATCCTTTCCCAGGAGGCGCGCCGCCTGGGCGGTGCTGGCAAACAGCGCGCGGATAATCTGGTGATCCATTGCCGGTCCCATCACCAATCCGCCTTGTTCGGGAGAGTTGGAAGGGCCGCTGACCAATTTCCCCGTGAGCGGATCCCGCACCAGGTAATCGGTGAAGAACAACGCCGCCTCACGCATCAGGGGATAGGCGCGCTGTTCCAGGAAATCCCGATCGCCGGTAAATTGGAATCGCTCCCACAAATGCTGGCACAACCAGGCGCCGCCGCTCGGCCAGATCCCGTGGTCGCTGCTGTTGATCGGGGCGGTGCCGCGCCACAGGTCGGTATTATGATGCAGGACCCATCCCCGGGCGCCGTAATGCGCCTGGGCGGTCTTGCGTCCGGTGATGGCGCAGTCGGCGATCAGGTCGAAAAGCGGATCGGCGCACTCGGAAAGGTTCGCCACCTCCGCCGGCCAATAATTCATCTCCGTGTTGATGTTGACCGTCCATTTGCTGTCCCACGACGGTTTCAAGGAATCATTCCAAATCCCCTGCAAATTTGCGGGTTGTCCGCCGGCCCGGCTGCTGGCGATGAGGAGGTAGCGACCGTATTGAAAGGTCAGCGCCACCAGGTCCGGATCATCGCCACTCGCAAAATGTTCGAGCCGTTGGTTTGTCGGCAGGTTGGCGCGGGCGGTTTTGCCTAAATCGAGCGTCACGCGACGGAACAGGTTTTGATGGTCCGCAACGTGCGCCCGCGACAATTGCTCGAAGCTCTTGGTGGACACCTTCGCGAGGGTGGTCGCGGTGCGCTCGGCTGGGTCGGCGCTAATATCCCTGAAGTTCTTAAAACTGGAGGCTCCGGCCAGGATTAACGTCGCACTGTCAGCGTTTTCAACTCGTATCGACTCGTCCGTCACGGCGATCGTTCCGCCTTTGGACACCACTCTCAACCGCGCCTCGAATCGCACTCCGCCATCTTCGACCTGGCCGAACAAGGCCAGTTGATCCTCCAACCGACGCGCCGTGCGCGTTCCTGGGTGTGGACTGTTCAGCCTGGCGCTGAAGCTAATCCGGCCTGGTTTATCGGCGCTGAGTCGCAACGCGATCACCTGGTCTGGGAACGTGGCAAAGCACTCCCGTGTAAAGCGCACCCCGTCCACTTCGTAACTCACCCGGGAGATGGCCTCCTCGAGATTCAGCTCCCGCTGATAGTGCGCCACGTTAGTATGACCTACGAAGCTGAGGCGCAGGTCTCCGAACGGTTGGTAAGCAGTTTGCCGGAGCGGGATGCTCATGAACTCCTTCATGCCCAGGGCCTGGGCCGCCTTCTGCCGCTCCTTTGCGGTCTCCATTTTGACTCGGGCCTCCTCGGGTTTTCCCGCCTTCTCCAACTCGGCGCTCTCGCGCTTGAGTCGGCGTCCTTCATTCAGCAACTGCCGCATTTGAGCCAGGCTGTTGACGGCTCCCTCATGGTGGTACTCATGCGGTTTTCCTGTCCAAATTTTGCTTTCGTTGAACTGTAGGTGCTCCTCCGCCGTACCGCCAAACACCATGGCTCCCAGGCGGCCATTACCGATAGGGAGGGCTTCGGTCCATACGCTGGCCGGATGGTCATACCACAGTCTCAAGGCTTCTTCTCCCCAAGCGGATATTTCGGCGCTGAAGCCGAGGCTCAGCCCCAACACGGTCACCAGGCTACGCAACACTTTTTGAATCATGGAACTGGGATGGATTATAGAGCGGGGCGGGTAGCATGAACAGCCTGGTTCTCTGACCCGAGCGTTTTGGGATCCGGAGGAAGGTCGCGATCCGTTTGCAGCCTGGGGGAAAGGTGCCAGCGAGCTCTGCTGCTGGTGCCACTGAGATAAAGCAAAGCGGGGGTTCCTGGATGGAACCCCCGCAGGCAAGTTTATGCTGATGAAGCCGGCTTAGAGTTTGCCGTAAAACTTCTCGACGATCTGGCGGAAGGTGTTTTCGCCGACCTTCACGATGCCCATTTCTCGGGTGGCGTTCTCGGGGGAATCGCTGGCATGCGCGGCGTTGACCATGACGGTCTGGCCGAACTCGCGGCGAATGGATCCCGGAGGCGCCTTGGACGGATCGGTGGGCCCGAGCACGTCGCGAATCTTGCGGACGGCTTCCACGCCTTCATAGACCAGGGCGATGCACTTTTCCGAGCCGGGTTGGTTCAATTCGCCCATCGGGGTTTCCGACGGCGCGCGGCCGGACATGAACTTCACGATGTTTTCGAACTGGTTTTCGGCAAACACCGGTCCGAGCGCCTCGCCGAACTGGGCTTCCAGTTCGGTGGGAACCTTGACGCCGAGTTCCTTTTCCACGGCGGCTTTGGCCCGGGCTCCGACCATATCTTTCAGCTTGGCCCGCAGCACTTCGCGCACGGGTCCGTAAAACTCCAGGGCCTGAGCCACGCTCATCCGATGCACTTTGACGGCCACAATGTAGAGGCCGGTGCGCGAGAAGAAATCGATCATGTTGCCGGGACGGCCCGTGGGGAACCGGAAGTTTTCCGGCTTGATCAGCACCAGGGTGCGCTGCGGCGTCTCGCCCGCGTTGTAGGTGATGACGTTCTCAAGCACTCCGCCGTCGGCATCCGAGTATTTGGCCCAAAGCTTCAACTTCGATTCCGCTTCTTCCGGCGTAGGAGCAGCCAGCACCGCGGGTTCGAAATACTTAACCTCACCGTTGTCATCGAGGATCAGATCGCCGTAAGTGTCGCGAATCGATTCTCCTCCGCGGCGATCGGTGGTGATATTGCCGATCACGGACCGGGTTTTGCGCACCGCGTCCTCGCCCTGGAACAGCAGCATCATGACACGCCGTTTCTTTCCGGTCTTGGGATCGGGGCTGAGGTTCTTCCGAATATAATTGTAGAGGTGCTCCTGGATGCGGCGGTCTTGCGGGTCGTTGGCCGAAATGGTTTCTTCCGCATATTTCTGCACGAGTTCGGCGCCGGGCGCGAACATGCGGGCACCCACCAGGTCCAGACCGGTACGCGTAATGAGACGGCTCAGGATGCCGCCCGTGCGCGACTTGTGCAGGGAGTAGGGGGTGATGATGACGTAAGCGAGTTGTTGCGACATATTTTATCAGGGCTTTGGAGAGGACGCCGCAGGCTCCGAAACAGCCGGTTCCTGCGCCGCGGTGGCACTGGCTTTTCCGCCAAGGATCTTGAACATTACAGTTCCGCAGGTCGGGCACTTGCCTTTAATGGCCTTGCGCCCGTTCTTCATCGTTTCCTCAACCGCATCGATGATTTCCTTTTTTGCTTTGCATTTGACGCAGTATCCTTCGGGCATAGAAAATTTCGCCGCGTCGACGCTGCATGCGCCGCGCGGTTACATCCATAGCTTATTGGCGGAAACTCGTTACCGTCAACTCGTAAAAGGCTAATCAGGCCGGAAAACACGCTGCCGCAATCAATAAACGACTGTAATTAAGCAACTTATGTGTTCGAATCTGAAGCGGTTTGGGGTTTTTGTGTGTAAATTGTTTAACTAAAAAAATTTACACTGATGTTGCGAGCAATTCGTTCATCTTCTCTCTCAACGTCGTCTTCAGGATTTTGCCAGTCGCATTTCGAGGCAAAGCCTGCATCACCACGATGTGCTTGGGTACTTTGTAGTAGGCAAGTTCTTGCCTTAAAAAGTCTTGTATAGCTTTGACGTCGAGGTGGGCACCATCCTGTGGGACTACAAATGCCACCGGTTGTTCTCCCCGGCGATCGTCCGGTTTGCCAACCACCGCCGCTTCCTTGACCCCGGGAAAATGGTACAGCACTTCCTCGATTTGCCGCGGGTAAACATTTATCCCGTTCACCAGGAGCATGTCTTTCTTGCGGTCGGTTACGTAAAAATATCCTTCCGCGTCCCGATGCCCAATATCTCCGGTTAGCAGCCAGCCGTCACGCAGGACCTTGGCCGTTTCTTCCGGCTGTTTCCAGTAGCCCAGCATCACGTTGCCGCCGCGCACGCAAATTTCACCCGTCTCGCCCGGAGCCAGAATTTTGCCCTGTTCATCCTGGATGGAGACTTCCACTCCGGGAATCGGCAATCCGATCGATCCGGGTATGCGTTTGCCATTAATGGGGTTCTTTGTAACCACCGGGCTGGCTTCGCTCAGGCCGTAGCCTTCGATGAGAGGGATTTTGAATTTTTCTTCGAACTCTTTCAGCACCTGGCCGGGGAGCGGGGCGGCGCCGCTCACGCAAATTCGGAAAGGAAACGGCATGGAGTGCCCATGCGTGGCCAGGCTCCGGTAGAATTGCGGGATGGCCGGGAGGATGGTGGCTTGCGCCTGAATCATTTCCTGAAGCGCGTTGCGCACCGGATGCAGGGACTTCACCAGCACCACCGAGCCGCCAACGATCAGCGGCAGGAGCAAGCCGACGGTCAACATGTAGCTGTGGAAAACGGGCAGCATGACCGCGAGTCGGTCGTCCTTGATGGTCTGGAGCACGATCCGGCAACTTTCCACGTTATGCAACAGATTGCCGTGGGTAAGCATGGCACCTTTGGGCTGGCCCGTAGTGCCGGAGGTGTAAATCAACACCGCCAGGTCCGATTCCGCCGATTCCGGTAGCGGCGTTTGGCTGGGCGCCGTTTTGCCCGCTTCGCCGTCCAGCGCCACCAAGTCCAGCATGCGCAACCCCGGGTGCGCTTCGGCCAGCGTCGGTTGGAACACTGCCAGCTCCGAGTCCGTGAGGATTAGATCCAGCCCGGCGTCATCGACGATGAAGCGGAGTTCAGGCGGTTTAAAGAAATTGTTGATCGGCACCGCCACCGCCCCGGCGTGGAAGATCGCAAATAAGCCCCACACGAACTGCGGGCAGTTTTTCATCCACAACCCCACGCGGTCTCCGGGGCGAATCCCGTGCTCGCTCACCAGGCTCCGCCCAAGCTCCGCCGCCCGGAGATGCAGCTCGGTATAGGAATACTGGCGGTCTCCCCAGAACAACGCGGTCTTTTCAGGTTGCGCGGCGACCGATTGGGCAAAAGCTAGCCACAAGTTCATGCTCATCGAGAGTATGGGAGTACCTGATCAAATCGGCAAGAAATGGATTCCGGGAAAGTCGGGGAAAAGTGTGGCTCGGGCTGTGAAGCCGCGGGCGGGCGGGCGGCGGGCCAACAGCAACTTGCCCAAAGCAGTCGTTAGTGGCACCGTAACAGTCAGTCTTCTCCCACAATATGCGCACCACGGTCATCATAGTAGCAGGAATCGCGCTCGCGCTGCTAGCGGTATGCGAGATCGCCCTGGCATATCCGGTCGCCTGGTGGCTTTATGTCGTGGTTGCCGTCGTCCTGACCGCGGGGCTCATTCGACCCGTGCCAGTTCGCCGACAGGTGGCTCGGGTCGGAGTGCTGGCGGGAGTCATGGGCGTCATGGCCGCGCTTAACCTTGTGAATTGGACGACCCGCAAGCCATTCCTCAGGGACGTGGCCCGCATCCAGGCTGGCATGACGGAAGCCGAGGTTAGGCACATCATGGGGCGCTATATGGAAGGCACGGGATGGCCGGCGTCGCCATTCGACCGTCCCGGGAGCCGTGGGACACTCGCCATTGATGGCAGCGGTTCGCAATACTCCACCACCACCTCCTCGGAAGGGCAGATGGTGATTCGAAATTCGCTGGTCTATCGTCATTCCAACGAGGGCGCGTTCAACTCCGATTGGGGCATTGTCTCCCTTGCTGACGGCAGAGTTACGCACGTGGAGTTCAGTCCGGATTGAGGTGGGAACGGGTGAAGTATGGGAGACTTAATTGCTCAGTTGGTTGAGTTGGTGGCCGAGATCTGGCATGCGGATTCTCGGGTGCGAGATCGCTCCGTCCTGGGAGAGTCGGGGGTGGAACGTAAATCCCGCCGTGCAGTCGCTTGGCTTTGTGGGGGCATGATTGTTTTGTTGCTGCTTGCCGGGTTTCTTTGGTGGTGGTTCACTCGGGAGAGATGAGAGGCTTTCCGCCGACCCTGCGAGTCGGTCGAAAAGAAGTCCCGTCGGGTCGCCATGGTCAACGTAGCGAGGCATTTATGACCAACGAAATAATTCCACCCCAACCGGACAACAGAACAAGATTCACAGGACGAGGGCCACGGCCTGACCGGTGATATGAGCACCAGGAAAGTCCTCACCCTCTTCGGCATCATTGCACTAGTGATCCTGCCGCTCAGGATTCACAATCGGTCCTGGCAGATTCTTTTCTCCGTGCTGTGGGGAGTATTCGTCCTGGTCTGGTTTGGTTTGGGTTTGACGCAGATCGCCAGCGGATTGCTTTGACACCTGCAGGCTAATCCGCAAGGGCGCATGGCTGCGACGCGTGTGATATGAAGACGAAGTCTCTAAGGGCCTGGTTCGCGACGCTGCTGGCGATGGTCTTTCCGGGATGTGGAACGGTGAGCACACGCACGAATGGTGACACGGGCCAATATCACGGGTTCGGTTATGATATGAAGAAGGTAAGCACCGGCAGTGAGTGGTTGGAATTCTCGGGCGAGGGCAGTGCCGGCAAAGTGCCCTTTCTCTGGCCTCGCGGCGTGGTCTGGATTCTGGATGCTCCCCTATCGCTTGTGGTCGACACGCTCCTACTGCCAGCCGATGCCCTGCGGCCAAAGACCCCGGAACACAAAAGGGAACCCGCCAACAGCCAACCTTGATTAAAGGGAACCATGGTTGGGAAGCACACCCAGTCTGGGGAATTCCGCGCTGTGTTTCGGGCGTCGATCAGGGTTTTGGGTGTCCCTGGATTCGAGTTGGAGGTGTGGTTATTGTTTTGAGCGTGAATATTAGGTGCTTTTCATACACCGCTATGCTATTAGAGTGAGACTATGGAGCCGAGGCGTGTCACAGCCCAGTGCCAGGAGAAGACTGATTCGCCGCGAAGCCGTTTGGGTCGACATTTTGGTGCAGTCGATGCCGGATTGCGCCCGGCTTGACCTCCTTACTTATATGAAGACTTACAGACGGATGCCCATGGGAACTAAAACGATCTTAAGATTTCTCATCACTGTTCTTTGCCTGGCAACTGGACCGTTACAGGTGACAGGGGGTGATTCGCCCTCCGAAACACGTTCCTCCAATGTGGAAAGCTGGGAATCAATATCGAATAGATGGGGTTCGGTCTCATTCAAAAAGGTAGAACAAAATGCCGAACAGGGTAACGTGACGGCACAGTACTTCGTGTCGATTGCATATCAACTGGGACTCGGAGTGGAAACAAACCGAGCCGAAGCCCTCAAGTGGACCAAACTCGCTGCGAATCAAGGGATGCCGCGAGCGGAGCGGCGGCTCGGCTGGATGCTGCAAAACGGTTTGGGCACCACCGCAAATCTCGTTGAAGCGGCCAAATGGTATCGACTGGGAGCCGAGCATGGTGACGCGCCGGCTCAGAACTGCCTCGGCTGGCTTTACCAAAAAGGTATGGGTGTGGAGCGCGATCCGAAACAGGCACTAAGCTGGTATCAGAAGGCTGCGGAACAGGGCGACCTTCAGGCGAAGAAATACCTGGCCTGGATGTATGCGGGTGGAGCCTACGGGCCGACCAACGTGATCGAAGTAGGCGCCGACGCACAGATTCGCTCGGGCGGATTCGCCCCTGACCACGACTTGGCTGAACAATGGATGCGCAAAGCGGTTGATTTGAACCGGGCGGAGGGCCAATACGAATTCGGGTGTTTGTTGATGAGCGAGCGCAACCAACAGGGGTACGAGGACACCAATCGTTTTGCGGATGCCGGCGAGTATTTCAGAAAAGCTGCGGAGCAAGGCCATGCCAGCGCCCAATACCGGTTAGCCGACATGTATCACGTCGGCAATTTGGGGAACGACCAGAGGTCGAATTGCATACCGTGGTTCTTAAAGTCGGCCGCTCAAGGAAACAGCGAGGCCCAGGCAAGGCTTGGAGAGCTTTCACGATTCTATCCGAACAGTGACTTGCTGAAAGGATACAATCCAACCGAAATGCTGTTAAAGAGTGCAGAAAAGGGGAATCTCGAGGCGCAGTTCGAACTAGCCAGGCGCTACCAAGAGGGTGATGGCGTCACGAAAACGCCGGCCGAGGCTTTCAAATGGATGGAACGCGCGGCTCAAAATGAACAACGAAGCAGTCTGGTTACCAAAGCCCGCTACCGCCTTGGAGTCATGTACGAAACGGGTTTTGGAGTACCACCGGACGCTGCGAAAGCGCGAGAATTGTATCGGCAGGCCGTATTTGCCGAGTTCACCGACCCGAGCGCGGTGTTCCGGGTGGCGCAGATGTGCGAGACTGGCCAGGACATTCCCCAAAGTGATGATGAGGCGGTGGAGTGGTACTATGCTGCGGCTGTAGGCGCCGGAGGCGAGTTTTGTTCTGAGGCGGCCGAAAGTCTGTTCAGACTTTACGCCGATGGCCGCGGATTTCGGAAGGACAAACAGGTGCCGGTTAACGTCGACGACATTCGCTCACGACTCTACAACGTGCCCGCGCTGCTTGAATATATTAACGGCCAGGTCATCTCGCCGCGCGCGCAGTTTTACCTAGGGGAGATTTTCTATCGTGGGAAGATTGTTCAGCGAAACGATGTCGAGGCCGTAGCATGGCTTCGCCTTGCTTCGAAGCAAGGCGTTGACGATGCCCAAAAATTGTTGCCGACGCTGGAGGCGACGATGTCTGCCGAACAGAAGGAAGCGGCGGGGAGCCGTTTCCTTGATTTGGAAAAACGTAATCGCAAGATACGTTGAAAGAACCGATGGGGATTAGACGGGGTCCGGGCTAGTCCGTGGAGAAGTATCATCCGTCGTAACCGGGATGTAGGTGCCGACACCGAGCGGTCGCCTTATCTGATCGGTGGTAATCGTGGGTTATGAGTGTGCCGATTGAGACCGTGGCCCGTGTGGTCATCGTGCTGCCGCGACACCAGAGGTTTTCGTGGGCGCGTTTTCGAATCGAATTAGATGACTCGGGTTCGGAAGGACGCCATTGACGCGCTCGTCGTCATGGCTCACCCTTGGTATTAAGCCAATCAACAAGAGAAAGGTGCTATGCCTAAATACATAATCGAACGAGAAATTCCCGGGGCTGGAACGCTTACGGGCGACCAGTTGGAGGCCATCTCTCAGAAATCCTGCTCGGTGTTGGGAAAACTCGGGTCTCAGATTCAGTGGATTGAGAGCTACGTCACGGACGACAAGGTTTATTGCGCCTACATTGCCGCCAACGAAGACCTGATTCGCGAGCACGCGAAACAAGGCGGTTTTCCCGCTAACCGTGTCTCAGCAGTGCGGCGGGTCATTGATCCGACAACCGCTGAAGCTTAGACCAAAGACAATCAAGCGCAGCCCGTCCCGGCGCTCGTGGAATAATCGGTATGTGGCTGGACGGCGATTTCTGGCGATGCTGGTGCCCGGCATCTTGGCGTAAGCAGAGTTGGCGTTCACGATCATGATCTGGAGCAATGGGTGAAAGTGGAGCGAGGTTACGAGTTGTGCCGGCCTGCACCAGCCAGGTCTAACCCCCATCAGGATAGGGTAATACGACTTTCAACGGCCTGGTCTGGCCAAAGGACTTTGGCCGGTGAAATCCGGGACCGATGGGGAAACGCCTGAGCCAGAAAGTGATCGCCGGGTTGAGAATTCGGGGCGAAGGCAGATTTTGGTGCAGATTTTTGTTGCGTCATCAATGAAACCGGGCTAAATGGTGGAAGTCGAAGGTTCGTAGCTGCGGGTCCTCAACAGGTTTTTCATTGGTCCATGCAGCAGCTTCCCAAGAATTCTAAGTTCTAAAAAGTTCCCGGGGATTTTTCTCAGGAGCCTTCGAGATTACAACCAAAGTATGAGCACAGTGACAAACAACGACAAATCAAGAGACGCCGTGATCGAACCAGGAAGTGGCTACCTGGAAATCTCCGAGAAAGGCTTCGGCTTTCTGCGCACCGCGCAAAATCATTTCCATCCGAAGCCGACCGATATTTTTGTGACGCCGGACACCATTAAGCGCAATTTCCTGCGGGAAGGCGCGCTGGTGGAAGGTCCGACGCAACCGCCGCACCGGGGGACAAGTCCCCAACTAAGATCGGTGGAGCGAGTGAACGGGATGCTGTTTGAGGACTACACGCGGTCGGTGCGATTTGAGAACCTGACCACGATTGACCCCATCGAGAAGTTCCGGTTGGAGACCAGCCCGGATCTGATTGAGACGCGGGTGATCGACATGGTCACGCCGCTGGGCAAAGGCACGCGCGGTTTGATTGTGGCCCCGCCGCGCACGGGCAAGACTACGATTTTGAAGCAGATTGCCAACGCGATCACCACCAACCATCCGGAAGTCCACGTCTTGGTGCTGCTGATCGACGAGCGTCCGGAGGAAGTCACCGATTTTCAGCGGTCGGTCAAAGCCGAGGTGGTGGCTTCCTCGAACGACCAGGATTTGGAGACTCACGTGCGGCTTTCCCGGTTCATGATCGAACGGTGCCGCCGCATGGTGGAAGCCGGCAAGGATGTGTTCGTGTTGCTGGACTCGATTACCCGCGTCGCCCGCGCTTACAACAGCGTGCATGGTGGCAGCGGACGCACGATGACCGGCGGTGTGGACGCCCGCGCACTGGAAATTCCGCGCAAGATGTTCGCGTCGGCGCGCAAGATTGAGGAAGGCGGTTCGCTGACGATTCTGGCGACCGCGCTGGTGGATACCGGCTCCCGCATGGATGAGCTGATCTTTCAGGAATTCAAGGGCACCGGTAACATGGAATTGATCCTGGACCGCAAGCTCTCTGACCGGCGCCTGTTCCCCGCCATCGACATTCCCAAGAGCGGCACGCGCAAAGAGGAGAAACTTTTTCCCAAGAACCAGATCGAAGCGGTGCGCAAACTGCGCCGCACGATGGTGGACCTGAACCCGGTGGAAGCGATGGAGACGCTGGTGGCGGCTTTGAAGAAGCACAAAACCAACGACGAACTCCTTTCCAAATTGCTGTAACCGGCCTGGGAACCGGTGGGTGGCAGGGGACGGAAGGGCACACTTCCGTCCTGCCCGTAGCTCCGACTCGGTGTCTGCCGGAGCCTCGATTTCCACTGGCGAATCTGCAAAGATGGCCGCGTCCCGGCGGATCATGGCCCGGTGTCCGTGGCGAAACAGGGTGGCCGGGAAGGGGGGTGCCATCGCCGGATGACTTTAGTTTGGCTGTAACGTGAAGTCCGCAAAGAAAACATCCGCTAGGGTGAGCCGCGCCGAACCCCGGTCGCGACCGCCGCTGCAGCGCATGTTGCGCATTCACCAGGCGATCCAGTCGGGCAGTTATCCCAATGCGTCGCGCCTTGCACGAGAGTTTGAGATCAGCACGAAATCGATCTATCGCGACATCGATTTCATGCGTTACAACCTGGAATTGCCGCTGGAGTGGGACGGACGGAAGAACGGGTTTTATTACACCGAGGAGGTCAGCGATTTTCCGTCGCTGCAGATTTCCGAGGGTGAATTGGTGGCGTTGTTCGTGGCGGAAAAGGCCTTGCAGCAGTATCGGGGCACCAGTTTCGAGCGCCCGCTCCTGAGCGCGCTCAAGAAGATGTCGCAGACGCTGCCCGACACGATTTCGCTCGATCTGTCTGAAGTGCAACAGACGATCTCTTTTCGCACCCGCGCCGAGCCGATCCTGGATTTGCAGAATTTCGACACCCTCGCGCGGGCGACGGCCCAGCGGCAGCAGTTGTCGATCGACTATCGCAAGCCGGGCCAGGCCAAGTCCGAGTCGCGCACGATCGATCCATATCACTTGGCCAATATCAACGGGGAATGGTTCCTGTTCGCCTTTGACCATCTGCGGCAGGATTTGCGGACTTTTGTGCCCTCGCGCATCAAGAGCGTGAAGCCCACCGGCGCCACGTTTGCCCGGCCGCGCAAGTTCTCGTTGGAATCGCGTTTGCGCCACAGCTTCGGCGTGCATTCAGGGAAAGAAGTTTGTGACGTGGTCCTGCGATTCGACGCCCGGGTGGCCGACATCGTTCGGGAAAAGAAATGGCATGATACGCAGCAGTTGCGGGAGTTGCCGGACGGAAGGCTGGAGTTGAGTTTCCGGCTCTCGAGCCTGGCCGAGGTCGAGCGCTGGGTGCTGAGCTGGGGTGGCGAGGCCGTGGTGGTGAGTCCGCCGGAATTGGCGGAATCCATTCGCAACGCCGCCCGCAACCTGCTCTCGGCGCACCCGGACGGCAACACCGTGGTCAAACCCAATTCACCATGAGCAACCGCCAGTTTCTTAACCAGATTCGTTCCAATCCCGTCCGGCTGTCATACTTTTTGATCGCCGCGGTGCTGCTGTTCACAGGGGTGCTGCGCATGGCGCCGCTCCTCCTCGCCGCTTTCTTCGCCTATCTGGCGCTGGAGATTATTCAGGGGAAACGACCGCGTGGCCAATGGCTCACAGTCGCCTTTTTCGGCGTGTTCGCCAGCGGGGTGCTCTTCAGCCTGTGGTTGTTCATCAGCCGCACCTTGCAGGACCTGCCGCAGATTGCGGATGAGGCGTTCCCGGTGATTCAACGCCTGGCCGAGCATTACCAGATCGAGTTGCCATTCACGGATTACGAGAGTTTTCGCGGCGCGGTGCTGGAATCGATGACTGGGGACTGGGGCAGTTTCGCGCGGGCAGCGCGCGGGGCAGGTAAGGAAGTGCTGTTTTTAGGCGCCGGCGTGCTGGTCGCCATGGGCTATTTTCTTAATCCGGTTTACCAGCTCAAATCCCTCAGCAAATTCCCGGAGCGCGACCTTTACTCGGCGGCCTGGGAAGCGTTTGTGCAACGTTTTCGTGTCCTCTACGGTTCGTTTCGCACCGTGATGGGTGCCCAAATCGTGATCTCGGCCATCAATACCTCGCTGACCACCATTTTCGTCCTGGCAGCCGGTTTGCCGCACAAAATTGTAGTGGTGGGAGTGACCTTTTTGTGCGGGTTGATCCCAGTGCTCGGGAACATCGTCAGTAACACCGTCATTGTGGGTATTGGGTTGACCATCAGTCCGCGGGTGGCTCTGGTTGCCCTGATCTACCTGGTGGTGATTCACAAACTGGAGTACCTGCTGAATAGCAAGATCATCGGCCAACGCATCGGCAATCCACTGTGGCTGACGTTGCTGGGCTTGGTGATTGGCGAGCGGTTGTTGGGCATCTCCGGGATGATCCTCGCCCCGGTATTGCTGCACTACATCAAGTCCGAGGTTTCACAGATGCGGGTGGAGAACGTGGAAGGCGAAACGCCGAAATAAATTTGGGGGAGGGCGCAGCGCCTTTCCGCTTCGGTGCTTGACGCCGGCCCCAACATTGCTTCTTTTGGAGATTGTGAGTCTTCGACTTTTTTCGTGCTGCGCTTTTTTGCTGGCCTTAATGACGTGGTCCTCAGCCTGGTCAGTGCAGGTGGTGGAGACGGATGTCTGTGTTTACAGCGCGACCTCGGGAGGGGTGGCGGCGGCAGTGGCGGCGGCGCGCCTGGGGAAGACGGTATCGCTGCTTTCAGTAAGCGGTCATGTGGGCGGGATGACCGCCAGCGGGCTGGGTGTGACGGATATTGGCCCGGGTAACGATACTTCCTATGTCAGCGGCATTTCGCGGGAATTTTATCGGCGAGTGGGGATGAAGTATGGAAGCGCGGGCCTGGTGATCTGGTTCGAGCCGCACGTGGCTGAGCAGGTGTTTCGCGAAATGCTCGCCGAGTCCGGCGTGTTGTTGTTCACCAATCAATGCCTGGCCTCAGTGGCGATGTCCGGGCAGCGTGTGACCCAACTCACCACCACCGACGGTACGGTGTTCAAAGCCCGGATGTTTTTGGACACCACTTATGAGGGGGACCTGATCGCGGCCGCGGGGGTCACGTTCACGGTCGGGCGCGAAGCGGCGAGTGTCTATGGCGAATCATTGGCTGGGCTGAGGTCCCTGGGCGGTTCTTACACCTATGATCCCTATGTGACGCCGGGTGATCCGGCGAGTGGCTTGCTGCCTTTTGTCCAGACTAACGCCGGCGGATCGGTCGGTGACGGGGATCAACGGTTGCAGGCATACAACTATCGTCTGTGCCTGACCCAGAACGCGACAAATCGAATTCCCATCGCGCCCCCGGCCGATTATTCGGAATCGAAATACGAGCTGTTTCGCCGGTATGTCAACGCGCGCCTGGTTCAGGATGGTTCGGTGTCGCTCAGCCAGTTAATCCACATCCAAACCATCATTCCCAACGGCAAGACTGATATCAACGCGAACGGGGAATTGTCGACCGACCTGGTAGGCTACAACTACACCTGGGCCACCAACACGCCGGCCCAGCGGGAGCTACTTCGGCAGCAGCATGAGGATTACATTCGCGGACTGCTGTATTTCTACGCGACCAGTCCCAACGTGCCGGCGAGTTTGCGGACGGAAGCGCAATCGTGGGGTTTGGCCAAAGACGAGTTTCAGGACACGGGCGGCTGGCCGTGGCAGATTTATGTTCGCGAAGCCCGCCGGATGGTGAGCGACTACGTCATGATTCAGCAAAATGCGGAGGGGCGCCGGGTGGCGACGGACCCCATCGCGCTGGCGCGGTACAACATTGATTCGCATGGGGTGCAGCGAGTGGCCTCGGGAAATGCCACACGCTGGGAAGGCAGCATCGGCGGCACCCCGCCGTATCCCTACGGCGTGAGTTATCGAGCGCTCGTACCACGTGTGGGCGAGTGTGAAAATGTTTTTGCGACGTTCGCGCTCTCCGCCAGTCATGTCGCGTTCGCCTCGGTGCGGATGGAACCGGTCTTCATGATGACCAGCCAGGCGGCGGCCACCGCGGCGGCATTTGCTCTCGATGACGGGGTGCCGGTGCACCAGGTGAGCTACCCTAAGCTCGCGGCTCAATTGCGCGCCGACGGACAACTTTTGAGTTGGGAAGCGGCGACCTACTCCACCAATGGCATCATTCTTGATGAAGACGAACCAGGCACCGCCGTAAGTTCGGGTTGGTCTTACGGCAGCAACGCCGGTGGCTGGCAGGGGGATTACAAACTGGATGGAGCCACAGGAAAAGGCACCAAGTGGCTGTCCTACACTCCGACCTTGCCCACCAATGGCACCTACGAGGTCTATCTGTGGTGGGTCGAAGCCAGCAATCGTGCCACCAACACCCCGGTGGACGTGGTCCATGCGGCCGGTACTAACCGGGTGTTGGTGAACCAGACCAAGAGCAGCGGCGGCTGGTTCAAGATCATGACCACCAATTTCAACGCCGGCACCGGCTCCAGCATCGTCATCCGCAACGATAACACCGTTGCCGGCCAATATGTCGTGGCGGATGGCGTTCGGTTTCTGCCGATCGGCAACATTGCTCCTGTGCCCATGCCGGTGATGGAACTGGTGGCCAGCGACGCGGTGGCCGGCGAGTTCAAAACCAACAGCGGCCGGTTCACCCTGGTGCGCAGCGGTGCGACCAATGCATCCGTGACAGTGAACTTCACCGTGTCGGGTTCGGCCAGTAATGGTGTGGATTACCAGGCTTTGCCGCAAAGCATCACCTTGCGTGCCGGTGCTGTGACGACCAATCTCTGGGTAGTGCCCATCGCGGATGAGGTGGTCGAAGGTCCGGAAACGGTGACGCTTACTTTGCTGACCTCCACCAATTACACCCTCACCAGCGTGAGCAACGCCACCGTTACCATTCAGGATCGTCCGATCGACCAGTGGCGCCTTCTCAATTTCACTCCCGTCCAGTTGGCGGATCCATTGATCAGTGGGGATTTGGTCGACCCTGACCGGGATGGCTTGTCGAATCTGATGGAATATGCGCTCGGGTCGACGCCGATGGTGGATGCGCCCGCGCAACGGCCCTGGCCTCGTGTCGAAAATGGTTTCCTGCTCCTGACTTACACCCGGCTTAGAGCGGCGATCGATGTAGAACTACTGGTCGAACAATCGACGGACCTGGAGTCCTGGAGTTCCAACGGCTTTATTGAAGTCTCCCGCGTTGACGAAGGAGCGATTGAGCGCATCACGACCTCGCTCGCGGTTCCGGTGCAAAGTTCGTCGCCCCGTTACGTGCGCTTAAAGGTCTCCCGACTCTGAACCCATGCCGGGGGCTATTGCCGTAAAGCAGGGTTGCGAACCGCGAATCCCCCTTGCGGACCCCAGCAAGAGAATGCGGCGGTTTTGAATCACACTTGACGCCCTGAGGAAGCGCACCTAGTTTTTACCTTGAGAAACTTGTCGCAACACCTTCATGCGGCCATTAATGAGAAAAATAATGAACATTTGTCCGAGATTCGCCTTGGTCCGGGCCATAGTGTTTTCCATGATAGCCGACTTGCTGGACTCGTCTGCAAGGACATCTCCTGGCGGGATGAGAGGCTCAGGTTTTTGAACGAAAACTATTGTCGATGAATTATTTTCGAGCGCAGTTACGTCCCCGTGGTGCAAGGTCGAATCGGTTCCTGGCCTTCACGCTGATTGAATTGCTGGTGGTCATTGCGATCATTGCGATTCTGGCTGCGATGCTGCTTCCCGCCCTGTCCAAAGCCAAGGATCGCGCGCAAACGACCAGTTGCCTGAACAACTCGAAGCAACTCACCCTGGCGTGGACCATGTATAGCGGGGATTTTCAGGATCGGTTGGTGAATAATCACACCGCCGGGAATGCTGGCTGCGGGCCGAATGCGTGGATCACCTCCGGCAACATGCTTGGCGTCGGATCCTGGACGGGAAATGCCCGCACCGATCCCACCAATTGGGCGATCATCAACGGCAAACTTTACCCGTTCAACGCCAATTTCCGGATTTACCACTGCCCGGCCGACAGCTCGCGGGCTGCTGGCGGTCAGAGCATCCGGGCGCGCAGTTATTCGATGAGCATCGGAATGAACTGGGTGGATTCGAGCGAAAAGGAACCGGAGAACGGCAGCTTCACGCGTTTGACCGGGATCGCGAATCCCGGCCCCACTAAAGCCTGCGTCTTTTTGGATGAAGCGGCGAATAGCATCGACAATAACGCCTTGGGAATTTTCTGCGGAACGGATACCGACCCGCTCGGGGGCACCTATGGTTACTGGAATTTGCCAAGCAGCCGTCATAGTGGCGGCGGAGTGCTTTCCTTCGCCGATGGCCATTCCGAATCCTGGAAATGGGTGGATGCGTGGATCATCAAAGCCAACGCCATCCCGGATTCCGGCACCGGGCCGATTGGCCCAGGCTGGGGTGCGCTCAGTGATGCCAAAGATCGCGACCTAAAAAGACTCAAACAGACTGTTCCGATCATGAAATAAGGATCGGTCAGCAGGTTGCCGGAGGATGGTGACCTGGAATGGATAGGGACTATTAGACTCAACCGAAGCCAAAACAATTATGAAGAACCCAGACAAAATCGAAGCGCAGTTTTGCGGGAACTCCTGGCTGCCGATGGGCCTATTCGGCTCGCTGCGATGCTGGTTCGCTCTGATCGTAGCGAGCAGCTTTTGTCAAACCGTCAGCGCGCAATACACCCTTCAGCTCAGCAATAAGTGGACGCTTGCTCCCGGCAGCCGTTATTACCTCCCCTCCAGCGGGGGGCATCCGCGGGCCATGGCCATCAATCGGGTTACTGGCAACGTCCTGATCCCTTCCCTGCAAGGCGGGTCCAACCATGTGCAGGTGGTGAGCGGTGTTGATGGCAGTGATTTGGGGTCCTTGTCAACGGGTGGCGATGGCAGTGGCATTCTGGTCGGGGGATATAGTGGAATATCCCTAGCGGGCATCGGAGTCGCCGATGACGGTGTTATCTACGCGGGGAACTTGGATCTCAGTGCTAACATATTCAAGATCTTTAGGTGGTCTTCAGAGGACACCGCAAGCGCGACTGCCCCAACCATTGCTTTCGGCGGAACCTCCGGTGCCGCAGTTGGCCCGGTGGCAGTGCGAATTGGTGACTCTTTCTCGGTTCATGGTGCGGGCATAAACACGCAAATTATCGCTTCCGGCACCAGCTCCGGGTTTTTTACCGTGTTTACCACCGCCGATGGCACCAATTTCACCGCCAAACAAATCGCGATACCGACCATCCCTGGCTCAGGCAGTTTCAATCGGACCGTAGCGTTTGATGGAACCAACAATGCCTTCTGGGGCGGCAAACCCAACGATACCAAGCTCTATTATGTGACATACGATCTGCAGACCCTGACAGCGACCACTCTCAGCAACATTACCTTCAGTCCCGCGATGGGGATGTGTGCGGTGCGCGCCACCAACTCCGTGAACATTCTGGCCGGCATTCAGGATAATGGTTCTGTGACCTCCGATTCACGCAAGTTGCTGGTGTATGATATGAGCAATTTGAGCAGCCCGGCTGCGGGCGGATCGGTCGCCTTCCCGGCGGGAGGTTCGTTGGACGCAAACATCACCGGGCAAAGCGATATCGGGGCCGGCATGGTGGCGGGATTCAGCACGCACGGCGGAGTAGTGGCGTTGAAGATTTACTTACAGGCCAGTGCCCCTCCCACGATCGTCACACCGCCGGTCGGCATTACTGACTATTTCCCCACCTACACTCTTTCGGTTGGAGCTTCGGGCACACAGCCACTGTCCTACCAATGGCTGGCCAGTAACGCTCGGACCAACACCGGTTCCAGTTTCACCAACATTCCTGGAGCCACTGCCAGTTCTTATGCAATCACTGCCGCCACCACCAATTACTTCCAAGTAATCGTGACGAACGCCTACGGGGCCGTGACCAGCGCCCCGGTGTTGGTATCGTTGCGGCCGCCAGTGACGAGCACTGTCGTGACGCAGCTCTGGAGAATTCCCGCCGGCGCCAATGGCTACACTTATCTTTCACCGACGGACAACAACACGCGCGGCATCGGCTACGATGCCATTTCAAATCGCGTCGTCGTCTCCAGCATTTCCGGGGGGACCGCCTTGTACCTGCTGGACGGGAATACTGGCGCTAACCTGGGGACTCTGGATTTGTCAGGAGCGAATCTTGGGGGCGGTACCTTCCAGATTGACCAGGTGGTGGTGGCGGACGATGGGGCAGTGTATGCGGGCAACCTCGCGCTTGCCGGTCAGACTTTCAATTTGAATCGTTGGGCGGCTCCGGCTACGAACGAGATTGCGATCAATGCTTACAACGATGCATTCTTTGCCACTCTTTCCTCCTCCGGCGATCGTTGGGGCGATACCATGACTGTCCGCGGTGCGGGGACGAGCACTGAAATCCTCCTGGGTTCGCGTGGTGGCACGAATGTCGCCTTGCTCACCACCCTGGATGGCGCGAACTTCACCGCCAGCGTCATCGCTATCAGCAACGCGCCTGCTGGCTTTGCCGCTAACGGGATCGCTTTCGGGGCTGGCAATCGATTGTGGGCGAAAGCAAATCTAGGCCACCTTTTCGAAGTGGCATATGACCCTGCAAGCCTAACTGGGGGTGTGGTTCATGACTATGCCAATCCCAGTCAAACCCCGACCTATATGGTGGGGGTCGGTGTGGACCCGGTGCGAAATATCCTTGCTGGCATCGATCTCAGTGATAGCCCGCACGATGTGAAGCTCTTCCAGTTGTCCGGTGCCGCCGATCCGCCAGTGCTCTTTCACCAGGCTTTCTTCGCCGCAGCCAACGCGAATGGGAATGCAAACGTAGCACTGGCAGTCAAGTATCCCAGGATCTATGCCCTGGACGTCAACAATGGCCTTCTTGCGCTAACCTACGGAGTTCCGCCGACAGCGCCCCCGGCCATTACCGCGGCTCCGGCGAGCCAGACGGTATACACCAATGATCCCGCTGTTACGATGTCAGCCATTGTTTCAGGATCCCTGCCGCTTTATTACCAGTGGCGGTATTACGGAGCCAACAGCGGGGCGGCGCCCGTCAATATCCCTAACGCGACAAATAGCTCCTATGTGCTGCATTATCCACCGGTAACTGCCTCCGGGTATTACGATGTGGTGGTGCATAATCTCGCGGGCTATGCCACCAGCGCCCCGCCAACCTTGTTGACGGTCATCACTCCGACCGTCAGTGGCGTGGTGACGCAGCTTTGGAGCCTCGCGGCCGGTTCGCGGCCTTACCTGGATGGCACCACCTACAACACCCGCGGTTTGGCCTCCGACACCAACACGGATTCAGTCCTGGTGTGCGACCATCAAAATATCTATGTCCTGGCGGGGACAAACGGCAGCGATTTATTCCAATTGAATACGATCGGCCTGCCTGTGGTTGGTTATAATGGCTGGCTGCTTAACCAAATCGGCGTCGCGGACGACGGGGTGGTCTACGGTGGCAATTTGAGTCTGGACGGCTCGACCTACACCATTACCAGTTGGTCATCCGTTAACTCGGGAGCGACACTGAATGCCGCCTGGGGTGGCACGAGCGGCGCCGACCCGACCGGTGGCACGGGCGACCGCTGTGGCGACACCATGGCGGTGCGGGGATCCGGCACGAGCACGGAAATCCTGATCGGCACCTACAGCGGCTCTGTGGTAGTGCTTTTCACTACGACGGACGGGATCAACTTCACGGCGAACCCGATTACGATCACCAACGTTCCAGCCGGTTTTTCCGGGCAGGGGATAGCCTTCGGTTCCGGCGATACTTTTTGGACGAAGAGCCCGGGTTACCTGATGCGCCAAGTCGCCTTTAGTCGCACCACCTGGCAGGGCGGTGCCGTGCAGGTCATCAACACCGTGCCCTCGGCCTTCGGGGGAATCAGCCTGGATGTCGCCAACAATGTATTGGCCGGCGTGAACTTCGGCGATGTGCCGGACGATCTCCAGTTGTATCTCCTGAGCGGCAACGCGAATCCGCCGGCACTGTTTAATCAGGCCTTTTTCGACTCCGTGAATCTGAATTCCCAGCAGAACTCCGCGACGTCGATCAAGGGTGGCCGGGCGTTCGGGTTGGATGTTAACAACGGCATCGTGGCGCTTAGTTACAGCGTGCCTCCCGCTCCACCGACGACGATTGTTAACGTGACTTATAAAGCGGGGACAGGCGCGACGCTGAGTTGGCTGGCCTTCAATGGCCGGGCATACCAGGTCCTTTACCGAAATTCGCTAACTGAGGGATCCTGGACGCCGGTGGGGGCGCCAATCATCGGCGCGGGTACTACTGCGACTTATACCGATTCCACGGCACCCAGCGGCGGTCGCTACTATCGAATTCAGAGCAAGTAGCAGCCTCGATCATCCGGCGCATCCGCCAATGTGAGCGCTTGATCTGGCGGTGGCGGTTCCGGTTCTGGAACCACGACCAAGCCCTCGTGGGGGGGCGTCGCGAGCCGGAAAAAAAGAAATCAATTCTCTTGACGTCGAATTCGGTTGTCGCTAAAACGATAGCAATTCTCAGAGCCACTTAAACCTATGAAGAAGCAACTCGCGTTGTTCTGCGGCGTGTCCCTTCTCGCCAGCAATTCGATTCAAGCACAGTTCAGCATATCGCCACTTTCCAGCTTTGGTGGCGGTGACGGTTGGCTAACCTCGGTGGAATACAGTGCGTTGGTCACCTCAGGAGACAATCGGGGGTTGGCTTATGGCAACGGACACCTCTACTTGCAGGCAGGTACCGCCGCTGCACCGACGGTTCGGGTGCTGGACGCCGCCAACGGAAGTGAGGTTGGTTCGTTGAATATGACGGGAGTCACCGGAGGTGCGAGGGCGCTCACCGCAATTGGGGTGGGCGGTGACGGTGCGATTTACGGTGGAAATCTGCAAACAGCCTTGTCTGGAACTTCTCTTTACAAGGTGTACCGGTGGGCCTCGGAAATTTCCGCGCCAACAGTTGCTTACACTGGCAATCCGCTCAATGGGGCACGATTAGGAGACAGTCTTGCGGTGATCGGTAGCGGTGCGAATACTCGAGTTGCAGCCGGATTTGCTACTACTCCCGCGATCGCCGGGAACAACGGCTATGCGATCATTGACCCGACGGCAGGGACTCATACCCAAGTGGTTTTCGGTGGCACGCCTCCCGCCGCGGGCGATTTCCGCTTGGGGATCGCCTTTGGGGCCGATAGCAGTACCGTGCTGGGTGATCAGGGGAATGTTGCCAATGACACCCGGTTGACCAGTTACTCGGGCGGGACAGGGACGCTCGTAGCTACTCTATCGTTGAGCGCCGCTGCCGAGAGAATGATGCAATACAACGTGATCAACGGGCTTCCCGTTTTGGCCACCATCGAAACTGGTGGCGGCGCAACTACTGGCACGGTTCGGGTGTATGACATGTCTAATCCAAACACTCCTGTGCTCCTAGTCTCGGGGAAGAATCAGACGGGCGCTGTCACAGCGAACTTGAACGGTACCGGTGGGATAGCCTGGGGCAATGTGACCGGAAATCTCGATGGCACCGCTTCGGCAAATTTATACGCGATGAACTCAAATAACGGTATTGAGGCCTTCGTGGTGGTAATTCCTGAACCAGGTATTGCCAGCCTGACTCTCCTCGGCTTGGGTACGCTGGCGTTCTGGCGCCGCGCGCGCAAGTAATCTCTGGGTGCTGAGTTCTTTAACGCCGACTCTTAGGAGCCGGCGTTTTTTCTGGTTGGCATGGGGCGAATTCTGCGCTCGCCGTCGTCGGATGCCCCAAGGGTGTGGTATGCCGATGTATGGAGTCAAACGGCTTCTAAATCACCCTCAACGGACCGCCTGGCAGGGCTTCAACTCTTACTCAGCCTTTGCACCGGCTTTTCATAAAGCAGGGTGTGTGCTTCAGCCAGGATATCTGGGATCATTGCGGCGAACGGGCTTTGAGCCAGGCAGGCGGCAAGGTCGGTATTGCGGACCGTGCCGGCGTTCTGTCCCGGGAACCAGTGGTCTGCCTGTCCCAGCAGGTTGTAGCGCATTTTACCCCAGTCCAAGAGGTCCAGGCCGCGAGCATAGGTCCAGAGCCGGAGTATTTCGCTGACATTGATTTCACCGGGTACGTCCACATATTCGGGCAGGCCTTCAAACCACCGGGCGCACCAGTCAGACCCTAGAGCCGTCTCGAGTTCGTCGCGCAGCCGTTGTTCGATCGGCGCGATGGTTTGCGGTATTTGATCATAATATTTCAGCGCTGCCACGTGATCATCAAAATCGCCCGGTCGGCTGGCGCCGCAGCTTAGCGTGTGCACTTCAGGGCGGGCCAGGCAGTAGAGCGTATTGAATTGCATGGGCGTGAGTGGTTGGCACAACCGCACGAGTTTTTCCGGCGGAGCATAGAGCTTACCGCCTTTGTCATTGGGACTGATGATAAACACTCCCATATCCCGCGCCCGAGCCGCCCGGACCGCCGCCCAGTTCAAGTCATTGACAAAATACCAGTGCAAATTCACGTAATCGAACGCATCCGTTTCGATCGCCTTGAGAATGATGTCCGGGGTGGCGTGGGTCGAAAAACCGATGAACCTAACGCGTCCTTCGCGCTGGAGTTGGCGCGCCGCGTCGAGGCAGCCACCCGGTCTAATCGTTTGATGGAGCAGTTCGGCGTTGTTGATGCCGTGGAGCCCGAGCAAATCGACGTAATCCAGGCGCAAGTAACGCATCGAGGTTTCGAACGTTTGCAGAAACTCCTCGGTGGTGGGCTTCGGGGCGACTTTGGTCTGGACGATGATCTTCTCGCGGGGCAGGGTCGGCAGGATGGCGCCGAGTTGCATCTCTGAGCTGCCATAGCCGCGGGCGGTTTCGATGTGATTAATCCCGAGCTCCACGGCACGGTGGATGCAGGCTTCCAGGTTCTCCTGGTTGGCTGCGGGCACTTCCTCCGGCTTCACATCCTCCCACTTGTGCTGGTAACGCATGCCCCCGCACGAGATCACCGGCATTTGCAGTTCTGTCCGCCCAAAACGACGATATTTCATCGGGCACAAAAATAGGGACGCTCACCCGCGGAGGCAAGGAAGCAGGTAAGTTCCTGAGGCCCGGTCGTGGCTTGAAGCGTGTCCGTGAATTTGTGGCGCAGTCCGTCCCGGCTGCGAGTTTGAGCACCGTCCCGGTGCTTGGCGGCAGAGGTGGCGGCGGGACGCCGCCAGCACCCGCCGGCGTGGACGCCCGCGATACGGGACGGTGCACCTTGGTAGGGGCGCGGACTTCCTAGTCCGCTTTTGCAGGTCCAAACGGTTACGGAGGCCCGCATTGAACCACAATGCATCGCCGTAAATAAGCAACAAACCAATTCGCACGGGGTAAACGGACGTGGACGTCCGCGTTTGCTTTTGCACGTGCGAGTGGGTCCAGATCCGCTGTCAGCAACGGTCCATGCTGCAAGTCTTGGGTCTACCCGGTCAGCGAAGCGGGTTGCTCGATCGGCCGGGGTGAAGTTGCCGGTCTTTTGTGGAAAGGTCCAAATGCTGCAATCCAAACTCCTCATCAAGGCGGCGCAGCAGGCGGCTCTCGTGTCGTTTCATCACGCGACGGGCGGCAGGGTCATGGTCGTCATGGCCGCACAGGTGGAGAATTCCATGCACGACGTAGCGGGTTAACTCGGATGGCCAGGTGGTATGGAAACGGGCGGCCTGGATCAGCGCTTCGTCCAGGCAAACGAACAACTCTCCTGCCAGCGTTCGGCGATCAGGTTCGGTATAGTCAAAAGTGATGACGTCTGTTGAACCTTCATGCTGGAGATAGGTCTCGTTGATGACGGTCATTTTGCGGGCATCGACAAGGTAAACAGCCAGATCGAAGGCTTCGCGCCGCAAATAATCCCGGACCAGGCGGTGGGTAAGGCGGCGCAGCAAGCGAGTATCCACCCGCTGGCGGCGCTGCTGGTTCCGGATGACAATGCTCGCGGTCACGCACCCTGGTTTTTGCCGCTGATGGCCCCTTTGCCGCGGTGTTCCTCGTACGCGGCGATGATGCGCTGGACCAATACGTGGCGCACCACGTCGCGCCGGGTGAATTCGACAATGGCGATGCCTTCCACTTTCCGTAGGGCACGATGGGCTTCGAGCAAGCCGGACTGCCGGTGCTGGGGCAAATCGATCTGGGTTTCGTCGCCGGTGATGACCGCTTTGGAACTGGCGCCCAGCCGGGTCAGGAACATGAACATCTGCTCCGTGGTGGAGTTTTGTGCCTCATCCAGAATGATGAAGGCGTGGTTCAGGGTGCGTCCGCGCATGTAGGCCAGCGGGGCAATTTCAATCACGCCGCGCTCGGTCTGCTTCTGCACCTCCTCCGCCGGCAACATATCGTGCAACGCGTCGTGCAACGGACGAAGATAGGGCATGATCTTTTCGTAAAGATCTCCAGGCAGGAACCCGAGCGCCTCACCGGCTTCTACCGCCGGGCGGGTGAGGATGATGCGGGAAACCTTTCCTTCACGCAGGGCGGCCAGGGCCATGGCCACCGCCAGGTAGGTCTTGCCGGTGCCGGCAGGGCCGACCCCGAAGGTGACGTCGTGTTTGCGAATCGCATCCAGGTAGCGCTTTTGCCCGACGGTCTTGGCCGTTACCCCGGGTTTCTTTTCCGAAGTCAGGATCCGGTCGGACATTATGTCCTTAAGGGTGGAAACGCCTTCGTCCTTCACAATATTCAGGGCGTGGGCGAACTCGCGGTTGCGCACCGGCGTGCCGGCTTGAAGGGAGGCCTCCAGCATCAGGAAGAGTTGCTTGGCCCGCTCGATCCCGTCCTCGGTGCCATCCAACTTTATCCAGCCTTCGCGCGAGGTGGCTTTGACCCCGAGTTGTTGTTCGAGGGCCTGGAGATTCTGGGTATCGTTGTTGTAAAGCTGCTGCGCGAGGCGCGCGCTCTCGAAGTGCAAAGTTTCAGTGCCCATGCGGTGGTCAATTGGGGGTTTCGTTCAGCGCCGCGCGGATTTGTCCGGCCAATTCCCGCAGCGCCTGCGGCACGACGGTGGCGCCCGCGATGACGGGCATGAAGTTCGTGTCCCCGTTCCAACGGGGCACAATATGGAGGTGGAGGTGGTCCAGAATGCCGGCACCGGCGACTTTGCCGATGTTCATCCCGATATTGAAGCCATCCGGGCGCATCAGTCGAGTTAGCGCATTCTGGCAACGGCGGGTTAGTTTCATCAGGTCGGTCAGTTCCTGCTCGGTTAAGTCATTGAGGCTATTGGCTTGTTTGTAAGGAACAACCATGAGATGCCCGCCGGTATACGGGTAGGCGTTGAGCAGGGCGTAGCACGTGCGCTCCCGGGCCACCACATAATTGGCTTCGTCCTCGCTGGATTGGCCGATCTGGGTGAAGAGACTCTGTTCCTGGACATTTTTGGGCGCCAGGATGTACTCGATTCGCCAGGGGGCATGCAGCGTTTCCATGGTCAAACACTAGTAATTTCGGGGAAGGATGTCAAAAGTCGGCCTGCAATTCTCATTTTGGCAACTGCTACGCGTTCGGCGTCCACCCTTCAGCGGGCGTTGACCGACTGGCCGCTCGCGTTTGGTGTCCATGCTTCAGCGAGCTCCTGGGCCGAGAAAAAGCACCCTGAAGGGTGGACACCAAACAGCAACCTGCGTTTTGGCAATGGCGACTCGTACGGTGTCCACGCTTCACCGCGTCCTTCACTCCAAAATACCTGACACACGGTTCATAGGAAGGGCGGAGGGGGGCATACCCTGAAAAAGCCGTCCCAC
>DBMR01000116.1 GCA_002298785.1 Verrucomicrobia subdivision 3 bacterium UBA693
AGACGCCTCCGTCGGTCTGGTGAATTGCTCACCATAGTGACTTTGGTTCCCTCCTTGCCCCAATCGCACCCAGTCCAAGAGAGTAAGCACGCCAGACAGACGATTGTGAATGTGGAGCGCATTACATCGAACGCCGAGCATCAGCGGTGTGAGCCAGCCGCCGATGACGTGGAATTTGCAAGTGCGCTGAACGGCTGGCTCTCATCCGCTGAATGCTCTGGTTGGGTATTTCGGTTGTCCCTCTACTTACTTCCGTGCGAACCAAGAAACTCCAACCGCCTACCACTGTCATAAACCTGGTACCAGCCGCGATAGCCGAAGGCTTGCTCCCCGGGTGACTTCTTCAGCTCGATCTCCACGTCGTACCCGGTGCTATAGGTCTTGGGCGTGGCAAGATACTGGCGCTCCCGCACGGACAGGATAACAACGTAGGGATACTTGGTCGTAAGCTGCGAGATGTCTTTGCTGCGGAGAAACCGCCCCAGCGCTGTGCCACTGCCATACTCAGACTTCTTAAGCACCGAGGACACTGGAGACTGGGCGATAACCTGCTTGGCCTCGGTGGCTTTGACAACCTCATTGCTCCCAAACCAAACCCCGTAGCCCAGCTTGCGAGCATCCGTGCGTAGAAGCTGGGAAGCCTGCTCGGCGTTGGCTGGCGGCACTGAAATGCCATAGAGTACACTGCCCTCGACCACCGACTTGATGCCGTGCGACAAGAGGAGATTCGTGACGTGAATCTCGCTGATCTTGTCATTGCCGGAAATGCTCGCGATCCACTTCCAGTCTTGCAGGTCGGCGGCCAATACGACTCTGTTGATCAGCGACAGCAGCAACAAGGTTTTCAGGGTGCGCGTCATGACACCCAACGCAGAGCTGAGACACGCCGGAACGATGGCGCTCGGCTGGAACGGAGACGCTGAACCGGCGTTGTCTCGAGCGATTGATTGCATCGTCTTGTGTCCTCGACACTGAATCGTCCCCGCGTGAGTGTCGAGATGAAAGCAAGGCTCGGCGAATCAGAAATAGCGTGCCGGAATAGATCGCTGAGACTACGGCGAGCCCGACCCACAACCGCATCGGCTCAGGGATGACATCGCGAAGCGGGAACACCACAATGCTGCTTGGCAACACACCGAGAAGCATCACACCCCACCAGGTGATGTAGTAAAAGAAACCGAGGATCGGGCTGCTGTATCGAGGCGGTGCTGAGTCTGGCGCTGGAAACAGATCGTAGTCGAGGTACTCTGCGAGGTGCATCCACGCCGGTACGATGACAATCAAGAGCAGCGGAAGCAACATCCAGTAACGAAATGTCCGCGGTGCTCGCATGATGCCTAACGTTTTGGCTCAGGCAGGCCGGGCCGAGGAGCCAGGAAAAATAGCAAGGCGCAACCCGGCCTTGCCTGTAGCCAATTGTTCGATACCTCACTCATCCTCTTTACCAGGAAGCTTCACTTCTCTTTCTAGCGCAATTCCGCCGCGGTGAACCGTATACCAGGATTCCTTACGGTCGTAAACCTCAGTGCCCCAACACGAGACGGACGTGATCACCAGCTGAGCACAGTCGTCGAGAGTTCGTTCAAACCTAAGATCCGGCTCCACATAAGGCTGACTTCCCACGTCAATGTGGCCGACAAACGACCAATGGCTCATGTCCCAGGTGAACAACAGATATTGCCATTCGCACTTCCAGCAATCCCTAAGGACGATCATCTTCCACGCGTTGGTGTCTATTGCGTCAACGAAAAGCACATCTGCTGCAATTGGCGAGGCATCGTTGCCCTTCGCGAATAGTTGAGATCTTACGTGCAACTCGTGCCAAAGGGCCTTGTAATCGAAACCCGTCTGAGGCCTGTCGCAGCGACGAGCCAAGCTGAGTGGGTCGGAGGCTGACTTGCCGTGGCGCGACGGAGATGCGCAACCGCTCATGACTAGGAGCAGCAGGACGGTGTTAAGACGGAGCGCGGTAATTCTCACGGCTTTATCGAACAGTATGTTTGGCCTGAAGTGCCGGGGAGGTCCCTTAAGTGATCCCTTTGGCCTTGGCGTTTCATAACCGGATGTTAATACTGAGACGGTTAAGTGTCAAGCACCGCGAGCAGCGATCGGTTGACTTGCGGTTTGCACAGCTCGGAGTTAAGTGGTGAAGTTTAAGTCATGACCGAAATCCCTGCCGCGGCATCCCCGCCGGGGCTGCCTTTCCCCCGCGTTTTGGGAATCATTTTCGCTAGCTCTCCCTGGACCCGCATGCCGGGGTGCGGCGACGTCGTCATTTGCTGAAGGGAGCTTTTCAATCGGCGGTGCGCCCGGGGCTGTGGCTGCGCAGCCCGTTGGATGCTGACGGGAAGGAATGATGAGCAAACCACCGCGGGCCACCCGCTGGATCCCGTCATTGATCATTCTTTGCGTCCTGGCGTGAGTTTTTCCTTCTTTTTCGAAATCGGGCTTTGTTTCACACAAAGACGCGAAGACGCCAAGGTTTTCCTCCCAAAGACCAGACCACCCGCTGGATACCGTCATTGATCATTCTTTGCGGCTTCGCGTCCTGGTGTGAGTGTTCGTTCCTTTTCGAAATCGGGCTTTGTTTCACACAAAGACGCAAAGACGCCAAGGTTTTCCTCCCAAAGACCGTGGACCACCCGCTCGATCCCGTCATTGATCATTCTTTGCGTCTTCGCGTCCTGGTGTGAGTGTTCCTTCCTTCTCGAAATCGGGCTTTGTCTCACGCAAAGACGCAGAGACGCCAAGGTTTTCCTCCCAAAGACCGCGGACCACCCGCTCGATCCCGTCATTCATCATGCTTTGCGTCCTGGCGTGAGTTTTTCCTTCTTTTTCGAGATCGGGCTTTGTTTCACACAAAGACGCAAAGACGCCAAGGTTTTCCTAATTCTTTGAAACCGGGCTGGGCCTCACGTCTGGACGCCCGCTCCGGTGTCAGAGTTCTGGGCTCGGGTGGCAGTGCGAAGTTGAGGCGTAGACCGATTTTCCGCGAGGTGTCAGTCCTCACTTTTTGTCGCCCACGACCCCACAAAAAGATGCAGGACTGACACCATCGCTCGGGTGCTGAGGGTTTGGTCGCTCGGGGGTCAGTCCTCAGTATTTGTACACGACACAAATACATGAAGGACTGACCCCCGTTCGCTGGGGCGCCGTCGGTCGGGGGGATTGGCGAGTTCGGGGTGCCGCGGGAGAGAGATGTTACTTTTCGCGGAGGGCCGTTTCGACCTGGGCGATGGCCTGGAGGTTCTTGTTTTCCCACGCTTTCAGCGTAAAGAACCACGGTGCCATGAGAAACCCTTTCAGGTTGCCGGGGTGCAGGTTCTTTTTGCAGAACTTGACCGTCTCTCCGAAGTTGACGTCGTTGCTCCAGTTCGAGCCGGTGGGCACCTGGTCGAAGCCGGCTTTGTCGAGGTCAACGTAGGCTTGCACCTCTTTTTGCTTCGTGGGTTCGAACGAACTTCCATAATACCAGTTGCTCTGGAGTACGGATTTCGGCATGCGCTTCAGGAATTCTTCGGGATGGTGCCAGTAGTAGTCGGACCAGATCCACGGACGCACTCCGAGTGATTCGACCTCTTTCACAAAGAACAGAAAGTCGTGCCACCACAGCTCGCCCTGGCGGACCACGACGTAGCTGTATTGGCTCTGGTGCCCTGCGGTTTCTTCGTCATAACCGAGGTGGAAGAAGCGAGGACGATCAAAGATCGCGCAGACCTCCCGAACCAGGTCCGAGCAGACACGGTAATAAGTCGGCGTCGAGACCTGGCGTCCGTATTCTTTGAGCCAGGTGTCGTGGGCGGTGGAGAAATTCAGTTTTGGAATAGGCTCAAGTCCCATGGACCGCAGTCGCGCCAGCTCGGTGCGAAATTTCTCTACTGGCCAGGATCCTTTCACGGACAGCTCGGGGTGACTCTGGTACTGCAAGGCTTCTCCAAGGTCGATGACCACCAGGTTCATGCCTGCGGCCTGCATTCGTTGGGTGAGGGTCTGCCACACCGGTTCCTCGAAGCGCAAGTGGTCGGCGGCGCACACCAGGTGCAATTCGTCGGGTTTGAAGGCGCCCCACTGTTTGACCGGCACATCGGACCACATGTTGGTGCCCATGTGGAGCAACGCGCCCCAAATTAACGAGGTCGGGTTAGCTGGCGCCGCTCCCAGGGATGGGAGGGCGGACGCCAACGCGGCCGCGGTGCTGGTTTTAATGAACGTGCGACGCGTCAGGTTCATAGTCATCCATTCGTGAAGGTGTTATCGGCTTGAATCCGTTTTGGGACGGCGTTTGCCCGTCGTGACGGCCCAAGCGGGATATTCCGCCTGAGACCCTTTCTGCGCCTGCCAGAGAATCCGGTTGAACAAATCTTCCGGGCATTCATCGGCTTCCTCGAGCGGCAGCCGGATGGAGGCCAGGGCGAACTTTTTCTGCACCGGATCCTTGATGGCTTTTAGCTCCGGATTCATCTGATCCAGGGGGATTTGGTTGGGGAGCGCGGTAAAAGGGGTGTAGTCCGGGTAATTGGTGAAACAGTCGGACATGGGGGTGGCGGAGGCGTCGAACTGATTCATGGGCGGCAAGCCGAGCATGAGTTCGATGGTGCGGACGAGGCTGGTTTGATTGTAGCTGGTGCTGACCACGGCGTGCCGGCGGGTGTAGGGGCTGACCACGTAGGCGGTGGTGCGGTAGCTGCTGACGTGATCAAAGCCGTTTTGAGGATCATCCTCGATCGCGAAGATGCAGGTGTCTTTCCAGAAAATGCTGTGGCTAATGGCTTCGACCACCTGGCCGAAGGCGAGGTCGTTATCGGCCACTTTCGCCGCCGGGGTGGGTGAAGTCGGCCGGGTGCCGCTGGTGTGGTCACTGGGCAGTAGCAGGATGATCAAGTTCGGGAAGTTCCCGGTACGTTCAAACTCCTTGAGTTCGTCCATGAACACCCGCGCCCGAAAGACGTCCGGCACATTCATTTTGAAGCCGACGGTGTTGGTGCAGAGCCAGGGACGCAGAGATTCGATGCTGGGTTTGCTGGTGGCCGAGATCAGGCCGGTTTGATCCCTGAAATCGCGATAGCAATCCAGAAAATCGGGGGTGCCGCGGCGGTTGGGATCTTTCCAAACCACCGAGTCGATGGTGAATTCACCGTAATCGCGCAAGGTTTTGCCGTGGGCGATGACATTGTCCCAGAGAAAGCCGGAGGAGGAATAAGCCATGGCGTCGTTGCCATCGTAGGGGTAGCTGCGGGGCCAGCCGGCGAAGGACTTTTCGATGTAATCGGTGGCGAAGGCGCTGTCGGACCACTGGTGGCCATCCGCACTCAACACGCCGGAGCAACAGGTGTTGTCCAGCAACACGAAATCGCGGGCGACGCGGTGGTGGTTGGGGGTCACCTTTTCACCGAAGATGCAGAGTCGTTCATCGCCGTTGCCCTCTTTCATGTCGCCGAGGACCTGATCGTAGGTCCGGTTCTCCTGGATGATATAAACCACGTGGTTGAAGACCGAAGGCTCGCCGGCGCGATCGGGCACTGGGAGCGGTGCGCGGTTCGGTCGGGGCGGGAGCATCGCCGCTTGCATGGCGGCGTGTCCGTAATTTTGCAGCACCGTTTTGGTAAATCGGGAAAGGGCGGTTTTGCCCGGACGCGGGATGAGCGATAGGCTGCCCTGGGCCTGGTGGGAGTTCAGCTCCACTTTTTCCTCCGGTTTGAATGATCGGCCGGAGCCAATTCCTTTGACGTTCGCGACACAGATTTGATCGCGAAAATGGTCCAGAGCGATCGCTCCGGGATACCAGCCGGTGGGGATCAAGCCTTCGAGCTGGGAATGGCCCGGGCGGAAGCCGACCACCGCGATCGCATTTTGGGATCCGTTGCAGACATAAATCCGCTTTCCCGCTTGATCGAATGCCAACGCATTGGGACTGGCTCCCAATAAATCCTTGGGCTGCCAGCGCAACGAGATCGTTTCAAGAACAAGGTCCCGGTGAGTGTCGATAATCGTTACGAGGTCGCTGCCGGCGCTGGCGACCGCGAGATAATGTTGATCAGGCGACAAAGCCATTCCACACGTGTGCATCCCGGCGGCAATTTCAGTTTCCACCTGGCCGGACCGCAGGTTGATCACGGATACGGAGCCATCATTGGCGATGAAACGTACGGGATCCACTCGCACGGTGGTACCGCGCCCAGCGGGACCGGCAGGGCTCGGCGCTTCCGGGCGGTGTCCGCCCCAATTGCTGACGTAAGCCTTGTCGCCGACGAGTGCCACGTCATAGGGCAGTGCTCCGACTTCGAAACTGCGCAGGAGTTTGCCGGTGGAGGCTTCCAGTTCCAAAAGGCGATTGGAAAGATTGCCGGCCACATAGAGCCGCTGGCCGTCCGCTGAAACGGCCAGGCCCGCGGGAATCTCGGTGGTGCTTTTGGGTAGTCCGGTCGGCGGCAGGGGCAGGGAATGGAGCGCGGTGACTTTGCCGCTCTTATTTGCCTCGAACACTTTGATGTCGCCGCGCACGTTCGAGAGGTAGATCCGTCGGCCGTCCGGTGAGAAAACGAGACCGGTATAGCTGGCTTGTCCCGCCGGGTCGGGACGCAGAATCTGCTCCGAGATGGCGTTTGTTTGCAGGTGGCCGAAGCTGTCCAGAGGCAGTGGGACGTTTTGCAGCAATTGTCCGTTGCGAGGGTCGAGGACGATTAGTTGGTGTTTACCGCTCGTCACCAACAGCTTTCCGTCCGGGCTGAGGGCAATCACTTGTGGCCGCACGTCGGGTAAGGGGATCTGCAAGCCCGCCGGTGTGAGGATTTGATTCACTGGGACGGCAATGCCGGTGGCACCTTTCGAGTCGGTCGCGGCCTTGGCCTGGAGTGATTGCTTTTGAGCCAGACCACAACCGGCCAGGGATAACACCGCCAGCGTTGCCAGGAAGTGACGCCAGGATTTGCGCATGACGAATTATAACCGAGCTTCTGACCATCTGGCAGGGAAAAATGGGTGCGATCGAAAGTGGTGGGCAGTCAGCGGAGGGGTTCGCCCTCACCCCACCCTCTCCCATCCAATGGGAGAGGGAGCACCATTCGGCTGTGCACAGGTGAGACGAGTGCAGCGGGTTTTCGTCTCGGCTGGTGGAATGTGACCATCAATTCCAATCACACCCGGGAAAAATCTGGTCGCCATCCAGGGTGGTGGAGCGGGTTGGACATGTGCGGATGGTTAGAAAGCCGTTGCCCTGCACCCGGGCCTGCCGTACCATTCATCGGTCTATGGCAGAAGCTCCTTCAGTTCCTGGTGGTTTTGCACCGCGCGCCGATGGCCGCGGAGCGGAACAACTGCGTCCCGTAAGTTTTCAGAACCACATCGCGCCGCATGCCACAGGCTCCACGCTGATTGAGTGGGGTAACACCCGGGTGATTTGCGGGGTGACGGTTGAGGAAACGGTGCCGCGCTGGATGAAGGAGCAGAATGTCGCCGGCGGCTGGATCACCGCTGAATACGCGATGTTGCCGTATTCCACATTGCAACGCAAACAACGGGACAGCACGCGGGGCCGGATTGATGGTCGTTCGCAGGAAATCCAGCGCTTGATCGGGCGCGCCATGCGGGCCTCGATTGACTTGGAGAAGCTGGGCTCGCGTACTATCTGGGTGGATTGTGATGTGCTCCAGGCCGATGGCGGCACTCGTACGGCGGCCATTACCGGCGCCTACGTGGCTTTGTCCCTCGCGGTCAGGAAATTGATGGCGGAAGGCAAACTCTCGCAGAGCCCCATGCAGCATGCCGTGGCCGCAGTGAGTGTGGGAATCGTGGCGAAGCAGGCGTTGTTGGATTTGTGTTACGTGGAGGACGCCGCCGCGGAAGTCGACTTGAACCTGGTGATGAACTCCGCCGGCGAATTTATCGAACTCCAGGGCTCCGGCGAGGAGGCCACCTTTAGTGAGACGCAGTTGGCCGAGTTGCTGCGGTTGGGCAAGGCAGGCATTCAAGGCTTGCTGGCCGCCCAGCAAGGCGCACTGGCGGTCTGACCGCCCACGCTCCTACCACCGTTCCCTCGGTACGCGGGCCTTCCATTATCCTTTTTAGTGAAAACCAAATTCTCGAAATCTCAGCTTTTCAACGATCCAACGCTGGCGCCCACGACGCGGTTGTGGCTAATCCGCCATGCCGAGGTGGAATCCAACTACCAGAACAAGTTTGGCGGGCGCATCGACATGGACCTCTCTCCGCAGGGACATTTGCAGGCCCTGGCCTTGGGCAAATACCTGGGGAACTTCGTCTTTGACGCTTGCTACGCCTCGCCGATGAAGCGCGTGCAGCAGACTCTGGCTTCGATGCAGTTGGAAGGAATGCCCCGGCCGACCGTGCTGGAGGGTTTGCGCGAGATCGATTTCGGTGATTGGACGGGGCTCAGTTTCGAAGAAGTGTTTGCGCAGTACAACATTCATCCATTTACGTGGCTGGACCAGATCGAGGCGGCGGGCATTCGAAACGGGGAATCCTCCGCCGTGTTTGGCGGGCGGGTCCGGCCTTGCCTGGAGCAAATCCTGGCTGAGGGTCATGGCAAGAACATTGCCATCGCGTGTCATGGCGGGGTGATTCGGATGTTGCTCGCTTTGATCCTTAATCTGCCGCTGCCGCGTATGAACTCTTTCCAGATCGAATACGCCAGCATTACGCAGGTCTGGTGGCCGGGCACCCACCCGGAATTGCGCTTGGTCAATTTCACGCCCTGGCGCGATATTCGACCATGAAAAGCAAACCGCTCTGGAAGATTTCCCTGCGCGTCTCTGCCGCGGCGGAGGACGCTGTGGTGGAGTTCCTCTCGGAATTGTTTCAGACGCCGGCCTCGGCTTTCTTCCATCTTGAACATCAAATCTCCACGGTCACGGTCTTCTTGACGGACCGCTCCGCCTGGACCGCCCCCGCCCGGGCCGCGATCCGCCAGCACCTGAAGCGACTTTCGGAACTCGGCCTAGATCCGAGGCCGGCGCGCCTCGCCTTTAGCCGGGTGCGAGCCGAGGATTGGTCCGAATCATGGAAAAAGCATTTCCGCCCGTTGCAGGTGGGGCGACGGCTATTGATCCGGCCGAGTTGGAGTCGAATAAAAGCTCAAAGGGGTCAGGCGGTGGTGGTGCTGGATCCGGGTCTGAGTTTCGGCACTGGGCAACATCCTACCACGGGCTTTTGCCTGGCACAGATCGCCCGGCACGGACGGTCGCGTGGGCCTTTGTCACTCCTTGATATCGGGACTGGCAGCGGCATTCTGGCCATCGCTGCCGCCAAGTTGGGCTATGCGCCCATCGCGGCTTTTGATTTCGATCCCCAGGCGGTTTCGGTGGCGAAAGCCAATGCAACCCGGAACCAGGTGGCGGGGAAAATTCACATTTACCGGCAGGATGTAGCGCGGCTGAAGCTCCCGGCGAAACGCGCCGGGAAAGCGATACGGAAACGGTCGTCGGGCGGGAGCCCATCGAGCGTGGCTCGCCGGGGATACGATCTGGTGGTCGCCAACCTGACCGCGAACCTGCTGCGGGAGCATCTCCGGCGAATTCTGTCCTGCCTGGCTCCCGGCGGGGTCCTGGTATTGGCGGGAATTCTGGAAACGGAATTTGCGGCGGTTAACTCGGAATGTGTGGCTGCCGGGCTCCAGCCGTTGGCGGCACGGACGGAGAAAGAATGGCGATCCGGGAGTTACTTGAAGCCGGTGCTGAGTGATGGTATGAGCGAATAGATACCGCATATAATGAAAGCCAAGCCAGTTGAACCGAGGAATATTGATGAGTACATCGCCGGATTTCCTCCGGAAGTTCAAAAGCTGCTAAAAGCGGTCAGAAGCGCGATCAAGAAGGCGGCGCCAGACGCCGAGGAAGCCATTAAATATCGGCTACCAACATTCGTCCTCGGCGGCAACCTGGTTCATTTCGGTGCGTTTAAGGCGCATATTGGTTTTTACCCGACCTCATCAGGAACTGCGAAGTTCAAGCAGGAGCTGGCCCGGTATGAAGGGGCCAAAGGCTCGGTGAAATTTCCCTTTGATCAACCCATTCCCTTGGCCTTGATCGGCAAAATTGTGAAGTTCAGGGTGCGGGAAAACCTGGAGCGCGCGGTGGCAAAAAGGAAACGTACGTAGCGCTGTCCAGGCGCCGCCAGGGCCGATCGTGGCCCGGATGGCGCCGCTCTATCGGTATTGTGCGGTTATCTCAGCGGTCCCGATGTTGCCGGGGAGATCCACCCAATCCCCGGATAGTTTCCGCCAGCGCTTGCCGTTGACGAAGACGGCTTTCGGGGCTTGTCCCTCGGGATGCCGAAAGCGGAGGCGAATGTTTTTTGGCGGATTGCGAACGGGCCCTTCCAGCCGGGCGGTGATTTTGCCATCCGTGCCAGTGTAAAGGACGTTCACGGGGCCGAAGTGAGTAGCGGCACGTTCGAGCCCGCAACGCTTTCCGGGAGCGAGCCACTCGCGTGGGATCGCTTGTCCGACGAGGAGATCGTCGCCTTGCTCGCGAATGAACAAGAAACGGAGCCAGCCGCACGCGTTGGCTTCGTCCGAACTCTTGAAGTGGTCGCCGCGCCAGTCGGCCATATCGGGCAGAGCGTGCTCGGTGTTCATGTGGACGTCCGGGAAGTGACTCACGGCGAGTCCGTTGAACAGGGCGCGCAACGCGGACTTCACGTCGTCGCGATAGAGGTAGGGTTCGACATCCAACAACAGGCAGGCTTGCATGGACATGCCGCCGCGACCGAACCATTCGCTGTCAAAATTCTTTAGGGTGTACCCGTATTGATTCGAGAGGTAGAGGTTATCTTCGTAATCATTGAGAATCCAGGCAGCTTGCGGAGAGCGCGGATCGAGCGCGCCGGTGATGAGCAGATGCAGAGCGCCTTCAAGGGTTTCGCAAATCCAGCCGAAGCTGCGTCCGCGCCGATGAGCGGAGGAGGGGAAGTGTGGGACGGCGGTGCCGTTGCGCAAGCGCACGACGGGCGAGCGTTCGGAGGCGGCGGTGAAATTAGCCAGGAGATGAGTGTGATATTCATTGGCGGCGCGCCGGACGCGCTCGGCTTCCGGATGCCGCAGTTGTTCGAGTGCCCATGCGGCGGAATCCAGTCCGCGCCAGGTGTAGCAACTGGTCGAGAGCCAGGTCCACCAATCGCCAATATCCTCGAGACTTCCCGCTGGAAGCAACCCATGTTCCAGCGGATGCCGGTTGGCGGTGCGGGCGGTTTCCTGGATGATCCAATCCGCTCCCGCCAAAATTCCGGGGGCGGATCGGCGCAACCATTCCTGGTCGCGCGTAAAACGGTAATGCTCGGCGAGGCACCAGAGAATCCAGCCATGGTGCTGGTTATAGCCGCCCGCCTCGTAACCACCCGCGCCGTAAAGAATGCCGGCTTTGCTGGCGAAATCGCCGGGCAACTTGACCGTGCCCTGGTAATGGAGCCAGGCGTCGAGGCACTCGCGTGCTTCCCGATGCATCCCGCGCCGGTCGAGGTCGACGACCATCATGCAGGACTCGTTGCCGTAGGCGCCATAGGCGAAGGAACCCACCCGCGCGAATCGGCGATCGCTGCCCGGTTCGCGCTCGCAATTCACCAGCAGATGTCGAGCGTGCGAGCGGTAGAATTGGTCGAGCGCTGGTTCCGGGGTGATGAGTCGGGCGCTTTCATCCATACGCGGCCGCCAATAGGCGGCGGATGCGCTGCGCTCCGTGTCGAACTCCAGGCGGGCCAGTTGCTCGCGTTCACCCGCTCCTTCCAGCACCAGGTAGGGGATTTTTACCACGACGGACCTCGTCTCGCCGGGGGGCAATTTCCAGGACCAGGTGGTTGAGTCGGTGGCAACTTCCGCGCCCGGCGCAGTGACCACCTGGGCGCGCAGCTTATCTTTGGCCCAGAGAAAGCCTTCAGGGTCGAGCCGGAGGGTCAACGGGTGATCGCCCGCAGAACAGGATAGTGGCAAGGTCGCGGTTTTAGGCGAGTCGGTGGTGTTGGTGAAAATAAAGCGCGCCATGAATACGGCCGGGCTATCCGGCGCGGGAACACCTCCACCGGGTCTCGTGCCGGTCAACTCCGTGAGCAGCGCCGTTTGTGTTACCCGCACGCCGGCGGCTTCCCACGTGGTCACGCAGATGGGCAGGCTCGCTTCGTCGAGGTAACGGTCCGCCGCCGGTCGGTTGAGACCGAAGTGGAACCTGACCGGTCCTGGTTCCAGATCGAGGCGTGGCGTATCCTGGCCGGGGCGCGCGCGCAAGTAATGGTCGTTTGACCGGAACAGGATGCTGCCGTCTTCGTGCAACTGGAAGCGTTGCCGACCGCCGTCCAGTCCCAGTGGAAAATCAATGCGGGATCGTTTGCGAGGCACCCCCGCCCAGGCTGATGTCCAGGTTTGCTCCGGGAGTCCGGCGACACGTTCGTAGAGGGTTTTGGCGCCGCTGGCCTTTTGTTCGCGCTCCAGTGCGGCATAGTCCCGGGAATCTCCTTCCGGCAAGATCGCCGCCCCTTGGCTCGGGACAAAAAGCGGCCCGCCAGAGAGGTCGTCGATCGCGAAAGTGAACCGGGACTTGGCCGTGGCCACGCTGGCCAGGGTGCGATCAAACGTGTTTGGATCCGGGTTCCCCGTGATTTGCAGTCGCAACCGGTATTTTGACGGATTCAGTTTTTCCAGCGCGTTTACGCGGCCGTTAAAGCTGGTCACGAGCGGGGTGGAACCGGGAGGAGACTTCCAGCACAGCAAGACGGTCCTCTCCATGTTGGTGGAATCGGTGAAGGCCTCCCAATGAGTAATCTGGGGAAGCGCTGCCGCCGAGGATAGGCGGACTTTGAGAGTATAACGGAACGCTGCCGGGTAATCCTTAATGCCGGTGAACTCCTTCGCATTGACCGGGCGGAACTTGAACGTCAGGCGATTGCCTTGAGATTCGACTTCGGCATCGGCCACTCGCCAACCGCCCTGGTGCCAGTTCCCCAGTTCCATCCAACCCACATCGCCACCGCCGGGTTCGCGGTCTTTCGGCAGGCGCTGCTCGGGCCAGCGGCTGCCCCAGTATTCGAGATGGACCGATGACGGGTTGGCAACCGCTTTTGAAAACTCCACCGCTACCTGGTGCAATTCGCGCGGATCTTCCCAGAGCAGGCCCTGGCCTTCGGGAAGGGGCAGGGCATAGGGCGCGGCGTCGAAAGCTGCCCCGCGCACGACCAGGTTCGAGGTGAATACCAGAAAGAAAGCCAGGGATAGCTTCGGCTGCATAATCAGGAGCAAATATTATCTGGCGAAAAACGCGAGCGCATTTTTCAACCGTGAAATTCGCAACCGGGAGCTTCTGGTACCTTTCGTCATGCCTAATTAACCTTGCGCGGCTGGCGCGACAATGTCCGGCGGTTTTTTTCGGCTTACGGCAGTTCGTGCTTGCTTGTACAAGGGTAAAAAGACGAAATCAGGCATGCCCATCCCTGCCTTTTTTAGGACGCGCGCAGATTTGCCGTCGATTTCCGGCGATCCAGCCGAAATCCGCCGGATTTACGAGCGCAAGCGATGGTCGGTTTTTCTGTCAGTGCTGTTTGGGTACGGGTTATTTTACACGTGCCGGATGAACTTTTCGGTCGCCAAGAAGGCGATGCTGGACGCGGGGGTGATGACTCCCACGCAGATGGGGGTGGTTGGTTCGGCGTTGCTTTTTGTATACTCACTGGGGCGATTTACGAACGGGTTCCTGGCCGATCGGTGCAATATCGCCAGGTTTATGTCCACCGCGTTGCTGTTGTCCGCGGGGGCGAATTTGCTGATCGGCTGCCACCTTGGGTTTGTTGGATTTCTAATCCTCTGGGGGCTGAACGGGTGGTTTCAATCGGTGGGCTCGGCCCCGAGCGTCGTGGCCTTGTCGCATTGGTTTGCCAAAGCGGAGCGCGGCACGCGCTATGGCATCTGGAGCGCCAGTCACAGTCTGGGTGAAGGTATCAGCTTCGTGGGCACCGCCTTCCTGGTTTCAGCATTCGGTTGGCGCTGGGGATTCTGGGGTCCGGGATTGCTCTGCGTGGCGGCGGGTTTGGTGTTGTATCGGACCCTGGCCGACCGCCCTCAGACCTACGGGCTTCCGCCGGTGAGCGAGTACCGGAAAGAGCCGCCGGAGGCTGCCGCGCAGGAGCAAGCTTCGATCGGCGCGCTTCAGTTGGAGGTGGTGAAACATCCCGGCGTGTGGATCCTGGCCCTGGCCAGCGGGTGCCTTTACGTGGGGCGATACGGCATCGGCAACTGGGGACCACTTTACCTGCAACTCGCCAAGCATTATTCCGGTCCCGCCGCCGGGTCAGTGCTCGCCGCGTACCCGATTGCTCAAATCCTCGGCTCAATCAGTTCCGGATTTGTCTCCGACCGGCTTTTCGGTGCGCGCCGGAATATTCCAGCGCTCATTTATGGCGTGTTGCAGATCTGTTCGCTGGTGGCGCTGTACTGGATTCCACCCGGCAACCAGAGCCTTGATTCCCTGGCGCTGGCAGTCTTTGGCTTCACCATGGGCGGATTGCTCGTTTACCTTGGCGGACTGATGGCAATTGACCTGGTATCAAGGCGGGCGGCGGGAGCGGCGATGGGCCTGGTGGGTTTGTTCAGCTACCTGGTCGCGGGCGTGCAGGACACGGTGAGCGGCTATTTGCTCGATGCTTCCAAGATCACCGTAAACGACGTCACGACCTATTCATTCCGGCTGGTCTTTGCCGTGTGGATTGGAGCGCTCATCCTGTCCACAACCCTGGCCGCGTCGCTGTGGCTTTATACTTCCCTGCAGAAAAAACGATAATATGAAAATACTCTTCCTGGGACATGTTTGCGTCGACAAGAACGTCGTTCGCGGAGAAACCGAAACGTTGTATGGCGGCGGCGTGATGCATGGAGCCATCACTGCCCAGCGCCTCGGTGCGCAGGCGATTGTGGTGACCAGGTGTGCTGAAGCCGATCGCGGCCATTTTCAGCACCTGGCCGATAGTGGTGTGCAAACGGTATTTTTGCCCAGCGCGGAGAGCACTTCCATCCGCAATGTTTATCCGAGCGAAAACCCCGACGACCGTGAGAGCTTTCTCATTTCGCGGGCGGAACCATTTTGCGCTGCCGATTTCGACCAGGTGGAAGCCTGGCAACCGGATCTCGTGCATGTGAATCCGCTGTGGTTTGGAGAGTTCCCGCCGGAGTTGCTGGCCGGGTTGCGTCCGCGCGCTCGCCAACTCGCCGCCGATGCGCAGGGGTTTCTGCGCGTGCCGCAACCGGACGGACGCATGACGCACCAGGATTTCGCCGGGAAACGAGCGGTGCTGGGGATGCTGGATTTGTTCAAGGTGGATGCCCGGGAGGCGTTACTGCTGACGGGCGAGACCGATCCCGGACAGGCGGCGCGTGCTGTTCATGCCCTGGGGCCCAAGCTCGTGTTGCTGACGCATCAGGGCGGGGTATGTGCTTTTGACGGCGCGCAAATCTGCCATAGCCCATTCACGGCGTTTACCTTGGAAGGTCGCACGGGTCGAGGTGACACCTGCACCGCCTCGTTTCTGGCCGGGCGTGGGCGCGGCATGAGCTTGCCGGAGGCGACAGCGTTTGCGGCGGATATCACCTCCCGAAAAATGCGCTACCGGGGCGCGTATCGCGGGGATTAGACGGCGGCGGTCAGGAATCCAGGCGGCCGTATTTGCGAATTTCGGGCCAGATCACGCCGACGGCGATTACCACCAGGACGGTGCCGATTCCGCCGAATACGACGGAGAAGACCGGCCCGGCGAGGCTGGCGACAAATCCGGACTCGAACCCGCCCAATTCATTGGAGGTGCCGATGAAGAGGCTGTTAACCGCTGAGACCCGTCCGCGCTTGTCATCCGGGGTCAGCATCTGCACCAGGGTATGGCGCACCACCACGCTGATGTGATCGGCCGCTCCGCAAACAAAGAGCAGCGCCATCGATAGCCAGAAGGACGTGGAGAATCCAAAGCCGATGGTCGCCGCGCCAAAAATGGTGACCGCCCAGAGGAGGGTGCGCCCGGCGCGTTCCATCGGAGGGCGATGTGCCAGCACGAAGGCACAAAGCAGTGAGCCGCAGGGCAGGGCGGCCTGGAGGAGACCGAGACCCGAGGGGCCGGCGTGGAGAATGTCTTTTGAAAAAATTGGCAACAGCGAGGTGGCGCCGCCGAGCAAGACGGCGAACAAGTCGAGAGTGATCGTGCCGAAAATGATGCGATTGGCGAACACAAAGCGGAAGCCGGTGAGAAGGCTGCGCAAGGAGATCGGTTCGGGCTGGGTTACGGCGTGGGTTCGACGGATCAGGCTGACGAGCGTTAGACAAATCAAAGCGGCGGCGGCATTCAGCGCATAAACCCAGGCGGCATGGTGGGTGAGCGCCAGCAACGCTCCGCCCGCCGCCGGCCCGGCTACCGAGGAGAGGTGGAAGCTGCCTCCGCTCCAATTGACCGCCTTGGGAAAATCGCGGCGCGATACCAGGGATGGGAGGAACGAGGAACTCGAGGGCCACAGGAAAGTGCGGGCGGTGCCGGCGACGAAAAGGCAGGCATAAATCCAGACTACCGGCGCCTGGAAGGCGGAGATCAGGGTCAACCCGGCGCTGGCAATGGCAATGATAAAAGTCGTCACCAGGATGATGCGCTTGCGGTTGTAGCTATCGGCCAGGTGTCCTGCCGGCAGCGTGAACAGGATCATCGGCAGCATCTGGACCAAACCTACCAACCCCAGGTGCAAGGCTGACCCGGTGCGCTCATAGAGTTCCCAGCCCACAGCGACGGTGAGCATCTGCTGGCCAAACGAGGCGATGAACCGGCCGACCAGGAAAAGCACCAGGTCGCGGTTACGAAGTACCGCGTAGGGATCCGGTTGCTCCTCCGGTGGGTCGCTTTTGCCAGTTAACGTCATTCCGATAAACACGACACCTTAAAGGGAACGGGATCGATCCTCCAGCGCATTCCCGGCGCTGCTCCGGGATGAGTTTTGATCGGGGCGACGGTTTTACCCGTTCGGCGTGCGGGGGTCACGGGTGAATTCAACGTGGCTGTCCAGCATCAACCGGTTGCGGCCCCCGGGATGGGCAGTCCGGCCTTTTAGACGGGCGGGAAGAGCCGGCACAGTTTGTGGAAAGTAGATATCGACGGTGAGTTCGACGTCCGCCAGTCCCAACGGGATGCCGGCGTTTGGATTGCGGGCCTCCCGCAAGGAATCGACGCAGGCTACCTCCGTGCGTCCCCAAAAATTGTCGAGCGCGACCGATTCATCAAATCGGTCAAAGCGCCACATCCAATAGCCGGCGACGACGGCGTTGGTTTGGTTGCTGGTGAGCTGGTGCGATTGTTCCACATCGGTCCAGTTGCGATTGGCGAGCGCCGGGCAGTTCCACAACTCCGAACGGGAGATCGTGTTGCTGAGCACGATTGCCGCCCAGCCGGAGCGGGGGTCGCTAGTGGGCCAGTCGGTCCAGGGCTTATAACCTCCGGGTAGGTTAGTCTTGAGATTGCGCGCGTCGGGAAAGCGTCCCTGGTTTTCATCGAGATAAAAGCGCCAGGCGACGCCGTGCTGTTTGAGTTGAGAGGCGCAGGAAGTTTTGCGGGCCTGGCGCTGCGCCCGGTTGAGCGCGGGGAGCAGGAGCGCGGCCAGGATAGCGATAATGGCGATGACCACGAGCAATTCAATCAACGTGAAACCGCGTGGTGGCGGTTTCATGCTCTCGCGGTGGTTATCGACTGGGCACATCGCAGGGCAATCTACTTCAGCCACACTCAGCGCACCACTTTAACCCATGTATTTGATTTAGCAAGGTTCCCAAGTAGCGTTTTGGGGCCGTGCTGGCCAGCCGAATGCGATCAGCGCATTGGCACAATCCGACCATTACCTGGCGCAAGGCCGGTTTCAGTCATTCCCGGAAGTGCGGGGTGGTCTGGAGGAAAGGACTTTCCAGACTCGGAGCGCTTCGGTGGCGGACCACGCTTGGGCGTCGCAGCCTCGCTGGGTGTGAGGGATATCGCCGTCCAGGATTTCCGGCAGTTGGCCAATGCACCCTTCGTCCATGGGCTGCGCCATTGAGCCGAGCAATGCCCGGGCGGCGGCAACCGCTTCCGGGGTCCAATCCCAGGCGGACGCTAGGGCTTCACAGAAACCGGGGAAGGTCCAGGTCCAGGCGGTGCCATTGTGGTAGGCAGGCTTCCGGTTGGTGTCTTCCGGTCCGGCGTAATTACCCCAGTAAGGGTGGTGCGGATCGTTGAGCAGGCGGCCATCCGCGCCGAGGTTTGGCAACGGCAAATCTACCGGCAGCGGGGCCAGGGAACGCAGGGCACCCGGCACCACGAGGTAACGCAGCGCCGCGTTCACGGTGCGCCGCGCGCGATCGGTTGCGCATAGTCCGAAAGCGACCGGGATCAGACCATTGCTCCGCAGGGCGTCATCGATTTTGGCACTGCCGGCCGGCACTCCGGCACTGCACGACAACACGTCCGCATACCAGCCTTTGGTCTCCAGCCAATAGTATTTCTCCAGGGAGTCGGAGGCGCGCTTCATCAACTCCTGCCAGGGTTGAGGTTCGTCCGGTCCCGCGAGGCGCGTCAATTGGCGCAGCAGACGAATCCATAACGCCTGAATCTCGATGGGATAGCCTTCGCGCGGCGTGCAGGCCGGATAATTGGTGTCCATCCAGGTGAAGTGGCTGGGACTCCAAATCAAACCTGACTTGGGGTCCATGCGGATTCCGTTGGGGGTTCCGGATACGTAATGTGTGCCGATGCTGCGCAGGACATCGCGCAATGTTCGCCCCGACTTGTCCACCGGAGTTTGATACAATCCGTCCGGCGTCTTTTGCAGGGCCGCGAGTTCCTCGCACACGACGCCGAACCACAGGGGGGCATCGGTGGTATCGCGATTTGAAGCGTCATCGCCGTGAATGCTGTTCGGCAACGTTCCCTGTTTTTCGAAGCGTCCAAAGACGGTGAGCATCTGGCGAACCTCTTCGTGCCAGCCGGCGGCCAGCAAACCACGGGCGGCAATGAAAGTATCCCGGCCCCAATCTAGAAACCAGGGGTAGCCGGCGATAACGGTTTTGCCTTCGCCGCGACGGACGACGAAGGCGCGAATCGCTGCGTGCAGGCGCGTTTCAAAATCTTCGGGGGAATCCGCAACGGACGCAGCATGGGCTGGCAGGGCTGAGGTTGTTGCGGGAGGCCAGTCGCCCAGTTCCGCATCGACGGCCAGTGTGACCGTGCCGCCCTTGGGCAGTGGTATTTCGAACCAGCCGGGACTGAAGGCATCGCCGCAGCCGGTTTGGCCGCGGCTCTGTTCCACCGGATGGGGGATGTTGGTGGACCATTCCGGCTGGGGATGATAGGCGCCGCTGTCGGCCAGTACTTTTAGCTGACGGTCGGTCGCCGGGGTAAAAGTAAAACCGACCCAATTGGTTCCCGACTTCCAGATTCCGCAATGCGAAATGAAGTGGTGTTCAGCGCCGCCGTTGCGTTGGGTCTCCCAGTGAAAATTGCGATCTTCGATATCCACGCGCAACGTCAGCGACACCCGCGCGTCCGGGGGCAGTTGTTTGCCCGTGGCACGGGCGGCGGTGGGCCGGCTGAAAGCGAACCAGACGGTGTTCCGCTCGGCGATCATCTCGGCCTGCAAACTTACTTCGACAGTGCGACCGTCACCGGCGTTGGCCACGAACTCCCAGCGGATGGGTGGTCCAGGCCTAAAGCTGGCCAGTGCCTGGAAGTCCAGCGGCGAGATAAAACCATCCGCGTTGATCCAGGCACGCAAGCGCTTCGACAGTACGTGCCGGTCCACTGGAATCAGCGGGTGGAGATTTGCGCCGAGGACGCAGTCATACTTGGATTGGATCCGGCCGAGGTCCACTGCCAGGCGCGCCATGCCCCCGCGTCCGTTGGTGAGCAGGGCCAGGTCGGTCGGCCGGGGCAAACCCGAACGGTGCCGTGGGTCCGGTGGCAAAAATCGGAACGCCGCGGTGACGGGTGCGGGTGGTGCGACGTATCTCTCCAGTGACAGTTCCGCGTCCACGGCGACGGATGGGGGCGGAAAGCAGACCCAATAAGAGTTTGCGGCCTTCAGTGACTGTCGGTTTTGCAGGGGCGATCCGTCCTTCAGGTTCAGAGAGGCGCGGAAAGGCGCGGTATCGCGGAGCAGCAGCCAAAATCCCGGCGGCACCAGGGTCACGCGCCGGCTGTCCTGCCATTCCCACACAATCACGCGCGGGAATGGCCGAGTTGCCCTGGCGGCTTGAAATTGTTTCAGCCGGTTGTCGGTGGCAGGTTGATCCTTCAACCATGCCGTCGCCGATAGAAACTCTGCTGGAGATTCATCCACAGCGCGCGCGATGGTCTGCCAATCGAAGGAGCCCAATCCTTCGATGGGGACGGCCTGGGCCAGGGCTGTGAGTCCCCAGGCCGCGCGCGCCCGAGCTTCGCGGTATGCCTCTCCTCCGAGATTTAACGGTTGCTGGTTGGGGCCGAGGCAGTAGGCCGCTCCCGGTTCCAGTGTCAGTTCGGTCTGGCCGTCGGAGACGGTGATCGGCGGCAGGGTTTGTTTCAACAAATCCACCCAACCCTCATACGTTCGTACTTCTGTCGGGGTACGGAAGCGAACCGTGTGTTTTTTCTCCGGGTCGGTATTTACCAGCACCAGGACGCAATCGCGGTGATCCGGGGTGGTGCGCAGCAGCACATAGACTGGGGAATCCTCCGCGCTAAGCCGAGTGAGTTCGGCGTGGTCGAAGAAACAAGGGTGGTCGGCCAACAGAGAATTGAGCAGGCTCAACTCCTGCACCAGGTTTATCGGGTTGTCCCACGCCAGGCCGGTGCAGCCGTGGACGAGGATTTTTTCGGTGGCCAGCCACTCCACCCCCCCGGTAAAGCCGAAGGCGCCACTGGTGGAGGTTAAGCCGCACAGCCGATTGCGCAGCAACGACCATACGCGACCCCGCGCCGCGAGGCGTTCGTTATCGTGGGTCTCGCTGAAATGGGTGAGGGTTCCCACCCGTGCAGATTGGCGGTTGCTGTGATCCAGGTAACTGGCTGCCTGTTGGCCTGAGTAATTCTGGAACAACTCGGAGTAGGCCATCTGCATGCCACCTTCAGTGAGCAAGGCTTCGGTGGCTTCCCAGGCGCCCCCCAGGCCCTCGAGCAGGAAAATGGTTTCGGGATACTCCTGCTGCACGCGGGCGATGATGTATTGCCAGGCGCACAGCGGCACTTTATAGCCCGCATCGCAGCGAAAACCATCCACTCCGCGCTGACACCAGGTCCGGAATACATCGGCGAGGTTGTCCCAGAGCGCGACGCGGTCATGCTTAAGTTCGACCAGATCTTCCCAGGTGTTGCCCCAGGCGCCGGGACTGGCGAAGTTCCCGCCCGGCTCACGCAAAAACCAATCGGGATGATCCTCTTGCAGGCGCGAACCCCAGCCAGTGTGGTTAATGACGATGTCCAGGAAGACCCGGGCTCCCCGTATATGAGCGGCAAACGTCAGTTCGCGGAATTGGTCTACGCCTGTCGTCCGCTTGTCGAACACGACCAGGGCTGGATCGATGGCAGCTAAATCCTGGGCGGCATAAGGGCTGCCGAAACGTCCAAAGCGGGCGTAAGTGGTCGGGGTCGGGTGGACGGGTAGCAGCTGCAATATGCGGCAGCCCATGGTCTCCACGATATGCGGCATTTGAGCGGTCAGATCCCGCAGGGTCCCCGATGGCGGGATGACCGTATAGCCGGCTTCGTCGAGGGGCGTGATGGTGCGTGCCAACTTGGGCTCCCGGGTGGAACCCTGAGTGCGTGTTGGGCCATAGAGCCGGGTGAAAGCGCAGTAGATAGTATTTGCCGTGCGGCAGAAATCGGGATGCACCGAGATACCGACATCCGGGCCATCCGGCCAATGTTGCCAGCCCCGTGGATCGAGCAAATACGGTTTGGCTTTGAAGTAGCCCGGCTCGACTAAAGGCAACTCGAGAGTCCAACCCCGGTTACCTGCGCGCATGGGCAGATCGCGCCAGGCTGACCCGGCCAGCGGCAACCCGCGGGTATGCGCTTCCAGAATTTCCCGCCGCAAAACCTCGGCGCGGCCCAAATTGGTGCGCAACACCGCCTTCCAACCCGGCGGCGGAACTCTCCCCGCGGCATCGGCCAGCTCAAAACAGACGCGGTCGCCAACATACCGCAACAACCGGTCTCCCGGCGCCGGCTTCGTTACCGGTACCATATCGTGTGCTTCAGTACCCATATCACTGGCCGAATTTTCCCTAGGATGTCCAAGTTATGCCTCGAAATCAAACGCCGGAGAGAAATTTTTTTCGGCGCAAGTTTGGGCGTGGGCGTGGGATTTTCCGAAAGCGGTGACGGTCGCCTGTGTTTGCGGCAGTTTTGTCCAGGATCAGGACAGGAAACGGAGCGCCAAGGGTTTTCCGGGAAAGTACGGAGGAGAAAACTGCACGGTTCCGGATTTGGCCAGGAGATTGCTAGCAAGGGGTTACCGGCGGCTGTGTGAAACCGGGGGATACTCTGGCGAGAACCGAGCCGAACGGATCCGAATGTCAACCATGACGCTAACATCGACGGAAGCGGCACAGTTAGGACAGACGATTGAAATGTTCGAGGTGATCATTCAATCGCAGCCCAACGATTTTCAATCGCTCGAGATTCTTAAGGAAGCCTACACCAAGCTAGGCCGGGATACGGATGCGATCCAGGCCTCCAAGCGGATCGCCAAGGCTTATCTGGAGATGGGGCAACTTTCGTCGGCGATTCTCGAGTATGAAACCATTCTGCAGCGGTCCCCGGAGGACGCCGAGGCGCAGTCCGCGCTGAAGAAGATCGAGTCCAAAGCCAGCAGCCTGGGTTCTGAAGGAGGAGCTTCCGACAGCAATACCTCCGAATTCCGGGGTCCGGCATCGACGACCACCACGCGTGTGTCCGCGCAAGCGGAGTCCAGCGCAGCGCAGGACGATGGGCGGCGCATGATGCATAAATTTTTTGTAGAAACCAAAATCATCAGTGCGGCTGACTTTGACCTTTGCTGGCCGCGACCGGACCGTGCTCCGCTCCCCACCCACGTTCAGGAACCGTTTGTGGCGGCGCTGGCCGACAAGAACATCCTGCCGCTGGAGAGATCGTTGAAATTGATCTCGGACAAGTCGCGGTGCGCCTACCTTTCGCTGGGAACCTACGAGATGGATATGGACCTGGCCCGGACCTTTACCGCGGAGACCTGCCGGAAGTGGTGCGTACTGCCGTTTGATCGCATTAGCAAATCCATCATGGTCGCCACGACCAACCCTTTCAATCTGCAGGCCGCCAAGGAATTGGCGTCGCAGACCCGAAGTCGACTGCTCTGGTATCTGGTGCCACCAGCGGACTTAACCAAGTGCATAACTCGAGCCTTCCGTTAATACCATGCCCCCGGTCAAAACATTTGGAGAGCGCATTGCCGATGCTTTAGTCGAGGACGGCCTCATCACGCCCAAGCAATTGGCGGAACTGCTGGAGCAACAGAAGAAGGAGGGCACCCGGTTGCTCAAGTTGGTAACGGAGAAGGCCCTGGTGACCGAGTTGGACATGGCGGTTTCGATGGGACGCGTGCTCAACACTCCTCCGGTGAACCTGGCGCGCACCATCATTCCGGTGGATATCGCGGAGTTGGTGCCGAAAGAGATGGCCCAGAATTACCGGGTGATCCCGATTTCACGCCTGGAGAACAAATTGTTTCTGGCCATGGCGGATCCCTTGAACGTGCTGGCGCTCGACGATGTTCGTCGCACCACCCGGTTGGAGGTGGCCCCGCTGATTGCCGGCGAGAAAGCCATTACCGACAAGCTGAATGGCATCGAAGCCGCCAAGAGCAGCAGCATGGAGGAGATCATCCAGGAGGCGCAAAGCGAAGAGGAGGAAGCCAACCTGGAAGTTTCCCGTGAAGCGGTGGAAGAGGTTAATCTCGATCAGTTGACGGCCTCCAGCGAGGAAGCGCCAGTGATCAAACTCGCCAACCTGATCCTGGTTCAGGCGGTCAAGGACCGGGCCAGTGATATCCACTTGGAACCCTTTGAGAAAACCGTCCGGCTGCGCTACCGCATTGATGGCGTGCTGCTCGACGCCACGCCGCCGCCCAAGCACATGCAAATGGCCCTGGCCTCACGCTTTAAAGTGATGAGCAGCCTGGATATCGCCGAACGCCGCCTGCCGCAGGATGGACGTATGCGCATCAAGGTCAGTGGCAAGGATTACGATATCCGAGTTTCAATCATGCCCACGGTGCATGGGGAGAAGATCGTGCTGCGGCTCCTGGATAAATCCAATCTTTCGGCCAGCATCGACAAGCTCGGACTTGACCCGGACACGTTGAGTCAGTTCAAGCAGGCGGTGGACGCTCCGCACGGTTTAATCCTGGTGACCGGTCCGACTGGTTCGGGCAAAACCACCACGCTCTACTCGGCACTTAACGAACTAAATAGCCCCGTTTTCAACATTGTCACGGTCGAGGACCCAGTCGAGTTCCAGGTGCCCGGCATCAATCAGGTTCCCGTTAAAAAGGAAATCGGCCTCTCCTTCGCCAATGCCTTGCGCTCCATCCTGCGCCAGGATCCCGACATCATCATGATCGGTGAGATTCGGGATACGGAGACGGCGGAGATCGCGGTCGAAGCCGCGCTGACGGGGCACCAGGTGCTGAGCACGATGCACTGTAACGACGCGCCCGGCGCCATTGCGCGTCTGGACGACATGGGGATTGCCCCTTTCCTGATTTCCTCTTCCGTGATTCTCGCCTGCGCCCAGCGCCTGATGCGGCGCATCTGCTCGCACTGCAAAGAGCCGGTGGAATACCAGGACAAAGTGTTTCAGGATTTGAATGTGGATCCCGGATTGTTTGATGGAGTAAAGCTATACCGGGGCCGCGGCTGCGATCGCTGCAAGAACAGCGGCTATTCCGGGCGCATGGCGATCATCGAGGCCATGACCATCAGTGACGAGATTCGCAAATTGATCATCGCGCACGGCAGCTCCCGCGAGATGGGTAAAGTTGCCATCGGGCAGGGGATGCGGACTTTGCGCATGGTGGCGTTGGATCGCGCCCGGGACGGCCTCACCACCCTGGAACAGGTGCTGGTGCTCACGGCCTCGCATTAAGTTCAACGTCGACGATCACGGTGCGGCGTGGCCGGTTTTCCTTACCCAAAACACGCCCTCCTCCCGGGAGGTGGAAGTCCATGCATTGGCGACTTGCAGGCCAAACCGACTGAGCACATCCCGGAGGGTTTCCAGCGTGTGGCGGTAGGAGAAAAACACCCGCAAATTCTCCCCGGAGCGGAAATCGATCCGTTCCGACCCCAGGGACACCATCCGGTCGCGCTTCAGATGAAACCGCGCCACTACCCGCAGCAAACCGAACCCCGATTCGTCACCCTCGATTGTGAACTCCATCCTTCCGTCTGCTTCCGAAAATCCCAGATCCGAAAGGAACAACCAGAGCCATTCCCGCGTCAAGGCATTGTCATACAGGGGCAGTATCTGTTGAACGCCCGCGGCATAATCGGGTCCCGGGGCCAGATTGGCGCTGAACAACAGGGTGTCCTCGGGGCGAAGCAGTGCGCCCAGCAAGGGCAGAATCTGATCCGGTTCAAAATTCGGAATCATTCCGAAAAAGGTGAACAGGCTAGATTCGTCAGCCGCTCTCCGGGGGTGCCAGTGATTGAAGGTTTCTGGTAAATTGGTGGCTTCCGCGAGGTCGCAAACGAACAGGGAGATGTTCTCAAGCGGCAAACTTGGTGACACCGCGTCCCGGGCGACCATTACCATGGTGGGGCTGACATCCACGGCAACATAGCGCACGGAGCGTCCCGCCGCTTGCAGTTGACGCACGAATTGGCTGTCCTTTTGACCGCCGCCGCAGCCCAACCCGACGACGCAGATTCGTGGCGCCAGGCACTGGGGCAGAACTGCCGCCAGGGCCTGATCGTATATCATCCAGACCTGCGGATCAACGCGCGCCGGCGAGCAGGCTTCGTGGAGTTCCAGCCATTTTTGGGTTTGGCGCTGGCTATCGTAGAGAAATTTATGATTGATCCGACGCGAGCGCAGGGACGCGATCAGGGTGCGGCGCACCGCATCGGGAAACTGGCTGGGATCAATAATAATCGTGGCTGGGGTGGCCATGCCGGAGCTCCGGTGTCAGTCCGCGAGGTTCAGCGCCAGGAAGTCTGTCAGCAAGGATTCGGCCGAAACGCCGCCGCCTTCCTGGCGGGGTTGGATCACGCAGAGCGCGTGCTGATCCGGGCGCAGGGTTAGATAAATAGTCAGTTGATCAAAGCGCCACAGCAATCGGTGGGCTGTCAGTTGCCGGGCTGACAACTCGTCGGCGGTCGCCAGAATCTGGTGGAAAGCGCGGCCGACTTGTGCGCTTTGCAGTGAATTTGAGATGCACGCGCTTTCCGTTTGGCGATCGGGAAGTTGAATCCCCCAGGCCAGCAAGCTCGAGGGCTTTACACGTTCGTCCAGAAACGTGCGGAGTGCTGGTTTCAACCCGGGCCCCCTTCCCGTTGACTGCGCACCAGCAGGCGCACGTGCGGCTGAATCAAGCACGTGACCCGGCCCTCCTCCGCTTCGATTTCAAGGCGATCAAACCGCCCTGCGGGGAGCAGGGAGAGGAGTTGCTCGACCTGGCGCTCGATCGCCGCCAACAGCTTGAGCCGCGGTTCCACAGAGCAATCGCGGGAGTGGAGCACCTCGCCAGATCCCGAGCAAAGCAGCATTTCCACAATTCGCGTTGGCGGTTTATCGACAGACTCTCCAGAAGTCAGCGGTAATGGAGGCAAGTTATCGACCGCCGCCTGGAAATTGCCACCAAAAAAGCTGGTGCCCTCATCCTTCAGCCGGGCGGCTTCCATGAGTAAAAACTCGTAATGGCCCGAAATCGTGCGGCGGGGCGGTTCGTGGTAGGTCAGCAAGTTGAATTCGCCGCCGAGTAAACCGAGCAGGCCATAGAGCGCTACTTCCCCCACCATGTCGCCGGACTCGGCGTGGACGATGGCACCTTCAAAGATGTAAATCCTGCCTCGAGCGCCCTCGGTGAAAACCTCCAGGATCGAGTCCTTTCGATTGAGGCATTCCATTTGCAGCACTTCCTGCAAGCCGACCCGCCGCATCATACCCTGAAAACCGGTGGGAGCCGCCGCCATCAGGAGGGCATTCAGAGCGCTGAACAAGGCCTCGTATCCCGCCGTGCTCAGGGGCTTTTCCAGGAACAGGGTGACGCCATTTTCCTCAGCCGAGCGCCGATTTTCCGGGGTGGCCAATCCGGTGAGTACCGCAGTCTGCTGGCCCGGGTTGGTGCGGCGGAGCAGCTTTAGAAATTGGAAGCCGTCCATTACCGGCATGCCGATATCCACCACGACGAGATCGACGGCGCCGAGGCCCAGCCGTTCCAGCGCTTGTGCGTGGTTCGGGGCGGTGGAAATGCTCCAGGCGCCGCCGGCTTTGGCGGCCAAATACATCGACAATCCCTTCAGGAAGTCGGGATCGTCATCTACGAACAATACGCTTTTGCGTCTGGACTCGTTTCCCGGCATGTTCTGGGTTAGCTTGCCTCTGCCGAGGCGAATTGTCTAATTCTGCTGTACATCAGGCGCCTGGTGCCTCCAGTTTGTGCAGGGCCAATTCAACGGCCATGCGTACTCCGGCATCTTCGTCCGTCCGGGCGCGCATCAGAGCGGGACCGGCGCGGTCATCGCCGAACTCGGCCAGAGTTTCCGCCGCCGCCTGGCGCAAATCCCGGTCCGTATCGCACAGAAGGGATAGCAGCAAACCCACTGCCAGCTTGCGCCGCTTGTCCGGGGCGTTTGCGGTCGCGGCATCCGCATCCTCCAATTCCGGTGTCAGCGAGAAATCGGTCACGCCCAGGCTGTTCAGAACTTGACCGATCAGTTGTCTAACCGCCGGATCTTTGTCCTTTAGACCATCCTTGAGCTTCTCGGCGGCCGCTCGAGCTTCCAGCGAGGTGCTCCAATTAGTATCAATGCGGGATAAGGCGGCCGCGGCCAGACGTCGCACCCCGCTGGTGGAATCTTTCAGCGCCCAGACTAACCGCCCGATCGCCTGGCGTTCCCCCAGGCTCCCCAGGGCCACCGCCCCCGCCTCCCTCACATCGCTATCCGGATCACGTTCCAAAAGCCCTCCGAGACCATCCAGGGCGCGGGCATCCCGTAATCGGCCCAGGGCTTCGGCCGTTTGTTTGCGGACCTCCCATATCGGATCCTCCAGCAGGTGGTTAAGATGCTCGAAAGCGATCGGCGCTCGCAGTCGGCCCAGCGCTTCAACCGCCGTCGCGCGAACCTGGGGATGCGTGTGCTTCAACGCGGGCAGGATGTTGGTGGCCGCTTCGCCATCTTCGCGCCGACAGAGCGCGTCTATGGCAGCGATGGCGACTCCGGGATCGGGAGATTTCAGCGCTGCCAACAACGGCCGCAGCGCCTTGGGATGAGCGATCCTTCCCAGCGCCTCGACGGCGGCGACGCGTGCGCCATAGGTCGCGGCGGACAAGCCCAACTCAATGGCCGGCAGGGCTTCCAAGCCGAAGGTCGCCGCCTGGGCAAATTGCCCGGTTGCCGCCAGTTGCCAAATTTCCTCGTCACGATTTGCGGCGCGCCAGCCAACTTGTTCCAGGACCTGCGCGGCCATGCCGCGAACTCCGGAATCGGGATGGCGCAGCAGCGGCGCCACGGCGCTGGGTGTTCGCGGGTGGGGGAATCGCCGGAGGCCGGGCAGGGCAGCCTTGATCACTTCCGGAGCGCGATCATTCAGGCAAAGCAGCAGAGGCTCCACCGCCGTGCCATGATCCGACTTGCTCAGCGCGGCGGCGGCCAGGCCGCGAATTTCCGCGTCGGTATCGTTCAAAGCCAGGGCCAGGCAATCAATGGCCTGCGCTTGCGTTGCGCGCGCCAGTCGTTCCACCGCCCGGCGCCGCACCTCGTGCTTCCCGGACTTGAGTTGGCGGCGAATCAACCAGAGCATCTCGCGGAAAACAGTAGGACAATCCGGGCTGTTTGTCACGCCGAGAGATGCGGCGATCGGGGTCCGGGGCGGCAACATAAGTTACAAATCTGCCTGGCTCCCGGAAGCTGTCGGCGAACCTGGAATCGGGCAGTGTTAATTTGAGAAATGCTGGCCGATTCAGACCTTGGTGAATGAGACGGGCTGGACCGTGCAAATATTTTCAAAACTCTTCTCTTGACGCATCCCGCAAGCTAGGGAATTAGTTACGACTATTAAGCCCTTGTTCGTACTTTTTATGCCGTCGGCCGTTGGCAGTGCTTACTGCTCGCTACCGGCACTTTTTGTACGGCACAGGAAACAACACTAAAAACGCGTCGGAATACTCCCTCCCAAAGTATCAGACCAAACTCATAACCGGAGCCCAAATAATGAAACGTAGCTCTCAACTCAAACTGGCGGCAGCCCTGGCCGTAAGCCTGGGTGCGACCTTAGCCCAGGCGCAAATTACCGACGGCCTGGTGGTCCATCTGCCCTTCGATAACGCCTATACCAATAGTCAGCCTACAGGCATCGACGGCACTGCGGTCGGCTCTCCCACTTTCGGGGCCGGCAAAATCGGCCAGGCGGTGGCCCTGACGACCCTCCGCGATGGTTCCGTCATCAATTACGTGACGCTCGGTTATCCGAGCCTGCTTAAGTTCGGTTCCGTGACTGACGGAACCGCGGTGGATTTTTCCATCGCCTTTTGGTGCAACTACACGAACCAGATCGACGATCCGGCTTTCATTTCGAACAAGAACTGGGGTTCCAGCAATAACAAAGGGTGGGGCATCTTCACCCAGGGCAGCGGCGTTTCGCGCATTAATACCACCGACGACCGGGGGTCGTCGGGCAAACAGAGTACCACCGCCACCCCGGTGGTGCGGGATGGGACGTGGCACCACATGGTGGTGACCTGGGTACGCACGAACGCGGTGAACGTCTATGTTGATGGCACGTTGCGTACGACCAGTTCGCTGCTGAACACGACCGGCTCAATCGATACGGACGACCTGGGCTACGCCGTAAATATCGGCGAGGACGGCACCGGGACCTATACGGATGGCGGCAGCGCGGAAATGGTCAATGTCCTGATGGATGATCTGGGGATTTGGCGCCGTGCGCTCAGCCCCGGCGAAGTGACGGCGATTTACAACGCGGGGCTGGGCGGGACCAACCTGGCCAATGTCCCCGCCATCGTGAATCCCTATTTGAACACCACGACGCCGTCCTCCGCTGCCACGGGCGTTCCGCCGAACCAGCCAACCATCACCGCCGTGCTCGTGGACGGACTCAACGCCGTGGGCGCGGGCACGATCAGCTTCAAGCTCAATGGGGCTGCTGTGCCGGTTAGCACCTCGAAGTCGGGACCCAACACCACGGTGACCTACACCAGCACCGGCGTGTTGCCCGGCGGATTGAACACCGCGACGATTGTTTTCGGCAATAACGCCGCGCCGCAACGGTTCTTTACCAACACCTGGACCTTCACCGTGGCTTCTTACGTGACGCTCACGCCTGATCTCCGAGTTACAGCCGACCTTTCCAAGCCGGGATTTGTCTTCAATATCTTTGCGAACCAGGCCAACAAGGATAACAGCACCGCGAAAACCGAAGCCGCGTTGGCCGGGCAATTGGTGGACGCAGATGGCAATCCGCTGCCAAATCTCGCCGATCCGACCGCGCAAGGCCCCGCCCTGGCTCCCGGCGTCGTTTCGAGTGCTTCCAACGCCCCGATTCGCTTTGAAATCGCCTCGACGATCAACCTGAACGCCGACTTCGGCGTCAGTACCGGCAATTTCCCTAACGACAACCTGATCCCGGGTTTACCAGCGACCGACACGGTTAACGATGGCGCGGCGGCGGAAATTCTGACTTACCTGGACCTGCCCGCCGGCCTCACGATCATGGGTGTTAACAGCGATGACGGCTTCCGCACACAAGTGGGCAAATCACCCCAGGACACTCTGCAGGCGATCACCGCCGGGGAATTCAACGGCGCCCGGGGGATCGGCGACACCATTTTCTACATCTATGTCCAACAGGCGGGTGTCTATCCTTTCCGCACCACGTGGGAGAATGGGACCAGCACCGCTGAACTGGAGTGGTACACCATTAAAACGGATAACACAAAAGTGCTGGTGAATGACACGGCCAACGGAGGCGTAGCCGCCTACCGCGCCCTCACCACTGCGACCTCGCCTTATGTCAAATATGTCTCGCCAGCGCCGGTTCAACGCCAGGTCAATCAGCCGAGCCGTGCTCTGACGGTAGTGCTGAACGATGGTTCTACGGCGGTGGATACGACGGCCGTTACTTTGAAACTGGATGGCGTGACCCTGCCGGTGACCCCGGTCCGCTCCGGCAGTTTGGTGACGCTCACCTACACTCCGAACAACTTCCAATCTCCCGAAGTTCAGCACCAGGCGGAGGTAATATTCAAGAATGTCGGCGGCACGGTCACCGTCGACAGTAAGTGGACCTTCCTGAATCTAAAGAACGTGGTGCTGCCCGCCCCGGCAATCTTTGAGAATTTCGATTCCTACACCCCGGGTGAAATTCCCACTGGCTGGGCGGAAACCAATTACACGGATACCGACCTCGCCGGGCTCGATCTGGGCAACCTCCACTCCGACAGCTTCAAAGGCTGGGTGGTGATGGGCCGTGATTCCCTGCTGGCGCTGAAGAGCCGCATTTTCAACGGCCCGGCGGCGGGACAACTCTCCAACGGCGTGCCGGTCACCAGCCTCGCTTCCGGAAACATGCTGTATGCCGAATCCGATGTCCGCAACGGGCGCCAGGTGCAATTCCTCTACTCGAAAGCCTATAATCTCTCCGCGGTGCCCAACGTCGCGGTGGGTTTCGCCAGCCTTTACGAGCAAAACCAGAACAGCAGTGGTTCGGTTGAATACTCCGTGGATGGTGGCAAATCCTGGCTGCCGGTGGTCTATTACCTGGACTACGTTGACGGCGGTGGTGACATTCGGGTGAGCGCGGACACCACTGTGGACGCCGTGCAGACCTTCACCGCCCCGAACGGGGATGCCCCCACGTGGTCCGTAAATGGGGTGGCCAAGGGTGGCAATTACGGTGACGGCTTGGCGGCCCCCATCACGCAAGCCCTCGGTCGCTTTGTCGCCCCGCGCGCCAACGACGACAGTGTGGAAGGGAAGCGCTTCGAGGTGTATCGCCTGCCGCTGGCCGGTGGAAAATCGGATGTGCGGCTGCGGTTCGGCCAGTTGGGAAATGGCAGTTGGTACTTCGGAGTTGACGACCTCGGCTTCTACAACGTCGGCGCGCCGGTGGCCCCGCAAATCAGCCTCGCCAAAGGTGGAGCAAATGGCGCGGTCCTTTCCTGGATCGGTGCCGGAACCTTGCTCGAGTCCACCTCGGTAAACGGTCCCTGGACGGTCTCCGCCAGCCAGGTTAATCCGCAGACGCCGGTAATCGGTGCCGGAGCGAAATACTACCGCGTTGGGGGACCGTAGAACGGGCAGTTTCATCCGACCGGGATGGCTTGACGATCTGTCCGATTTGCGGGCACGTTACGGTCAAGCATCCTGGTCGGTAATTGTCACTGCTTAAGCATGGCCGGACTTTGCCGCCCGAGAATGGGTGCGAAGTCCGGTCGTTTGTTAATCGATGCCAGCGCCGCACGAATTTATGCCAAACCAGTTCATTAAACTCCACCGATCAAAGCTAAAACCGGTTTCCCGTCTCTGCAGCTTTTGCGCTGCTGTCGGGCTGATGCTGTATGGCCTCGCCGCACCAGCGGTGGCCACTGCGGCGGTCGAGCATGTGCTCGTTATCGGTTGCGATGGATTGGGAGCAGTAGGAATAACGGGGACCAACACCCCGGTCCTGCATCAGCTCATGCGGCAGGGGGCCTGGACGCTGCGAGCCCGCGCGGTGATGCCCACGTCCAGCAGCCCGAACTGGGCCTCCATGATTATGGGGGCCGGCCCGGAGCAACACGGCGTTACCTCCAATGACTGGCAAACCAACAAATTCGAAATCGCGCCGCTGGTGACCGGCCAGGGAGGGATGTTTCCGACCATCTTCGGAATGCTACGCGAACAGCGGCCCCGGTCGATCATTGCCTGTGTCTATGACTGGGATGGGTTTGGACGGCTGCTCGAATCGCGAGCGCCGGACATCCTGGAGAATGTTCCCAACGCCGTCGCCACCGTCAGGCGGGCGCGGGAGGTCATCATCGGGCGCCGCCCGACTTTCACGTTTGTCCATCTCGACTCCGTGGACCACGCCGGCCACGCGTCCGGTTGGAAGTCGCCAGAATATTTCCTGGCGGTCGAGCAGGCGGACCGCCTGGTGGGGGACCTGCTGGCGGCGTTGTCCGAGGCCGACATTCGAGAAAAGACGGTGGTGCTCGTCACCGCGGATCACGGGGGAAAGGGCAAGAGCCACGGGGGACTCTCCATGGATGAACTCGAAATCCCGTGGATCCTCACGGGGCCGGGAGTGCGACAGGGTCATGCCATCACGAGTGAGGTGAACATCTACGACACCGCCGCCACCCTTGCCAAAATCTTCAAGCTCACTCCGCCCGCAGCGTGGATTGGCCGTCCGGTGACCGAGGCTTTTGGCCGGTAGGTCGCCAACTGGCGCGGGCGTGTCGAGCCCGCCGCTGCTGGCTGGTGGAGCATTAGTGATTAAACTGCGGTATTGTAGCTAGACTGTTTTTTGGTTCGTGTTAGGTTACGCCACTCACTATGGGTTACCGAAAACTGAGCGGCGAATACGCGTTTTATATCGAGACCATCGGCGTCGGTACGGCGACCGCGAATGCCCCCAAAGTGGTCGTCGGCAAGGTGGTTCCCAAGAGCACCGCTGATCGTGAGCCGACGCAGAATCCGATGTCGGGCTTCGTCTGTGATGGCACTCCCCTGGGCAAGGGCCATCTCATCGCGCTCTTCCTGGGCGGCCCGGATATCGCGGAAAACTACGCGCCGCAGTATGAGCAATGGCAGCAGGGCGGGGCCTGGAAGAACATGGAGCTGGCGATGAAGAGCAGCGCCGGCAGCACCGGGACGGCCAGTCTTTACATGGTGGTGGAGCTCGAATATGGCAACACGGGAAATGTTTACGGCGCGGAGAAGCAGAAGTTTGCCAATTGTGAATATCTGACCGCCTGGACCGACTATCGCATTCCGACCCGGTTCAAAGTGTCTAGCTTCCTCAGCACTGCGACCGGTGCGGCGGCGGTGATTGCCGATTTGTTCGGGACAGACGATCCGAAGGGCTTGGCGGCCTTGAAGACCTTGCCTTCGCAGGGGTTCCTAACGGCGGTAAAGGATTTTCAGCACGATAGCATACCGGATGAGGATTATAAGTATTGGCTGAAGATCATGCTGCGGCATTGGTCGATTCCGCCGTTCGAAAAGGCCAAGCAGGATTATGAGGGATATGTGGTGTCCCAGGTGGTTGCCGCCACGACTCCGGCGCCCTCGACCGGACCGAAAGGGGTAAGCAAGCCGCCGCCGTCAAAGCGCTCCGTGCAGCCTGCGATCGAGGAGAAAGGGCGGCTGCTCTACGGCTTCAAGGACAACCCGAACCTGGGCCAGGGCAAGTGGCAGTTGGCGAATACCGACAAAATCGCCGCGTATGTGAAGGACCAACTGGACAGCCGGACCGATCATTTTGGCGTGCGTAACCCGGACTACGTGGTGCTGACGGGCACCGGGGCCGGCGCGGCAATTGCCCAGGCTTTGCAGTAAAGATTGGACCGGTAGCAGGCAATCCGTACCGCCAAACGATGGTCCCGCGCACCGGCTGCAACCTATTCAACCCGGGCGGTGCAGTTTCACCAGCGTCAGGTCGTCGGGAAGATGAATTTGGTTGCTGAAGCGCAGGAGCTGTTCCTCGAGTTGATCCAGATGGAATCCCGTGATGGTGCCGGCTGGAGGTTGGGAGAGCGCCAGTTTGAGCAATCCTTCTTTCCCTAATTCCTGCTCCTGGTCGTCGAACAATTCGGTGGCGCCGTCCGTGTAGAGTAACAGGGCGTCTCCCGGCGCGAGGTGCGCCTCGGTTTCGTGGTACACGGTGTCGGGAATCATGCCGAGGGCCGGGTTAACGCCGCCAATCGACTCGACCGCGCCTTTAGCACGGAAAAGTAGCGGCGCCGGATGTCCCGCCCGGACCAGGCGCAAAGCGCCGGTCACGGCGTTGTAAGCGGCCAGCGCTGCAGTCCCGAAGTAGCCGGAATCGCGGACCAAAACCTGCAAACGATCGTTCAGCATCCCCATGAAGCGTGTCGGTGACACCAGGTCGGGGCGGTGCTCCTGCCAAAGCGACCGCAGCAACATGGTGTAGAGCGCGGCCGCCACGCCGTGCCCTTTGGCATCGGCCACCAGGATGGCGTAGTCATCTGGTCCAACGCGCTCGATGCGGTAGAAATCTCCGCCGACGATATCCCGCGGCTGATAGCGGGTTTCAAAGCTCACCCGGTCGTCCGGCGGCAGCTCGCAGGCGACCGCCATATCCTGAATTTCTTTCGCGCGGAGTTGATCCTGCATCGACTCGGTGAGATCGCGAAACATCTCGATGCCGCCGATGACCTGGCCGGCGCGGTTGCGAACCGGCGAAACGGTCACCTCCACCGGGATGCGGGTGCCGGAGCGATGCTGGGCAAAAACCAGCAGCGGTTCGGCACTCGGTTGGTCGGTCACGATGCTCCGGTGCAAAGGACAATGTTCGTGGCCGCAGAGCTGGTGCCCGTCCTTGTCCACGTGCACCAGCAGGTTGTCCTGGCAACTGCGCCCCACCACCTCGTGGGCCTCCCAGCCGGTAATTTTGCACGCGGCGTGGTTCCAGAAGATAATCCGGCGCTCGGTATCGGTGATATAGGCGCCGTCGGCGAGCAGGTTTAACAGTTCCGGGGCGTCAAACTCGGCCATGAAGGAAGCGGGATCACTTCTGGAATTGCCATTCATAACTCGAATCTTTTCGAGGATTCAGGACCCATCGCCACGGCGAACTGGGTGCACCCATACTACACAAACCCAGTCTTTCCTGCAAGAATGATAAAGTCGGCATGGCTTATTTTGGACTTTAACCATCCTGGTATCTGGCGGAGCATGGGATGCTCGTTTTAGGTTGGTGCCTATGAATGGGAAGGGGGTAATTCCAGGAAGGGGAGTATTAGCAATGTGCGGGGGCAGTTGCTCCCCGGTTCATCCTGCCACCGGGATCACATCGACGGCGACGTTCAGTTTGTGGCGGCCGCCGCCGATCAGGACGCCGCGCGAGGGGCTCACGTCCCCAAAATCGCGTCCCCAGGCCAGGACGATATGGCGCTCGGAAGGAAAGGTGTTATTCGTCGGGTCCAGGTCGATCCAGCCGAAATCCGGGCCGCACCAGGCCTGGACCCAGGCGTGGGAGGCGTCCGCACCAACGAGCCGGGTTTTGCCTGGCGGCGGTTGGGTTTCCAGGTAACCGCTGACATAACGGGCCGGCAGGCCCAGCGATCTCAGGCTCGCGATGAGGAGGTGCGCGAAGTCCTGGCACACGCCGCGCCGTTTCCGGAAGACTTGCTTGAGCGGGGTGGCGATGGTGGTGGCTGTGGGGTCAAAAGTGAAATCGTCGTGGATTCGGCCCATCAGGGCGGCACAGGCATCCAGGATGGGGCGTTCGGTTGGGAACGATTTGTTGGAATAATCCGCGATCTCCGGGTCGCGCTCGACGAATGGAGAGTTGAAGGTGAATTCAGACACTTCCCCGGCGGGGGCGAATTGCCGGCCATCTGCCAGGGAACGAATTTCCTCCCAGGGCGGGGTGGCGGCCGGCAGCGGCAAGGTGGTGGGCAGGATGCTGACGCTGGTCCGGGCGGTGATTACCAGGGATTGATGCGGTTGATCGAGCGTGAGAAAGGTAAAAGCGTTCCCGAAGTAGTCCGTGCCGGGGACGCGCTGGGATGGGATGGGCTCGATGACGAGCTCATGCGCGTGCAAGTGTTGGCGAGGAAGCGGGCGGGGAGTCAGGCACAGTCGATGATAAGCGACCGATACCGGGGTCTCATAATCAAAGCGGGTGGTGTGGGTCAGCTCGTATTTCACGTTAACTCAGCCGGATTTCCGCGTGACTGAAGTATTGGTGCGTAATGGCATCGGACATCCCCCGCAGCTCCTGCGCGCAGAGGGTGAGCGCTTCCGAAAGCCGGGCGGAGCCGGCGCCCGTGTCGTCGGTGACCAGTTTCAGCCAATCCGTTTCACGCACCACCTGCCAGAGGGCTTCGAGGTGGTATTCCGGGGTGCCGGCGCTGGTCGCCGTCGCGAGCGCCTGGATGGACCCCTGCGGCAAATTCTCCACATGTTGGGAGATGGCTTGCACCTGGAAGGCCAACGCGCGGGGGTTGGTTTCATCGCCCACTAATAGCTCGAGCACTCCCGGCCAATGGGGCAACGCGAAATAACGGCGGCGATAGGTCATGCTGCTATCCGCCACTTCGAGCAGCGGTTCCAGAATCGTGTAATGCCGGGTGCCCTGGGCTGCGGCGGCGTGCAACAACGTGGCGATGTTGATCCCACGTTCGAGGCGGCGGCCCAGATCGAGAAACCGCCAGCCATGGCCGCGGGTCATGTTCTCCATCTCGACGCCGCTGAGCGCCGCGAGGTCCACGACCAGGGCGTTCAGCACGCCCAGCGCGTCGGCAGCCTGGAGCCGGCCCTCGACCCGATGACGCGGAGAGGCCTGGAGCCGGTTGAGAATGCTCCAGGTATCCACGGAAAAACGATCGCGCAACACAAATGCCAGGCTGCGCGCCCGTCCGATGATTTCGCGGAGTGTGCCCAGGCGGTGGCCGGACGAAATCAGCGCGTAGATTTCCCGCTCCACACCGGCCAGGCGATAAGTCTCGCGGAACCTGGCGGGAAACATCTCCAGGTCCACGAGCAACCGGATTAACGAGGAAAGCTCCGGGGTCTCGTCCGCGCCGGCTTCACCGGTGAGGCGCAGGAGAACACAACGCAACATCCGGGTGCTGTCTTCGAGGCGTTCCAGGTAACGGCCGAACCAGTAGAGATTATCGGCGACACGACTGGGTACCTCGGCCGGCGTGCGTTCGAGCCGAACGAGGTTCGCTGATTGCCGGGCGGGATTCGGTGCCGGGGTCGGCGCATCGGTGATGACCCAGGTGTCCTTGCTGCCACCGCCGCTCTGCATGGAGACCACCAGGCGTTCGACCGTGCTGGAAAACCGGGTCAGTGCGCCGGGCATGGCGGCGTATCCGGAAGCGGTGGCGCACACGAAAAGACGCAATACACAAGGCCGAGGTTCGAGCCCGGATTTTTCCCAGACCGGGGCCGAGCTGAGGGTGACGCGTTCCTGGGCCACAAAATCAAAAGGGGTGGAGCGCATGGTGGCCAGGAGCGCCGCGCGTCCGCGCTCGTCGAGCTGGCTGCCGAAAATGGGCTCGGTGGCCGCCGGAGTGAAGGCGCGTTTGATCACCAGTTCGTCCAGGTGCTGGCGCGCATACTCCAATTCCTTTTCCGCCCCGCACCACCAGGTGGCCACGCTGGGTAAGAGCAGGTCCTCGTGCAGCAACTCGCGGCAGAGTCCGGGAAGGAAGGCCATCAGCGCCGGCATCTCCACGGCACCGCTGCCGAGGGCATTGGCCACCGTTACGGTACCCGCGCGGGCGGCCGCCACCAGGCCGGGGACTCCCAGCGAGGAATCCCCGCGCAATTCCAGCGGATCGCAGTAACTGTCATCCATCCGCCGCACGATCACCTCGACCGGTTGCAAGCCCTCGAGGGTTTTGATGAAGACCCGGTTATTGCGGACGGTCAGGTCGCCGCCTTCAACCAGGGGGAAGCCCAGGTAGCGGGAGAGGAACACCTGCTCGAAGTACGTTTCGTTATGCGGGCCCGGAGTGAGGACCACCGCATGGGGAGTCCGTGCCCCGGTGGGCGGCACCAGCGCCAGCAAACCTTCGCGCGCTTGCTGGAAGAAACCCGGAAGCCGGCTCACCTGCTGGTTGCGGAATTCGTCCGGGAACACCCGGGAAAGCACGAGGCGATTCTCGAGGGCATAGCCGGCGCCCGAGGGGGCCTGGGTCCGGTCTGCCAGCACCCACCATTGGCCATCCGCAGCGCGTGCCAAGTCCACCGCGTGCATGAACAGGTAATTCCCATCGACGGGTCGGATGCCGTGGCAAGGGCGCAGAAAGCCGGGATTCGCGTAGAGCAACGCCGGGGGCAGTCGCCCGGATTTTAGCAACTCCTGGGGTCCGTAGAAGTCCTGGAGTAGGCGGTTGAGCAAACGGGCGCGTTGGATCAGGCCGGCCTCGATCTGGCGCCATTCGTGGGCTGGAATCACGATCGGGAGCAGGTCGAGCGACCAGGGACGGCCGAGACCCTGGGAATCGGAATAGACATTGTAGGTGGCGCCATGCTCGCGGAGGATGCGGCGGGTGGCTTCCTTGCGGGCGGCCAACTCCTCCGGGGAAAGTTGGCCCAAGGCCTCCAAAAGTGGAGACCAGTGCTCCCGGGGCGCGCCCTCGCTCCCGAGCAACTCATCAAAGGCGTCCGGCGCTGGGCTGTAACCTTCCAGCAGCGAGGCGCGAACGGGCGGCTTTGACTCGGTGTTGTTCATGTTGACGCGGGACACAGTGGCACGGGGCGCGGTGACGCGCAACCGGCCTGCCTTGCCGGACTCCAGGCCGCTCGCCTCAGGTCCAGCGCAGATCGAGCGTAAAAGGGAACTCCGGTTTTTGCGGAGCGGCTTTCGGCACGATCCGACCGGGAGTGTGCCCATGACGGAAGAACCGGGCCAGGCGCCGGCTTTCCGCTTCGTAGGCGTTTACGGGGAAACTGGTGTGATTTCGTCCGCCCGGGTGCGTGACGTGGAAGGTGCAGCCGCCGAGGCTGCGCTGATTCCAGGTATCCACGACATCGAAGACCAGGGGCGAATGCACGCCAATGGTCGGTTGCAGGCAACTGGCGGGTTGCCAGGCACGATAGCGCACTCCTGCGACGTACTCTCCGTTGGTCCCTGTGGGATGCATCGGCAACGCCGTGCCGCATACGGTGATGACATGGCGAGAGTCAATCAAACCCCGGGCTTTGACCTGGAGCCGTTCCAGGGAGGAATCGACGTAGCGCACGTTGCCGCCGGCACCGCTTTCTTCGCCCAGTACATGCCACGGTTCGAGCGCCTGCCGGATTTCGAGGTGGATGTTGCGAACGTCCAGGTCGCCGATCTGCGGAAAGCGAAATTCAAAGTGGGGCGCGAACCATTCCACCCGGAAGTCGTAGCCGGCTTGCCGAAAATCTTCGATCACATCCTCGAAATCGTTCCAGACGAAATGTGGGAGCATCCAGCGGTCATGAATGTCCGTGCCCCACCGGACCAACTGCTGCCGGTAAGGAGTTTGCCAGAACCTGGCGATGAGGGTGCGCAACAATAGTTGCTGTGCCAGGCTCATGCGCGCGTGGGGTGGCATCTCAAAAGCGCGCATCTCCAGCAACCCGAGCCTGCCGGCGGCGCTGTCCGGCGAAAAAAGTTTATCAATGCAAAACTCGGCGCGATGTGTGTTGCCGGTCGCGTCGATTAACAGGTGGCGGAAGAGCCGGTCCACGAGCCAGGGCTTGGTGCTGTGGTCGGGCACCTGTTGAAACGCCAGTTCCAATTCGTAGAGCGAATCATTGCGCGCCTCGTCTACGCGCGGACTTTGGCTGGTGGGCCCGATGAAGAGGCCGCTGAACAGGAAAGAGAGCGCGGGATGATTCTGCCAATACCCCAGCAAGCTGCGCAGCAGATCGGGACGGCGCAGGAACGGGCTGTCGCCGGGGGTTGGTCCGCCCAGCACAATATGGTTTCCGCCGCCGGTGCCGGTGTGCCGGCCATCGATCATGAATTTCTCAGTGCCCAGCCGGGTCTGGCGCGCTTCCTCGTACAACACTTCGGTGTGGCGGACCATTTCCTCCCACGACTTCGCCGGGTGCAGGTTCACCTCGATCACCCCGGGATCCGGCGTGACTTTGATGACGTCGAGGCGGGGATCGAATGGTGGCGGGTAGCCTTCGAGCATCACCGGGGTGTCCAGCAGGGCGGCGGTATCCTCCACGGCGGCCGCAAGGTCCAGGTAATCCTCGAGATATCGGACTGGCGGCATGAAGACATGGAGACGGCCGTCCCGGGGTTCGACACAAAGCGCGGTGCGCGCCAGCCAGGAGGCGGCTTCCCCACGGATCGGTAACCTTGCGACGCGCTCTGAATCCTCGTAAGCTCCACTACGGCGCGGCGAGTTCGAGCCCAGGCTGGCCGAATCATTGGCCGGCCCGGCTTCGCGACCGGAGAAGTCGCGTGATGGTGGGTATTGCTGGTGCCTAATGGCCGCCGGGACCGGCAGCGGCCGCCGTTCCTCCATCGGATCCTGCGGATAAAGGTAATGCGCGTCCGATTCAGCGCTCCAGGGCAGCGAATCCAGCGGCAGGCGAAAGCCGATCGGCGAATCACCGGGAATCAGGTAGCAGCGTTCCGGTCGAAAGAACCAGGGGCCGCTTTCCCAGCAGGCGCCGGCGCGACCCAATTCGCGCCGCAACGGGAGCACGAAACCGATCACCTTTTCCAAGCCCTGTTCAAACACCCGTGCCAGCCGGGCGCGATCTTCCTCGTTCCGGAGGTTGGATTGGTGGGGATCGACGTTTACGGGCAGACGCCGCTCTTTCCACAGGTAATACCAGGCATCCTCAAACGCCGGCAGGATGTGCTTTCCGCCGCAACCCAGTCGCTCGGCTAACGCCTGGATAAAACGCTCCGCCCGGTTCGTATCAAAGTTATAGCGCACGGTGTCGCTGGCGAATAAGTCCTGCCGGGTCCAGATGGATTGGCCGTCTTTGCGCCAATAACAGGCCAGCGCCCAACGGGGCAGGGACTCTCCGGGGTACCATTTGCCTTGTCCGTAATGCAGGAGCGGGTCCTTCGCGAAATGGTCCTTCAAGCGGCGGAGCAGCGCCTCTCCCAGTTTGCGTTTCCCGGGTCCGAGCGCCGCGGTGTTCCACTCCGCGCCGTCCATGTCATCGATACTGACAAAAGTGGGTTCCCCACCCATAGTCAGGCGGCAATCGAGCCGGTTCAAATCCTCGTCCACTTTCCGTCCCAATGCCTGGATGGATTTCCATTCAGTCGGGGAATACGGCAACGTCACTCGCGGTGACTCGTGAACGCGCGTCACCTTCATCTCGACGCTGAAATCGGACTGGCACTCGTCGACGACGCCGGAGATCGGGGCGGCGCTTTGCGGGTCGGGCGTGGCGGCCAGCGGTATGTGGCCTTCGCCCGCCAGCAGGCCACTGGTGGGATCCAAACCGATCCAGCCCGCGCCGGGCAGATACACTTCGCACCAGGCGTGCAGGTCGGTGAAATCCTGTTCCGGGCCGCTCGGGCCGTCGAGCGACTTGAGGTCCGGCGCCAGTTGGATCAGATAACCGCTGACAAACCGCGCCGCGAACCCCGCGTGTCGCAGAAGTTGGCACAGCAACCAGGCCGAGTCCCGGCAGGAACCGCTGGCCTTTTCCAGGGTTTCCTCCGGGCTTTGCACGCCCGGTTCGAGGCGGATCAGGTAGCGAATTTCCTGGGATAGGCGGAGGTTTAGATTGACCAGAAAGTCGATGGTGCGCGGTCGGGATTCGGGCGCGGTGGTCGAGGCGTGGCGGAAATCCGCGAGCGCGCGGCGCAAGGTGGCGTCAAACCGGGTGGTTCCCGGTGCGCGCCGACGAAACGGCTCGAGTTCGTGGTCCAGCTCGGGATCGTAAACAAACGGATATCGTTCGGCGGCGGGTTCCAGGAAGAAATCGAAGGGATTATAGACCGACATTTCAGCGACTACGCCGATTTCCACCGCGAACTCACGGGTGCGTTGGGGAAAGACCAGGCGGGCAAGATAATTGGACTGAGGATCCTGCTGCCAGTTCAGGAAGTGTCCTTCCGGCTCCACCTTCAAAGAATAGTTGAGAATGCGGGTGCGGGTATGCGGCGCCGGACGCAACCGGACGATTTGCGGTCCGAGTTGGACGAGCCGATCGTACGCGTAACGCGTCCGATGAAACAAGGCGACGTGGATGGCCATGCGGAGGAGGAGGGTTATTGAGCTTGCGCAAACTGGCGCGCGGCGCGTTTGGCTGGCTGCGGCGCTTTAAGGGCAAAGAAGGTTTCAAAAATTCCGGCGCTTACCGCATTCATCCGGGTCTGCAATTCATCCAAATACTCGTGCAGTCCGTGCCCAATGATTTCATCCACCGACGCGAAGGAGAGATCGGAGCAGAGCTGGCCGAGGAGTTTCTCTGGAGGGTGTCGAAAGGTGCCGAGGGGAGTGCCGGAGATGGCGTGCAACGAATCCCGGGCGGACGCCAGGCAGTATTGAATGGCGCGCGGAAACTCACGGTCGAGCACGAGGAAATCCACGACCCCTTTGGGCGAGATGCGCCCGTGCCGTTTCCGATACATTTCAAAGGCGGACGCGGAGCGCAGGACTGCGGCCCACTGGATGTCATCGAACGGGGTGCCGACGTCGCCATGGGAGCGCAACAGCAGGTAGTATTTGACGTCGAGGATGCGGGAGGTTTTGTCCGCGCGCTCGAGTTTGCGGCCCAGTCGACAAAAATGCCACGGCTCGCCGTGGGTCATCGTCGCGTCGGTCACACCGGTGAAGAGGTGGCTGGCCTGTTTGACCTCGGTGAAAAATTCCTGAAGCGATTCCCCCTCGGCAAGGTGTTTGGGGGCCGATTTAATGGTCAGGTAGAATTTGTTGAGCTGCAGCCACATCTCCGAGGAAATGATCTCGCGCACCGTGCGGGCGTTTTCGCGGGCGGCCCGCACGCAGGAGAAGATCGAATTCGGATTTTCGTCGTCAAACGCCAGGAAACGCAATACGCCGTCGCGGGTGGCATCGCCGTAGCGGCGCCGGAAATCCTCGTGGTCGCCGGTGGTGTTGACGAGCGGATCCCACTGTTCCGCCTCGCCGCCGGGATTGTCGAGGAGCAACTGCAAATTGACCGCGATGAAACGGGCCACGTTCTCGGCGCGTTCGACGTAACGACTCATCCAGTAAACAGAATCGGCGACTCGGCTAAGCATGGGTCTCCCTGGGTTGGGTGCGAGGTTGGTTGTTTTCCGACCGGCGGGAAGGTTTATCACGGGTGGAACCATCGGCGAGCACCCAGGTATCCTTGCTGCCGCCGCCTTGCGAGGAGTTGACCACTAGCGATCCCTTCTTCAGCGCTACCCGGGTCAAGCCGCCTGGCATGACAAAGATGTCCCGGCCGTAGAGGATGTAGGGGCGCAGATCAACATGGCGGCCTTCGATGCCATTCTCCACCAGCGTGGGCACCCGGGAAAGGGCCAGCGTGGGCTGCGCGATGTAATTACGCGGATTCGCGCGCACCCGCTCAGCGAAGTCAGTTCGCTGCTCGCGCGTTGAATGCGGTCCCACCAACATGCCGTAGCCACCCGACTCATTGGCGGCTTTGACGACCAGCTCGTCCAGGTGTTCCAGCACGTATTCCCGGTCCTTTTCCTCGGCGCAGATATACGTGGGCACATTTGGCAGGATGATTTCCTCGCCGAGGTAATATTTGATGATGCGCGGCACGTACGCGTAAACCACCTTGTCGTCGGCGATGCCGGTGCCTGGGGCATTGGCCAGGGCGACATTGCCCGCTTTATAGGCCTGCATCAGACCGGGCACGCCGAGCAGTGAATCGGGCCGGAAACATTGGGGGTCGAGAAAATCGTCGTCCAACCGGCGGTAGATTACGTCCACGCGTTCAAAGCCTTTCGTGGTGCGCATCAGCACACATCCGTCCTCGACCACGAGATCCCGGCCTTCGACCAGTTCGATGCCCATTTGCTGGGCCAGGAACGAGTGCTCGAAATACGCGGAGTTGTATATGCCGGGCGTCAGGAGCACCACCCGTGGAGCAGGGGTTCCATCCGGCGCCAGGTACTCCAGCATATCCCGCAATTTCAGAGGGTAATCAGAGACGGGCCGGATGCGGGAGGTGGAGAAGAGTTGTGGAAACAACTGCTTCATGATTTGCCGGTTTTCGAGCACATACGAGACCCCGGACGGGCAGCGGAGGTTATCCTCCAGCACGTAGATCTGCCCGTCGCGATGCCGCACGAGGTCGGTCCCGGTGATGTGGCACCAGATGTTTCGGGGCGGGTTCCACCCCACGCATTGTTCCCGGTAGGACTTGGCCGAGAAGATGATTTCTTTGGGAATGACCCCGTCTTTGAGGATGCGTTGCTCGTGGTAGAGATCGCCAATGAAGAGGTTTAGAGCCTGGATCCGCTGCTTCAAGCCGCGTTCGATGAGCTGCCAGTCGTCGGCGGGAACAATTCTCGGCAAGAGGTCGAACGGGAAAATCTTCTCCACGCCAGCTTCCGCGCCGTAGACATTGAAGGTGATTCCCATTTGCAGCAGGGCGCGCTCGGCGGCGCGCTGGCGATTTTCCAACTCGCCGGCCGGGAGACTGGCAATGGCTTTGGCCAGGGTGGTGGCCCCGGGGCGGGCACAACCATCGCCGGAGAACATCTCATCGAAGAAGTCTCCAACTTCATAATGATCAAACCTCATAACAGGGGGGTTGCCGTCAGGTTCAGGTTTAACAAGTGATTCGAGCGCAAATCATAATCGGCCTTAAGCAGAGCGGGTGCCACTGGGTCCACGCGGGGGTGAATCCCGGGCGTTGGTGGGGGCTGATAATATCCGCTATGTAGTTGATGATGAGAATCTTCGGTTCCAATTGAGGGTGGGGTTGCGAGGCCGGAGAAAGCCCGGATCACCACTGTAGAAACGCTTGGGATGCGGAGAATTGGTCCTTATGCGCGAAAACCGACATTTCGCCGGGGCGGAGAACAGGAATCGAACGGGTACGTGTTGGAACCCGGGGAGTGAACTGTATCCGGTTTTGTGGATTACCGCGCCGGCCGAGTGATCCAGCCGCCGCCCAGGACCAGGTCGTCCTGATAAAACACCGCCGCCTGGCCAGGGGTGACGGCGCGTTGCGGGGTGGCAAGTTGCACCCGCGCCCGTCCGGAGTCTAGAGGAGTGATCATGGCGAGAGTACCCGGGTGATTGTAGCGAATTTTCACCGTCGCGTGGAACGGTTCCGTCGGGTTATCAAATGGAATCCAGTTGCAGCGTTCGGCGATGAATTCACCGCATTCGAGGGCCGTTTCATTGCCTACCACCACCCGGTTGGCTTGAGGCTGCAGTTCGATCACATACAGCGGTTTGGCCGAGGAGATGCCCAGACCTTTGCGCTGGCCAATGGTGTAAAACTCGATGCCATCGTGGTGGCCCAAGACGCGCCCGTGCAAATCCACGATCTCGCCCCGGTGCTTTTCCACCAGCTTCGCTTGCTGGAGGAAATTTCCGTAGTCGTTATCCGGGACGAAACAAATCTCCATGCTCTCCTCTTTGTCCGCGGTTTTGAGCTGGCAGTGGCGGGCGACCTCGCGGGTATCGCTTTTGGTTTTATCGCCAAGAGGGAACATCGCGCGGGCGAGTTGATCCTGCCGCAGGGAAAACAGGAAATAGCTTTGGTCCTTGCGGAGGTCGCATCCGCGCTTGAGCAGCACCCGGGATTGGTCCTGGTTTTTTTCCACGCGGGCGAAATGGCCGGTGGCGATGTATTGGGCCCCAAGGCGGTCGGCCCGGTCGATGAGCCGCCCGAACTTCAGGTTTTGATTGCACATCACGCAAGGATTGGGTGTGCGCCCGGCCTTGTATTCGTCGGCAAAGTACTGAATCACCAGGGATTGGAACTGGGCCGATTCATCCACCAAATAATACGGCACCCCCAGCTTGTGACACACCGCGCGGGCATCGGTCACCGCCTGGGGGCCGCAGCACTTGTCCTCGGCCCGGGAAACGCAGTCCTGCGGCCAGAGTTTTAAGGTGATGCCGACGACGTCGAAGCCCTGCTCGAGCAAAAGGGCGGCGGTGGCGGAGGAATCCACCCCACCACTCATGCCTACCACCACCCGCGTTTTTCGATCAGCAACCACAGCCCGCCAACATATCCCAGAACCGGGCCGGCGCCAATCGTGAGAATTGGGCCGGGCGGGCGGAACCTGCGCCATCAGTCTCCGCTCGAATTAGTTGGATCGGGATTGATGAAAAAATCCATTAGCTTCACGGTTGACAAAATTTTGGCGCGGGGGTTTAGTGGATCCCGCGCAGGTTAACCTTTACCTCACTATGAAACCATCCGTGTTTTGGCGTTGGTCGCTGTCGATCCTCATGCTGCTCCTGTCTGTCGCGGGCCCGGCGCTGGCCGGCACCGGGTCGGCGCGGCTCTACTGCCTGTCGTTGAAATTTGCCCGCGGCAGTGACACCTACAACGAGTACTATCTGGATTTCACCACGCTCCAATACGGAATCAACGGGGAACTGGTCCGCAACTTTGGCGGGACCTATTCCCATTTCAGCTACCTGGAGTTGACAGATAACTGGCTGGGAACACTCGACCAGGGGGCCATCGCGGTGGACCTGCCCAACACGGACGCCAACGGCAACGGGTTCCCGGACTTCCTCGAGGTGGCGCAGTCGGTGAACGCCTCCAGCACCGGACAGTATCAGATTCTCGGCCTGAGTTCTGGCACGGTTCAGGCCACGTGGTTCCGCGCCGCCGGCGAGCATACCGGATCCTGCACCCTGAGATTCAAGCCCTCCCCGGTTTATGTCTGGCTCACCTTCGCCTGCACTTTCGAGGTGCTGGAGTACACCGGTGCCTTTCCCTACACCAATGCGAACGGCAAGGCCACCGCGACCGTGGCGCTGCGCCAAACGGAATTGCCGGATTACCAACTCGCCGGCGATCTGGAATTGACGCGTTCCCCCACGAACCGGCTCAACCAGCTCGACTTTCCGGCGACTTATTGGACCAACAGCTACCTGCAAACGCTGGAACTCGCCAGCGGTTCTCTCTTCCGGGATTCCCAGTGGCCCACAAATTATTCCGGCTACGTGGATTTTGCGGATGGCGAGCCCAACACCCCCGATCCGGATTACCAGACCTGGATCTTATCCGTCGACGACACGAACGACGCCAATGGCAACGGGATCCCGGACCTGAGCGACGACACGACTGCCGCTCCGCCGCGTCCGCCCACCGTGATCGTTCGGCAAGGTGGTGGGCAACTGCAATTCACCATCAGCGGCGATTTGAACCACACTAATTTCCTGCAAGAAACAATAGCCCTGGGAACGACCAACTGGAGCACGATCCAGACCTTCGTCCTGACGAAAGATCCACAAACAGTGAGCGTGCCGATACCGGTGGGGAATCGGTTTTGGCGCGTCGTGGCGCAATAAGAGCCGGCGGCGCGCCCGGGATTAAATGACGGGCGGGGGCCCGGTTACTTCCATTTCAAAACCACCGCGGCCGTGCGGTCTCCGGAAATGCCCACGTCTTTGCAGAGGCTGGCGACCGTTGGAGTCTGCGCGCCGCCTTTGGGAATCATGATGATGGCGTCACCGCCGTTTTCTTTGGCCATGGCCGCGGCCTGTTTCATGTCCCCCTGGTTCCAATCCACATTCGGCTTGTTGAATTGAACGTAGCCCAGGACGTCGTACTGCCGTTCCGGCCAGCCACGAAATACCGGCACCGCAAACACCGCATCGCTGATCGAGCTGCCGGTGGGCCAGGCCTTCTTCTCGCCGGTGTATTTAGCCATTTGCATTTGCTCGCAGCCGGCGGAGAGCATTAATAAAACAGAGGCTAACAATGGTGGGATTAAGCGCTTCATGTGGAAAGATTCTCACTTGGGGCTGGGGTAGCAAGGAAATTCGGCGGCAAAACTGGCGAACGAAAATGCTGGAATAGTCAATGGCTACTACTACCGGATCGAATTGGAAATGAACTGGAGTCCTGGGGATCGGGTATCTGGCGCCTGAGTTGACGCCAATCATGGACTCGTTGGGGAGACTGGTTCTGCCCTCGGTCTTCAGCCAGTTCAGGTTGGCTGGGAGCGGCCTGGGGCCAAAAGCAAGTGGCCGGGGAGGTAAATCCCCGGCCACCGTGCTTCTCAGCGGCTAAGTTCGCTGAGCCGTCAATTTTTCCGATAAATGACTACGGCTTGACGCGGTAGAATTTGATCGGCGCGGCCGCAGGCACCTTGTAATAGGGCGCGGTAGCGCCTGGAACCGGGGTGTAAGTGCCGTTCACCGAGTCGGCCTGCTGGAGCGTGCCGGCCTGCCAGACCAGCTCCACGTCATTGGCCTTCCGCTGCACCAGCAGTTGAATCGGGGCGGTGACGTCGAAGCTGGCGCCAGACTGCTGGCCCACAGTATAGATTGACTGGGCCTCATAGCTGGTCAGCACCCGCCGCCAGACGCCAAGGTCGTCGATATCGGCGGCACCCGTTTCCGCATAAGCGCCGGTTGGGTCCTGGCCGATGTTGACGGCCGCGCCACTGTCAATATCCCCGGCGGCGGCCACCGAGCGGGAGTCAACCTGGACTCCGTCCAGGTATGTCACCGCCGTCGCCACCGCCCCGGCCCGGTCAAACGTGTGGACCAGGTGATGCCAATTGCCATCGTTGATGCTGTTGGCGGGACCGTTAACACCGACGGAGCTGGTGGCATTTCCGAGGCTCCACGACCAGCCACCGGCGGTATAGGACGGTGCAAAGGTGAAGCCGAAATTCCCATAGGAATTGACGGCGTTGCAGAGGAACGGCAAGTCCCCGGGCGTACCGGTGAACCGGGCCCAGTAAGCAACCGAGAAGTTCACGTTGGAACTGAACAGCAAGTCCGCAGGTGTTCCCAGGGTGACGTAGTTATACGTTCCACTCGCGGTGTCCGTGTTGTAATGGAGCGCGTTGGCTCCCACTTTTCCAGCCACAAAGGACGGTGTGCCGACAGCGGTGCCGTGGTTGCCGCGACCGGAAGCGTCCTGGAGGTTGTTGTCGAACTTCAGATGCAACACCAGGTCGTTGGTGGCGAAGGCAAACGCCGGTGGCGGCATCACCGTTAGCTTGGCCGCCGTGCTGTCCGCACTGCCTTTCAAATTGGTGACCCGGACAAAGTACGTTCCGGTATCACTGTAGGTCGTGGCGGCGAGGTTGAGCGTGGCGTTGGTGGCGTCCGGAATCGGTGCGCCATCTTTCAGCCATTGCAGGCGGAGGATGGGGCTGCCTCCCGCCCGGGCGGTGAGGGCGGCGGGTGACCCGACCTGGACGGTCTGGTCGACAGGTTGCCGAATAACGAAAGGCGCGGTGTTTTCGCCATACATTCCGAGACCATTATGATACTCGACGCGGTCAGCCGTCAGGACCTTGTTGTAAACGGCCACGTCATCAATATCGCCGACGAAGAAGTAATCGCCGGGATCGGCTTCGTTTTGACCGCCGCCGATGCGAATGGGGCGCAGCGGATTCACGATGGCCGTCGCGGTCGTCGAGGCGACGAGGGCGCCGTTAACGTAGAACCGCTTTTCCGTGCCGTCGAAAGTGGCCACGATGTGAGTCCATTCGTTCAGGACGACCGCCGGCCCGTTCAGGGCTTCCCATCCGGTGCCGGTTCCCGTCCAGAAGGACCACACATTGCCGGCGGTAGCGTAAATGATATAGCCGCCCATGCTGCTGCCTTGCACCTGGTTGCGTGAAGAGACCGCCGCCCGATAGGTGCCGGCCCCTCCGGTGACGCGAGCCCAACATTCCACCGTGAAAACACTGGAGTTCAGCTCGGTGGCGTAAGGGGCCTCGACGCGAGTCGGGCTCAGGCCGTCGAAGGTCGCGCAGGTGTTGGCGTCACCGGAAATGGCTCCGGCCGCGCCGAAGGTGACATTGCCTATGGGGGTGCCATTGTGGGAACCCCAGGAATCAAACACGATGGTGCTGCTAAAGGGCTCGCTCAAGCGCCAGAAGGCCATCGGATTGTCCTGAAGGACAGCGCTGGCGTAGCCGGCGGGAGCAGCGAGCACCGTCAGGGCGGCGTTGGCGCTGGTCAACGAGCCCGCGCGGTTGGTGACGGTGAGGGTGACATTCATCCCGGCGGTGACCGAGGAGATGATCAGGTCCGTGTTGGTAGCGCCGGTGATGGCGACGCCATTGGTCTTCCATTGGTAGGAGAGGGGCGCACTGCCGGTGACCTCCGCGGAAAACCGGGCGGTGCCGCCGGGATACAATTGCACCGGAGTTGGCTCCTTCACAAAAGTGGGCGCGATCAGCGACCCATAGCGGGCATCGTAGAGGGCCTTGATTTCTGTGGTGGTCAACACGCGACTGAAAGCCGCGGCTTCATCGATCTGCCCCAAGAAGGGTTCTTCGTCGGCTGCGGCGGAGAAGTTGGGGCTGCCGCCCAGTTGCAGCGGGTAAGGCGAAGTCTTAATACCGGTGGCGCCGATGGCGGCGTTGCCGGTGCCCTGGTAAGCACCGTTCAGGTAGAAGTAGACGGTGAGGTTACTGCAGACGGCGGCGACGTGGTACCATTGTCCGAGGGCCAGGGTCGGAAGACCCTGCGCGATGTCCGTAACGCCGAAGGCGGTAAACCGATAGGAATTGCCATTCCAGATGCCGAAGCCGTAGCCGCCGGTGTTGCCGACGAGCCATCGCGTCGAGAAGACCCGGGCGCCCGTGGCCGGCCAGGAGTCCGCTTTGATCCACGCGGACAGGGTGAAGCGGTTGGTGGTTCCGAAGTAGTTGAAGGCGGAAGCGTCGCGCACGCGGACATAGTTGCCGGCGCCGTTTAGCTGAACGCAGCCATCATCGTCGTCGACGAGCGCACCCGTCGGGAAATTCAGGAAGCCGCCCACGCAGTCGGCGTTTCTGCCGCTCCAGTAGTCGTAGGCGGTGGTGCCGACGTCCTCGCCCAGGCGCCAATAGCCGGCCGGATTCAGGTTGGTCGTCACGGCCGCGTACGTTGAAACCGGGGCCGTAAGAACCGTTAGCCGGGTGGTCGCGCTCTGGACCGTGCCAAACAGGTTGGTCACCACAATCTGGTAATCAACGGTTCCGTAGGCGGTCTGAACTTTCGGAATCTTGAGGAACATGTTCGTCGAAACCGCAATGGTGGTCGAGTTGGACTGGAGCAGGTAGTAAATCGGCGGGGTGCCGGCGGCGGCGACTTCGAGTCCGGCGGTGCCGCCCACGTAGACCGGGACGCTCGGAGCGAGATCCAGGGTAATGGTGGGCGGGGTGGGTGGGGTGATTTCAATCCAGGCCCAGGCGGTTTCAGTTCCGCCGAGGGAATTCGTGGCGGCCAGGTAGTAGTTGCCGCTGTCGCTGGCGGCGGTCGGATTCAGCGTGAGCACCAGGTTCGTGCCGCCTGGCACGGCATTGGTGGCGGTGCCGTCCGCCAGAACGTGATACCACTGCAGTTGCATCGGCAGGCTGCCGGTGACCACACAGCTTACGTTCACCAAATAGGGAGCCCAGTTGGTTTGGTTTACCGGGTTGACCAGGGTGCCAGGGGCGGCGGAGACGGTCGGGTTGTTACCTCGGGCCACTTGATAGTGGGTTTGAATGCGCTGAGGGCTCAGTGCGGAGGGGTAAACCGCCACCTCATCGACGGCGCCGTTAACGAAGTAGTTGCCAAAAACCGACTCGGTGGCGCCAGCGCCGATGCGCAGGAACCCGGCGTTGTTGGGGACCACGGACGCGTTGATCGCACCGCCGACCAGTTGGCCGTCCACGTAGAACAACTTGGAGCCCGTAGCCGCGTCGAAAGTGCCCACCAGGTGCGTCCATTGGCCCAAAGCGACGTTGGTAGTTGGTCCCGCCGAAGATTGGAAAGCGCTGCCGTTCCCGCTCCAAAACTCCCAGCGCGGCGCGTTGGTAAACTGGCCGGTGACGGTGAGCGGCGCGGCGTAGAAAATGTAACCCCGATTGCCCGAGGCGGTGGTGCTGTTGCGACTGGTGAACGGGGCTTGATATGTGTTAGCCCAGGCATCTACTCGCGCCCAGCATTCGACAGTGAAACTCGCCGGGTTCAGGCCGGCATTATAGGGAACGGTGATCTTGCCGTCGGTTCCGTTGTAGCCCATGGCCGTATTGGCATCGCCCACCAGCGGGCTGATTGCGCCACCCACGACGCTGTTCAGCGAACCCAGAACACTTCCATCGCCGGCCGCGCCAACGCTCCCGCTGTTGGCGATGACGGAGCTCGATTCCTGAGGCTTCTTGGGCTCGTTCAGACGCCAATAGCCGATGGGATTATCCGCGAGGATAACGCCGGAGTAGCCGGCCTCGTTATTAATGCCGGCGCTGTAATGGGCGCCGAGTTGGGCAGCGGTCAAAACATTGGTAAATACCGCCGCTTCGTCGAGCACGCCGGTGAAGGTTTCGCTGCCGCCAGGGGTGCGGCCCATGGTCAGCGCGTTCACGGTCGTATTGATGTTGGCCAGGCTCTTCGGGGCGCCAAATCGTACGCCGTTGGTATAGAAGAAGACAAACCCGTTGCTGCGGACCAGCGCCAGGTGGTACCACTGGTTTGGCTGGAAAGCCACCGGCGCGGAGTCGGAGGTCACGTCTGCCACGCCAAAGGCGGTGACGCGCAGTTGGCTTGTGCCGAAGAACGAGAAGCCATAGCCGCCACTGGGGCCGTTCGCCAGAAGCCGCTGGGTTCCGCTCAAAGTAGCCGTGGGCTTGGCCCAAACCTCCAGGGTAAAGGGCATGGCCGAGCCGTTGCCAGTGAAGTTGAAATTGGCCGCGCCACTGATGGTTATACGCGACGATTCCGCAGTATTGAATTGGCAGGCGGTGTCCGTGCTGCCCGCCAATGCGCCCGGCGCTTCGCGGATCAGGCCGCCGACAAAGCTGCCGTTGGCGGCGGTGCCCAGGCTGCCCAGGTTGGTGGCCACGTATGGATCAGCAAATGTGACCGGCAATTCTCCCAGTCGCCAATAGCCCGCGGGGGAATCCGCGAGCACGGTGGATTGATAGTCGGCGGCCAGGGCCAGGTTCGTCGCCAGGACGAGCGCCGCCGAGGCTGCCGCGGTAAGGGATCGTATCCTTTGGTTTGTGCGCATAATACAGTATAGTACGAGTCGAATTGTGCGGGGGAATTCTCGCCTGCCGTCCGAAGGTGTCAAGTTTCAATTCCGCACCTTAGCAGGACAAAAGGCGCGGACACGCCAGCCTACCAGTGCTACCTGGTCAGGCTATGTCTTCGCAACTTTTCGCCCCCAGCGGTTGTGGATGGAATTCGCATGACCTTGCTGGCGATCCAGCTTAAGGTTTTCGCCGACAAACCGAATGGCCGCTGAGACTCAATTGACGCCGATGATGGCGCAGTATCGCCGGATCAAGGGCGAACTGCCGCCGGGCACGCTCCTGTTGTTCCGGCTCGGGGACTTTTACGAGATGTTCTTTGAGGATGCGCAGTCCGGGGCGCAATTGCTCAATGTAGCGTTGACCCGGCGGGGGACGGTGCCCATGTGCGGGATTCCCTACCACGCGGCCAATGCCTACATCGGCCGGCTGCTGAAGTCGGGGCGCAAGGTCGCCATCTGCGACCAGGTCGAGGATGCTCGCAAAGGGCAGCTCGTGAAGCGGGAGGTGACCCAGGTGCTGAGTCCGGGCACGCATTTTGACGAGCGGTTGCTGGTCTCCGAGCGCAATAATTTCCTGGCGGCCATCCACCAGGCGGGGTCGGTTTTTGGTTTGGCCTATGCGGACCTGACAACGGGCGAGTTCCGCGCCACCGAATTGCCCGATGACGCCGCGCTGTGGACCGAATTGCAGCGGGTCAATCCGGCGGAGATCCTGTTTCCCGCCGAGGCGGGGCGCCTGCGGGACTTATTGCAGCACGGGACGACCACCCCGGGTTCGAGTTCGAAGCCGGCAGGCGTGAGCAATCCGAACCTGCCCGCGCCGACCAGTTTCGGCTGGATTATCAACGGATACGAGGATTGGACCTTTGCGCCGGAGACGGCCGTCTTCACGATTCGCGACCAATTCAAGGTGGCGGCACTGGATGGTTTCGGCCTCAAAGACCATGCCGCGGCCATTGGCGCCGCCGGGGCCGTGCTGCATTATCTGACGCAACATTTGCGGCGGGATATTTCCGGCCTCACGCGGATCACGTTTTATCAGCGGACCGATTTTTTGGCCTTGGATTTCACGACGTTGCGGCACCTGGAGATCCTGGAGCCGTTGCGGCAGGACGCGCCCCGGCAGGCCACTTTGCTGGGAGCGCTTAACCGTACTGTCACGCCCATGGGTGCGCGGCGGTTGCGGGATTGGTTGTCCCAGCCACTTTCCGCCCGAGAGCCGATCCGGCGCCGGCAGGAATCGGTGCGGTTATTCCTGGAAAATGTCGAGGTGCTGGAATCGGTGCGCGCCGCGCTGGGGCAAGTGCGGGATTTGGAGCGGACGATCGGTCGGATCAGCGGCGGGAATGGCAACGCGCGGGATTTGGCGTCGTTGCGGGCGGCCCTGGAACAGTTGCCGGCCTTGAAGGAAACGCTGGTCCGGGCGGTGCAAGGATGGAGAGGGCCCGCCCAGGCCCTGGGCGAATTCCCCGATTTGGCGGCTCCATTGGTACCGGGCGAGGCCGAGGCGCAATTGCTGCTGGCCGATCTTGAGCGCGCCATCGTTCCTTGCCCGGAGATCGCCGGGTTAATCGCCAGCGCCATTGTTGACGAACCCCCGCTGCCGCTGAAAGAGGGCGGAATCATCCGGGACGGCTTCGATGCCACGCTGGACGAGTTGCGCGCGGCCAGCCGTGGCGGCAAGGATTGGATTGCCAAACTGCAGCAGGACGAAATTGAGCGCACCGGCATCGCTTCGCTGAAGATTCGGTTCAATTCCGTTTTTGGATATTATCTCGAGGTAACCAGGTCGAACCTGGACCGGATACCGCCGCATTATGTGCGAAAGCAGACCATCGCCAACGGCGAGCGCTTTATCACGCCTGAGTTGAAGGAAATGGAGGGCAAAATTCTCGGCGCTGAGGAGCGTTCGATGAAGCTGGAGTACGAGCTGTTCCAGAAAGTGCGGGAGACGGTGTTGAGCCGGCTGCGGGAGATTGTGGAGACGGCGGGGGCGCTCGCGCAGGTGGACGTGCTCAGCTCGTTTGCACAAACGGCGCGGCTTTTTAATTATTGCCGACCCGAGATTGGCGATGAGGGGGTGCTGCGCATTATCGAGGGGCGTCATCCGGTCCTGGAACAAAACCTCGGGGAGGAACCGTTCGTGCCGAACGACACCCAGTTGGACCGGGCCGCCCAAATTGCCCTGATCACCGGGCCGAATATGGCCGGCAAGAGCACTTATATTCGGCAGACCGCGCTCCTGGCGTTGCTGGCCCACACGGGGTCGTACTTGCCGGCGGCGCAGGCGCGCGTGGATTTGATTGATCGGATTTTCACGCGCATTGGCGCCAGCGACGACCTGGCGCGCGGCCAATCCACTTTCATGGTCGAGATGTGCGAAACGGCGAACATCCTGAACAATGCCGGTCCCCGGAGCCTCGTGATTCTCGATGAGATCGGGAGAGGCACCAGCACGTTCGACGGTTTGAGCCTGGCTTGGTCCATCCTGGAGTACCTCCACAACCAGGTGGGGGCCAAGACCCTCTTCGCCACGCATTATCACGAGTTGACGGAGCTCGCCGGCAGGCTGGCGCGCGTAAAAAACTTCAACGTCGCGGTGCGCGAATGGAACGACCAGGTGGTTTTTCTGCGGAAGATCGTCGAGGGAGGCACGGACAAGAGCTATGGCATCCAGGTCGCGCGGTTGGCGGGTGTGCCCCGGTCGGTGCTGGAGCGGGCCCGGGAAATTCTGCACAACCTCGAGGAATCCGAGCTAACGCCCGAAGGTAACGTGCGCCAGAGCAGCCGGCGCCAGCGTGACCGGGAAAGGCTCAAACTAATGACCCCGGCGCCACAATTGGATTTATTCAGTTAACCGGAGAAAGGAAACAACCATGAGACTGTCGCTGTTACTGCTGGGAATGCTCGCTGTCACGGCTTCCGCCGCGGAATTTGAGCGCGCGGTCTGGATCGCGCCACCCCCACAGAGTGGATCCAACCAGCCGTTGCCGCTCTTCCGCAAGGAGTTCGCAGTCACCGAATCCCCGACACGCGCAACCCTGCGGATCATCGGTTTGGGGGATTATGACGTCCGGGTTAACGGCATGAGCGTGGCGCCGATCGGCATCAGCCAGCCGTGGTCGCAGTACGAAAAGACGCTTTATTACCGGGACTACAACGTGGCGCGGTTCCTGGAGCGGGGCAGCAACTGCGTGGGAGTGCTGCTCGGCAATTCGTTCTGGCACAACCCGCCTCCTCCAAAGGGACGCTATAACAAAGACGGACCGCAACGAATTGCCGAGGAACCGCTCCTGCTGCGGGCGGAGCTGCGACTGGAGTTTTCGAATGGCAAACAGGTCGCCATCGGGACGGACGAGACCTGGACCACAACTCCCGGGCCGGTGGTGTTTTCCCATGTGTATGCTGGGGAAGACTATGATGCCCGGAAGCTTCCCCTGGGTTGGGATCGTCCTGGATTTGCCGGGGACTGGACGCGAGCGCGGGCCGCGACCGCGCCGCCGGGCGAGCTTCGACCGGCACGATTTCCCGCGGTCGAACCCTTCGAACGGGACACACCTGTCGAGGTCAAGGAAGCCGCTCCCGGGGTGTTTGTTTACACCTTTCCGCGCAACACGGCTGCGCAATTGCGCGTGGAACTTGCGGGAGGCAAACCCGGTGACACCGTGCGTTTTCTTGCCGGCGAACATAAGCGTGGCGACCGGTTGTTCGGCGCATACAGCGCCGGTGGCGAGGTGATCACCGACGGCCAGTCTTTTACTCATCAATGGCTCTTTTACTATTTCGGCATGCAGTTTGTCGAAGTCACCGGCGCGGTTCCGGAAGGGCAGGCGAATCCGAATGGGCTGCCGGTCATTCGACGGCTTGAGCTCGTCTCGGTGCGTGCCGCTCTGCCCGAGACCGGCCGTTTTCAGTGCTCGAGCACCCTCTACAACGACACCCAGAAGATCATCGACCAGGCGGTGCGCGCCAACATGAATTGGGTGATGACGGATTGTCCGCATCGCGAAAAGTTGGGGTGGCTCGAGTGCGCGTATCTGTTGGAACCGAGTTTCCTGTACCGCTATGACGGTCGGACCTGGTTCGCCAAGATTGCGGGTGATATTCGGGACGCGCAAGAGCCATCGGGTCGCGTGACCACAGTGGCACCCAGTTATCCGGCGGGACGATTCCCCGGGGCCTTCACCTGGACCGTGGAATGGGGTGCGGCGGCGGTGTTGACGCCCTGGACTCATTTTGAGTGGTACGGCGACCCTCAAATTCTGCGCGATAACTTCGACATGATGCGCCGGTTCGTGGATTACATAGGGGAGCAAGCGAAAGACGGTGTGGCGCCCGGCGGGTTGGGTGATTGGTACGATTATGGGCACGGGCAACCGCCCGGGCCGTCGCGCTTCACGCCGACTGAACTTTCCGCCACGGCCACGTGGGGGCTGTGCGCGCTACGGGTCGCGGACGCGGCTGGGGTGCTGGGGCGCAAGCAGGATGCGGATACTTACCGGGCGTTGCACGAGCGCATCGCCCGGGATTTTCAACGGCATTTTCAGGATCCGGTCACCCGGTCGCTGAAGAACACCGGCAGTCCCCAATGCGCTAACGCAATGGCGCTCTGCTCGGAGGTGGTGCAGAAGGGGGATCGCGCACAATTGGTCCGCGAAATCATCGCCGATTTGGAAAAGCGCGAGTGGCAGCAAACGCCGGGGGATGTGGGCCATGTTTATCTCATCCGAGCGCTGGCGCAGGCCGGCCGCTCCGACATCCTGCACCGCGTGTATTCCCGGGAAGGGCTCGGGAGCTATGGTGGCATTCTGAAAAAGGGACTCACCTCGCTACCGGAAACCTGGGACGCCATGATGGATGGTTACCAGTCGCTCAATCACTGCATGTTGGGCCATGTGTTGGAATGGTATTATGGCTATGTTGCCGGCATCCGGCAGGAACCATACTCGGCGGGTTGGACCCGGGTGGTGATCCAGCCTAACCCTGGCGAATTGACCAGCGCCGAGGGGTATTGTCAGACCCCGCAAGGGAGAATCCTCAGTCGCTGGCACCGCCAGGGCGGCAAGTTCACCTTGGAAGTTGAGGTGCCCAAAGGTGTCAAAGCCCGCGCGATCCTGCCTTCCGGCAAGAGCAAGAATCTTACGCCCGGCAAACGGGCCGTGCTCGAGGAATGAGTTTTGACAGGGTTAAGGGCTGATTACTCGACTCGAGGGGAAACGGGCCCCGGGAGCGGGGATTACCTTCAAGTGCCTCGGTTCCGCTGACTTGTGCGCCGAGGCGATATCCAACTTGTTTCCCGGTCGGATAAGGTCCATGCTCTACCCGCATTTTGCGAGGCAACCCCGCAAACGAATACGAGAAATGACCGAGCCAGCAATCACATCCGAATTGGTGCGCAAACATAATCTCACTCCTGAGGAGTTCGAGAAGATTAAGGCCATCCTGGGCCGCGAACCGTCTTATACGGAATTGGGCATTTTTTCGGTGATGTGGAGCGAGCACTGCTCCTATAAGAACAGCCGGCCATTGCTGAAGACTTTCCCCACGAAATCGCCAAAGATCCTTGTGGGTGCAGGGGAAGAGAATGCGGGCATCATCGACATCGGGGATAACCTCGCGATCGCCTTCAAGATCGAATCCCACAATCACCCCAGCGCCGTCGAGCCGTTCCAAGGGGCGGCCACAGGTGTCGGCGGGATTATCCGGGATATTTTCACCATGGGCGCGCGTCCGGTGTGCTCGATCAACAGCTTGCGATTCGGACCCATCACGGCCACCAGCGATGCGCCGGTTTCAGCCGAGCAACAGCAAGAATTTGCCAACAATCGCCGCCTGTTCGCGGGCGTGGTAGCGGGTATCGCGCATTACGGCAATTGTTTCGGCATCCCTACGGTGGCGGGCGAGGTCTATTTCGATCGCTCTTACCAGGGCAACCCGTTGGTAAACGCTTTCTGTCTCGGGGTGTTGCGCCATGAGCAGATCATTCGCGGCGCGGCTAAAGGGGTGGGTAACCCGGTTTTCTACGTGGGACCGGCTACCGGCCGTGACGGATTGGCGGGCGCGGCGTTCGCCTCTCAGGATTTGACTGAGGAATCCGCCGAGCAACAAAGAGGCGCGGTCCAGGTCGGCGACCCGTTCATGGAAAAACTGGTCTGCGAAGCCTGCCTCGAGTTGCTGGCGACTGGCGCCGTTTCCGGCATCCAGGACATGGGTGCCGCCGGGTTGACCTGTTCCACTTGCGAAACCGCGGCCCGCGCGGGCACGGGCATCGAAATCGAGTTGGATAAGGTGCCGCAACGCGCCCCGAACATGAGCTCCTATGAGATCATGCTCAGCGAATCCCAGGAGCGCATGCTGATCATCGTCCATAAGGGCCGAGAAGAGGAAGTGAAGCGCATTTTCGACAAGTGGGATTTGCCCTGGTCGGAAATCGGCATCGTGACGGACTCCGGTCGGATGGTGGTGCGGCATGGGGGACGCGTGGTCGCGGATATTCCGGCCCGCAAACTGGCTGATGAAGCCCCGGTGTACCAGCGTGAAGCCCGAGAACCGGCTTATATGCAGTCGGTGCGGTCGTTTACCCTGAGTGGCATTGCGGATAGCCAGGACCCGGCTGCCGAACTCAAAAAGCTCCTGGCCTGGCCCACCATCGCCTCGAAGAACTGGGTTTACCGCCAATATGACCACATGGTGCGCGACAACACCGCCGTGTGTCCGGGTTCTGACGCGACGGTGCTTCGGATAAAGTCCGATAGCGTGCCAGGCGGGGCTGCGGAAGGTGCACCCACCGTGCCGGAGAAATACGTGGCCCTCTCGGTGGACTGCAATGCGGTGTATGTTTATCTCGATCCGTACGAAGGGGGTAAAATTGCCGTGGCCGAGGCCGCCCGTAACCTGGCCTGCACCGGTGCCGTGCCCCTGGGCGTGACCGATAACCTGAATTTTGGCAACCCTCACAATCCGGAGATTTTCTGGCAATTGCGCGAATCCGTGCGTGGGTTGGCTGAAGGCTGCCGCGCTTTCAACGCGCCGGTCACCGGTGGAAACGTCAGCCTGTACAACCAGAGCCCGGACGGGCCCATCGATCCGACTCCCACCGTGGCGATGGCCGGTCTGGTGGAGAAGCGCGAGCACATCACTACCCAATGGTTCAAGGATGCCGGTGATGCGATTCTGTTGCTCGGGGCGCCGGTCGATTCCGCCGACCCATTGCAGGGCCTGGGTGGTTCGGCTTATTTGCAGCGCATTCACGGACTCAAGAACGGATTGCCGCCCCGTTGCGATTTGGTTCGGGAACAGGAGCTGCATCTGGGTCTGCGCGCCCTCATTCATGGCGGCGGCATCAATAGCGCGCACGATTGCAGCGAAGGCGGTTTGGCGGTGGCGCTGGCCGAAAGCTGTATCAGCCATGCTGAGGCGCGGGAAACGCCGCGTTTAATCGGCGCCAAAATCGATTTGTCGGGAATTCCCGCCGCGCGTTTGGATGCCTTGCTCTTTGGTGAAACCCAGGGGCGCATCATCATTTCCACCACGAACCTGGATTCGGGCAAAGTGCTGGAGCGCGCCAAACTCCTTGGCCTTACCGTTACCCGGCTGGGGACGGTGGGCGGCGATCAACTCGAAATCAAGACCGCGACCAAATCGCTGTCGATCCCGGTGTCGGAATTGCATGCCGCGTGGTGGTCGACGATCGCCAAAGTGATGAAGGATTGAACCGGGTTCGGTCCGAACCCTGGGGCGTGATCCTCAGGGATTCTTGACGGAGGTCCGGGATTTCAGCCAGTCGAAATCCGTCGCGGGTGTGGCGGGGTAGGCGTCGATGCGCGCGCCTCTCACCGGTTGCACCGTGCCCGGGACCTGCCAGCGATGCTTCTCACCGTGGCCGTCCGCAAAAATGAAGTTCGCCGCTCCCGAGTGGTAGGATCCAGGCACGTTGCCCCATTGGTAGTCCTCCAGGCGATTGACAAAGAATCCATCGTTCAGGGTGTCCGCCTGTTCATCCAAAAACACAAATATCTGTGAAGGACTGGCAATCGTGCTCTTGCGATAGAACTGCTCGTAAAGCGGGTTGAACCGGCCGGCGACTTCGCCCGGATTCCCTACCATGGCATTCATGGACATACTGCGGATGCGGGGCCCGTTCGGGCCGGGGAAAGTGTCCGCCGGGCACTTATACACCGCAGTATTGCGATTCAAGTAGCTGGCGAGTTTGGAGTTAGCCAACAGGGCGGTGTTGGTGTTGTCGTCGCTGCTAAGCCAGTCCTGCACATTATTGGCCCAGTTCTGGCGGCGGGCGAGCGTTTCCGGCACCCCATGATTGTTGACCAGCAAGTCGTTGTTATCGTCCGCATACATCGACCATGCCGTCCAAAGCTGCTTCTCATTGGACAGGCAAACAACCGCCCGGGTTTTTTGCGGGGACTGGCTGATCGCCGGTAGCAATAGCGCGGCGAGAATGGCGATGACCGCAATCACCACCAGCAATTCAATCAGCGTGAATGCGTTGCGGCACTCGGCGTACTTTGCGATTGGGCCTGGAACCAGGCTGGGACTGCTGCTCACGGTTGCCGACTTTAGGTGATTCGGTGTTGAAGGCAAGCGGCTTTAGAACGGGAGCAGGAAAGAGACGCTGGCCGCAACACGGTTTCTAAAACCCAAGCAGGGGAAGAGCCAAAGTGATTTTGTGACTTGACGGTTTTGAGAATCACCATCTAAAAAGGGGAGCACGTGGGAGGAGAAGGGTAAGTATAAGGAACTGCGCAACTTCTGCGCATGTGCCATCAGACGCACACTTCTCAATCGGGCAGGGTCTGGATATAACGTAATTATTCGCTCTGGAGTTATTAAGCAGGTTGTAAACGCAAGTGCCCATCAGGCGGTACGTCTTTTGGCACCCACATCGTTTGGATTTATAGCTTAGGAAGTATAAGTCGTTTGCCAACCTCGGTAGCCATTGCAAAACATCGCCGTATGAAGACTGCTGCTGAACCGCCCCGAAGGTCGAACTCTCGCTTATGTTTTTTTGTGGTCCTGGTGTCCGCGTGCTGGTTGGTGGGCGCCGGGACCACGAGCGCCGGTGGAGTGGTGGTGGGGTGGGGTGACAATAGCGCCACGCAAATACAGACTCCTCCGTCATTGGCGAGTAGCGCTGTGGCGGTGGCGGCCGGGGGAACGCACAGCCTAGCATTGAAGGCGGATGGAACCGTGGTCGCGTGGGGGTTCAGCCTTTTGGACCAGACCAAGGTTCCTACCAATCTGACTAACGTCAAAGCCATCGCGGCGGGTTACACCCACAGCCTGGCGCTGCGAACCGATGGCAGCGTGGTCGTCTGGGGTGAGCACCCGGACGCTCCGGCGAATCTCACCAATGCCGTGGCCATCGCCGCTGGTCGCAACCACAGTCTGGCTTTGCTGGAAGATCACACGGTTTTAGCCTGGGGCGACACCAACGCGGTCCCCGATGGTCTGGACAACGTGGCGGCGGTGGCGGCCGGGGCCGCGTTCAACCTGGCGCTGCGCTATGACGGAACGGTGGTGGCGTGGGGTGACCCCACTCTCGAAGTTCTTCAAGTTCCCGCGAGCCTGACCAACGCGGTGGCGATCGCGGCCGGCTGGGATCACGCACTGGCATTGCGCCGGGATGGCACCGTTTTAGCCTGGGGGGCCAACGGATCAGGACAATGCACCGTGCCGAGTGGCTTGAGCGGCGTGGCTGGCATTTCTGCCGGTGCGCTGCATAGCCTGGTGCTCAAATCGGACGGCACGCTCGTGGCGTGGGGCTCCACCACGTTGGGGCAGGTGCCTGCGCCTGCGATCACCAACATCGCGCAAATTGCAGCCGGGGGATATCACAACCTGGCGCTGCGCACCGATGGTGCGCCGGTTATCCAGGTGCAGCCTTTTCCGGTGACCGCGGTCATCACCCGCAGCGCCTCGTTGCAGGTGGTTGCCAGTGGCAATGCGCCATTGCGGTATCAGTGGCAAAAGAACGGGGTGAATATCTCGGGTGCGACCAGTTCCGCGTTGAACTTTACCGCTATTCAGGTTGGTGATGGCGCGAGTTATCGCGTGGTGGTCACCAATAGCCTGGGAGCCGTAACTAGCATTGCAGCGGTATTGACGCCGATTGGTGCGTCGCCGGTCATCGTCACTGCTCCCAAAGACCAGGTCGCTTTCTGCGGAGACTCGGCTGTCTTCACCGCGACCGCTAGTGGCAGCACACCGCTGGCGTACCAGTGGCTGTTTGAAGGTCAACCGATCGCCTCCGCCACCCGCACCCGGATCTCCCTCACCAACGTCGGCCCGGTTAACGGCGGCTTTTATCAAATCGTAGTGACCAACGCCTATGGCGTGGTGACCAGCTCGTGGGCCAGCCTGACCCTGAATATCGAGCCGCCCACAATCACCAACAGCCTCAGTGCTACCGGCAAGCAAGGGGTAGCATTCTCCCTCAACATACGCGGGCGCCATACTCCGACGGCTTTTAGCGCCACAGGATTGCCGGCCGGACTGACGGTTAATCCGACCAACGGATTGATTTCCGGGATACCGCTGGAGAGCGGTACCTTTGGTCCGATTATCGGCGCTGGTAACTGGTGCGCGTGGGATTATCAAACGCTCCTCATTGTGTTGGATTCTTCCGTTCCGGTGATCACCAACGCTCTTTCCGCTTCCGGCGAGGAGGCTCTGCCTTTCACGTTCGATATCCTGGCCACGGAATCGCCCACCGGCTATGGGACTTCGGAATTGCCCTGGGGTCTGCATTTGGATCCGCTCACTGGCCAGATTTCAGGAACGCCTGTCTACGCGGGCGAATACGATACCCGCATTTCGGCCAGCAACGCCTGGGGGGTAGCATCGGCTAATCTGCACTTGAGCATCAGCAACACCGCGGTTCCTGGGCTTTCCATCGATAACGTGACGTTTTCGTATTCTTCTCCGTACCTGTTGGATTTTGAATTCTCCCTGCGGGATGCGGATGATCCGGCGACGGGGCGTGCGGTGGTGGCTGATCCCCGGCTGCTCTCGGTCGCTTGCCTGGAGAATGGCAGCTCGGTTAGCCCGTTGGAGACCGCCGTCATCCTGGCGCGAGGGTCCACCAAGTTGTTCAAGTCTTTCCTGGTGCTGGATTATACCGAGAGCATCGCCTCGCTCGCCAATGGCGACACGAACGCCAACGGTGTATCGGACGCCATCGACGACATGGTTCGGAGCGCGCAGGAATTCGTTAATCAGCAGCGGGTGGGCTCGCAGGTAGGCGTGTACGAGTTTCACCGTGAGGATGAAGATCCGCACAAGGTGTCTGATCTAACTTCGAGCAAACCGGCACTGACGAGCGCCATTGCGGGCATTTGGACCAATTACGTTTTTGGTTTTTCGGGAAGTTCCCGAGCCTGGGACGCCCTGGGAGCCGCCATCACCGGCCTGGGTCTCAGCAACCGCGATGAAGAACATTTTGTCGTGCTCGTTTCCGACGGCCGGGATGAATCCAGCCTGACGACCATCGATGATGTCATCACCGCCGCCACCAACAACAACGTCAAAATTTACTCGATTGGATTCGGGTCGGAGTTGGATGAGACGCCACTTCAGGATATCAGCCGCGAAACCAAGGGCCGATATTACAACGCGGTCACGCTGAACGGCATTACGCAGGCCTTTGATCAAATCGAACGCGATTTTGCCGGTCAATACATCTTGCGCTGGGCCACCTTGAAGCGGTCGACCAATGCCTTCACTCCGTCCTTTGCCGTCAGCTTCCAGGGGCGCGTGGCACTTTCTCCGACCAATCCCATTATTGTCTCCACGAATATCATTCCACCCGCCACCAATCCGCCGGATCCGGTTACCAATATGATTATCGCCCCCTACACTCCCACGGAACATACGGGCACCGTTACCATTGGGAGTTTGCGGTTGGTATCCGATGCGAACGGACGTCCCGACTCCGTGATCCTGCGGGCGGCCTATGTGCCGCGGCATATCCGCCAGATCCTGCTCCATTACCGGCCTAACTGGCCCGGAACACCGGAGCTGATGTCCACCGAACCGGCTGAAATTCTCTATGGTTGGAGCCTGACTGAAACCAACGATGGAGTCGGTGGCCGCTGGATGTTGCTCAGCACGGATCCGGCCAGCAACAGCATTCCGTTCGCCGCGTTCGGCAACCTGGTACGGTTCAATTTCCGGGATATGACCAGCGCCTCCAACGCGTTTAGCGCGTTCGCCGTGGACAACAGTATTTATCCGACAAATACTAGGCAGGCTTTCGTGCTCGAGAGCACGAACCTGTCTTCCTTCCTGGCGCCTTACCCGGTGTTGCCCTACGGCACGCCCGGCCCCTGGCTCACCAGCCATGGATTTACTGGAGATTTAGCCGCCGCCGAACTGAGCGATCCGGATCAGGATGGGGTTCCCACCTGGCAGGAGTACCGGGCCAACACCGATCCGCGGGATCCGACCTCGCGGTTTAGTGTGTGGGATCTGACCTTCCTCCCGGATGGGCGGCGGCGCTTTTCTTTCTCTTCCGCTCCGGCGCGGTCCTATCGGGTGGAGACCTCGGCTGATCTCGTGACCTGGCAAATCGTGCAAGACGGTATTCCAGGCACCGGCAGTCCCATTGTTTTCACCGATACGCGCTACCTGCCAGGATTGACCCAGATCTATTACCGCGTGTTGGTCTACTGACCGCGCTCCAGGGCAGGGGAGGGAGGGAACTGGTCGCGCTTGCACCTGCGTCAGCATAGTGGTGCGGCGCGCGGGTTGTCCGGCGGTGTGGGATTGACTTCAAGGCGCTCCGCCTGCTATGGCTCAAGAGACGAATCCAGGAGCTCCAGCACCGGAGCCGGGATTCGTGGATTCAGGATTCTTTTGCATGACATTACATCGACCGAGCCTTGATTTGTTCCGGGTAAAAGTGCTTCCGCTGGCTGAGCGGGAGAGTTTGAGCAGCATTGACAAGATGCTCTTGGACGCCGACGGGCCGCCGCCAGCGTGCGACGAACCCTTACGCCAGACGATCCTTGAGAGCGTGCGACGCATTCGCCACGCGCGGGAACGAGGCGCAAGTGTAATGCTAATTTACGGCGCGCACCTCGTGAAGAACGGCGCGCTGCGCATCGTGCGCAAGTTGATCGAGACCGGTTGGGTCACTCACTTGGCTACCAACGGCGCGGGCACGATTCATGACTGGGAGCTGTCTTTCCTGGGGCGCACAGAAGAGAGCGTGCGCAAGAACGTGGCCGCTGGCTGCTTTGGAACCTGGGATGAAACGGGGCGGTATATCAACCTGGCCGTTCAAGCGGGCGCTTTGCGTCGGGAGGGTTATGGGCGGAGCCTGGGGCGCTTTATCGCGGAAGACGGGGTGGAACTGCCGAGCGTCGCGGAACTGGAAGCGAGCCTGCGCGAGCGGCCGTCGGATGAGTTGGCACCCGCACGGGCCGAGTTGCTCCAGGTCATGGTGCGGCACGGCGTGCCTGGCGGCAGGTTGGCAGTGAAACACGCTTGGAAAGAGGCTTCGATTCTGGCGCGTGCCTGCCAACTCGAGGTTCCCTTCACGGTCCATCCCGGAATTGGCTATGACATCATCACCACGCATCCCCTGTTCCGGGGGGCGGCCATCGGCCGGGCGGCGCATCTTGATTTTGCTTCATTTTCCGGCGCCGTAGAGGGGTTGGACGAAGGAGTAGTGTTCTCGGTGGGCTCGGCAATTATGGGCCCCCAGGTTTTCGAGAAGAGTCTGAGTTGCGTGAACAACCTCCGCCTGCAAGAGGGACGAAAGGTGGTTCAAGGCCACACGATTTACGTCGTGGACATTCAGGATGGCGGCAATTGGGATTGGTCGCACGGCGAGCCGCCCAAGAGCAATCCCGCCTACTACCTGCGGTTTTGCAAGAGCTTTGCCCGCATGGGCGGCGACATGAAGTATGTGCAGGCCGACAACGTCGTGTTTCTGCACAACCTGCTCCACGAACTCAATCGGTAGTCGCGCAAATTGGTTCTGGCGGAAACCGTCCAAGCGCGCCGACTAACCCCGGTTCCAGAAGCTCGTATCGATGCGTAGCCGGGCCTTGATGCCGGGTGGGTTGGGCTGGACCACGGGAATCTCGAAGGTGGGAGCGCCGTCGGCCTCTTCAACAACCTCTGCGAGTTGCGCCGCCGCCCCGCCCTGGCTCGCGAATCGGTATTCCAGTTTCCATTCGCTTTTGTCGTCGGCGGGGGGAGTGGCTTCCATGGTCAGCATGTCCCGGAAGAGGTAGCCGCCTTCAAAGTGGTTCTTTAAAAAGAGCAGGCCATCGACTTCGTAATCAGGCACTCGCACACAAAGATCGACGGCAAACGCCAGGGAAGTGCCGGTCTGGCTTTGTCCCATATCGAGGAAAATGTTGAACAGCAGCGGACTTTGACTACGGTCCGGGACCCAGGCCTGACTGCGCGCATTTTGGCGGGGAAAGAGATCGTCGAACTTCCTGAAGATGGCGCTGCTTTCATTCACGCAGCGCCGATGCAGTTGCCAGGGTTTGCCCCGCACACTTACCGTGACCTCAAACAGGTAGGAAGCGCGCACGGTCTTTCCGGCGGCAAATTCCTGTTGCACCGCCGGCGGCAGGGTTAACTCGTCGATGTCCAGATAACCGTCGGCGCGGACATCTCCAAATAAGAAACGGACCAGGTTTTGAAAACCCTCCTCGCTGTTGACGATGCCAAAGTATCCGGAATGGCTGCGGTTGACGAAAGCTTGTGGGGAGGCGACGAAGCCTTTGCCGTCCCTGCCACGGGTGGTGGCGTTTCTAATGCGCACCAGGCCGTCACTGGCGTCGCCGACGGCGAGGCTGGCCAGGCCAGCGGCCACTTTGTAGTCGCCGGGATTTGTCCCTACGAGATTGAAGATTCGGCTCGCGTCGAAGTTCGTCACGATATCCACATTATCCCCGTCGCGCTGAGCCTTGGTTAGGCCCAGCAGTTTGGCGATTTCATCCCGGTTGAAGGTGTTCAAGCCGTACAAGGAAAGCCACGGAGGCACATTGCCGAGCATGCCGACTTCAATGCCGTTATGGGGTGTGGCATAGGTGAAAGCCTTGTCCACCAGGCTGCGGGCGGTGGCATCGCCATAGGCCGGGTTTTGCAGGAAAGCGCGGCACACCAGTCCACCCATGGAATGAGCCACGAGGTATACGCAGAATTTGTCGTAGGGCAGTTTTCCGGCCGCCTGCTCCTCCGGGGTGATAATCGTCGCGGCGCCCTGGGGATAGATGCGGTCGCGTAATCTCAGGATGAGTTGCCCCAGCCCGGTAGCGAAGCGCTTCATGTCTGGTTTCTGACCGGACCCCAAATCTTCAGACGAGGGCTCGTAATAACGGTAAATCACGACACTGCGGTACGGCACGGGGATGGGGGCGCCAGCCGGCGTGGAAAGTGCCGTCTCCGCCGCCACACGGTCCGCCCCTTCCGTGTAAGCGTCTTGGTAGCCATATTGCTTGAGCAGGCGCACCAGGGGCGACTCAAAGAAGTACTTCTTGACCTGGCCATCCCAGAGTTGCCGGACCTTGCAGGAGCCCAGGTTGAAGCCCATGTACGGGTCTGCGACCGTGTCTTCGATTTCCGATTGGGACATCGCGTAACCGCGGACATAGATAATGGGATGGCAGGCTTTTGTTTGCATATGCTTGTTGGAACCTTTTCGCGCCACGCCACGCCCGAGCGGAAACCTTTCACCCGAGGCGCGATCCGAGGCTGATTGAGCGTCAACATAACGCATCCCGATGATTTTGCCAGCGACCACCCCGGAATTTTGAACTCCCGGGTGGAGTGACACCGTTACGTCGTTCTTAAGAAAAATTCTTAACTGCTTGACCGTGCCGAGAATCTGAGTTGAAATAGACTTGGAAGAGGGTTGGGTTGGGTTGGATTCCGCGGCGAGCCGGCCTCCTTTCACCTCTGCGATCTGGCATGAACCTTTTTCGACGAGACAAAGAGCGTGAGCGATTTTACCTGCTCCCCGGGATGGGGGGGAGGGCTTATCGTCGCAAACGCAATATCATTCTGGCGTGGTCCATCGCCGCCGGGATGGTGGTGTCGTTGGGGGTCGGTGTGATGATCTACTACATTGCTAACATGTAGTGATCGAAGCTATATTCTTCCGAAGTTACTTTAGAGCCGCGTAGACTTTCTGAACGTCGTCGTGGTCATCCAAGGCGTTCAGAAAATCCACCACTTCCTTGCGGGCGGCTTCGCCCACTTCCACAAAGTTTTTGGCCAGGTACCGCATCTCCGCGGCGATGATGTTCCAGCCCTGCGCTTTTAGCGCCTTGGAGACACCGTCCAGGTCCTTGATCTCCACCAGGAACCGGGCGCCTTTGTGGCCGGCCGGGGTTTCTTCGGCTTCCAAGGGCTCGATTTCCTGCGCCCCGGCTTCGATGGCATCGCCTTCGGCGTCGCGGTTGGCGTCGGGATGGGTCGCTTCCACCACGCCGGTGTGATTGAAGAAGAAAGCGACGCTGCCGGGCTGGCCGAGGGAGCCGGCCTTGAAGATATTGCGAATTTCAGGCGCGGTGCGGTGGCGGTTGTCCGTCAGGCATTCTACGACCACCGGGACTTTATGGGGCGCGAAGCCCTCGTAAGTAACCAGTTCGAAAGAAACCTTCTCGTCCGTTTGGCCGGAGCCCTTTTTGATAGCGCGCTCGATGGTGTCGCGATAAACGGAAGCTTTGCGGGCCTTCTCAACGGCGACATGGAGGCGCGGATTCAGGTCAGGGTCACCGCCACCCAGCTTGGCGGCCACCATGATCTCGCGTACCAGCTTATTGACGAGCTGGCCCTTTTTCTGCGCATTCGCTTCGCGCCCGGCTTGTTTCCATTGTGCGCCCATGCTGATCGATTCTTAAAAAGGTTTAGTTTGGAACCGGCGCTGGCGCCGGCTCCCGTTGGACCGCCCGGGCCGGGCTTACGCCCGCGGCGCAGGGGCTTCCGGGAACAGGGTCCCCGGCGGCACTTCTTCAATCTTCGCTTGTTTTTGCAGCAGGTCGATCACTTTTTCGTTCATCACCTGATCATAGATTTGAATCAGGCCGTTGCGTTTCTGCAAATCCTTGAGGAACTGCTCGGCGGGAATCTTGTACATCATCGCCAGGGTGGTAATCCGATTGAGGATTTCCTCCTGGGAAACTTTGATGTCCTCCTTCTCCGCAATCTTGCGCAGCAGGAAATTCGATTTCAGGCGTTCCTTCGCGCCGCTGGTGGCGGCGGTGTAAATCTGGTCCTTGTTCTCCTCGATGGCGTTGCGTGGAACTCCGCGCTTGGTGTTTTCGTTGACGATCTCGTACACCACGTTACGGGTTTCCTGGGCCACGGAGCTTTCCGGCAATTCGAAATTCACCCGGTCGAGCAAGCTCCGCATCAGTTGATTACGGATGCTGCGGTTGCGCTTGTATTCCAGTTCATTTTGGAGGTCGCGACTGACGCCTTCGCGGAGCTTCTCCAGGTTCTCGGCGCCGAAAAGTATGGCGAGGCTATCGTCCAGCGGCGGAAGGGTCTTCTCCTTCACTTCCACGATCTCGGTTTCGTAGACGCCCTGTTTGCCGGCAAGTTCTTTGGTAACGAAATCAGCCGGGTAATTCACCTGAACCGTGCGCTTTTCTCCCGCCACCGCACCCGCCAGTTGTTCCCCAAAGCCGGGGATGAAGCTCTGGCCACCCACTTCCACCCAGAAATTCTTTTGCTCGGTCAGGCCTTTGGCGGTGGGCGCGATTTCCGTGATGGGTTTGCCCTCGCAGGTGCCCGAGAAATTGACGACCACGATATCGCCCAGTTGAGCTGCGCGTTCAACCTTGTTGTAGGCGACGTGTTGCTCCCTCAGCATGTCCAACGCGCGAACGACGTCCTCCTCGCTCACGGTGCGGGTCTCGGCCTTGGCCGGCAGCGCTTTGTAGTCGGGCAGCTCAAAATCCGGGGCGGTTTCGACGGTGGCGGTGAACAGCAGCGATTGGCCGCGGCCAAACTGCACTTCTTCAATGTCCGGGTAACCGATGACATCAAGTTTCTGGTCGTCCACCGCTTGCTTGTAGGAATCGGAAATCAGCTTGCGTTTGGTTTCGTCGAGAATGTCTTTCTCGTACTTGCGCAGCACCATCGGCATGGGGGCTTTGCCCGGGCGGAAACCCGGCAGGGCGGCCTCTTTCTGATAACCGCGCGACACCGTGCCAAAGGTCTCATCCACCTTCGTTGCATCCACTTCCACCCGCACCAGTTTCTTGCACGGGGCCAAATTTTCTACAGTAACATTCACAAGCGAACCTTTCCGTTTTCGCTGAAAGTATCGGGAGATCGGGCGATTTTCGCCGCTCAGCGAGTCGGTAACCTTATGGGACCGTTTCGCCCCAGTCAAGCTTTCCCCGGGCGCATTTTTGGCTGCCGCGAGTTACTCCTTCAGCCTGGAATCGATGATGATCGTCACCGGGCCGGTGTTGACCAGGGCGACGTGCATATCGGCACCGAATTCGCCTGCGGCCAAGGGTTTGCCGAGGTCGGTCTGAAGTTGAGCCAGGAATTGTTCGTAGAGAGGTATGGCGGCTTCCGGTCCGGCAGAGCGACTGTAGGAAGGGCGGTTGCCCTTGCGCGTGCTGGCGAAGAGGGTGAACTGGCTTACCACGAGGATTCCGCCGCCGGTGTCCAATACAGATCGGTTCATGACCCCGTGTTCGTCGTCGAAAATCCGCAAGCGCACGATCTTGCCGGAGAGCCAGGCAATATCCGACGGCGTGTCGGTAGGCTCCACCGCTACCAGAACCAGCAGTCCGTGACCGATTGCACCCTTGACCCTCCCGGCGATGGTCACACTGGCTTCGGACACTCGTTGGATAACAACTCGCACAGGAATGGCTAAATTGACTTTTCCAGGATTCCGGCGAGTTCAGAAGGGGTAAGCACAATTGGATTTGCCTTCATGCTGCTCGCCTGCCGGGCTTTTTCGACGATCAGTGGGATATGGTCGGCTTGCAACCCATAGCTGCCCAATCCGGGGATTTTAAGGGCGGTGGTCAGCTCCTTAAGCCACTCGGGCAGGGCATCCGGAGTTCTGCCTTTCGCGCCAGAAAGCCACTCAAAAATAGAATCGTATCGGGCGATCGCCGGGTGGTCGGGGTGACGTTCTCGTAGCGCGCGCAGGTTGGCACGGGTCACTTCCGGCAGCAACGCCGCGCAGGTCGCACCATGTGGAGCGGGGAACATTCCTCCGATAGGTCCGGCAAACCCGTGCACGGCACCCAATCCGGCGTTGGCCAGGGCGATTCCTCCAAACAGCGCCGCGAGCGACATATCCTCGCGAGCGGCGTCGGTCGGCGCTTCCGAACAAACTACCCTCAGGGAACGGCCCGCTCGCATCAGACCGTCACGACAGAGCGCATCCACCATCGGGTTGGGGCGCGCACACACGTAGGGCTCCAGCAATTGGGTAAGCGCATCCAGACCCGTGGCAGCGGCGATCGACGGCGGCAGGCCCCGGGTGAGATTGGGATCCACAATCGCGACACGGGGTAGCATGAGCGGGTGGCGCAGGCTGACTTTAACTCGATGACTGGGGGAGGCCAGGACGGCGTTCCGCGTGGCTTCGGTCCCCGTGCCGGCAGTCGTGGGGATGGCGATATAGGGCGCTGGTGCTTGCGGCAATGTCTGTCCGCGTCCGATGACTTCCAGGTAATCGAGCAATACGCCAGGATTGGTGAGCATCGCCGCGATGGCTTTGCCGGTGTCCAGGGCGCTGCCGCCGCCGAAGCCAATCACCACCTGGGCGGATTCCCGACGGGCAAGGGCTACGCCGGCTTCAACGGTGCCCAGATCTGGCTCGCCGGCAACCGAAAAGGTGGCGACCTGCATTCCACCCTCAATCAACCGTTCAATCACCGTCGCGCTGCGCGTGGAATTTCGCCCTGTGACCAACAGCGCGCGTGTGCCAAATTCTCTCGCCGCTTTGGTTAGTTCGGAGATGGCGTCCGGGCCAAAAACGATGCGGTGGGGCGCGGCAAATTCAAAACGCATCGTCTTCAGGGTAAAGATTGGTGAATTTCACGCTCGAGCGTGGCGTGGCCATCATGGGCGCCACAGTATCGCGCCAGATTTCGTAATGACGGGTCGCCTTGTGCGCCGCGGGAGCTTCCGGTGTCCGGTAAGCCTCCACCAGGATAAAGCGGGACGGATCATCCTGCTGCTGCACGCAGTCAAATCGCGCGATCCCGGGTTCCCTTAAGCTTTCCTTTGCGTTGGCCACCGTCGCCTGTTTGAACGCCTCGATCGATTCCGGCTTCACGTGTACGTGAACATGAACCACCAGCATAATTGTGCCTTTTGTTGTTATTCGCAGGTTCAGCAAACCAAAATCTGCCGAGGGATTCAATCCTCGACGCAGGGCCTCGAAGGAGGGCGATATAACGGGGATACCGGCTTTGACAACCGGAGTTCGCCCAGGACCTGACCAATGATCGAGCAATTAACGGCCTTGGGGCGGGATGACCTGAGCTTTCCAATCCAGGGACGGCTTCCGGTTCGGCGCCTGCCAGACCCGACAAATCGGACGCCCTTCGGGAAGACAACCCTTGGGTGGCTTCGTCTGCGTTGAATACTCGCACCGATTGTCCGAGGCCCGGCGGTACTCCATGAGCGTTGCCAGAGCGGGGGAACGAAATTCAGCCGCATTTGTGGAGCCGCTATCTGCCAGAGGCAGGCCAAAGAAGAGTGGGCGGGCATTCGGTTGGGGTGGGGTGAGTGATAACCCGGCACTGTCTTTACTGTTGGCATAAATCGGTACACCACTGCGATTATCTTTCTGTGCTGGCCAGGCGAACCAGGCGATTTCCTCGATCTGTTTCCAAGCCTCCGAGGCCGTCACCTGGTCACGCAGCCCAAACCGAATTTTGCCGTCGGTGTCATGCAAACGATAGACCGGGACCGGCAGGTTTAGTCGTGGATCGTCCAGCGCAAGGCGGTACATGAGTTGGTTGTAATTGTAGCGGGGGGTGCGGCTGCGCGCTCCGGAAAACGTATCCGTGTAGGTCCCTTCAAAATAGACCAGCCGGCCACCATCCTGATCGAAGAACGGGTGTTGGGTAGGGTTGTAGAAATTGTAGTCTCCGTGCGTCGCTACGCGTCGAGCGTAAACCCACGGGCCGGTTGGAGTATCGCCTTCGGCAAACCAGACTTCCCCAGCCTTGGATCGAGGCGCGATCAACATGATCCACCGTTGCCGGAAACTGTTCCAGTAAACCGATCCGCGGCTGGCTGGAACCCGTGTGCCGTCCTCGAAATCGTGCAAATCGAGCCAATTCTCTTCGGGTTGCAGTTTGCCGTCGGAGACAAATTTTCGTTCCCATCCGGGGGTCAATCTGTCCGCGCCGGCTTTCCAGCGGTACTGCAGCAGACCTGCGGCATCGCGGTCCAGCGTCGTGTCTCCGGCACGCCACCGGCCATCGCCGGCAACGCAGGTGAACGCTTCGTAGTTTTCACGGCGGCGAAGGCTGTCGAGGTCTGCCTTCACCCGGAAGTTTGGAAAGAGATAGAAGTAATCGACCCCATCCGATCGGGCTTTGAACGGATGAGCTGAATCATGCCCGGCGTGGATGTTCCAATGTTCCAGCGGTTCGAAGACATTCTTCGCGTCGTCATACAGCATCAGGTCCCAACTCTGGGCTTCTGCCAGGTCCTTATGGTTGGCCACGGTGGCTGCCAGACGCTCGCCCCCGTGGCCGTCCGGAATGGTAAACAGCCCCTCGATCCAGTGCGCTCCCGGTCCAGGCAAATGGCACATGGCTTTGCTGAATCCGTGCTCGTCGACGAAATAATTCAGATCCACGCCCACTCCAGGGTCAAGGCCTCCAACGCCGGGCAAATCCGAAGTGGCGCCCGAGGCGCCGAAATTCCCCAAGGCATAGGAAGGGCGATCCGTGTCGCCCCAAAACCAATAAATCTTCCCTCGGTAAGGCGTGGCAATGACCGTGTCCTGGCCCATCACCTGGCCATTGATCACCGGGTGCTTCAGCGGGACAGATCGTCCGAGCAGGACGCTGTCGCGATAGATGCCGGCCCCGGTAATGCGATATAGGCGTTCGGCGATGTTGCTCCGCTGAAGTTTGATAGTCGCGTTTCCGCCCGGATGGGTCTGCAACTTCACACCCCGATTGCCAAACCCGTCCTTGGGATAGTCGTAGCCCGGGCTTTGCACGTGGAAGAACACCTCCAAATCCATCAAGCCCGGCTCGCTAAAAGCGATTATCCCGTTGCTGTCGGTCCACCAGACCGTGTCATGTGTGGTGCGCAGAGATACGAGTGGCACGCCTCGGCCCGTGGCGGCATCGACCACTTGAATCATGAAAAAGTCAGCCGGCCCACCCCACGCGTACATGGCGCACCAGAGCAGTCCGGCACTACCAAGAATTCGGAGCCGCAAGCTTAAGCTAAAGATCAATGGCATTGTCTCAGTCCCCGGATGGAGCATTGGCGCTCGCAGCGATTTTTTCACGAGGACTGGGGTAATGCGAGGATATATTCCGGTAATCAAGGGGGGCTCCAGTGTGCCCGGCGATGCCAACCTGCGGCGTGGAACGCGGTCTCGCTTCAATGAGCCCGAGGCGGGAAACGAGCGTGCCATTATTAACCGAGCGTGGTCTAATCTCCGGAGTGGCGACAGGAACCAAATGGTTGCGCCGCGCCAAACTGTAAGCATGGCATCCGACCCGAAAAATATACAAGGCACCGGTCTGCTTGCCGGTCTGGTAACTGGTGCAATTGGTCCGGAGTCGGCGCCGGAAGTGCTGGCGCGACTGACGGCGGCGGCGGAGCGTGCCGGAGCCAGCGACATCCATATTCAAATGCGCGGGCAGACAGCCGAGGTCGTATTGCGATTGGACGGCGTCATGGTTCCCGCCGTGGAGTTGCCGCCCGGATTGGCGGAACGGGTGTGCGGCCGGGTGAAATTCCTGGCGCGATTGAAAACCTACCAGGAGACATTGCCGCAGGATGGACGCATCGACAAAACCGATCTGCAAACCGCGGCCGATGTGCGGGTGGCCACCTATCCGACGGTGACCGGTGAGAAGATCGTGCTCCGACTATTTCAAGGGGAGCAGGAGCGGATGGTGGGCGACTTGGGATTGCCGGGCGAGGTGCAAGGCGAATTGAATCGATTCCTCGAGCAGAATTCCGGCCTTCTGCTTCTAACCGGCCCTGCCGGGAGTGGTAAAACGACTACGATCTATGCCTGCCTGCGCCAGTTGGCCGCGAGGCAAGGGCGTCACATCATTACCGTTGAGGATCCGGTGGAACGGGTGTTGCCGGGCATCATGCAAACCGAAATCAATGAGGCGCGGGGACTGGATTTTGCGTGCGCAGCCCGGCATTTATTGCGGCAGGATCCCCAGGTGCTGGTCATTGGAGAGATCCGTGATGAAGCCACCGCTCAGATTGCGTTGCGGGGCGCGCTGACGGGGCACTTGATCATTTCCACACTCCACGCGGGTTCCTGCCGCGGCGTATTCGAGCGGCTCGCCTCATTTTGCCCGGATCTCGCCGCGATTGCGGCTGCGGTCGGGTTGGTGATCAACCAGCGCCTGGTGCGGCGGCTCTGCGCTAGTTGTTCCGGTCGTGGTTGTGCTGGGTGCTTCGATACTGGCTTTCAGGGCCGCCTGCCGATTGCGGAGTTCCTGACCGTGAACGACGTCGTCCGCGATCGAATTCTGAATCGGGACTTCCGCCACATCAGCGCGGTACCAACCCTGGCCGACAGCGGAGCCGCCCGGGTGGCTGCGGGCCTGACTTCTGCGACTGAACTGGACCGGGCCTTGTAGCGCGTGACGGTTTGCGTTGACCTCGGTCCAAACGGTGTGGGTTCGAAGCTATGAAAATGGATGAATTGGCGTTCTTCAATCAGCAATTGGGACTGATGCTGAAGCAGGGCGTACCGCTGGAGGGAGCGTTGCGGCAGTTGGTGTCGGGGTTGCGGGATGCCCGGTTGCGGTCTGAATTGCAGGGGCTGGAGAAAGCGCTCGCGAGCGGGACACCGCTGCTTCCCGCGCTGGAAGCCTCTAAACTCCCTTCGTTCTACAAACAGATGGTCCAAATCGGTGTTCGGGCCAATGACTTGCCAGGCATGCTGCAAATGCTCGCGGATTACTATCAGCGGGCGAATCTGCTCTGGACCCGGCTGCAAGGGCTGATGGTTTACCCACTCCTGGTTATTTTGGTATCGCTTGGGTTAACCGGAGCCCTCTCCCTCGTTTTCAGCCGTTTTCTGTCCGAGAATTTTGGCGGCATGGTTCCTCATACGGACAGGTTGGTGAACCTGATGTGGCTCACCCCAGCTGTGTTGGGAGTGGTGGCTGTGGGCTTGGCGGCGGTCTTGCTGCTTCCTGGGGTGCGGGCGCGGTTGCGCTGGCGCCTGCCCGCTTTTCGCGAGGCAAGTCTCGCGCAATTGGCCTCAGTTATCGCCATGATGCTGCGGGGTGGCACGACACTCGCCGAAGCGCTGGCTTTTGCGGAGGTGCTCGAAAGCGGCACGCCGGCCGCCGTCACGCTCGGGAGGTGGCGCGCCCGGGTTTACGCGGGGGATGGTAAACCGGCGCAGTGGGTGGGGGATGAACGCCCGTTCCCACCGCTGTTCATGTGGCTTTTGCGCCAGCGGGGCGAGGATGCGGCGGGGGGATTTCAAAATGCGGCCAACCTGTATTACGCCCGGGCGGCGTATCGTTCTGATCTGCTGCTTTACTGCGCTCTGCCGGTGTCCGTGCTGTTGCTGGGGCAACTCATTCTTTGGCAAGTGGCACCGATCATGCAGACGCTGATACGGTTTATGAATGGGTTGGGAGATTTCTGAGGCGATGAACCATTCCTACGAGGAAATCATGCAGAGCCCCGAACTGGTGTTGATCGCGGGGTTGATCTTCCTGGTGTACCTGGGCCTGGCCTTTTTGGGTCTGTACCTCGTCTATTTTTTGCTGACATTGCCGCTGCGTCGTGCGGAGCGGGCCCGGTTATTCCTCGACCTGGTGGAGATGAGCGCCAATGAAGGAATTGCTCCAGAACAGATGATCGTCCAAGTGTCGGAAGCGGGGGACAGTATGTTCGGACGCGGATTTCAGCGGATCGCGCAGGAGTTGAGAGAAGGTAAAAGCCTGGCGGCGGCCATGGCCGCCGCGCCGCGCCTATTGCCTCCGGAACTCGCCGGGATGCTGGCCATTGGCGAGCGCGTGGGCGACCTGAGGAAGGTGATTCCCGCGGCGCGACGGTTGCTGAGCGACGCGCTCTCGCAGGTCCGCGGGGCGCTGAATTACCTGCTGGTGGTAACCTTTGCGTTCACCCCTGTCATCGTGGTAGTGCCTCTGTTTTTTCAGATCATGGTGCTGCCGAAATTCCGGGAGGTGTTCCAGGGAATGTTAGAGGGAGGCATGCTGCCGGCGTTTACGCTGCTTGTTTTTCGCATGCAGCGCGGCTTCATCCTGAGCCAGGTGGTGCTGTTGGTGCTGCTGTGGCTCCTGGTGGTAGCTTATGCCGGCGGGCCCCGGTTGCGGAATTGGCTGCGAGGCCTGGCGCCGGAGGTGGTGGATCGCCTGTTGTGCGCTCTTCCCTGGCGGCGCTGCCGCCTGCACCGGGATTTCAGTGCAATGCTCGCGGTGCTCCTGGACGCCGGGTTGCCGGAAGTGCAAGCGGTGGAAATCGCCGGTCAGTCCACCCAAAACCTGGTTTTCGTGCGGCGCGCGGCGCGAGTGTGTGAACAGTTGCGCGCGGGAGTCAAACTACCGCAGGCCATCGAAGCCATCTCGCCGGCCGGGGAACAGCGCTGGCGGTTGACCAATGCTTTGAGGCGCGGCGAAGATTTTCAGGGAATCCTCGCCGGCTGGCACGAAGCCCTGGACGCGCGCGCCTTCCAACAGGAGCAGGCCGCCGCACAAGTGGCCACCACCGCGCTCGTTCTCTACAACGGTTTGGTGGTGGGTGGGGTGGTTATTGCTTTGTTTCTCGGATTGGTCTCGCTGATTCACACGGCAACGTTATGGTGATCTCGCGGCAAAATCGAAAACAGGAGCAAGCGTGGCTCATGCTGGAGTTACTGGCGGCGCTGGCGCTGCTCACGGGTGCGCTGCTGCCCCTGGCTTATTCCATCACCTCCGAGCGCCGCCTGGCGCGCGAGCAGTATCATCACGCGGTGGCGATGGAAATTGTGGACGGCGAGTTCGAGGTGCTGGCGGCCGGGGAATGGCAGGCCTTCCCGCCTGGGACAAACATTTACCCGGTTTCCGCGCGCGCCGCGACGAACCTGCCACCGGGGAAATTCATTCTGATACGCACCCCGAAACAACTGCGTCTCGAGTGGCGCGATGCGTCCCAACGCCCGGTGGTATGGCGGGAATTGAGGCTGCCATGAAAATCCCGGCTCACAACTTACGTGGTCGTCATGGTTATATGATGATTGAAGCCCTGGTTTACATCGGGGTGGTGGTGGTGCTGCTGGCCGCGGCCTACCTGGCGATGGACCGCTGCCTGAATAATTCACTGGCTTTGCGCCGGAGCGCGGACGATTTCGCCCGCGTGCTGCACGTTGGCGAACGCTGGCGTGCGGATGTGCGGGGCGCAAAGGCGGTAAGCTGGGAGCAGGAGGCAGGCGAGCGAATTTTAAGTCTGCGCGGCGGCCAAATGCCGGTGGCGTACCGCGTGGCCGATACCAACCTGCTTCGCCGGGTCGGCAGTGGCCCATGGGTGCCGATCCTGTGCAACTTCCGTGAGCTAAGTCTTCAAACGGAGGCACGGGAGCGGCTGACAGCCTGGCGTTGCGAAGTGGAAATGGCGCCGCGCTCACGGCATCCACGCTTCCGACCAATATTCACTTTTATCGCCGTCCCCGCTGCGGGAACTGCCCCATGAGAATTGCCAAAGTCATATCGGGTCCACGGCCACGCCACCAGGAAGGCGGATTTGCCACCCTGATCATTATCGTCATTCTGTCCCTGCTGCTGATCTACCTGATGGGCAACGTGCGAACGCTGCATTATTTGGGCCGCGATCTGCGGATGGTTGAGGTGCAGCAGCAACGCCGCCTGCAACGCCAGGCGCCGGTGCTGGTCACCACCTTCCAAACGGCTGGGTTCGCCACTGCCACAAACTCTCCCAGCACCAACGCCGCCCCCAGTTCTCCATTACGCTAGCCGCGATTTCTCGGTTGGAAACCGATTCCGCCAGATGAGCAGCCTGCGCATTGCCACCTGGTGAGTCGGCGCAAATTCCTTTTACAGCGCCAATTCCGGGGGCGTGGTTGGGATGAGATCCGGACGATGTGCCTTGCGGAGATTATGACACAAAATCGAATTGCTTCAGGGGCTGGTTTGTGGTTGAATGAGGCAGCATCAGGAACGCTCCGCAGTAAGTGGAGCCTGGCAACCTGGCTGTGGAGACAGCCAAGGTGCCCTGGTTGGTGATGAGTGTCATCAGCCGATGTGCGAAACTAGTGTTTCGAATTCAAAACGTCTCCACGGAAATTTAGCCGCTGTCCTGGTGCAACCGACGGCGGCTTTTGCTTTTCCGGAACACCTGATGCGTTGACCGAAAGGAAAACGCAGCATGAGCGATAGAAAACTGTCGGTTCGGACGAACGGTTCAAACCCGAACCATCACCTTTGGAACAACCATGGCACGTGGTGGTGTCATTTCACCCTGCACGAAAACGGGCTGACGAAGCATCGTCAACGGTTGTCCTTGCGCACCGGCGACGTCGAACAGGCGCGGCAGCGCCGCGATGAGTTGCTGGCGCGTTATGGCGACGCCTCGGTTGAACTGGAGCCGGTCGGGTGCTTACTGGAGGTGGCATGATGAACAATATCCTCACTGTTCTTCCTGACGTGCCAGCTTCCTCGGGAAACGGAATCGTCTTTCTAAGTACGGGTCCGGGACAAACCAAGACCCGGGGAGAAATCGATGCCGAGCCCGGGGAGATGGCGCTGGAAGCCCAACCGCAGTTTTCCGTGGGAGAGGAAGGCATCGAGGCGCGCATCAATTTACGGGTGCGCGCGACGCCCCGTGATGGGGACCGTCCGGTCATTGATGTCCAGGAAAGCGAGGTGGACCTTTCGCTGGTTGACGCTCGAAATCTCCTGGCGTGGTTGCAGCGGGAAATCTCCCGCCTGGACCGGAATCCATCCAATTGACAGGCTCAACAGGGGGTGCCGGTCCCGAGGGAGCAGGCACCGTGCGATGCGCAAAGTTCGGCTTGTCNNTGTTTTGCTCGCCCGGGTGAGCTTAAGTATGGGCAGCTTTTAAGATGAACCGAACCGTGGTGGTGGTGCCAACTTACAACGAGCGGGAGAATCTGCCCCCGCTGGCCCAACGCCTTTTGGCTTTGCCGACCCCGGTTGACCTTTTGGTGGTGGACGACAATTCCCCCGACGGCACCGGCAAAATAGCCGACGACCTGGCTTCGAGGTATCAGTCCATAAACGTGCTCCATCGGCAGGAGAAGAACGGCCTGGGCCGCGCTTACATCGCCGGGTTTAAGTGGGCGCTGGAACGTGGCTACGAGTTCATCTTCGAGCTGGATGGCGATTTTTCGCACAACCCGGATGACATCCCGATGTTCCTGGAGGCGGCCAAGGGGGCTGACCTGGTGCTCGGTTCGCGTTACCTGAACGGTATCCGGATCATCAACTGGCCGTTGAGCCGATTGATGTTGAGCAAGGGCGCGGCGCGCTACGTGCGCACGATCACCGGTATGCCTTTTACCGATCCTACGGGTGGTTATAAATGCTTCCGCAACAAAGCGCTCCACGCTATTGACCTCGACCAGGTCAAATCCAACGGCTACAGCTTCCAGATCGAAATGACCCATCGCCTCTGGCGGCAGGGGTTTAAAATCGTGGACGTGCCAATCATTTTTACCGACCGTTTCCAAGGGCATTCCAAGATGTCCGGGCATATTGTTCAGGAAGCCCTGATCATGGTATGGAGACTCTGGCTGCAAAACGGCTGCCGCCGCCGGCCCCGGGTGGCGACGGGTGAGGCCTCTCCCAGCCGCTGATCCTTTCCTCGCTCTCGCCTGCGCCTTGCTTCCGCGATTGACTTACGGGCGCTTCATCCCTGATATTTAGAATGCTAATCCCGTTACCCGGGCTTTAGCCGCAACTAGAGCATGCACGAGATCATTGCCAAACAGGGTCTGAGCCCGAACGTGACCCGCCTCGACGTAAAAGCGCCGCGCATCGCGCAAATTCGACAGCCCGGTCAGTTTGTGATTGTACACCTGGCCGAAGGCGCCGAGCGCATTCCCTTGACCATCGCCGATGCCGACCCGGAGCGCGGAACGATCGCGCTGGTCATCCAGGCGGTGGGCAAGAGCACGCGGGACCTGGTGGCTCTGGAACCCGGTCAGGCGATCGCCGGCATCGCCGGTCCGCTGGGCAAACCTACCGAACTCATCGAGAAAGGGCGCGCGCTGTGCGTGGGCGGCGGTGTGGGGACCGCCGTGGTTCACCCCATCGCTCAAGGCTTGAAACGTCGCGGGATCCCGGTTCACAGCATCATCGGGGGGCGTTCCCGGGAGTGGGTCATTTTTGAGCCGGAATTGCGACAGTTGGGAGAGGTGACGGTATGCACCGATGACGGGAGTTACGGGCGAAAGGGATTCGTGACGGATGCCGCGCGGGAGTTGCTGGCGGCGGGCGGGATCGACATGGTTTATGCGGTGGGACCGGTGCCGATGATGCGGGCGGTGGTGAACCTCACGCGTCCTCTGGGGGTGCCGACGATCGTGTCGCTTAATCCAGTGATGGTCGATGGCACCGGGATGTGCGGCGGTTGCCGGGTCACCGTCGGGGGGCAGACGCTTTTTGCGTGTGTGGATGGGCCGGAGTTTGATGGGCACCACGTGGATTTTGATGGGTTGATGGACCGGTTGGGCACCTATCGGGAATTCGAGCAGCGCGCGAGCCAGGCTTGCGAGGCGGGTCAATGCCGGGTGGGGTTGCACTAGGAAAGACTTAAAGTTGTGAGCGAGAAATATACCACGCGCGAGCGGTTGAAGATTGACCGCCAGAAAATGTCGGAGCAGGACCCGCAGGTGCGCAACGCAAATTTTGCGGAAGTTAACCTGGGACTGCAGGAGAAAGTTGCACTGCTCGAGGCGGAGCGTTGCCTGCAATGCCGTGACCCCAAATGTGTGTCCGGATGTCCGGTGATGGTTAACATCCCACGCTTCCTGGATTTGTTGTCGGAAGGGAACCTGGCGGGTGCCGCACAGTCTTTGCTGTCGGATAATGCGCTGCCGTCGGTTACCGGGCGGGTTTGCCCGCAAGAGACGCAGTGCGAGATCGAATGTATTCGCGGCCACAAAGGCCTGCCGGTAGCGGTAGGCTACCTCGAACGATATGTCGGCGACTGGGCGCAGGGACATCGTGACCAGGTCCCCATGCAGGTAGCTCCGGCCACCGGTCGCAGAGTCGCGGTCGTTGGAGCCGGACCCGGAGGTTTGACGGCCGCGGGAGAATTGGCTCGGCGCGGTCACGAGGTCACTGTTTTTGAAGCGTTGCATAAGCCGGGTGGCGTCCTGGTCTACGGCATCCCGGAGTTTCGGCTGCCGAAGAAAATTGTGGAAGACGAGGTGTCTCGGTTGGAGCAGGCGGGCGTTAAGATTGTCTGCAATACCGTGATTGGACGCACTTACACCATTCAAGAATTGCGCGCCGAATTCGACGCCATCTTTATCGCCAATGGCGCTGGCTTGCCGGTGTTCATGAACGTGCCCGGGGAAAACTTCAAGGGCGTCTATTCCGCCAACGAGTACCTGACGCGGGTGAACCTGATGTCGGCCTATCAATTTCCTCGGGCGGATACGCCGGTGCTGCTGGGCCGTCGCGTGGCTACTGTCGGCGGCGGCAACGTAGCCATGGACTCCGCACGGACCGCCAAACGCATCGGCGCGGAAGCCTCGATGATTGTTTATCGCCGCACCCGCAAGGAAATGCCAGCGCGGGCGGAGGAAATTCACCACGCGGAGCAGGAAGGAATCGAATTCGAGTTCCTGGTAGCGCCGGTGGAGGTGGTCGGCAACGAAAAACGCTGGGTCACCGGGCTGAAGTGTGTGCGCATGAAACTCGGAGAACCCGATGCCTCGGGCCGGGCCCGCCCGGAGATCATTCCCGGGTCAGAGTTTGTGATTCCCTGTGATGTGGTGGTCGTAGCGATTGGGACGCGAGCCAATCCGCTGCTCACCGCCACGTGTCCCGAATTGAAGCTGAATAAGTGGGGCAACATTGTGGTGGATGAGCAGGGCATGACCAGCCTGCCAGGGGTGTTCGCCGGGGGCGACATTGTGCGCGGCGCCGCGACGGTGATTTTGGCGATGGGCGACGGCAAGCGCGCGGCCGCGGCCATGGATGAGTATTTGAAAACGGCTCCCCGGCTGAGCCGATCGGCTGCGGTGGCGGTCTGAGCCTGCTTCAGGCGGGTTCGCCTGGCGGCACGGGCGTGGGAGTGCTGGCGGTCTCTGAACCGTCGCTGTTCATTTTCCTGATACCGAACTGTTTTTCGAACTCGGCGGCAAAATTCTTGAGGGACACTTCCACGCGTGCCGGTTGCTGGGCGAGGCTGGTCATGAAGCGTGCGGTGTCATTGGGATAAAGCCGCATCACTTCCAAAGTGCCCACGATAATCGCCAGCACGCCGTTTACGTCATGGCGCAGGTCGCGCAGTTTTTTGTGAAATTCCGCGATTTGCTCCGGCGTAAACGTCACCGGGGCTTCTGGCAAAACAGTCTTCAACGGGGAAGCCATCGCCTTCTTATGCCCTAGTTCCGCTCGTGAAATCAAGCCGCATCTGGCTTCTAATTTGAGTCGATTTGGCGGTTGACACTTCGAGATAGGTAAATAGGCTATCCAGTCCTGACCGTAGACGCATCTGCCGCCCGCAAAGCCGCCGAGCTGAGGTCCTTGGAAGGATGTGAATCTGATTGACCGAAATTAAACTTAAAAAAGGCGAGTCCGTGGATAAAGCGCTGCGGCGCTTGAAGAAGAAGATTGACCGCGAAGGCACCTTGAAGGTCGTACGCAGCCATCGGCATTTTGAAAAGCCGAGCGAAAGGCGACGTCGCAAGGAAAAGGCCGCGCGGTTCTCGGCCATGCTTAGTGCGCGTTACGCCGATATGTAATTGGCCCCGCCGCGATTTCAGCGCCGGGCGCGGTTTAGCCGTGCCCGGCATTTTGCACCAGCGAGTTTCCTCCGTTTCCCGGTATTTAGCCTGACTCTTCACTTATGTACTCCCTCTCCACTTGCTGGAATTCTCACCGTCATATCGATGGCCGGGCGATGTTGCGCGAAATACGGGATCTGGGCTTTGAATACGCCGAGTTGAGCCACGGCACCCGCATCAGCCTGGTGCCCGGGATTCTGGAGGCCGTGGAGGCCGGGGAGATCAAGATTTCCACCCTGCACAATTTCTGTCCGCTCCCCATGGGTGTAAATCACGCCGCGCCCAACCTGTTCCAATTTTCGGCCGAACAGGAGCGGGAGCGGGACCTGGCCTGCCGGCATACCATCAAGACCATGGATTTTGCGGTGCGGGTAAAGGCCCAGTTGGTGGTGCTGCACCTGGGCAGCATCGACATGAAAGATTACAACGACAAGATGCTGGCCATGGTCGGGCGCGGCGACGGTGAGTCGCCGAAATACCGCAAGTTGTGCCAGGAGATGGAAGAAAAGCGGGAGCGCAGAAAGGAACCATTCTTCGAACGGGTCAAGGAGTCGCTAAAGCGCCTGGTTCCAGAGGCGGAATCGCGGGGATTGCGATTAGGGGCGGAGAACCGGCAGGCGGTCGAGGAATTGCCCATCGAGAGCGATTACCAGTTCATGTTCCGCGAGATCAGCAGCCCAAGCCTGGTCTATTGGCACGACACCGGCCATGCGCAGATTAAGGAGAACCTGGGCTTGATCCGGCATTTGTTCCACCTGGATTCCATGAAAGACCGGCTGGCAGGCTTTCATATTCACGATGTGCAGTTTCCTGGTCGCGACCATTGTCCGCCCGGATCCGGGATGATTGACTTCGCCGCGCTCAAATCGCGCGTGACCCCAGAGCATATCAAAGTTTTTGAGTTAAGCCCCAGCCTGAGCGTGGAACAGGTGCGTGCGGGTGTGGCGCACGTAAAGCAAATCTGGGGCGAAGGTTGATCCGGTCCGGACGCCGAGCCGGTTAGAACCGGAGTTCCGCGCTTTTCCCGTGGGCATCGAGCCCTTCCATTTTGGCGAAAGTGCGAACAGCCGGAAGCGCTTTGCGCAGAGCCCCGCGGGAATACTCTACAACACTGGTGCGGCGCTGGAACTGATCCACGCTCAAGCCGGGGAAGGAGATCCCCGCTCCGCCCGTGGGCAGGGTGTGGCTGGGTCCTGCGACGTAATCCCCGAGCACGGTGGGTGACCAGGGGCCCAGGAAAATGGCGCCGGCAGTGTGGATTTTCGCGCTGACCTGGCGCGCATTCCGGGTCATCACCTCGCAGTGTTCCGGAGCGAGTTCATTGGTTAATTCCAGGGCTTCGTCCAGGGATTTCGTCTGGATCAGCCACGTATCCCGGTCGAGCACACGCTCGATGAACTGGCGGCGGGCGCAATTTTTCAGTTGCCGTGCGATTTCCTTCTGCACTGCGGCCAGCAAGCGCGCGGAGGTGGTCACCAGCCAGATCCGTTCGTATCCAGAGCCATGCTCAGCCTGGGCCAAAAGGTCGGCGGCAGCGTGGCGTGGGTTGGCGGAATCATCCGCGAGCACCAGCACCTCGCTCGGTCCGGGCAAAAGATCAATCGCCACCTGGCCAACCACCAGGCGCTTGGCCGCGACCACATAGGCATTGCCCGGTCCAAAGATCTTCTGGACGCGTCGAATGGATTCCGTGCCGAAAGCCAGGGCGCCGATCGCCTGGGCTCCGCCTACGCGGTAGATTTCCGTCGCGCCCGCCACGCGCGCGGCGTAAAGGAGTGCCGGGTTGACCGTGCCGTCTTTGCCGCACGGCGTGCACACCACGATCTCCGCGCAACCGGCTACCCGGGCCAGGCTCACGGTCATCAACGCTGTGGACACCAGCGGGGCGGTGCCGCCGGGGATGTAAACACCGACACGGTGGAAGGGGTCGAATTTTTCACCAACCACTGCCCCGTGGGTGTTGCGCATTTGCCAGCTTTTCCGCCGGCTCCGCCGGGCGAATTGCGCGACGTTCCGATCCGCTTCGGCTACCGCCCGGCGCAACTCATCGTCGGCCTTGAGCGCGGCGGTGAGCAGTTCGGCGCGGGTAATCGGCAGTTGGTGCGGGGCGAGTTGGGCGCCATCAAATTTTGCGGTGCATTCAATCAGCGCCGTATCACCCCGGGTGCGTACCGAATCCAGGATGCCACGCGCGGCGGACTCGATCTCCGGATTGAACAAACTGGAGGGCGCCGCCAACTCGCGTCGGCGTGCAAGGAAATCGGGATCGGTGTGACGAATCACTTTCATGGGCCGGAGGCTAGAATATTCAGGGGCCAAAGTCAAAAAGAGGGCAGGGGACCGAACGCTGGGAGACTCAAGCTGCGCCGGTTTGGAGCGTGCCGTTGCTGCTGGCCAATTCGATAACCAAACTCAGCGCCTGATCCAGTCCAGTCCGGGCGGTAGCGGAAAGCTGTTCGCTGAAACCCAGGTCCTCGGCGGGAATGGTCAGCCACCAGGCCTCCGGCGTATGATGGTAAAGGTCTCGCGCGAGGGCCAGGATGGTGCCGGGATTGGCAGCGTGCGCCATGATTTGTGACGAGTCAGCAGGAGCCAATCGGCGCAGCCTCACTTCACGAGGGGCGTCCACCGCCGCATCGGCGAAAATGACAGTGCGGATTCGCGAAACCGAGTCAGCCAGTTCGGGGGTGAGCAAGGCGCAAGCCAGGGTGGAGACTCCGGGCAACCGGCGTGCCTCCAACTCGGCGACGAGGCGTGGCCCGACCCCATCATCGCCGCGCAAAGTGTTGCCATAACCAATCACCAACAAACCGGATGGCGTCAACGTCGTGGAGGGAACAGCGGGCATTTGCTCGGAATGATAGAACGGAAACCACTTGGTTGCCAGCGCGGGCGGAGCGCCAAAGTGCTTCTGCGCTCCGCCCGGCTGTTTGGGGGACTACTCAGCCACGTGCAATTCGATGCAGCAGGGCGCCGTCCGGTCCGATCAGGCTCACTTCGAGCGGCATCTGGCCGACGGCATGCGTAGAACAGCTCAAACAGGGATCGTAACAGCGGATGCCGTGCTCGACTCGATTGAGCATGGGCTCCGGGATCTCGCGGCCGCGCACGTAATGGCGGGCGATTTGCGCCACCGTCTGGTTCATCGCCAGGTTATTTTGTCCGGTGGCAACGATCAGGTTCACCTTGCGAAGCAGGCCGTCGCGATCGACGGTGTAATCATGAAAGAGGGTGCCACGCGGAGCTTCGCTCACTCCGACGCCGCGGAGGCTGTTGATGCCGGCGTCGGCCCGAAGGTCTTCGCTGCTCAATTCCGGGTCGTCCATCAGGATTTCCACGCGTTCGAGGCAGGCGAGGATTTCGATCAACCGGGCGTAGTGGTAAAGAAACGAGGAGGTCACCGCACCGCGGCCCATTTTCTTGAACTTTTTGAGCTCGGCGTCTGCCTTCGGCGTGCCCATTTGCTCGGCGACGTTCAGCCGGGCCAGGGGGCCCACCCGGTACATGCCATCCGGGCAGCCTAACGGGGAGTAGTAGGGCGATTTCAGGTAGGAGGTGGGCTGGACCGACTCGGCAATGTACTCGGCGTACCGTTTGGGATCGAGTTGGTCCGCAATAATGCAACCGCTGGCATCGGTAAAGCGCAGTTTGCCACCGTGATGTTCCCAGGTCCCATCCGGTTCGACTAACCCCATAAACAGCGAGGGGAAGTTCCCGAAGAACTGGACCTCGCGCTTGTGGGTGTCGAGGGCTTTTTGAAACAACTCAAACGCAGTGCGGGTAGTGGCGTGAGCTTCCGGAAGCCAGGAACGGATTTTCGCGCGGCCATCGTCCGCCAGGGAACTGCGCACTCCGCCCGGCACGGCCCAGGCCGGGTGAATTTTTTGTCCGCCCAGGATTTGGATGATTTCCTGGCCGAACTGCCGGAGTCGAATCCCGGCGCGGGCCAGGTCCTGGTTGGCGGCGATGAGGCCGAACACGTTGCGTTGCGCCGGTGGGGTGTCCCAGCCCAACAGAAAGTCGGGCGCGCTCAGATGGAAGAAGCTGAGCGCATGACTCTGGATGAACTGCCCGAGGTTCATCAACCGCCGGAGTTTGTCCGCCGCCGGTGGAATGTTGACTGCCATGATCGCGTCGCCGGCTTTGGCGGAGGCGAGCAGGTGGCTGACCGGGCAGATGCCGCAGATCCGGGGGGTGATGCCGGGCATCTCGGAATAGGGCCGGCCTTCACAGAATTTCTCGAAGCCGCGAAATTCCACCACGTGAAACTCGGCGTCGGAGACGTTTCCGGCGTCATCGAGGTAAATGCTGATTTTGGCGTGTCCCTCGATGCGGGTGACCGGGTCGATGATAATGCGCTGTGCCATAGAGATGGAGATTAACCAAATTTCAACTGGGCGCCTTCCAGGCGTGGTTCCGTTCCGGACAATACCTGCGTCAGCAGTGCCTTGATGCGATCGGCGGGGGGCGGGCAGCCGGGGAGGAAATGCTCGACATGCACCGCTTCGTGGATGGGCATCACGCGCGGGAGCAGGGCGGGGACGATCCCAGGTTCACGCGGCACGCCCGGGTTCGTCTGGGCGCCTTCGACATAGGCCCTTTGGAGCACATTCTCATCGTTGCGCAGGCCGAGTTGATTCCGAATTGCGGGCACGTTGCCGGTGACGGCGCAATCGCCGAAAGCCACGAGCACGCGGGTGTGCTTACGAATGGTGTGCAGAATCTCGAGATTGTCGGCGTTGCATACGGCCCCTTCAATCAAGCACACATCGACTTCCGCCGGGTAGGCTTTGACGTCCACCACCGGGCTGTAAACCAGCTCGATGCGGTCGGCGAGATCGATGAGGAATTCGTCCAGATCGAGGAAGGACATGTGGCAGCCGGAGCAGCCGCCCAGCCAGACGGTGGCAACTTTTAAGCGATCCATTGTTTTTTCTCCCGGGCAGTGACGATGAATTCGAGTTTGGTGCGATCCCGTTCCATTTCGGAAACGGTAACGCCTTTGGCGAAGAGGGCGCCGGTGGGGCAGGACATAACACATTTGCCGCACCGTGTACAGGTTTCCGAAGTCCCCCAGGGCTGGTTCAGATCCGAGATCACCTGGGAGCGGGCACCGCGACCGGACACGTTCTTGGTCCCGGCGCCTTCAATGTGCCAGCAGACCCGCACGCAGCGGGTGCACATGATGCAGCGGTTGTGATCCATCCCGAACAGGGAATGGGTGTTGTCCACCGGCCAGCGGGGGAAGGTGTATTCGTAGCGGACATGATCCATGCCCAGGGTGTAGGCCAGGGTTTGGAGTTCGCAATGGCTGTTGGCCACGCACACCGCGCAAACGTGGTTGCGCTCGGCGAAGAGCAGTTCCAGCGTCATCCGCCGGTACTTGCGCAATCGTTCGGAGTCGGTATTGATGTCCATGCCTTCGGCGACCCGGGTGGTGCAGGCTGGCAGAAGTTTGGGTACCCCGGTCACTTCCACCAGGCACAGCCGGCAGGCCCCGACATCATAAACTCCGTCCAGGTGACAGAGGGTGGGAATCGTGATCCCCACCTCGGACGCCGCTTCGAGGATGGTCGCGCTCTCGTCCGCGCTGACATGTTTGCCGTCGATCGTAAAAGTTCTTGCTGCCATAAGTCAGGATGAGGGTTCAGTTTCCCCCGGCTGGTTGTGGGGCGGGAGTGGTGGTTCGGGAGGAATGGCCGTTGGCACCCGGCCCCAGTGCGTCCTCGCGGAGGAGGTCGAGGTATTCCTGACGGAAATAGCGGAGGGTGCTGAGCACCGGGTTGGGAGCCGTTTGGCCGAGGCCGCACAGGCTGGTGCTGCGCACCATATCGCACAGCTCCTCCAGCTTTTGCAGGTCGCGCAGGGTCGCTTTGCGCTCGAGAATCTTCGCGAGCAAGTGGTGCATCTGCACGGTGCCCGCCCGGCAGGGAATGCACTTTCCGCACGATTCATCCATGCAGAACTCCATGAAGAATCGCGCCACGTCCACCATGCGCGTGGTCTCGTCCATCACGATCATGCCGCCTGAGCCCATGATGGAGCCGAGTTTGGTGAGCGAGTCGTAATCCACCGGCGTATCCAGCGCCGCCGCCGGGATACAACCGCCGGAAGGCCCCCCCGTTTGCACCGCTTTGATAGTGCCGCCGTCCGGAGCGCCGCCGCCCATTTCTTCGACGATTTTGCGCAGCGGCGTGCCCATGGGCACTTCGATCAACCCGGTATTGGTGATCTTGCCGGCCAGCGCGAAGACCTTGGTGCCTTTGCTCTTCTCGGTGCCGATACCGGCAAACCAATCCGCTCCTTTACGAATAATGGCGGGCACGTTGGCAAAGGTTTCAACGTTGTTGATCAGGGTTGGGCTGTTGTAGAGACCGCTCTCCGCCGGGAAAGGCGGTCGCGGCCGGGGAGTGCCCCGTTTGCCTTCCACCGAGGCCATCAGCGCGGTCTCTTCGCCGCACACGAACGCGCCGGCGCCGATGCGCAGATCGATGCTGAAATTGAACGGCGATTCAAAGATGCCGCTCCCCAGGAGCCCCAATTGCTTGGCTTGCTTGATGGCCGTTTGCAGCCGGGAGATCGCCAGCGGATATTCCGCACGCACATAAATGAAGCCCTGGCTGGCCCCGACAGCGTGGGCGGCAATGGCCATCCCTTCCAACACGGCGTGCGGGTCGCTCTCGAGCACGCTGCGATCCATGAACGCGCCCGGGTCGCCTTCGTCCGCATTGCAGATGACGTATTTTTGAGCGCTGGCGGTTTTGGCCACCGTGGCCCATTTGAGCCCCGTGGGATAGCCCGCGCCCCCGCGGCCCCGCAGACCGCTCTTGATAAGCGCGTCCACGACCTCCTTCGGGGTCATTTCACGCAGCACATCGTGGAGCGCGTGATAGCCTTCCGCCGCGATATACGATTCGATCCGTTCCGGATCCACGATGCCGCTATTGGCCAGCACGATCGAAAACTGCTGGGTGAAAAATGGATGCTGCGGATCGGCGGCGGAGACGTCGGTGGAGCCTCCCTTGATGGTTTCGATTAACGAGGCGGCGCTTTCCGGAGTGACCTTTTCGTAAAGCGGACCTTTGCCGATCGTCTGGACCTCGACGGTGGCGCCGGGTGCTTCCTGGTCGATTTGCACCAGCGGCCCCTGGCAGCAAAGCTTCATGCAGCCAACCCCGCGCACCTCCACGCGGTCCTCCAATCCCGCCGCTTTGACGGCGCGATCCAGCGCTTCTTTTACGCCTTGCGAATTCGAGGACATGCAGCCGGCGGCCATGCAGCAACGCACCACACAGGGCTTGCGGGCCGCTTTTTCCTTCTCGGCAATTTCGATCAGGTCGTCAATTACCATGGCTCGTCCATCCTTTCACTCGGTCCAACGCGGTTTGCGGGGTTTGGCGGGGGGTAACGGTGCCGTCGTAGACCACGGCGGGGGCGATGCCACAAGCCCCGATGCACCGGGCGGTCAACAGCGATAGTTGATTGTCCTCGGTCGTCTCGCCGGCTTTGATCCCGGTCTTCTCCTCGATGGCGGCCAGGACTTTGTCGGCGCCTTTCACGTAGCAGGCGGTGCCCATGCACACCACGCAGGTGTGCTGGCCTTTGGGTTTCAGCGTGAAGAAATGATAAAACGTGGCGACCCCGTACACGCGGCTGGCCGGCAGCTTGAGTTTGTGGGCAATGAACAGCAGCAGATCCTCCTCGAGGAACCCAAATAACTCCTGCGCCTTGTGCAGCACCTCAATCAACGCGTCGTGCTTGAATTGGTGCTTCTTCATGTGCGCTTCCAGGATCTTGAAGCGCTTGTCCCCGCTGGCGTGCTCTAAAACCTTGCCCAGCCGGTTCTCTTTTTTAGTCGAAAGGGTGGCAATCATATCGGTCATCCAGGGGATCAAGCGGCCGCCGCTTTCGAAATGACGCCGCAAACCGCAGCAATCCCGGCCTCAGCCTAACATCCTGGCGGCAGGAGACTTTCCGTGATTTGCTATTTGATTATCTTTTTTTGCCATCGATTTGTGTCTAAAAATCGAATGCAAAGAAGGGAGGCGTATTCTGTGCTTTAGTGCGGCTTCAAGGAATCAGGCAGGCGCCGGCGTGGTGCGGGGCCCGGGGGCGCCGGGCCGGGCGGCGAATCTCGGGAAAGTCGAAGCGCGGAGCAGCCGTTCAGCCGAGGCGGAAGCTGATTTTTTTGATCACCTCGCTGCCGAAACTGTGGCGCAAGCGCTCGAGGATTTCCGCCCGTCGATAGCGCACAATTTCGCTGAGCCAGACGCTGCTGCTCACGTTCACGAAGACGGTGCCCTTGTGGTAGCTCACCGGTTGTGCGTGGGCGACAATGTCCGGAGCCAGGGCCTGGTTCCAGACCTTGACGATTTCCGCCTCGGATTGGCGGCGGTCGATGCGGAGGTTTTTGAGGACCCCGGTGAGGATCTGGGCGGCGGGTTTGGCCGGGTTTTGGGAGATGCGTTCGAGCGGGGCCAGGTTTAGTCCGCGCCATTGCGCCAAGGCCCGGTCGCGGGGAGAGGTTTTCCCCGGGCCCAGCGGCGGGATGAATCTTGGCGGCATGCGCATGACGCTCACAACATGGCGCAAAGGACCCGCGGCGCAAAGCGGAAATCAGAAGAGCGGGCAAGCTCTGTTCTGCTCCAGCCTCGGGGAGCCATCCGGGCGGGGGAGGGGGGCACACCCTGAAAAAGCCGTCCCACCGTCCCAAGTCCGTAAACATTGGGTGATCTTGGTGTTTTAGCCGTCCCAAAGGGGTCCCAAGCCGTCCCAGAACCGCACCCGGCTACATCTCCAGCCATGCATCCACGATTATCCGGAAAGGAGAAAAGCTCCGGAGCGCGGACGTCCGCGTCCGCTTACGTCGTTCGGAGGATGGCCGCGGTTAACCCTCGCGGGGGGGCTTGGCGGCGAATTCATGGGTGCGTTGGCCTCCCGTTCATACCTGCAAAAGCGAGCTTGGAACCTCGCGCCCCGACCGAGAACTGAGTTTGGACAGGATGACCAGGATTTACAGGATCGGGCGAAAGCAGCCGAAGCCGGCAAAGCGGGTATTTCACCCGGAACCAGCACCGTTCGCTTCTGGTCCAACCGCTTGGGTTTTGGGGTTGGGATCACCGAACCCACCACCTATGCCTACAACGCCGCCGCTAATAAAGTCCCGGAGCGCGGACGTCCGCGTCCGCTTACATCGTTCGAATGACAGCCGCGGTTAATCCTTGCGGGGGCGTGGCGGCGAATTCATGGGTGCGTTGGCCTCGCGTTCGTACCTGCAAAAGCGAGCTTGGAACCTCGCGGTCCGACCGTGAACTGAGTTTGGACATGATGACCAGGATTTGCAGGATCGGACGAAAGCAGCCGAAGTCGGCAAAGCGGGTATTTCACCCGGAACCAGCACCGTTCGCTTCTGGTCCAACCGCTTGGGTTTTGGGGTAGGGATCACCGAACCCACCACCTATGCCTACAACGCCGCCGCTAATAAAGTCCCGGAGCGCGGACGTCCGCGTCCGCTTACATCGTCCGAATGACAGCCGCGGTTAACCCTCGCGGGGGGGCGGGTGGAACGGATTGGTCGATAGGATTCATCGTCGGGGTGGTGGGTTAAAAGTTGGTGAGAATAGGTGAGAATAGGTCAGAATTAGCCGGAAAAGAGGGCGGAAAGTGAGGTTTGAAACGTGGGGCCGCTGCGATGGGAAGGGAACCACGGAATACTCGGAAAACGCGGAAGGGGAGCCGGACAGAGGAAAGCACTGGAGGGCTGGGACCGTCCAAAACCCGGGGCCCAGGCGGAGGTTCGGGCGCGGCGGTCCCGGGTTGACAATGGCGGTTCGTCGCCGCGCCGGGTCCGGACTCGTCGCTCTGCATTCGGCAGTTCTCTGTCATCTCACCCTATATGGNNTATGGCGTGACACAGGCTGTCCCTGACGCGACAAATCGGGTACAGAACAGAACGAAATTTCGGCTAAGGTAGCCCCATAATGCACAAGGGTATGGGAGAGGGTTTTATAGCGCGCCGGAATATTGGAGTCGGAGGTTCTGACGCATGGCCACACTCCCGGAACACTCTAAATATGAGTAAAGACGAGATGTGTATACGGTATGGACCATTCGATTCGCCTACGATTATCCTGAAAGGATAAAATCCGTTAGCCCAAGGTTGCCCGCCGTAGCCCCCCCGGCGAAGGCGGGCTACCCTGGGTGCGTTAACGATCCACCGTTATTCGGGCAACCCTGAATGGGTTGCATCCACGGCACGTTCCCACCATCCTGCGGCCATGCCACAATCTCTGGCGAAAATCCTCCTTCACACGGTCTTTTCCACCAAAGACCGGCGCCCGTTCCTGCGCGACCCGATGTTGCGTACGGAAATGCATGCGTACCTGGGCGGGATCCTCACCCACCTGGAATGCCAACCGATCCTTGTCGGCGGCGTCGAGGATCACGTGCATGTGTTGGCGGGCCTCTCCCGCTCGTGTACCGTTGCCGAGATGATCAAGGAACTCAAACGGGGTTCCTCGCTTTGGATCAAGGACCGCAGCCCCGGGCTGAGTGATTTTGCCTGGCAGAATGGTTACGGGGTTTTCTCGCTCGGCTTCTCCCAACTCGAGATCGTAAAGCAATACCTTGCCGGCCAGGAGCAACATCATCAGAAGCACTCGTTTCAGGATGAATTCCGACGGCTCCTGCGGCGGTATCAAATCGCCTACGACGAACGATACGTGTGGGATTAACATCCTGCGCTGAAAAGAGATAGAACCCTTTCAGGGTAGGCCTGTATGGTGGCTGGGCAACCCAGGGTAGGCGCTAGTCGCGCCAACCCTGGGCTGACGGATTTCCACCCCTTCGGGATAGGGGCAAGTAAGGCGGATAATGGGCCAGGTAATTGTCGGATTGTAGGAGCGTTTGGAATAGGGGGTAGAACTTTGCGTGAGACTAAGCCCGATCTCGAAAAGGAAGGAAAAACTCACGCCAAGCCGCGAAGAATGATGAAAGACGGGATCGAGCGGGTGGTCCGCGGT
>DBMR01000026.1 GCA_002298785.1 Verrucomicrobia subdivision 3 bacterium UBA693
GGGTTTCCTGTTGGACTAACCCGCCCGCTCCTTAAGCCGGCCTTTCGGTCAACAAAAAACCCGCATGGGAGCTACCACATGCGGGAAACAGAAACTAGTTAAAGCAGAGAGATTCAGGACTTGTTCTTCGGGCTCTCAAGCGGCTTGGAAGCGGTTTCCTTGCACTTCGCCATCGGGCAGGAGCCTTTGGCTACCTTGTCCCCGGCTGGGCAGCAGGATTTTACCTGTTCCGTCTTGGCTTTCGAGCAGGAGGCGGAGTCTTTGTCACACGTTTTCCCTTCACCAGCTTGAACGGCGACGGCGAAGGCGACCAGCATTACCGAGAGCATCAGTCTTTTCATATGTTTATATTTAACTTAAGCGTTTCGAATTCGCAAACAAAAACTAACTGAACAATAGACAAGCCTGGGCCAGCTTTGTTCAAAATATTCAAATCACCCAATGCCAGCTCCTTGCCGAAGGTAGAGTATCCCAAAATTCGGTTGAAATTGGACCGTTAACCCGGAAGATTGAAAGCTCAAGCCGCGAGGCCCGAACCCAGAGGAACATTATGCAGCCGCAGCAGGAAATATACGAGCGGAGCGATGCCTTCCTCGAAGCCCGGCACTTCCTTGGCCCGAACAATAAGCATCTGAGCCAGGTCATCCACCTGCATTTGCTCCTGCCGTCGCCCGGCCTCGGACATGCAGGCAAACTGCTCGATCCCAATCAAAATATCCTCCACTTCCTGGCGATATCGTGACAGCACCCGGCCCGTATTATCGAGGAGATAGTCAAACCGCTTCTTGAGAAACGCATGCTGATCGGCCGCGAAATACGGGCTGCGGGCGATCCGTTCCGCTGCCTGTATCAGCCGCGGGCTGAACAACAACGGTCGGATCCGAATAAACCGATCGAGGCGAGCTTCGAGATTCAGTTGGGCCAGGGAAATGCGGGATTCCCAGGTAGTGAAGTCAGGCTGGAGGTAGGCATCACGATAAATGCCAAAAGCATGGGCTGCTCCGCGGGCGCCCGGAGCCAGTTTAAGGCAGGTGCTCAACAGGTTTTCAATGGCCGCATCCAATTGGTCCTGGTTGGGCAGGCTGCCACGCTGGAAATTGACCGGTTCCTCGAGCACCGCGCACAGCCTGGGAACCGCCTCTTCCCGGTCGAAAGGAATCTGGAGACACGAGTCAAACAAGGGCGAACAGGCTTTCAGCAGAGCATCGGTGAAGTCAGGGCTGTTTTTCGAAGCGTGAGCATTGCCATTAACCCGTAATCCGGGTTGCCGACAAGGGACCAGCAGGACCATGCGAGCCGGGATGCACGCCAAATGAGCCAGCTCCGCCGCGCGCAAGGCCAGCATGGCGGGCAGATGAAGATCCAGCAATACCGCCTCGAACCGGCCCTTGAGCAGGTGCAGCAACTCAAAATGATCCAAGTGCGCGCCGTCCCGCCATTCCACCTGATTGCTCTTCCCGGGAGAAGTTTGGCCGAACTCGACCGCAATCTGATGGGCAAGACGCTCGCGTAAGTTCCGATCCGAGTGCAACAATAAATAACGCCTGTCGCTCATACATGTTACTGAGGCTGGGCGGGAGGTTTACCCCCGCCTGCCGGGCGCGGTTTGAACCATCCCCCTGTTTCCGCGCGAAATGACAGCCACGCCGAACTTTCGGCGAAGTCTCTTAAGCAATCGCAATGCCAGCGGGATTCAACGAGGGTTTACCCGCCTTTAGAGCGGGAGGGCAGGGTTTTCGATAGAATTGTTGGCCGACGCCTGTCTTGCATTGAGGCAAGCGTGGGCTAAAAGTGCCAGAAATAACCCACCCTCAGCACTTCACCGCCCCTGGCACATTCCGCACCACCAAAGGAGCTTACAGCCGACGACCGTTCAGGGTTTAGCCTGCTCCGCCTCGGCGATGCTCTTCAGCAGGCCGGCTTTCGAGGAGGCCATAGCGGCGTTGGTGACGGCGGCCAACTGGGCCCGAGCCAGCGCGTATCGCCCAGCCGCCATTTGGGCCCGGGCCAGGTGCAGGCAGGCGTCCTCACGGTCCAGATCATTGGTTGCGGTCTTCCAGGCGTTGGTCCACGCCTGCAACGCCGCCTCAACCGGAAATGGTTTCAACGAGTAATACGTCTGCCCGGCATCGGCGGCATAGACGTAATTCGTCGGATCAAGCCGGGCGGCCTCCTGGAAGAGCCGCAGCGCCTTCGCATATATCTGCTGTTCATCCATTCCGTAATACTTTCCAGCGGCCCGGCGCAGCACGTAGAGCGCGTTGGCGAAGTTATGCGGATACATCGCCTCGGAGGGCTTAAGCTCCATCGCCTTGGTATAATACTCGAATGCCTTTTCCGTCTGCCCTCCCTCGCTGTAACAACCCGCCAGGTTATTCAACGCCGCAGGGTTTTTGGGGTCCAGTTCCAAGGCTCGCTCCCATTGGGCCTGAGCCCCAGCCTCGTCTTCGAGGTCGCTTAGAAAGCTCCCGTAAGCCAGTCGCGCCTCCACGTGATGAGGATGCCGTTTGATGAATTCCTCGTACGCCTGGCGTACCGGCGTCAACCGCTCACTGATGCGGCGCTTGACTGCGGCATCCGGCGACCCGCTCCCCTTCCCGGCTTTGTCCTGCGCCCACCACTGCTTCACCTCGGCTTGAGCGGCGTCGTCCTGAGCCGACAAGCGGGCATACTCCCGATCCGTTTCCGTACCGCTGGTGACGACCTCATTGGTACTGCCGCGAGCCGTCTCTGCCGGGTCAGCGGAAGTGTCCGCCGAAAAAAAAGTTAGGGTGATGAAAACAATTATGAGAACTCTAATCACCTCGACAAGGTAACGAGAAAGGAATGGGAGAGAAAGAGTTAAAGAAATCGGGCGGCGGCACGCTGGCGTTTTCCCCGCGCTGCTCTCGAACTTGCCCTTGGCCGTGGCCCTTGCGCAATTGAAGAACCAGATTAAGTTGAGTCAAAGCAGCCCTATCTCCGCGTATCATGAATTGGACTGAGCAAGCAGCGACGGAGAGCCAACTGCGACATCTGCAGGAGTTTGGCTACACCCCCGACCACACCCTCACCCGCGACGAAGCCACCAGGCTCCTGATGGAGATGGAGGCCAGCCTGCGCGTACGGCCCGCGATCACAAGACCAGGTTCGGGACCCACGGCCTCGAGCAAAGGACAGACCCCCTTTGATTTTCATGCCCGGGTGCAGGCTTTATCTGACGGCGGCGACGGGGACAACGGCGGCCAGGAATCGGGTTGGCTATTGCGCGAGGCCATAGCACGCCGGCAGCAATTCTGGATGGACACCTGCCGGGAACCGTCTTCCATGCATCACCGCTCGCCCCAGGCGATGGAGTTGTATATGAAGCATGGTTGCGTATTCGTCACCCCGTCCGGGGAACAGATCCAGGAAATCCTGGATGCGCTCGACGCCTCGATGCAAGGGTGGGATCGGGATTATCCACAGCTCTTTTTCCAGACGTTGGAGCTGAATTTTCCCAATTTGGTGGCGCACCGCTGAAGCGCTCTTCGTCTGAACCGCACGGTTCCGCCTCCGGAACACCGAAGGTCAAACACGAACCAGTCTTGTATTCTTCCAGGAATGCAGCTTTACCATTTCGGTCACATTCTCCAGGACTAACAAGGCTTGCGGCGCCGAGGCGTACGGCAGTAAACCGGTAGTGACCAACCAATCCGAGGTGCTCGAACCTCGAGCGGCAAGGGTTTCGAAAGTGCAATAATCCCGATGCACCTCGGTCCCGGAGATCGCGCGCCGAACACTATTCCGAATCACGCAATTCCGGCAATCGCTGGATTGGCCGCAGCCATGATCTTTCGCGTGCACGCAGTGGAAGGCGTCGCCGCACAAGCGCTCGATCGCCTCCGCAGACTCGACGCCCAAGAGGACTTCGGCGGCCTGGTTGAAATTGTGAATCCGCACCTCACCATCCACGATGAAAGCCGGAAGTGGGATGAGATCAAACATCGCGCGATAATATTGCGCCTGACGTTCCAGTGCCTCCAAATAGTTCATAGCTTGGTCCTAACTACGTAGGGCTTGGCTGCGGCTTGACTTGCCGCCCATGCAAGTCCACCGCCGCTAGCGTAAGTCCGCCTAACTTGTCAGTCAACTGAATTAGCGAAATTGCCGTTGACGCCATATCATAAGCCATTCGATCAGTGACTGATCCGGCCAGCGCCCAGATGGGAAACACGGACATGGGCAATTGGCCCGGACACGGCTATATTGCCACGCGTTTGATAGTACTGTGAAAATTTCGATCGTCATTCCGGCGTTCAATGAGGAAAAGTTGATCGCCGAAACGCTCCGGGAGGTGGCCACGGCCGCCCGGGCGATCCGCGAACGCGGCTGGCAGCACGAGGTGGTGGTCTGCGACAACAACTCGACGGATCAAACCGCCGCGATCGCTCGCGCTGCGGGGGCGACGGTGGTTTTCGAACCGGTTAACCAGATCGGGCGAGCCCGCAACCGGGGTGCGGCGGCCGCGTCCGGCGACTGGCTGTTGTTCATCGACGCCGATTCGCACCCTTCCCCGGAACTATTTGGCGACATGCTGGCCGCGATCGAGATAGGGGATTGCGTGGCCGGTGGCTGCACGATCTCCATGGCTACCGATGACTGGGGAGCGCGCCAGGTGGTCAAGCTCTGGAACCTGGCCAGCCGCCTCACCCGTTCCCTTGCCGGTTCGTTCATTTTCTGTGAGGCTCGGGTGTTTCAAGAGTTGGGCGGGTTTAACCTCGATCTTTATGCCTCGGAAGAACTCGAACTCAGCAAGCGCTTGCGGCAATACGCACGCTCGCATCGAAAACGCATCGTGGTTCTGCACCAGCATCCGCTGGTGACCTCGGCCCGCAAACTTCAATTGTATTCGCGGCGAGATTATTACCGTTTCCTGCTGCGGACCGCGTGGGCCCGTGGGCGCACGCTTAACAGCGCCAAAGAGTGCCATATTTGGTACGATGGCCGGCGCTGATAAGGCGCCGGCCATCAACCCCATCCATCACGATTTCACCTGCGAAAACTCCAACCCCAGGTCCAGTCACCGTTCAACGTCGTGCTGCGCAGCGGAACCGCTTTTCCACCGTCGTCTTTTTCGTCCCAGCCCACCGAATAGAGCAGAAACGAGTCGCCGACGATTTTATATTGATAGGGCTCACCGGTGATCACATCCAAGGCCAGGGGCGCCTTGGTATTCTCGGCTTCAGCCAGAACTTTCAGGCTCTCGGGATAGTTCCCCCGAGCCAGGCGAAATCGTTCCAAGGCGCAGGCGATCCGAGCCTGATCGGCACTCGCTTGGCCAGCGGCAACCGCCCGGGTAACATTGGCAAAAGCGGGAATCAGGATTCGCGTCGCCAGATTGTGATGCCACAGGACTCCCACGACCGAGGTAAATCCGGAACCGAATCTGGCACCTAAGGCCTCGGCTTGAGCGTTCATGATACTCGGCTTGACCCTGCGCTGAGTTGGGTCAAATCCTTTCTGCCATTCGCTCATAGTCTCGGAGTAATTGGCCATTTCCATGAGAAACCATCCGTTCGGCACCAGTTTCCCAAGCCCACCGCCACCGGGCGGATGCTCGGATTCGACGTCGGCCGCCGCGTTCAGAATCGCGAAGCTCTTGTTTCGACGGCAATAATCGATGGTTGAAAGCGCACCCGCACGCTCGGCATTCGACGACCAGAGCAAATCGCTGACAAAATTGTAACCGGCAAACGCCTGCTCCAGCTCCACGAGATCAGCCGGTCGCCAGAGATGGTAATGTTCCCCCTCCCACACCGATTGCACCGCAAGGTTAAGCATCGCCAGCCGCACCAGGAGTGAGATCAGGATGGGGTCAGACTTCAGCGTGTCCGCCAACCCGAGCATTAGGTGCACATCCGCCAATGCCGCCGCCGGATCGCCCGCCGCCAACTCCGCTGAGACCCGAAGCTGCAGTCGCGCGCTTATATCTTTTAGCTTGGCCAGGTGCGGCAAAGTAATGGCAAACGCGTTATCCGAGGAGTAATCAATCGGATACCGGGCGTATGGACGCTGCAAGCCCTCGCGCAAGGCATCATACTTTGCTCGTTCCACCTCCATCGCAGCCAGCACGATCCGGGCAGCCGCCGCACGGGCGTCTGGGGTATTCTTATCGTCCGGGGTGGGGGCGATGCTCACTAGATCGGCGTTACTACCGGCGGCAGCTTGGTTGGAGATCGACAAGAAGGCCTCGCTCCAAGCGATCAGATCGGTTGGGACCCGGGGTTGGGCCTCAGTCTGTTTGATCTTGGGCTTGGCGAGTCGGCTCGAGGCCGTCTGAAAATAATCCGGCGGGTGTCCGACATTGCTGCTTTTGTTACTCTTCGCGAACCAACTGGTCACCAACGGCAACGAGCCAAAATTCTGGTCGTCGGGCACAGCTTTGGGAATCAATGTACGAAAATCATAAGGTGCCCCGGATGTTTCCAGGGCCTGCTGTGCCTGTTTCCAGGCATGATTACCCCGGAAACCTTCAACCGCATAAGCCACGGCAATCAGGGTGATCAACCAAACCAGTCCCCAGGCGACTCGCCTTAAACCCTTGGGTGAGACGAGGCTGCGCCCGCAGCGTGTCAGAAAGCTGCCACTGCCAGTATTTCCATTAGGTTCTGAGTTATTCATAGAGCATCAGGCGTTGAATAGTTTGGGTTGCACCGCGCTGCGCGGAGCCGGTTCGTCCGAACCGGACGCAGCCCGGGTGGATAAATCGAGCGATTCGAATAATTGCCGGCGGTTCTCTCTCACATTCAGGGTCAACTGCCGAGTCGAGAGCGCGGCGTCCGAGTGCGCCAAGGCGGGGATGGGATCGGGCAAGTCCACTTGCAGCAGAATCACGATGAGCCAGGCGGTTGCCAGGGCGATAAATCGCCAGCGCCCCGCCCCAAACCAGGATCTGGCAGCGGCTGGGGACGGGCTCCGGCGCGGTGATTCGGTCCGATGCAGATCGGCCAGCACCTCCCGGCGCACGGCGTCGAGCCTGGGCTCAATTTTTCGATGTTGCTGCAATAAAATTTCACGCGGTGTCATGATTTATCCTCCTCCAACAAGCGACGCAGGGCTTGCCTGGCGTAAAACAGCCTGGATTTAACGGTACCAATGCCGACGCCGGTGATGCCGGCGATCTCCTCCAACGAAAGCTCTTCCATGAAATGCAGGACCAAAACGGAGCGCTGCAGGATGGGGAGCCGCTCGAGCGCTTGCAAGAAACGGGTGTTGTCCTCCTGCCGCAACAGCCATTCCCCGGGTTCTTCGGGCCCATCCGGAACTTCTCCTTCTACTTCATCCAAAGCAACGAGATGCCGTTGGCGCTTGCGCCAATATTGCGCGGCCTGCTGATGCGCAATCCCGAACAGCCAACTCCCGAATTTGGCATCTTCCCGCAGCGTACCCAAGTGCCTGACCGCCCGTATGAACACTTCCTGCACCAGGTCCAGCGCGGTCTGTTCATCACGGACCCACTCATAGATGTAAGTGTAAAGCGGCAGTTGATAACGCCGAAACAAGGCATCCCACGCCTGGGAATCTCCCGCTCGCGCTTCGGCCACGGGCAACTGTTCTATGTCTGCCACTGCAAGCATTTACAGCCAGTGGAATGCCGAAAGCGAGAAAAGGTTCAATGCCACCTGCGGATTCCCATGAAAACCTTCGGGCACAGCGATAAGTCCACCGCTACCGACGCAGCGGTTCTGGCAATGCTGTATCGCACGCCCAATTCTGCCACCGAGCACCGGGACGGCGCTACGTTCGGAGTAGCGCGGGCGTCCTCGCCGGCGAGTGCTGGCGGCGTCCTCGCCGCCATCCCCACCCCAAGCACCAAAACGGGCTGCGCTACATAATTTATTGCACCTATCTCAAGTCCAACCGATAGCCGAAATCCTCGGATTGCGTTGTGAAGGTGATTTTCCCTGATCCCTGGTCGTAAGGAACCTGACGAACGACCGTGCCAGAGGCAGTAACAGCGGTGAATTTACTAGCCTTGGCGGTCGCCCCGGCCAGTTGGGAAATATCGAAGGTGACCTCGAAAGGATCCTGCTCCGGCAACGGCACAAGCAACAAGTGATCCGGACGACGGCTTACCTTGAGTCCCCCGGTCGTCTGGATCGAGCCGAAATCGATCCTCGCCGGCGGCTCAGGCATCCGGGCGGCAACAACTGGTCCTGGTGCGGGTGCGAAGCTGATTTTGCTGATGTTCGTCTGGTTATCGGAAATCTCGCCCTCGACCCGCAATATCCCCAGCCGGTATCGCCGGTGCTCGCGTTCATCACCCACCAACCGATATCTAGTGCCCTTGCCCCGCGCGTCATAAAGGCCGCACAGGATTTCATAGTCGCCCAAAGGATATCCTTCAGGAAAATGAATGACCCAATTCGTGCCGGTGACGATATTCCCCTTCCAGGACGTCGTTGGCAACGCCGGAGCGCCTCCGCCGTAAAACTCGGTGTCCGTGTATCGCCCAGGCGTGGTGCGATTGAAGTGGTAAAACACCGCCAACTCCCTGGGAGCAGGTTGAGTTGCGCGCCAATGGACGACTAATCGGAAATCGCGAGCGCCCAAATGCTCGACCCGCTCGGCTTCCAGGCTGATCCCCAGGGTTTCCGGCTGAAAACCACGCGCGTTCACATAGGCTTCGTTTTCCGCGCCTGATCGTTCCACCACCCGGCCCGCAATCCTCTCGATGCTGGATTCCAACCCGTTGGCTTTCGCGAGGTAACCATAAGGAGGCAGCACCCGGCCCTCGACCACCCAATCGTGCTGGCTCCGGTTCACCCAACTCCGGGCTCCGGAGGACCACGTCACCATGAGCCGATGCAAATCGCCTTCGATATTCCGCACGGCAGCGATTTCATCACGGGCGACTTTCTCAACAAATCGTTGCGCCAACCAGTATTTGCGCACCGCGCCGCGCGGCATCGCGGGCAAATCAATCATCAACGCGTGGCCGGTGAGGATCTCCGCGCTTAAGTAATCGTCGCTTTCGATGCCGTGCATTTCGCGCGAACGCCCGCTTTGGTAACGATCTGAATAGCCGACGCCGTGCAGGCTGAAGCGGGTATGATTCACCGCGTCAAACCAGGGCACCTGTTCCCAATCGGCACAGGGCACCATGTTGCTGAAGCGCCCCCCTTTCGAAGTGAGCCTCATGAACTGACAATCCGCGCCATCCAGCCAGCCGATAAGCTGGTCGCTGCCCGCCTCGCTCACCGTTGGGCCGCTGTCGAACATGCGGCGGATCTTGTCAAATCCCTCCCCCCAACAACGCAAAGTCTCGGTTTTGGAATGCCACCGACCTTGGTAATCAAAGTAATCGAAAGCGTTGATCGAGGTCCAAACATCGACGAAGGAGGCGGTAGGCTTCAACGCCGGCTCGATAAGCTTCAGGTTCCGCTCCAAATACGGCTTCACCTTGTCCGGCCGGAACTGGTAGCTCTGAGCGTTACGCCCTTCATTCAACCAGGCCCGGTTAGGCCGACCTTCGGCATCAAACGTGACGCTGTCGTAACCGAATCCGGTCGCATCCGGATAGATATCGATATAATTATCGTGCAGGCCCCAAAGGGCTCCGACCTTACCACACGCCTGCCCGAGTTCCCGCAGGTCCTCGGTCGTCCCCAATCCGGGTTGCGGCGGGAAAATGTCGGGCAAACGGTAGTCGTATCCCCACCGCTGCCAATCATGCATCATCACCAGGGAATTGGTGAGACCGTAATCGAAACAGCGATTCAACAGCCGGGAATCCCCGGCGTAGCTGCCGCCCCAGATATCGAACACGAAGCGACCCGACTTCTTGGCCACCGCCGCTGCTGGTTGCTTGTCATACAGCGGACGATACTTGAGCGCGCAATCAAGGGCGTTCTCGTGACTGGCTACAAACGTCAGCGTAGCATCCGGATGGGTGTGCAGCGCGTATAGCCGCGCATCGGGATCGACGAGGAAATAGTCAGGAGGCGTGTCGCAGGCCTGCAGCAGCGAGACGCCCCCGGCAAAATCACATCCCACATGGCTCGTGGCCAGATTATGGCCGCCCGCACCAGCTCGGAATTTGCCCGGATGCTCGATGACGTAGCCGTGCCCGTAGTAGACACGATCGGCCAGGGTGTCAGCCGGGCCCAGCGCCAAATCGGTGAGCCGGGCATCCGTTGTGAACTTCACCCGCAATCCCGGTTGGTCCACCCGGAACCGTGCGGTCAGCGTGACCACAGCCGATTTTCTCGGGATTCGCCGTCCGTCCCGGTCGAATTCACGCTGGAGCCGCAGGTGATGGCGCAAGACCAGTTCGCGCCCCGAACGTTCGGTCTCCAACTTCTCGAGACGAACGCCAGATTCCCAGGCGCCCAGGTTTTGATCTTCCAACGCCATAGTGAAGCCCTTTACAGCCACGGCACCCTTCTCCGAACCAAAGGCCAGGATAGCGTCGGCGACCCCATTCGGCCCCGGCACCAGGGCGGCCCGCAGGCCCTGTCCCAATTCGAACACGTACAACCCCGCGCCTTCCTTGCCGGAAGCTACCGCCGCACGCGCCTTCGTCAGTCGTTCTTTGGCCTGTTCCGGACTAAGCGTTATCGGCGGTTCACCCACCAGCACCACCGGGTCTCCCCAAAACGCAGAGTCACAGGTCGGATCCAGTCTCGGGCCGGGATGGCTTTCCAGCCGCAAATTCACCGTTTGTCCGGCCCATCGCGAGAGATCGGCTTCTCCAGGCTCCCAGGTGGTGGCAGCGGTGTGGCGCTCGAACACTTTCTCTTCACCGACCCAAACCCGGAAGGTCACCCCATCACTCGGTGGTTCCGGCGCGCTAACATCTCGAATGGCATTGAAGAATCTCAGAACCACCGGTCCCTTCGACGGCAGGCGCAGCCGGTACTCGAGGAACAAGGGGCCGGTGCCTGTTTTATACGGAGGATGGACATTGAGACTCAGACGGCTCTGTCCGCGAGCCATAAAGCCGCGTTGGAAAAACGCCAACGATTCCGGGTCGCTCCCCTGCCAGCCCACCGGCAAGTAGTGCAATTCTTTCCCTTCCAGACGCCAACTCGGACGGCAGGCCTTCAAGCCTGCCAACGCCAGGCTGCCGCCGGGTGGAAGGTCGATAATCTCCCCCTCGACTGCCGCTGCTGGGACAGCAGCAAGTTGGGTCTCGAAGATACGAATGGCATGCGCTACGCGGACGGCTCGACTGCCTGGTTCGTTGAACTCGGCCAGGACATGCACCGGGTACAGCGCCGACCATGCGCCTTTGCCAACCATGATTTGGAATGTGGCTTCCGATGCACCGTGAGCCGGCAAGTCGAGGTCCCGGGCCGCACCCCCTATGGCACGGCAAGGCTCGGCCAATCCCGTTAGTGACAACTTCAATTGCAGAGCCGAGTTCGCGGTATTGGTGAGCGAGACCCGGATCGTCTGCGACACGTCCACTTCGCGCACCACGGGGATTTCGCCAATTGCGAGCGTGACCGGTCCCTCGGTCACCTGGTGTCCATTGAAGCCCGCAGCCGAAAAGGTGAACCACGAGAACAGCAGAGCCGAAAGAACTGGCAGCCGGTAGCACATGCCGCCCAGCCTGAACCGCTTCCGCAGTTTTGTCACGCCCGAGTGAGCTTGTGGATCGACTTTCATTACCAAGGCCTCATCGTGCCGTCGGCCATCATTGATTGCATGAATGACCTCCCGGATTTTTTCAATTACCGCCCTCATCCGCTCAGGGGCTAAAGTTCAATCATGAAGCAGGAGCGCCCGTTGCTTGGGATTCTACTTTGGCTGCTGAGCCATACGGCCTATCGCCTGACTGTCCTCCACCGGGAAGACGTCCCCACGCAGGGCGGTGCGCTGCTGGTCAGCAACCATGTTTCGTTCATGGACCTGCTTTTGATTCAGGCCGGCACGCGCCGTCATGTCCGGTTCCTCCTTCCCCAGGAGGTCTGTGAGTGGTGGTGGTTGCGACCTTTTCTGCGCCGTCTCGAAGTCATTCCCTTGCCCCCGGATTCAAAACCACGCGAACTGCTCAGCGCCTTGCACCAGGCCCGAGACCTCATCCGGCAGGGCCAGATCGTCGGTATTTTTGCCGAAAAGAACATCTCGCGGATTGGCGTAATGTTGCCTTTCCGGTGCGATTTCGAACGGATCATGGAGGGCGTTGACGCGCCGATTATTCCCGTCTGCCTCGACGGAATCTGGGGCAGCATCTTCAGCTACCACCGACAGCGCTTTTTCTGGAAGCTGCCGCGCCGCTTGCTGTATCCCGTTACCGTCATCTTTGGACAGGCTTTACCGGCTTCAGCCAGCGCGTTTGCGGTGCGTTCCGCCATTCAGGAGCTGAACACCGACGCCTGGCCGCATCGCCGCCGGACGATGCAACCCCTCCATCGCGCCTTTGTCCGGCGTGCCCGCCGGTGCCCCTTCCGCTTTGCCATGGCTGATGCACGCGTGCCCCGGCTCAACTTCGGCGGTGCTTTGATGAAAGTCGCCTATCTCGCCCGCCGCCTCCGCGGGCCCTGGAGCGGACAGGAAATGGTCGGCATTCTCCTCCCGCCGTCCGTTGCCGGGGCACTCGTGAACCACGCCGCTCTCCTGCTCGGCAAAGTGCCGGTGAATCTGAACTACACCCTGTCCGAGGAAACGCTCGCCTCTTGTGTTCGCCAATGCCAACTCGAAACCATCCTGACCTCACAGGCCTTTCTCGACCGGGTCAAAGTCCGAATCCCTTGCCGCACGTTGCTGTTGGAGGATATCGTCGCCAAGCCGCAGATCATGGAAAAACTGGCCGCCTTCGTGCTGTCCTGGCTGGTCCCCGTCGGCTGGCTCGAGAAAGCTGTTGGTAGAGAGCGTCCCGGTTCCCTGGACGACCTGGCTACCATCATTTTCTCGAGCGGCAGCACCAGCGAGCCGAAAGGAGTCATGCTGTCCCATTACAACCTTGTCTCGAACGCCTGCCAGCTTGGTCAAATCCAGGATTTCGGACCGCGGGATCGGTTTCTCGGTATCCTGCCGTTTTTCCATTCGTTCGGTTTCACCGCCACGCTCACCGCCCCCGCCATGATGGGCATTGGCGTGGCCTTTCACCCGAGTCCCCTCGAGGCCAAACCCATCGGCGAATTGGTGCGCCGCTATTCTCTCACCTATCTCATGGCGACTCCCACCTTCCTCCAGCGCTACCTGCGTGGCTGCGAGCCGGCGGATTTCGGCAGCCTGCGCGCCATTTTTGCCAGCGCCGAAAAGCTGCCCGAATGGCTCGCCAACGCGTTCGAGGAAAAGTTCGGCCTCCGGCCCCAGGAAGGCTACGGCTGCACCGAATGCTCGCCGGTGGTCACGTGCAGCACGCACGATTTTCGCGCCGCCGGCTTCCGGCAGGCGGGCAGCCGTCGCTGCAGCATTGGCCAACCGCTCCCCGGCGTCAGTGTGCGGATCGTCTCACCGGACACCGGCGATCCCCTGCCCCTGGGACAACCAGGGCTGCTGCTCGTGCGCGGGCCAAACGTGATGCGCGGCTATCTCGGCCAACCGGGGAAGACCGCTGAAGTCCTGCGTGACGGATGGTATGTCACCGGCGATATCGCCACGCTCGACGAAGACGGCTTCCTCCAAATCACTGACCGCTTAAGTCGCTTCAGCAAAATTGGCGGCGAAATGGTGCCCCACGTGAAGGTAGAAGAGAAACTGCACGAGGCGCTGGGCACGAACGAAATCGCCTTTGCCGTTTGCGGAGTGCCGGATCCGAAAAAGGGCGAACGGCTGGTGGTGCTGCATACTTTGCCACCCCATCGGCTGGCGGAGCTGCTAAAAAAAGTGCCACAACTGGGTCTGCCCAACTTGTGGATCCCACGGCCCAACCAGTTCTTTCAGGTGGATGCGCTGCCCCTATTGGCCACTGGCAAAATGGACCTCAGATCCATCCGCGCCCTGGCCACCAGGCTCTCCGCCGACGCAGCGAGTGACGATGGCCAAGTGAGTGCTAACGGTGGTGCTCCTGCTTGTTCCGTTAACCAGGAGTGACGGCTGACTCACAAGCGCAAGGACCAGCCGCCATCCCATCCCGAGCAACACTGCCTCCCCGACGCTCCAACCGGACATGGAGTTCAGCTTCATATCGACAACCGGAAGGTTGACATCCGCCCGAGGCGAAGCACTCTGTTGCTCATCCATGAACATCCATCACCTGGAGCTTTTCTACTACGTGGCACGCAATGAAGGAATCACCGCCGCCGCCCGCAATATGCCCTACGGCATTCAGCAGGCCGCCATCAGCGGACAAATCGCCCAACTGGAAGAATTTCTCGGCATGGTGCTCTTCCGGCGGCGACCCTTCGCCCTGACCCCACCCGGAGTGAAGCTCTACAACTTCATCAAACCTTTCTTCGACAACCTGGAACCGATCGCGGAAGAGATTCGCGGCGGGGTGGCCCAGCATCTTCGCATCGCGGCCTCCGAAATTGTCATGCGGGATTATCTGCCCGAGATGGTCCAGACCACCCGCAAGCAGTTCCCCAAACTAAAACTGACCATGCGTGAGGGTTACCATCCGGAAGTGTTGCGATGGCTTGAGCAAAGCGAAATCGACGTGGCTCTGGGACTCCTCGGGGGCAAAACTCCGAATAGCATTCACTCGCTCACCCTGTTCCAGTTGCCCTTGGTGCTGATGGTCCCCGCCCGGCACAAACTGAAGTCCGCACAGGAATTGTGGGACCAGGATCACATCCAGGAATCCCTCATCACGATTCCCACCAACCAGGTGATTTGCCGCGCGTTTCAGGAGGGTTTGGCCAAGCGTAAAGTGGATTGGTTCGGCGGCATTGAAGTCAGTTCGCTGTCGCTGGCGGAAACCTACGTCGAAAAGGGTTACGGACTCGCCGTGATCGTTGGCATTCCCAACGTCACCTACAAATCACAGGTTCGAACCGTGCCGCTCGACGGTTTTCCCACCGTGCCATTCGGCGTGCTGTGGCAAGGACTCCAGACCCCCGTGCTGGCGCACTTCCTGAAGGTCGTGCAAGCGACAGCGGGCAAAATGGCCCTGAACCTCTGAAATTCCGGAGGTTCACCGGGCAACCAGCGGCACGGATCGGAGGCTCGCCAGCGCGCCGGCTTGGCCCCTGGTCCCCGGTCCCAAACCCGCTTCGGCCATTATCCCGCCCGCCTCAAGTTTCTATGGAGTCCCGCGAGCTTGCGCCAACCGACTGGATGGTCCTGATCAATCCCATGGCCGGAAACGGCCGCGGTTGCAAGGACTGGCCCGGGATCTCCCGCCGATTGGCCGAGGTCAAGATCGCCTGCCAGCATCGCTTCACGGAATACCCGCGCCATTCCCTGACGCTGATCCACAACTTCCTGCGTCAGGGTTATCGCCGCTTCATCATCGCCGGCGGGGATGGTTTCCTAAACGAAGCCGTAAACGCCTTGTTCACCCAAACCATCGCCGCCACTAACCAGGTGACATTGGCCATGCTTCCCGTCGGCACCGGCAATGACTGGGTCCGATCCTTCAATATCCCGTTCGATTACGCTGCTGCGATCCGGACCATTCAGCAGGGAAAAACGCTACTGCACGACGTGGGGCGGGTCTTCTATCATTCGGGCGGACGGGAAGAATCGTGGTATTTCCTCAACATGTGCGGAATCGGATTCGACGCCGCCGTGAACCAGAAAGTGACCGCGGATCGTGAGCGAAATCATTTGGGGCCGCTGAAGTACCGCTACCACATCTTCACCACGCTGATGGGTTACGCTTCCACCCGCATGAAAATCGTCATCGACGGCAACGAAGTTAACCATGAAGTCTTCAGCCTGGCGCTCGGCAACGCCCAATACAATGGCGGCGGCATGAAGCAACTGCCTTTCGCCATTGCGAACGATGGTAGCTTCGACATTACGGTCATCAAGAAGATCACTCGGTTGAAGGCTCTGCGTTCGGTCAACAAACTCTACGACGGTTCCTTCGTGGAGTTGCCCGAAGTCGCCACATACACCGGCAAGGTCATCCAGATTGAATCCACCCCGGCATGTCGCCTAGAAGCCGACGGCGAAGGTCTGGGCGAATCCCCCTTCCGCTTCGAGATTCTCCCCCAGGCCCTTCGTGTCATCATCGGTTGAAAGCTAATCACCCGCGCGAGTGGGTGACTTGAGAAGCTTGCCGGGGTGGCGACCTGGTCGGCGGCGTTGTAGTCACAGGTGGTGGGTTCGGTGATACCTACCCAAAAACCCAAGCGGTTGGACCAGGAGCGGGCGGTGCTGGTTCGAGGTGAAATACCCGCTTTGCCGGCCCCGAACGCCTTTCGTCCCATCCTGTAAATCCTGTTCATCATGTCCAACCTCAGTTCTCGTTCGGAGCGCGAAGTTCCAAGCTCGCTTTTGCAGGCACGAACGGGAGGCCATCGCACCCATGAATTCGCCGCCACGCCCCCGCCAGGGTTAACCGTGGCTGGGCTCCGAACGACGTAAGCGGATGTGGACATCCGCGCTCCGGGACCATATCAGCGTCCAATTAGCGATGATCAGCGGTTTCCTCCGGCCCCAATTCACCATCTCCTTCCGCGTATTCCAGAGATTCCGTGGTCCATTCACATGACAGAAAGTGACCATTCCGGTTCCAATTAACGCTGTTGCAAAGTCACCCGGCCCACATTCACGCGCCTTGGCGGTTTCACGCGAAACCGCTTCTTTCAAACCTGTCGTGACGGGTACGTGACAGGTCGTGTGACGGGTTTTGTGACGGGTATGACCCCAATCATAGGCCAATGTTTACGGCCTCTGTGACGGGTGTGACGGGTTTTTAGGGGGGGTGGGTGCGTCTGGGGTGTTTTCAGCGAAAAACACCCAGTCCCCCACACAGTCAGTTTGCCAATAACCAAATAATCTTCGTTAGCTTCGTTTGCTTACGCTGAGTCTCATTCCGCCTTTCCGGCTTCACATTCGAATGCCGTTCAAACATGATGAATCCTCGTATGAGTCTATTCGATTTGACGGGTGAAGTGGCGGTGGTGATTGGTGCGACCGGGGTGCTCGGAGGCGCGATTGCCGAAGGTCTGGCTGAGGCGGGGGCCAAGGTGGCGGTGCTGGGACGGAACCAGGAACGCGGTTTGGCCCGGGTCAACTCGATTCGCGCCAAAGGCGGGGTGGCGGAGTTCTTTGCCGCCGACGCTCTCCGTCGCGACAGCCTCCAGCAGGCCCGGGAGGCATTGGAAAAAGCGCTCGGCCCGTCCACCATTCTGGTAAACGCGACCGGGGGCAACGATCCCAAGGTAACGGTGACGGCGGACCTGCCGTTCGAACGCATCGAATTGACGGATTGGCGGGCCAATTTTGATCTCAACCTCGTAGCCGGAGTGCTGTTGCCCTGCCAGGAGTTTGGGCCCGCCATGGTCGCCAGGGGCAAGGGGAGTATCATCAACGTCGCCAGCGTGTCGGCGCATCTGCCGCTCTCGCGCGTGGTGACCTACTCCGCCGCCAAGGCCGCGGTGCTGAACCTGACGCTGTTCCTGTCCCGCGAATGGGCCACCCAAGGGGTCCGCGTGAACTCCATCACCCCCGGCTTTTTCCCGGCCGAACAAAACCGCAAGTTGTTGTTCACCGAAGATGGCTCACCCACCGCCCGGACCAAGGCGATCCTGGGCCACACCCCGATGGGCCGGTTCGGGGAGCCCAAAGAACTGGTGGGGGCCGTGGTCTTTCTGGCCGGAAAAGCCGCGAGCTTCGTGACCGGCACAGACATCCGCGTGGATGGCGGTTTTCTGTCACAAACACTTTGAGCCGGACTCACGTTCGAGAACCCGTTGCCATGACTCCCCAGGAACCCACGGACATCAAACCCATGACTCCGGAGCAAGTGTATGCGCTGGTGGCGGCAACCTGTCCGGAAGCCGACTTCCGGAACCGGCGCGTGCTGCTGATCATACCGGACAGCACCCGGACCGCCCCGGTGGGACTGATGTTTCGGGCACTGCACCAACAACTCGGCCGGGTGGCGTCCGCTTTCGACATTCTGGTGGCGCTGGGGACGCATCAACCCATGAGCGAGGAAGCGATCTGCGGACGCGTCGAAATTACGCCCGAGGAACGCGCGGGCGCTTATGGCTCAGTCCGCTTTTTCAATCATGCCTGGAATGATCCCGCCGCGCTTCAGCAGGTCGGGACCCTGACCACGGGGGAAGTCGAGGCGCTCACCGGCGGCCGGTTCTCGATGGAGGTGCCGGTCGAGGTCAACCGCCTGCTGTTCGAATACGACCACGTGATCATCGTGGGACCGGTCTTTCCGCATGAGGTGGTCGGGTTCAGCGGCGGCAACAAGTATCTGTTCCCGGGGGTGGGCGGCCCGCAAATCCTCAACTTCTTCCATTGGCTCGGCGCGGTGGTCACCAATCCGATGATCATCGGGAACAAGTTGACTCCGGTGCGCCGGGTGGTGGATCGCGCCGGGGCGATGGTGCGGGTGAACAAGCTGTGTTTCTGTATGGTGGTGGACAGCCACCGGGAATTGGCCGGACTATTCGCCGGCACGCCGGAAAGCGCCTGGGAACAAGCCAGCGAACTCTCCCGCCAAATCCACATTCTCTACAAAGAGAAGCCGTTTCACACCATTCTGTCCTGCGCGCCGCCGATGTATGACGAGTTGTGGACCGCGGGCAAATGCATGTACAAGCTCGAACCGGTGTTGGCGGATGGCGGGGAACTCATCATCTACGCGCCGCACCTGGAGGAGATCTCGCTGGCGCATGGAAAATTCATCGAGAGCATCGGCTACCATTGCCGGGATTACTTTTTGAACCAATGGGACCGGTTCAAAGACATACCGTGGGGGGTGCTGGCCCATTCGACGCACGTGCGCGGCATCGGGACGTTCGAGAACGGCGTCGAAAAGTGCCGGGCGCGAGTGACCCTGGCAACGCGGATCAGCCCGGAAAAGTGCGCCCGGATCAACCTGGGATACCTGGACCCGGCGAGCATCAACCCGGAAGATTACGCGCATCGGGAGGATGCAGGGGTGCTCCTGGTGCCGAAGGCGGGCGAGATGTTGTATCATTTGCGCCAGCCCCCCGCCTGGGCTGGGGGTCAGGGAGCTTAAACCCGTTCCCGCAGGGCATTAAGCCGGGGCAACCGCAGCGCGGGAAACCTGGCACCGTGCTGTCATCTGGAAATTCCGACCGGCCAGAACGGAAATTTATCTTTATAATGAGGCCATCCCGCGCCAAGATATCTCTTCGCTTTTTTGAGTTCTGGCGGCAGGAACCGGCCAGGCCATTGGTTAACAAATGAAACGCACGCATCATTGCAATGAATTGCGCCCGGAGCACCTCGGGCAGACGGTCAGCCTTACGGGCTGGGTACACTCCCGGCGCGACCTGGGCGGAGTGATTTTCATCGACATTCGCGACCGCGAAGGCCGCACGCAGACCGTTTATGATCCCTCGGATTTGCCCCGCGAAACCTTCGACCAGGCCGCCGCCCTGCGCAGCGAATGCGTGGTGCGCGTCACCGGCAAGGTGCGCGTGCGCCCGGCCGGCACCATCAATCCCAAAATCCCGACCGGCGAAATCGAAGTCGCGGTTTCGGGTCTCGAAGTGCTGAACCAGGCAGAGGTATTGCCGTTCCCAGTGGATGATCCGGAAGTGGCCGGCAAGGTGAACGAGGAACTGCGGCTGAAATACCGCTACCTGGATTTGCGCCGACCCGAGATGGGGCGCAACCTGCGCGTGCGCAGCAAAGTCGCCACCGCCACCCGCATGTACATGGATGAGCAGGGTTTCCTCGAAGTAGAAACTCCCACGCTGTTCAAATCCACCCCGGAAGGCGCCCGCGAATTCCTGGTGCCCAGCCGCATCAATCCCGGCCAGTTCTACGCCCTACCGCAGTCCCCGCAGCAGTTCAAACAAATCCTCATGGTGGCCGGAGTGGAGCGTTATTTTCAAATCGCCCGCTGCTACCGGGACGAGGACTTGCGCGCCGATCGCCAACCGGAATTCACCCAGGTCGACATCGAGATGTCTTTTATCGACCGCGAGGATATCTACCAGCTAATCGAAGGCTTGCTGAAGCGCGTGTGGAAGACCGCGCTCGACCAGGACGTGCCCACGCCGTTCCGCCGGATTTCCTTCCAGGAAGCCTTGAACCGCTACGGCATCGACAAGCCGGACACCCGGTTCGGGCTTGAGCTCGCGGACTTCACCGAAGAATTCCGGGAGAGCGCCTTCCGGGTGTTCAACAGCACGGTGGCCAATGGCGGCGTCGTCAAGGCCATCAACGCCAAGGGGCTCGCCTGCGCCACGCAAGGTCAGATGGATACGATGACAGAGACGGCTAAGAATTTCGGCGCCAAAGGCCTGGCCTTCATCAAGGTCGAAGGCGGTGAATGGAAATCACCGATCGTAAAATTCTTCAGCGCCGCCGAGAAAGCGGCGCTCACCAGCAAACTCGGCATCGAGGAAGGCGACTTGGTGTTGTTCGCGGCGGATCAATGGCTCAACGCCTGCGAAATCCTGGGCAAAATCCGTCTGTATTGTGCGGAAATCCTGAAGGCCCAAGGCAAGCTCAACATTCCGGCCAACCGCTTCGATTTTCTGTGGGTGGTGGATTTTCCGCTGCTAAGTTTCGACAAGGAACAGAACCGCTGGTACTCAAGCCACCATCCATTCACCGCACCGGTAGCGGATGATATTGGTTTCCTGAAAACGGATCCCAAACATGTGCGCGGCCAGCATTACGATATCGTAGTGAATGGTGTCGAACTGGGCGGCGGCTCGATCCGGATTCACCAGCCCGAGTTGCAGAAAACCGTGTTTGAAGAGGTGCTGCAGATTCCTCCCGAGGAAACCCAACTGCGTTTTGGTTACATGCTGGAAGCGTTCAAATACGGCGCGCCGCCCCACGGAGGCATCGCCCTAGGCTTCGACCGCATGATCGCCATCCTCTGCGGCACGCCGAGCATTCGCGATGTCATCGCCTTCCCGAAAACCGCCAAAGGCACTTGCCTGATGACCGATTCTCCGTCCGCGGTTTCGCCGCGGCAACTTCGCGATTTGCACATCGATTTGAAAGTCCCGAAGAAAGAGACTCCGCCGGCCAATTAGAGCGCGGGCATAGGTTGTGTAGAGCAACTAGTCTTGTTGCTTGGTGACTGAAATGGCGGCGGGACGGCGCCATAACCCGCAGGCGCGGACGCCTACGCTACCCCAGAATGTAGCGCAGTCCGTCTCGGCTGCGAGTGGAAGCACCGTCCCGGTGATTGGAGTTGGGAGTGGCGGCGGGACGCCTACGCTACAGTGGCGAGGACTTCCCCGAATCAATAGCTCGGGGAGGTTGCCGTATGGAGTGCCGGCGCGTCGCCCGAGGCGACCATGGAATCCAAATGGATGAGCAGGATGCGCCGTACTTCCTCGATTGTCTGCGGCATGCCCTGGCAGCTATGGCCGCTGCGCACGATGAGTTCCGAGTCCACCCCGGAGATGCTGGCGCTCACATACTTTACCACGCCATCGCTTGATTTTTGCGGAGCGCCGCTGCCTTTCACAGGAATAATGGAGTGGCTGTGAATCCCGGGAGCCACCGGCGTGTCTGCCAGCGCGAGCAGCAGTTTGCTCTTCGGCGACATTGTATCGAGACTGGTGGGCACCGATTTCCGGACCTCCGATGGGACCGGAGAGCCGCCCCGAATCTTCAACAGCGATTCGGTGGCCGCGAAGGCGTCTTTGGGGAACGACATGAAACGCCGGGCCAACCGGCGCACAAATGAAGTAGCGCGATAACTACCCCGGTGCGGCGTGGCGATAAACACCACCCGCTTCACTGATGGCAGCGGCGTAAAGAAGAAGTTACGCCGCACCCATTCACCTTCGGTTTGGGAGCGGAACGACGTCGCCGCAAAGGCATTCGTGGTCACGGTTTGCCACAGGCGATCGCCTGTGTCCACCGCTGTCAATTTGGCGAGCAAGCCGCCCTGGCTATGCCCGATGATGACCATCTGCCGCAGCGCGGCATCCTTCCCGTCGGGATCGAGGGACTGCACCTGTTGATTGATTTGGTCCCGGAGGTTTGCGCCCGAGAAGGTGAACGGATTGCCGGAGTTGTAGACAAAACTCCAGAATTGAAATTTCTCTCGCAACACCGGGTCCGCATTCAGGGTATTCCACATCTCCGCCCACCAGATCGGGCTGCTGAAAGTGCCGTGCACAAAGATCACCGGCATCTTCCCTGGAACATAGGGTTGAGTGAAATAGATCCGGTTCGTGACCCACTCATCGGAGGAGAAAAACTGCCGGGCGCCGACGCGCCAGATGCGGTCGTCATTCAGCGTGCAGGCCAGCGGCGCGGTGAGGTCGCGCTCCAGCGGGATGCGGTGGTTGGCCACCTCGACAGTATCCGCGCCGAAGCCATCGTAGAGCTCGAGGGAAAGTTCCAGACGGTTCGAGCAGTAGTCGGCGAGGCGTGTGGGGCTGCGCAGGAGCAAGGTGGCAGGAATGCAGCGGGCGAATTGTTTCGGATCCGGCAATTTGCTCACCGCAATAAGCGGCGCTCCCATGCCGGCCTGGCGATCACGCACCGTCAAACCCCTCAAGCTAAATTCATCCGCCGGCAGGAATCGATCCAACAGGCCCAAGTCCCATTTGAACCCGGGCTGCGAGAAGCGCACCGTGAATTGGTGTTTCCCAAGAATCGCCGTGCGTTCCGTCGGCCAGACTTTCACGTCAGGCCGCTCGCCCGTCATGAAAGCCTTCGCCACGGCCCTATTATACAGATCGCAGGCGATGCGGTAGCGCCGGTCGAAAGGCCCGGGCGCGGCCTCACTCCCCTCCCCTAAGAGAAAATACCAGGCGGAAACCGCGGCGAACAAATAACGGTCGGGAGCCAGGGGGATGCGGCGATGCCAATCGCTCCGGGCCAACTCGCCCCCGAATAGAAAATTCAGTTCCGCGAGCGCGAACCAGAGGTCCCGCCGCGAATCGCTACAGACTTTCTCACTCAAAACCTGGAGCGCTTCGCCGGGGTCTTTTTGATAAAGCCGGTCCGTCCCGGTGCGGTGCAGCACCAGTTTGGTGGTGGGGGTCATTTCGCCCTGCAACGCGCTCGCCGCAAGCTGTTCGTAGGCTTTCTCGTCTCCGGTGTAGTCCGCACCGATCGGGTGGGCACAACCGGCGACCATCACCAGCCATGCCAACACCAATACCGTCATCCAAACACTCTGCCTCCGAGCGCGATACTCACCAGCCACCACGGCGGACTTTGAATGGACGTCTGACTCCCGGTTGATCATAGCTGCGATGCAATTGTCGGCAAAGGTAACGGGAATGCGGCCGGACGCACGCCAAAAAGCAGCCGCGGCCGGCCACGCTGCTGAGTGAGACCTACCCGAGAGCGGCCTTCGCCAGGCCCGCGTGAAGGTACGGGTTATTGACCGGCGATGCAGTATAGATGGCGTTCGCCTCGAATCAGCAACCGATTCGACACCGCCACCGGCGAGCCGATGATGCGCTCGCCCATCGCGATCTCTGAAAGCAGTTCGAACTTTTCACCCACACGGGCCACGAACACCACTCCGTCCTCCCGGATGGCGTAGAGGAGATCGTTGGCCACCAGCGGCGAGCTGTAGAAGTTCGAACTGGTTTTGGGAAAGGCCTCCTCCCAAACAGTCTTGCCGGTGGCCGGATCGAGACAAACCACTTCACCACGATCGCGCACGAGATATAACCGGTCCTTGTATACGGAAGGTGTCGGCACGAAGGTCCCGGTATCCTCACGTTTCCAGACGCGGTGAGTTGCCGTCACGTCTCCTGTGCCGCCGAGGCGAATACCATACAGCCGCGGTTGGCCGCGATCCGCCCGACCCGTGGCGATGACCACCACGTTCCCCGCCGCGACTGGCGAGGCCACTGCCGGCCAGTTTGCCACCGCTTGCGGATTGAAATCGCCGCAGGACCACAGGACTTTTCCCGCACCTGTTTCATGTGCCGTGACATGCTCGCCGCCCCAGACCAGCAGCGCTTCCTGGCCTTGATGTTGGATCACTAATGGGGTGGTGTAGGCATTATCGCCCTCGACAGAAGTTTCGTAGTTTCGCGGCACCTTCCAACGCATCTGGCCATTCGACTTGTTGAAGGCCGCCACCCATGATTCGCCGTGGTGCATCCGGACGATCACCACAGAATCCCTCGTCAAAACAGGCGAAGTGCCTTGGTCCCAATAAAGCGTTTCCGGGCCAAACCCGGCCACCAGGTTGGTCTGCCAGCGGATCTTCCCCTCCAAATCCAGGGCGGCCAGGGTCCCGCTCTTGTAGTAAACGAAGACGGACTGTCCATCCGTCACTGGAGAAGGATTAGAGCCCGAACCGTTGCGATGCTTGCCGGGTTCCTGCGGCCCTAACTTCGTCTGCCACCGGGGATGCCCTTCCCAATCCAGCGACATCACGCCGTCCAGCCCTTCGATAGGCACCGTAAGGTAAATGGCCTTGCTCCAGACAATAGGAGTGGAGCAGCCTTTGCCCGGCAAGGGCGCTTTCCAATGCACATTGGTCGCGTCCCACCGCATTGGGTAGATTCCTCCTTCGGTGCTGCCAAGGTCGTACGCTCCCCGCCAACTCGGCCAGCGGGCTGGTTCAGCCCACATTGCACCGGAAGTCGCCAGCAAAACAAACAGAACGAGCTTCTGTATCATCTAAGCATGTTGCCACGAGCCGCCCGTTCACGCACGAGCCTTTTTCAAAGGCAAACCTGTGCGGAACGAAGCGACGACGCGCCTTTCAATCCGCGCGTCAGCAGCCGGTGTCGGTGGGCTCAAGGGCAATCGTCACGTCGGTTGTCGAGCGCGGTAGCGGGCTGATGGCTGGTGGCTCGACGCAAATTCTGGTTCAGGGTTTCTGCCGTCAATTCCCGTTCCCAGCGGCTGATGGCGATGGTGGCCACACCGTTGCCGACGAGGTTCGTCAGCGCGCGGCATTCGCTCATGAATCGATCGATGCCAACCAGGAGCGCCAGGGACGAGAGGGGGACACTAGGCACAGCGGCCAGGGTGGCCGCCAGCGTCACAAAACCCGCGCCGGTCACCCCACTAGCGCCTTTCGAGGTGATCATGGCCACCACGAGCAGTGCCAGTTGCTGTTTCAAGTCCAACGGCGTGTTGGTGGCCTGCGCCAGGAACACCGCGCCCATCGTCATGTAGATGTTCGTGCCGTCCAGGTTGAAGCTGTAACCGGTGGGAATCACGAGGCCCACCGTGGACTCGGCGCAGCCCAGGCGTTGCATTTTCTCGATCATGCCCGGCAGGGCGGTCTCTGAGGAACTCGTGCCCAGGACCAGCATAAGCTCGTCCTTGATGTACCCCAGAAAGCGGAAGATTGAAAAGCCGCAGCCCCAGGCGATCGTTCCCAATACCACCACCACGAACAAGCCGGCCGTGAGGTAAAATCCGGCCATCAACGCCAGGAGCTTGTTCAGCGCGCCCAGCCCGTAGCTGCCCACAGTAAAGCCCATCGCGCCGAAGGCGCCGATCGGCGCGGCGCGCACCACGATGTGCATGATGCCAAAGAACACCTGCGCGCCCTGGCTAATTACCCGCAGGCAAGGCTGACCCCGGTCACCCATCGCCGAGACCGCAAACGCCACCAGGATGGCCAGGAGCAGCACCTGCAACAAATCACCGGAGACGAATGCGCCGAAGAAAGTCTGCGGAATAATATTCAGCAGAAATTCCGTGGTGCTCAGGGCGTGGGCCTTCTCGGCATAGTTTTGCGAGATGCCAGGATCCAGTGTGGTTGCATCCAGATTGAATCCCACCCCAGGCCGGAGCGTGTTGACCACGATCAGCCCAATCAGCAGCGCCAGCGTCGAGACCACTTCAAAATAAAGCAGGGTCTTGGCCCCGATGCGCCCCAGTTTCTTTAGGTCTCCCATCGAGGCAATCCCATGCACCACCGTGCAAAAGATGATGGGGGCAATCAGCATCTTGACGAGCTTGATGAACCCGTCGCCCAGGGGTTTCACCGACTTGCCGACGGCGGGAAAGAAATAACCGACCAGGATGCCGAGAGCGACCGCGGCCAGCACCTGAAGGTAAAGGACCCGATACCAGGGTTTCCGCGCAGGGGTCGCGGGCGTCATCGCTTAATCCGGTGAGAGGTTTGAGGGTTTGCCAAAGTGGCGGAGAGAGGGGGATTCGAACCCCCGGTGGGGTTTAAGCCCACTCACGCTTTCCAGGCGTGTGCGTTAAACCACTCTGCCATCTCTCCCGCCAACCGCCGTTACTCTGGCGCAGGCGCAGACTAGAATCAATGATTTTTCACCCGCCCGAGTCGGAAGCGGGTGAATCAAAGGTCTAAAGCAGTGTCAGTTCAACGCCAAGCCACGACGGACGTAAGTGGGCACATCCAAATCCTCTCCTTTGTGAATCGTGGGTTCGCACTTTTCAAACCCGCCTTTGGAGACCATTTGGAGCGGTAGCTGGCCTTGGCGAAATTGCTGGTCGGATTTGCGGCGCGCTGATCCACCGCGCTCGGCGCCGGCTTCAGGACGCGAGGCGCGTTCGGGCTGACCCGTCAGCGTGGCAGGTTCCACGGTGCGAACCGGAGTCGTGCTGCCACGGGATGATGACCGAACCTCGGGTTCCACCGCCGGATCAGCTTCATCGTCTGCGGGTGAGCAGGCGGCAATAATGGTAACCCCCAGGCAATCGCCAAAATCAGGGCTGACCGCGGCGCCGACAATCACCTGGGCCGACGGACAGCGCTCGGTAATTTTGCCGGTGACCGTATTCAGGTCGGCCATGCTGAGATCCGGGCCGGCCGTCAGGCTCACCAGGACCGTAGCGCTGTGGGACAGAATCTCACCACCATCCAGCATGGGATGCTCGAAGAGGCGGTTTAACACCGCTTCCGCCCGATCCGCTCCGGAGGCTTCCGCGACAGCAAAGGCGCAGTGGGAATGCCGGTTGCGTAGAACGGCCGCCAGGTCGGCGAACCGGATCTCGAGTAATCCTTTGCGAGTGAGCAGGCGCCAGACGCCGCGGACGGCGTCCGCGAGCAAGGCGTTGCTTCTAGTAAACGCTTCCAAAACGCTGGTGTCCGGACGGATCAATTTGGACAGGCGTTCGTTGGGCAGGCAGACCAATCCATCAGCCCCGGCCTGCAACTGATGCAAGCCTTCGGCGGCCAACAGGCTGCGGAGCGTGCCTTCGCACTTGAACGGAGTGATGACGAACGCCAGCACCAGGGCGCCGGCTTCCCGGGCCACGCGCGCCAGCACAGGGCTGATGCCGGTGCCGGCTCCTCCTCCGAGACCGGTGATGATGAAGATCACTTCGGCGTCCTGGCAGAGCGGCCGCAGTTGATCCACCTGCTCTTCGGCCAAGGCTCGACCCCGATCGGGATCGCCACCAGTGCCGAGGCCGCGCAAGGTCCGGTTCTCGAGCAGCACCTTGACCGGCGCCGTGCTCTCCGCGAGCGAGGCGGCATCTGTGGCGATCGCCAGCCGCGCGGCAGAGGCAAATTCCGAAGCGGTCAGCAACTCCAGTATCTTCAGGCCGGCGCGGCCGATGCCAAAAATCTTGATACGCAGCGCACGTTCTCCGGAAGGCGGGGTGACAGGCGCGGATGAAGGGGTGGATTGCATAAGCGAGCGGTTCAACTGCGTTTGAAAATGTTGTCGAAGATGTCCTGAAACCGGGGCCGGGCCTTGAAGGATTTTCGCCGCATCTGGAAGGTGCCGTATTTAACCAGGCCGATGGCGGTCGCAAACTCCGGCTGATCCAGCGCCGAGCGCAGACCGCTGATGGAGTTGGTCTTCCCCAGCGACACCGGCATTTGAAAGACTCTTTCCGCGAGCTGAGCAATTTTCGGAATGCGCGCCCCGCCACCGCAGAGAAATGCGCCCGCCCGCAAGTATTTCAGCACGTCGGCCTGCTCCAGGTCCTGGTAAATCAACTGAAAGATTTCCTCCAACCGGGCGTACATAATGGTTTGCAGGTGCTCCAGGTTCAGCACCCGCGAGGCGGAGCCCAGTTCGTCAAAGGTCACGGTCTGACCTTTCGCCTCCTCGTCGACCAGCGCGGAGCCGTGCTCGAGCTTGACCTTTTCGGCCCGGCTCATGCGGAGTTTGAGGCCGTAGGCCAGGTCGTTGGAAACATGATTGCCCCCCACCGCCAGCACGCCCGTGTGCTTGATAATCCCGTTGGAATACACGGCAAATTCGGTCGTGCCCGCGCCCAGATCGATCACCAGCGAGCCCAACTCTTTCTGGTCGCTGTTGAGGATCGCCAGCGCCGAGGCCAGGCCGTTGAACACGATATCATCCACCTCGAGCTGCAAACCTTTGACCGTGCGAATGGCGTTTTGCAGCCGGTTCAGGTTGCCGTGCAATACATGAACATCCACTTCGACCCGCGAGCCCAGCATGCCCACCGGATTCGTGATGCCGTCCTGCCCCTCCACCGTAAAATGCTGCCGGATAGCACAGATCACATGGTTCTGCGCCGGGAGATTTATAGCCTTGGCGTTCTTGATGACATCCTTGACGTCTTCCTCGGTGATTTCACGGTCGGCGGACACAATGGGATGCACGCCCCGATTATTGAAACCCCGCAGGTGCCCACCGGTCACCCCAAGATAGAGATTGCGAATCTCAACGTCCGCCATCTGTTCAGCTTCGGCGATGGCCTTACGGATGCATTCCTCGGCAGCCTCGGGATCGGTGATCTCACCTTTTTTGACCCCGCGGGAGGGCGCCTGGCCCAGCCCGATGATGTTCAGGGTGCCCTCCTCTTTGCTCACGTCGCCGACGACCGCGCACACTTTGCTGGTGCCGACTTCCAAGCCCACGATGATTGAAGGTGAGTCAAACATGTTTTTTCTTGTTGCGGGTAGGTCTCTGAATTTTCTGAGGTGGCGGGGTGACATTGGACACCTCCAGCCAGCGGACCGGGATGCTGTTGCTCACCGCCAGGTCCACGGTGGCCACCGCCTTGTTCAGACGCAGGCCAAGGTCATGAATTTCACGCCACCGGCGGATTTGCTGTTCCGGATTCGAGTTGGCAAAGACCACTTCGCTGCCTTCGCTGGTGGTCACCGTCAAAACATCCGGCGCGGAAAGATCGATGCGTTTCAACTCCACCAACCCCACCATCGGGGATTGCTCGAAGGCCATCACCAATTGCAGCGCCGCCTGGACCTGGGGGGAGGCCAGACGCCGGCCCGTCTGCACCTCCGCGGCGTTCAGACCGGTTAACATCGGGAGTTGGGCTTCCCCCGATTGCGCCGCCGACACGGTGCGTTGATGCGGCTCCAGCGGTTGCATAACAAAGCCCTCGTCATCGAGGTGATAAACCACCAGATCCATCCCGCCCCCTGGCCGAGGGCAACCAACCACCACCTGCACCATTGGTTCACGTTCAGTAACCCGGATCCGCAGCGTGTGCGGCCGTATTCGTTCGACCGAAGCGAGTTTCACCACGGGAATCAACTGTAGCTCGCGCTGGACCTGGAACAGGTCAAGGGCCATCAGATTTTCCCCTTCCTTGACATCGCAGCGGCGCCGCAGATGATCCACGGCCAGGATGCCGTCGGTCTGGATATCGATCTCCCGGATTTCGAACGCTTGATTGCGATAGACCAGCTCGCGCACGGCATATTCCCCGGCGAGCCAGAGTCCGTAAACCCCGACCACCATGACGAACAACACTCCCAGGCACATGGCCAGCAACCGCGTGCGCGCGGACCGCACCTGGTCATTCCTCAGTTTTACATCGAGGACGTGCGTCCGGACGAACCGGCGATTCTTCGCTTTTTTTCCAAACCAACTCATGTGGTTTCAAGTAGTGATCTGGTGCCGCAAGGCGAGCCGCACCATGCGCTCGCAAAGTTCCACATACGAAATGCCTGCCGCCGCCGCGGCTTTGGGCAGTAAACTCGTTTCTGTCATGCCCGGAAGCGTATTGATCTCCAGGACGAACGGTTCTCCGGCGGCGGTAACCATCACATCCACCCGGCCGTAATCCCGCCCCCCGATGGACTGGAACGCGGCCGTGGCCACCTGTTGAATCCGGGCGGCTACTTCGGGCTCCAAGGGTGCCGGGCACAGGTACTCCGTCATGCCCGGCGTATATTTGTTCTGGTAATCGTAAACGCCGGTGCGCGGGCGGACTTCCACGATGGGCAACGCTTGCTCGCCCAACAGGCCCACGGTGGTTTCGCGGCCCACGATTTTCTCCTCCACCAGCACCTGGTCGTCATAGCGCAGCGCCTCGCCGAGCGCGGCGCTCCAATCCGCCACCCGCTCGACAAACTGCAGGCCCACGCTTGAACCCTGACGCACCGGCTTGAGCACCACGGGCGGATTCCAGCCCATGGGCCAACTGGCCGTGCTGGATTCGATGACGATCGATTTAGGCGTCGGCACCCCGGCTGCCACGAGCCGTTGTTTGGTCAAATGCTTATTGAAACCGATGTGGCTGGATTGAGCGTCACACCCGGTGTAAGGGACCCCGAGCTCTTCGAGCCGCCGTTGCACCGTGCCATCCTCACCATAGGTGCCGTGCAGCGCCAGGAACACCACTTCCGTGCCTGCAGGCAGCTCCCAGTTCTCGGTGCGCGGATCCAGCTCCCGCACGTCGTGCCCCGCCATCCGCAACGCGGCCGCCACCGCCGCCCCGGAACGTAGCGATACTTCTCGCTCCGCGCTCGGTCCTCCCAGCATCAGCGTGATTCGATATTTGCGGTTCAAAATCATTCCCCAATTATTTGCACTTCAGTTTCCAGCTCGATGCCACGTTCGCGACGTGCCCGTTCCCGGATCAACTCGATCAATCCCAGCACTTCTGACGCGGTCGCCCCGCCGTCATTCACCAAAAAATTTCCGTGCTCCTGTGATACGCGCGCCGCCCCCACGCGGGTGCCTTTCAGGCCCAGTTCATCAATCAACTTACCGGCCGGGATGCCCGCCGGATTTTTGAACATGCAACCGGCGCTGGGTGCCGCCGGCTGGGATGACCAGCGCTTTTCACTGAATTCGCGCATGCGCCGATCGATGCTTCCAGCCTCTCCCGGCTGCCCCCGCAACCCAGCAGACAGCGCCACGCGATCGCGCAGACTGGCGCAACTGCGGTACGCCACCGCCATCTGCTCCGGGCGCAATTCAATGATTTCCCCGGTCGGATCCATGACCCGGACCGTTTCCACGATCTCAAACATCGCTCCGCCCATCGCCCCGGCATTCATGCGCAATGCCCCGCCGACGCTCCCCGGGATTCCTTCCAAAAACTCGAGGCCGGCCAATCCCGCTCGCCGGGCTTCCACCGCCACGTTCTTCAAGCGCGCGCCCGCGCCGCATTCCAACTGCTGACCCCGTATCGTGATGCGGCTGAACTCCGGCTGGCAGAGACAAATCACCACCCCACGAAAGCCGCCGTCGCGCACCAATAAATTCGATCCCCGCCCGAGCAGGAGACTGGGCAGAGACCGCTCGGCACAAAATCGCAGCACCGCCGCCAGCTCCGCCTCACTGGCCGGCTCCACGTAAACGTCCGCCGGCCCACCCACGCGCAGCGTGGTGCGCCGCGCCAGCGGTTCGTGCGCTCGCACGACGCTTTCCGGCGAAAGCAGCGCAGCCAGGTCCTCTGCTTGCGTTTGAACTGGGGTGCTGTTCATGCGGCGATGGACAGGCTCTGTAATTTGGAGGAACCCCGCGCCGAGGCCTCCGCCTCAGGTGCCCCGGGCCGGCACCGCGCCGCTTTTCCCGGTCCCAGAATGCCTTCAGCGATCAGGCGCGCCGCCTCGCCCTGATGCCAGCGGCCCAGCGCCGCCTGCATGCCGGAGCGGACATCCTTCAATTCAATCATTTCGCGCAACCATTCCGTGAGCACCCGCGCCGAAACGGCCCGCTGCTCGAGCATCCGCGCCGCCCCGGTGCTTTCAAAGGCCCGCGCGTTGTGGAACTGATGGTTATCGGTGGCGGTTGGATAGGGAATCAGCAGCGACGGCACCTGCATCGCGGCCAGTTCCGCCATGGAAGAGGCGCCAGAGCGGCTGATCGCCACGCTGGCGGCGCCGAGCGCCACGTGCATTTCGGCCAGGAATGAATGCACCACGGCTGTCAGCCCCGCCCGCGCGTACGCCTGTTCGACCTCCGTCTGGTCCCGGGGACCCGTCAGGTGAATATACTGAACATTTGAGAGTTGCCGGGCCAATTCCGGCAATGCGTCCAACACCAGCTTGTTGATCGCACCTGCACCCTGGCTGCCGCCCATGACCAGCACCACCGGGCGGTCCGGATCGAGCCCCAATTCCCGCCGGCATTCGCGGGCCGGGGAGGGCTGAAATTGCAACCGCACCGGAGTGCCCGTAGTCAGTACCTGCTTTGCGCGCAAGCGGGTGCCCGCCTCCGGAAAACCGACAAAAGCTGTATCCACCACCCAGGAAAGCCAGCGATTCGCGCGGCCGGGTATGGTGTTCGACTCATGCAGAAAACACCGGGCCCCGCGCATCCGTGCGGCGAGCAGCGGCGGGGCGCTCGTGAAGCCGCCCATCGCCAGCGCCGCGTAGGGGGATCGTCCGCGAAAAGCACGGCGGGAAGCCCGGAATGAATCCAGGAAACCGCACAAGAATGCGAATTCACCCCCGCGGGACAAACCGACCGCGGGCAGGGTCACGACTTGCATGCCCTCCGCTTGCCGCGCCGCGACCTGGTCCACTTCTTTGGGTGAAACCATCAGCATTACCGCGCAGTCACGCCGGAGCAATTCACCAGCCACCGCGAGACCCGGGAACAGATGTCCACCGGTGCCTCCGCAGGCAATCACGATGAGGGGTTGGCTCGGGTGATTCACGGAGTTTGAGGGGCAAAGGCCTGTTCGGCTTCGCTCCCCGCCGGCTCGCGCAGCGCCTCGGGCGCCCGCGACTGCCGGGCCAGGCTGAGCAACAGGCCGACGGCGGCCATCATCATCATCAGGTTCGATCCGCCATAGCTGACGAAGGGCAAAGGCAGCCCTTTGTTCGGCAGCGTGCTGGTCACGACGCCGATGTTGATGAAGGCCTGCAAGCCAATCAGGAAAGTGATGCCGGTGCCCAGCAATAATCCAAACATGCCGGAGGCGCGCATCGAGATGAACAATCCGCAAATGACGATGAGGACATATCCCAGCACCACCAGCAACGTGGCGATCAACCCCAACTCCTCACCCACAACCGCCAGGATAAAATCGGTGTGGTGCTCCGGAATAAAACCGAGCTTTTGTCGGCCGTTGCCAAGACCCAGCCCGGTCCATCCACCTGATCCAAGCGCCAGCATCCCCTGGTACGCCTGGAAGCCAACTCCGGTTTTGTGCTCTTCCGGGTTCAACCAGCCGGCGATGCGGTGGCTGCGCATGCTGTCGTGAGTCAGCGACCAGGCCAGCGCGCAAACCACCACCAAACCGATCGGCACCACGTAGCGCCAGCGCACTCCTCCAACCAACAGCATAATGGCGCAAACAGCGCTCAGCAGAATCGAAGTGCCACGATCCGGCTCCACGAAAATGAGGCCGATGACCAGGCCGATAAATATACCCGGCACCGCCAACCCACGCCAGAAGGTCGGCATGTGCCTGGAGTGCCGGTCGCAATACCAGGCCACCGTCATGATCAGCGCGATTTTCGCGAGCTCAGACGGTTGAATATTGATCCGCCCGAAGTGCAACCAGCGCCTGGCGCCATTGGTCAGGCCACCAATGCCCGGGACATAAACCAGGAGCAGCAGGAAGGCGGCAATTGCGAGGACAGGAAGCGCCAGCCGCTTCAGCAGCTTTTCATCGGACGCCGCCAGCGCCACACAGGCCACCAATCCCAGCCCGCCCCAGACCAACTGCATGATCAGGAACCGAGCGGGGAGTGTGCCATACATGGTGGCGCTGTACAGGATCACCATGCCCAGCGAAAGCAGGGCCGCGACACAGAATACGAGGGTGGTTACCGCAAGTTTCATGGTTGCACCCGCTGCCCTTTCCGCGACTCGACCGCCCGGTCCGCCGGCAGCCGGAACCAGCGCCGGCCAACCTGCCGACGCCGGGAAGCATTCCGGCTTGTCGATAGGCTGTGCGGCGCCGCTTTCACAGGCTTATTTCATTTAAGATCCAGATTCCCGCTTCTCGGATCCCCTTACGCGTTAGTGGCAGTCGTGCCCGTGCCGGTCGGAGCCGGTGTCGTGCTGCCACCTTTCTTCGCGGGAATCTTAAGCTTCTGACTCACCTTGATCTTTTCGGTCTTCAAACCGTTGGCATCTTTGATGGCTTTGACGGTCACTCCATAGTGGCTGGCGATCTTGGTCAGCGTATCGCCGGACTTCACGGTGTAAGTCGTGCCGTCGCCGTTGGCGGTCCCCGCGGCTGGGGCTGCCGTCCCGTTCGCTTTGGGAACCTCAGTCGCACCTGCCGATTTGGTCGAGGCCGGGATCTGAATTTTCTGGCCGATTTTCAGCTTGCTCGAATTCACGTTCGGGTTCGCCTCGGTCAACGCCCGCACGGTAACTCCCTGCTTCTTGGCGATGGAACTGAAGGTATCCCCTTTAACTATCGTGTATTCCGTGGCTCCGGTCAGCGGAAGTTGCGCCGGCGGCGGGTTGGTGTCCACCTGGGTGATGACCGGCGGCGGGTTGGTGTCGATGGTCGCCTGAGGAACATTCGTGTCCAAGGCGGTGGTGTTGGTGTATGGCTCAAACGCCGGGGGCTGGTTGGTTTGCTCTGAAATCTGAGGCACCGGTTCCTTTTCTTTCTGGCAGCCAAGCATGAGCAAGCCCATCAAGCCCACAAAGTGGATGGCCAGCACAAAAAAGATGGCGAGTTTAACCCGGGCACGACCCTGATTCTTTTGAGTCAGCGGCGACTCCGGAGATTCGGTTGGAGTTTGATTGTTCATCGTATTGACCTATGGCGTGTTGATTGAGGTGTATTGATTGATTTTTGGCCCGGCGCTTGCCTCAAAGCGCGCGGCAATTTGTTCATATAAGTTCGCGTGGCGCTCATGCATCAACGCCATGCTCCGGTTTTTTATCTGTTATGTTGTGGTGCGTCATCCGCACACCGCTATCTATTGATTTGACCGCTTCACAAAAGATCGAGCCGCGAGTTTTGTCATCTTGAGACTGATCAGCGCTTGAACACGCTGGTGAAAGCAAAACTACATCGCCAGGCACGGCCATTTTTGCCGCGTCAAACACTGCTTCTAACAACGAATCCGCCTCGGCGCAAGGAGTAAAAAGACTCCACGCTGCACGCATTTTCTCTGCGGCCGGGCCCAGCAGAAAAGCGCGCTTGACACGCTGGGAAAGGAGGGGACCCAGGTCGTGGTATTCGATGCCGCGATCACGGCCTCCAGCGATCAAAATTACATTCGGCCGATTATCAAAACCGGGGCGGGCTGTGGACACGGCCTGGCGCAAGGCATGCGAATTCCGCGCCGCCGAATCATCAATAAATTGGACCCCGCTGAGCTCCGCGACCAGATGGCAGCGGTGGGGGCCGCCATCAAACGCCTTAAGCGTCTCCACCATCCGCTCCAAAGGCAATCGCAAGACCCGACCCGCTGCCAAGGCCGCCATGAGGTTTTCGGCATTGTGAGGCCCGCGCAGCGCACACTGACCCAGGTCCAACAACGGCCCTTCCCAATCTGGCAGACGGCTCAAAAGCAAACCCCGATCAAGATGCAAATCCGCCTTGGGATCGGTTGCGCTAAATGTGATGATTTTGGCGGGCAACGGTGCCTGAATTGCCTGCAAACTGGCCAGTGCCTCCTGCTGAACAATGGCCCAATCAAAGCTCTGCTGGTTCTGGAACAAGCGCGCATTGGCTCTCAGATATGCTTCCAGGCTGGTAAAATGATCCAAATCGTCGGGCGCCAGGTTGGTCAACACCGCGATGGACGGGCGGAAGCGGCGGGTGGATTCAAGCTGGAAGGGACTGGCTTTGATGATGAGGTAGTCCAGCTCGCGGCTCGATTCGGCGGCGGCGCATACCGGAACTTTTAATCCGCCGCAAATTCGCGTGCGTCTCTGATTGGCGACAAGCATGCGCTCAATCAATTCGGAAGTTGTGCCTCGGCCGTTCGTGCCCGCCACCGCCAATGCCAAGCATTGGGTGTATTGAAAGCCCAGTTCCAGTTCGCTGACTAATTCCATGCCACGGGACCGGGCGGCCCGGGACAACCCGCCCTCCCGGCAGACCACCACCGCTGCGAATTCACCGGCGGGCGGTTCGCTTTGGCCCGGCAGAACCGCAAACCCTTGAGCTTCGAGCGCCGCAACGACGCCTGGAACCGGTACCGCTTCGGCGGAATCGGCAACCACCGCCCGCGCTTCCAGCCGTGCCAGCAAACCACAGACGGCTCGCGCGCGGGAGTTGATCCCGATCACCAGAACAGTTTTGTGCTTCAAATCCAACATGAAATTGCCACGATCAACCGCGCTGCTAACGAATCTTCAAAGTGCTGAGTGCCAGCACGGCAAACAGCACGCATAGAATGTAAAAACGGATTACCACCTGGCTTTCATACCACCCCCGTTTCTCAAAATGGTGGTGCAGCGGTGCCATCAAAAACACCCGTCTTCCGGTGCCGTAACGCCGGCGCGTATAGCGGAACCAACCCGTTTGAATCAACACGGAGCCGGCCTCAATCACGAAAATCCCACCGGCGATGACCAACACAAATGGTTGGTGGATCAGCACGGCGATGATCCCGAGAGCCCCGCCGAGCGCCAGCGAGCCTGTGTCCCCCATGAACATTTGCGCCGGATGACAATTAAACCAGAGGAACCCGAGCCCGGCTCCGATCATACCGGCGCAAAACACGGTCAGTTCACCGGCACCGGGAACATAGGGAATAAACAGGTAAGCTGCCGCCCGGGCGTTGCCCGCAAGGTAAGTCAGCACCAGGAAGACAAACGACACGATTATGGTGCACCCGATCGCCAGCCCGTCCAGGCCATCCGTCAGATTGACGGCGTTGGAACTGCCCACGATCGCCAGGACTGTGATCGCCAACCCAACCACACCGGCGCCCACCAGGATCGGCTCCTTGTAAAACGGCACCATCACCTCGGTAATCAATTTGTGCGTGGACGGCATCAGCCAAAGATAGGCACCGATAAAGAGCGCCAGCAGACATTGGACCCAGAGTTTGATCCGGGATTTCGCGCCTCCGCCACTTTGCTGCATGATCTTGGCGTAGTCATCGTAAAAGCCCAATCCGGTCAACACGACCACCGAGAGCAGGGCCAGCAACACCAGCGGATTTAATTGCGCCCAAATCAGGGTGGTAAAATTCAAAGCCATGATGATCAGGATCCCCCCCATGGTCGGCGTGCCCTTCTTACTTAGGACCCGGGAGGAAACACCGCCCAATTCGGCTTTGTCCTGGTATTCCTGGCCGAACTTGAGCTGCTTGAGCCAGCGAATCACACGCGGTCCCAGCCACCAGCTCAGGACCAGCGCCGTCACCGCCGCGCCCGCGCTCCGCACCGTGATGTAGCGCAGCAACCTCAGGCATAATTCCGCCCACTTGGGAAGTTCGAAGGAATCCAGCGCCAGTTGGCTCAAATAGTACAACATCAGTTGCCCTTCCCTCCCTCAGTGCCGCGGAGGGCCGCGCAAATGCGCTCGAAGCGGGAGGCGCGCGAAGCTTTTAGTAAGACCAGGTCCCCGCTCTTGACGAAACGTTTGAGCGCGCCGATTGCGGATTCAACTTCGCCCAGTTCGAACACCCGGTTCAAGCCGGCTTCCCGCGCGCCCTCGGCCAATTCCCCGGCGCGAGTGCCTACCGCAAACAACTGCCCGACACCCAAACGAGCCGCGCAACGACCGACTTCCCGGTGGGCTCCTTCGCTGGCGGAACCCAACTCCGCCATATCACCCAGGACCGCAATTCTCCGTCCTTTGCAGGCCAGGTGCTGCAAGGTCTCCAACGCGACCCGCATCGAGTCCAGGTTCGCGTTATAGACATCGTCCAGGATCCGCACCCCGGAGGGTGTGTCCCACAGTTGCAGCCGCATTTTGGCTGGTTTCACTTGATCCAGACCGCTTTGAATTTCGGCCTTGGTCAATCCCAGGTGCGCCGCCGCAGCCACCACCAACACAGCGTTGATTGCCTGGTGGCGCCCTAATAAATTGATACGATACTCACCGCGATACTCAGGGCGCGGACATTCAACGGTGAAATAGACGCCTTTGCCATCCAGGCGGAAGCGGTGCGTGCGCCACTGATTACTTTCCCCGGCGCCGGCAAGCACCACCGGGGCGGAAGCGCGCCCGGCAATGCGCGCCGACCACTCGCTGTCCCCGTTCAGAAAGAGGGTTCCGTCAGAAGGCAGCAACTCCGCCAGGCTGCCTTCCTCACGCGCCACGCCTTCCAGATCCCCGAAGAACTCCAAATGCTCGGCGCCAATGCTGGTCAGCACGCCGTAACGCGGCTGCGCCATGCGCACCAGGGCCGCCAGTTCCCCGGGGTGATTCGTGCCCACTTCCACCACCGCTTGCTGGTGCGTTGGCGATAATTGCAGCAAGGTCCAGGGCACGCCCACGTCGTTGTTAAAACTGGCCTCGCTCGACAGCGTTACGAATTTCTGCCGCAACACTGTCGCCAGGATGTCTTTGGTTGTGGTTTTGCCGTTGGAACCCGCCACCGCAAAGACCGGGATGGGAAAATCCCGGCGGTAAGCCGCCGCCAATCGGCCCAGGGCTTCCCGCGGGCTCGGCGCTTCGATCCGTGCGCACCCCGCCTGCACCGCACCACATTTGCCCGGCTCAATTAACACTGCCGCCGCCACCGCGCTGACTTCCTTCAGGAAATCGTGCGCGTCAAAACGCTCGCCCTTCAACGCCACGAACAAGTCGCCGGCGCGCACTTTCCGCGAGTCGGTGCAAATCCCGGTCGCCAGCGTCCCGGGGGCGCCGGTGACAAGCGAGGCTTCGCAGGCTTCGGCAACATAAGCTAAGGTTCGTGGTTCCATTCCGGATACTTCAGTCCAATGGTGGCTTCGAGACCGCGCCGTTTGAACGGGTCGAAGCCGTCTTGATCGCTTTCGGATCGGGCTGATTGGTCAGCGTGCCCGGGTCAAGGTCGGGCCGAATGTTCAAATGATTGGCAGCTAGCTCGGCAACCTGTTTGAAGACCGGAGCGGCAATCTGGCCGCCGTAATAGTGAACGCTCTTCGGCTCGTCCAACACGATGGAAATGCACAATTCCGGGTTGTCTGCCGGAAAGAACCCGATAAACGAGGACAAGTATTTACCATGAACATAAACCCCGTTTTCAGCTTTTTGAGCGGTACCCGTCTTGCCCGCCACCACGTAATGGTCCAACGCGGCCTTCGGCGCGGTGCCGTCCGGACCCACCACGGTCTTAAGGGCCTGCACCATTTCCCGGGCCGCCGATTCGCTGATCACCTGGCGAACGCGTTGCGGTCCATACTGGGCTTCCACCTGGCCATCCCGGCGTACCAATCGGTCCACCAGCATCGGGCGCATCAGCCAGCCTTTGTTGGCAATGGCACACATCGCCATCACCATTTGCAGGCGCGTGACCGCAATCCCCTGCCCCATGGGAATCTGCGCGATCGACACTTTGGACCAACTCTTCACCGGCTGCACAAATTGGCGGGCGCTGACTTCTCCCGGAAGGGGAATTCCGGTCAAAGTACCAAACCCAAAGGCCTTCATGTAATCGTAAAGCCGCTGTTCGCCCAGCTTGATCCCGATCTTCGCCGCGCCAATATTCGAGGATTTGGTGATGATGCCCTCGACCGTGAGCACGGGCAACGGGGCATGATCATGTAACATGTGGCCGCCGTAAAAAAAGCGGCCGCGCTCACAATCAAAGGTGTCTCGCAAATTCACCAGGTTTTCGTTCAACGCGGCTGAGACCACCACGATCTTGAAGGTCGATCCCGGCTCGGCAATATCTGTAATCGCGCGGTTACGGCGGCGGTCCGGGAGGTTTCCAGGCGAGTTGGGATCGAAATCGGGCAGGATCGACATCGCCAGAATTTCTCCGGTCTTGGGCCGGACAATGATGCCGGAAGCGCTCAGCGGGGAGTACTGCTGCATGGCATCCTTGAGAGCATCCGACAGGTAGTGCTGCAACACGGAGTCGATGGTCAGCACCAAGTTGCACCCGTCCCGCGGTTCCACATCCTCATCCCGCAAGGTCACCAACTCCCGCTTGCGGCTATCCATTTCGGTGCGGCGCCAGCCACGCTTGCCGCTGAGCCGTTCATTAAAGGTCAGTTCGATACCTTCCTTGCCGGCGATGGGGCCGCCCGGTTCAGTCGCCTCACCGGTAAAGCCCAGCACGTGTGACACCAGGTTGCTGCTCGGATAAACGCGCAATTGGTCGTCCGTACCGCTCACCGCCGCGACGCGCAGATCCGCCAGGGGTTTGGGGATGATCTTCTTACCCCGCTTGATTTCGTACTCGAAGCCGAAAATGTTCGTCTTGAGGGCCGCGCTCAGCTCCTGCCAGTTTTCCAGCGGCACCTTCCGTTTCAGGACCACGCTCTTGTTGGTGATCACCAGTCCGGTGGAGGTTTGACGGGTCTTGGCGGAGAGTTTGGCCAGCAGCACGCTTTCCTCTTCTTGCAGATAGGGTGCCAGGAAACGCGCCATCTCCGCATCCTTGCCGAAGAGCATGCGCGGATCGGCGGAAACAGTTTTCACGGGCCTACTCCCGGCCAGGATAATACCCTGGCTGTCGAGGATATCCCCACGCCGAGGCTCACGATAATACTGTTTGTGAGTGTTTTGTTCTGCCTCGCCCCGCAGTTGCTCGTGGCGCAGCACCTGTAAATCCACCAGGCGGGCCGCCAACACCGCGAAGGCGCAGAGCATCAACACCCCAAATACCCGGAGGGTCCAAAATTGCGTTCGCCTGATCATAATATCAGAGCCGACCGCCCGCCACGACTGGTTCCTCATCCAAATCGTGGCGAGCGGCGGTTTTCAGTTGTAATGCAAATCGTTCGCGCCCTTTGGGCTGCCGCTCGCCCGCGCCGGCCGGTTCCTCCTCTCGGCCTGACACGGGTAAGCGGCTAGTCCAAAATCTCAAGGCACCGGTACCGCCGCCACTGTGGCGGGTCCCGCATAGCGCCGCTCTGTTTCCGGGCTCGGCCGCTCCAAGCCTACCGGTTCCGTCAGCCGGACCACTTGTCCCAGCGGCGGCGGCGCCAGCCCGAACACCCGGTTCCGGGCTCTTAAATTATCCGGGGAACTCAAAAAGCTCAGTTGCTTGCGCAGCTCTTCGTTCTTGAACTGCAGCTCGGTCAGCTTGCGTTCCCGCTTCAAAATCTGTTGTCCCAGTTCATTCAGCACGGTCTTCTGCCAGACATAGCCCACCCCAAACCCGCCAATCGCCAGGCACAACAGCACCGCCTTCACCGCCGGTCCAAACCGGAGGGCTGCTGAACTTGATTTCCGATTCCGTGCCATACTCGCTCACACTTTCTCCAACACCCGCAACTGCGCGCTGCGACTGCGCGGATTCTCCGCCAGTTCGCGTGCGCCCGGACAAATCGCCTTTCGCGACACCCACCGCAGTTCCGGCGTCCGCGGTCGCCGCAGCTCCGGCACATCGACCGGCCCGTCAAAGTCGTAGTCCCGCGCGCGCTCACGTCCAAAGTCTTTCACCATCCGGTCTTCCAACGAGTGAAACGTGATGACCGCCAACCGTCCGCCCGGCTTCAACAATGCCGTCACATCGGCCAAAGCCCGCTCCAGCGAACCCAACTCATCGTTCACCGCCAGGCGCAAGGCCTGAAAAACTTTCGTGCCCGGATGCGTCCGGCCCCGCCGCGGCAGTATCCTCTCCAACAACTCAGCCAATTGCCGCGTCCGCGTAAACCGCCGCTGACCCCGGTCTTGCACGATGGCCCGGGCCACCCGCCGCGAGTCCCGCTCGCCGCCGAACCGCCAGAAAATCTCCGCCAACGCCTCGGCATCCCGCTGATTCAACAAATCCGCGGCGGTCAACTCCTGGCGTGTGTCCATCCGCATGTCCAGCGGTCCGTCCTGCTGAAAACTGAATCCGCGCTCCGCCACGTCCAACTGCGGCGAACTCACGCCCAGGTCCAACAGCACCCCATCGCACGTGCCGGCTCCAATCCACTTACCCAGGTCCGCAAAATTTCCGCGCCGCAACTCAAAGCGCCCCGCAAACGGCGCCAACCGCTCCCGGGCCGCCTCAAGAGCGGCGCCATCGCGATCGCATCCAGACAGCCAGCCCTTCGGCGAACTCGCGGCCAAAATGGCTGCCGCGTGTCCACCCCCACCGACCGTGCCGTCGACGTACCGCCCGCCGTCCGCCGGTTTCAGCGCGGCCAGCACCTCGTCCAGCAACACTGATCTGTGTTCGAAGGTCGCCACCGTTCATCGTCGCTCCACTCGTTGCGCGCCAAATAACTCCCGGGCCGTGCGCTCCAGCGCCAGCACGGCGCCCGTCCCGCGTTGCAGCGCCCGTCGTCCCGCGCTGGTCTTCGCCGGCGTCGGAGCCGGCGCTGGGGTCACCACATCGCAATCGGTCAAATCACTGCGCACCACCCGCACCATGTCCAGGCAAAGTTCGCGCTGCACTGGACCCAGTCCCGCGGCACGCTGTCTCGGCGCCCGCTTCATCCGCGGCTTCCAGCGGCTAAGCGATTCCCAAATCCGGCGCGGCCAACTCCGCACCCGCGTCACATGCGCCACAAACGGCATCTCCCGCTGCAGCGCGACTGGGGCTTTTGGCGCGGGCGCTGCGGTCGGCTCGGACTTGTCCGTCTTCGCCGGTTTCACCACGACCGGCTCTGCTGCCGCAACCGGCACCGCGGACGGCGTTTCGCTCTCGGGCTTCTCGTGCGGATGAATCGTCGCGCGAAACGGATTCTTCCGCGGGCTGAACTTCGGCAGCAACCGTTCAGCGGTCACTTCATATCGAGCCGCCGATCCACTCAGGCCCATCAAACTCCTGCCTGCCGCCAGCAATTTATATAAGCTCATGGTTCACCCCATCAGTCTCATGGCTTCCGCCGCCATCAACGAATCGGTGGCTTTAACCCGTTCGTAACGGGCCGGATTCCAAATCTCAAATTTGTCCAGCAACCCCACCAACATCGCCTCGTTGGTGATATCTGCCGCTTTGGCCATGCGATCCGGCAGGCAAATCCTTCCAGCCTTGTCTACCGTCACCATCTCCGATTCCGTGCCGATATACCGCTTCAGCGGCACTTTGCTCGGATCCGCGTTCGCCATGGCTTCCAGTTGCGCCATCAGCTTCTCCATTTCCTTGGGCGGCAATACCCGAAGGCACGTGCCTTCCTTCGATTGCGGCCAGGTCACCAATGCAAATTCAATCACATCTTCCCCCGGACGCCACTTGGCAGGTATCTGCAGCCGACGCTTATCGTCCACTCCATGGAGATAAAACGACGTGTAATACGAGGCCGCGTTATTTGTCTTTTCCGGGTCCATCAAACTATTCACAGGGCTCCACGAACTCACTCAAACGCCCCATTACGCCCCACTTTTAACCACATTGCCCCACAAGGTCAATGATTTTCGTAGGCGTTTATTCAAAAGTTATTCACAATTCCCATGGCCTTGGGGATAATTCCGGTCTCTTTTCGACCCGAATCCTCTCCTTTATCGTTATCCGTCAATCACCCTTCTCTTACCGGTTTCCCCCATGCCGCCCCACTCCAACACACCCCCCTCCCCCGCCCATGAAGTGCTTTTTCCTGTCTCCGAATGACTTCCCGCGCTAGGTTGATAGATAGAGATGTATTTCGCCGATGACGCAGCGCTCCAGGACCGGTACGGATGAAGACCTCGGATTTTGATTACCAGTTACCGGAGCATTTGATCGCCCAGCATCCCGCCTCCAAGAGGGATGCCTCCAGGTTGCTGGTTTACGGACGGGAAACGGGAGCGGTGACGCACGGTCATTTCCGGGACCTGGAGAAATACCTCCGACCGGGCGATCTGCTGGTCATGAACAACTCCAAGGTTATCCCGGCCCGGTTGCACGGACGCAACCAACGCACCGGCGGCGAGTTTGAACTGCTGTTGGTGGAGGAAAATGCCCCCAACGACTGGTGGGTGATGCTGCGCCCGGGGAAACGCGGGAGGGTGGGCACCCGGATTGACCTGCACCCCCGGACCGTCGGCGCGCCACCGGTGACAGCGGAGGTCCTGGCGGTGAACGACGAAGGTCATCGCCGTGTGCGCTTCGAGGGAGCTTCAAATATTCTCAATGTACTGGATCAATTTGGCGAGCCGCCTCTGCCCCCCTACATCCGGCGCGGGAGTAACGGGCCGATTCCCGAGGACCTGTCGCGCTACCAGACGGTTTATGCCAGCGCTCCCGGCTCGGTGGCCGCTCCCACTGCGGGCCTGCACTTCACCCCGGAGCGGCTCGAGCGGCTGCGTGAAGCGGGCATTGCCACGGCACAGATTACCCTGCACGTGGGCCTGGGCACTTTCGCGCCGGTAAAGGCCGAAACCCTGGCCGCGCATCGGATGCACGAGGAACGCTACGAGCTGCGCCCGGAGACGGTTGCCGCCATCCGCCACGCGCGGTCCGGCGGAGGGCGCGTCATCGCGGTGGGCACTACCACGGTGCGAGTGCTCGAAAGCGTGGCCGAGGCCCACGAGGGCGAACTGGTCCCGGAAACAGGCCGCACCCGGATTTTCATATTCCCGCCTCGGAATTTTCAGGTGGTGGACGGCTTGATTACCAACTTTCACCTGCCCTGCTCCACGCTGCTGATGCTGGTGAGCGCATTTGCCGCGCCGGGCGGAACCGGGGGAGTTCGCAGCATACTGGAGCACTATCAAGAGGCTATCCGGAAGGAGTACCGATTCTTTAGCTATGGCGACGCCATGTTGCTGCTCTGAATTATGAAGTCGCGCTGGCTCCCAGTTTCGGTCAAACCATCTGCATGCGCATGAAGCCGCAAGCCGGCACATCTCGGCCGCGAGTGCTGCTGCCCCGGGTCATGATCAACATGGCCATCACGGCCGATGGAAAAATTGCGACCGCCAACCACGCGGTCAGTTCGTTCGGCAGCCCGCGCGATCATGCGGAACTGCTCCGACTCCGGACCCGGGCCGATGCGGTGATGGCAGGAGCCCGCACGGTCGATCTCAACCCGGTCAACCTCGGGAGCGGCGGCGAACGCTATCGCCGGGCCCGACGTCGGGCGGGGCGGACGGATGAACCGCTGCGAATTGTCGTTTCGCGTTCGGGGACGTTGGACCCCGAGGCGGAGATCTTTCGCCACCGTTTCTCGCCCATCATTGTGTTGACGACCCGGCGGGCGGGTCCGCAGAACCTGCGGCGGCTCCGGTCGGTCGCGGATGAAGTGCGCTGTTTCGGCGACAAGGAGATAGATTTTCCGCGGGCGCTGGCCTGGCTGCGCAAGGCCTACCACGTTCGGCACTTGTTATGCGAAGGCGGTGGTCAACTCAATGACGCCCTGTTCCGCGCCGGTTTAGTGGCGGAATTGCACCTCACCATATGCCCCTTTATTTTCGGCGGACGCCACGCGCCGACGCTGGCGGACGGCCTGGGCGTCTCGCGACTGGCGCAGGCACGGCTTTTCCGGCTGGCCTCCCGGCGCCGGGTCGGGGCTGAAGTGTACCTGGTATATTTAAAAAGCTAGCTCGCGGCCGGCGTCGCTCCCGGCCCGCCCGAACTCGCGTCCACCAGCCGACCGCTCAACCACAGCAGGTCCGAGATCCGGTTCAGGAAGATGATGATTTCCGGATTCTGGAGCTGGCCCGATTCATGCAGGGCGCACACGCCGCGTTCCGCCCGGCGACAAACGGTCCGCGCCAGGTCCAGCGCGCCCGACCCCAGGCTGTCCCCCGGCATGGCCCAACCCCGGAAAGCGATGTCCCGCGCTTCGACTTCCGCAATCATGGCTTCGGCCCGGGCGGTGAGTTCGGTCGTCACCCGCGGGAAACCGTCCCGCACGTAGCGTTCCAAATCCTGAGTATCCGTGGCCAGTTCGCCCATCAAGGTGATCAAGTGCTTTTGCAGCTCCGCCAGCCAGCCGCGCACGGGTTCCAGGGTTACGGTAGCCCGCGCCAATCCCAACGCGGCGTTTAATTCGTCCACCGTGCCATAGGCCTCGACCCGCGGATGACACTTCGACACGCGCCGATTATACATCAGTGCGGTGGTTCCATGGTCGCCGGTTTTTGTGACAATGCTCACAGCCGCAAGCTTAGAGGATCAGGTCCGGCTGTCAAAGATTCGCCGGCGCCCGCCATCCGCCAGGATTGGGCCGGGCCAGCGCCCAAATCCAGCCCGGCGGCATTTGCTTTCGGCCCGGGTTTTACCTAATTTCCGGGCAGACGAACTTTTATGAATCCGAAACTGCTGTTGAAGACCATCTTTTTGATGGCGGTGTTACTGCTCCTGGTCCTCATGGGCATGAATAACCGCCAGAATATCGACCTTTCCCTGCCGCCACTTTTCAAGAACGAGCGACTGCCCGCCGCGATCATGTACTTTGGGTTTTTCGCCACTGGAGTGCTTTGCGGAACCGTTCTGACCGCCGGTGGCGGGAAGCGTTCCGCGGGCAAATCACGGTCGGAAAAGTGATTTTTATTTACAAAATGATGCATTTTGTATTTTTTCAGGGCCTCTATGAACTCGGAACCTTTTGGTGTTGGTAGTCATCCCGCCCGTGTCCTCCCCCGGTTGGACACTCCGGCGCGCGCGCTGGGCGCAATCGCTGTTACGCTAGGCGCGCTCACGCTGCCCGCTTTAGCCTCGGAAAACGTCCCGCACCGGCCGTTCGCTTACCTCGCGAACATGCCGGAAAAAGGGCAATTGGTGGTGGGAATTCTTTATGAGGAATCCGAAGCATACCGGATCATGGCGCCGCGCAACCAGTACGACGTCACCTACAAGCAGGACGGAGAAAGCTACGGCATCGACACCACGCAGGGCTATTTGACTTTCCAATACGGCCTGAAAGAACGCTGGGCCCTGGACCTGAGCGTGGGCGGCACCACGGTCGGCTCCCGGTCGTTCACCCAAGGCAACGTCGAGTCCACCACCGGCCTGATGGATATCGGTTTCGGAGTACGCTACCTGATCTGGAAGGAGTCCGACGATAGCCCGAAATGGATGCCCACCCTGGTCTTCCGCGCCGGGGCGGTGTTACCGGGAACGTATAACAAGGATTTCCCATTCGCCCCCGGCATGCGCTCCGCCGCCATCGAACCGGAATTCCTGGCCAAGAAACATTTCGGCTGGACCGGGTTCGGGGCTTATACCGATTTGCTTTACCGCTGGAATAAGACCATCGGCAACGACCAATACATGGCGGCCGTCGGCCTGTTCCAGGAAATCAAAGGCTGGGAGATTGACGTCGGCTATCGCCATATGCAATCGCTCGCCGGTGAGGATATTTCGTACGATCCCAACGATCCCACCTCTCTCGATTACCCGCGTAATGTGCGCGAAATCAATGATGCCATCGAAGCGGGCTTTTCCTACACCACCAGCAAGCACCACATCCGCCTGGGCTTCCACACCCGCACTATTGTGGACGGCACCAACACAGATCGGAAGTTCTGGATCGGTGGTTCGGTGGATTTCCCGCTGGGTCCGTGGGGGAAATAACGGGGAACCTGCGCCGAAGACGCAGTCGCCCGAGGTCGGAAATCGAGTTGGGATAGGTTACCACTGCCTCACGCGGTAGAAGCCTTGGCCGCTCGGGGTCTCCGAACCAGGATGTCTACCCTTCGAAGCGCCCTTTGTTCACCGCACTTCCATTAGAGCGGTGCCACCGGCCTGGATTAGGCCATCCAGAAGCGACCCCTTGAGGTACTCATTTTCGCGGACAGTTTGCTGCTCCCGCAGACGCGCGGCTTCCGTCTGCGAAGGTCGGAAATAAGCACAACCGGAACCAAAGAGAACTCCTGCCACCAGTAGGCACAAAATCAAATGTTTGCGCCGCATATGGTTTACCTGGATTTTTCCAACGGCACGTTGCTTTTCGCTCCGGAATTGTTGCCGTTCCCCTTTTTCCGAGCCATTCATGCTCAGCCTCAGTAAGGCCCACTTTGCTCCTGCCAGCACGCAACATACAAGCTTGAATTTGGACGTCTTTGCCTTTGCATCTTTTGATCGTCTTCGTCCAAGCCTACCCGCAGCCCTTTAGCAGGTATCCTCCGGGCATCCGCACCAGTGCTCCGCAAGGAGGACTTCAATGCCCGTCGGCGAATTGCTTGAACCATGCTTCCGGCTCAGCCCGAAACTCCCGGTCCTCGCCCCGCCAGGGAAAGCGCAGCGCACTGGCGTGCAAAGCGTGATGCGGCACCAGCAAGGCCTCCGCCTGCGCCGCGGTCAACCGTCCTTCCACCAGCGCCAGGTAGAGCGTCTCATCACCGCCGTAAATCTTGTCGCCAACGATGGGGAACCCGAGGTGCGCGAGGTGGATGCGAATCTGATGTTTGCGCCCCGTGTGCGGCTGCACCGTGAGCAGCGAAAACCGCTGCGGCTTGGCGGCGCCGGGTATTGAACGATGGAATCTCCGGACCACCGCAAAATCAGTCCGGGCAGCCGCACCGTCGGCGCGCACACAATCTTTTATCGCCACGCGGCTCAGCTCATCTTTACCGAGCGCCGCTGTGATGGTTCCCGTTTCCGTTGAAGGATGGCCATAGACAATGGCGAGGTACTCCTTTTGGACGGCTCGCTGTTCAAACAGGCGTCCCAAATCCCGCGCGACCCCCGGCGCCTTAGCGGCCAAAGTCACCCCGCTGGTTTCCCGATCCAAACGATTGACCAATTGCGGTTGCGCCCCCTCACCCAAGTACAACCGCAACCGGCTGATCAGGCTCGAGTACGCATCGCCTTTGGTGGGATGGCACACCAGGCCGGCGGGTTTGCTGACCACCAGCAATTCCTCATCTTCAAAAAGCACGTCAAAGAGCGGTTCCACGGTCCGGAATTAGTTATTTCACACAACCCATCGGTCGGCTAATTTGCGCCAGTCACATGCTTTTGACCAGCCATGACTGAACCGGCGAACGCGCCCACCGCGCCAGAGGACATGCTCGCGCCGGGAATTCATCGCCCACCCCGTCGCGCGGTTGTGGTCCTCACGCTCCTGCTCTTCGCCGCCACGGTGTCGGTCTACTTGCCGGCGTTGAAATTCGATTTCGTAAATTACGATGACCCGGATTATGTGACGGCCAACGCCCAGGTGAAGTCCGGTCTCAACTGGGCCGATGCCGCCTGGGCCTTCACCACCGGGCACGCCGGAAATTGGCACCCGGTGACCTGGCTGTCCCACCAGGCGGATGTGTCGTGCTTCGGCTTGTGGGCCGGGGGACATCACCTCACCAACGTGCTGTTCCATGCCGCCAACACGGTGCTGCTGTTCTGGCTCTGGCGCGTCCTGACCGGATCCCTCTGGCGCAGCGCGCTGGTGGCGGCCCTGTTCGCGCTGCATCCGGCACACGTGGAGTCTGTGGCTTGGGTATCCGAACGGAAGGACGTGCTCAGCGCATTTTTTGGATTGCTGGCCTTGCTAACCTACGCCCGGAACTTGCGCGGTCGCGAGGTGGGCAACGGCGCCCACCCTCACCTCTCCTCTCCCGACGGAACCGACCGACCGAGTTGGTCCGCCACGATGCTTGCTTTCTTATTCCTGGCGCTGGGTTTGATGTCCAAGCCGATGCTGGTCACAATACCGTGCGTGATGCTCCTGCTGGATTTCTGGCCGTTGCGGCGCGCCGACCGGCAATCCTGGACCCGCTTATTATTGGAGAAATGGCCATACTTCCTGCTGGTAGCAATTTCCTGCGTCGTCACCTTCATCGCGCAGAAACGCGGCGGCGCAGTCCAAACACTGCGCGACCTGTCCCTGACGGAAAGGTTGTCCAATGCTCTTGTATCTTATGCGCGGTACTTGGCGGAGGCGTTCTGGCCGGTGAACCTCGCCACGCCCTACCCGCATCCAGGGCATTGGCCGGCGCCCCTGGTGGTGGGCTCGGGAGCCACGGTGGCGGGGCTGACGGTGCTGGCCTGGTTTTCGCGCCGGCGCTCGCCGCAGGTGACCGTCGGCTGGCTGTGGTTCGTCGGGATGCTCGTGCCAGTTATTGGGCTGGTGCAAGTCGGCGCGCAATCGATGGCGGATCGCTACACCTATCTTCCCTATATCGGGCTCTTCACGGCAGTGGTTTGGAGTGCGGCCTGGCTTGTCCATCGGTCGCCGGACCCCAACCCTGCGGACCCAAGGCCAGCGTCTGTAGGGATCCGGCCCAAGCCGGCTTACTGGATGCTCGGCGGTATGGCGTCGGTGGTGCTGGCAGCATTAACTCTGGCTACGCGCCAACAGTTGCAGGTCTGGCAGAACAGCGAAACTTTGTTCCGCCACGCCGTCTCGGTGACCAGCAGCAACTGGGTCGCATATTACAACCTCGGCTGGCACCTGGACACCGTTGGGAAAACCGAGGACGCCTTGGTGTGCTACCGCCGTGCCATCGCGATTGACCCCCAATTCCCGGACCCGATGAATAACATCGGATGCGCGCTGGCGGCGCTGAAGCGGTATGAGGAAGCCATTCCCTGCTTTGAGTCCGCATTAAAATTGCAACCGTCCTTCCTGGAAGCACATGTCAATATTGCCAATGCTTTACGGGAATTGGGGCGTTACGACGAAGCAATTGCACGTTATCGACTGGTGCTCGAGAAACAACCCGGACACAGCGGCGCGCTGAATCACCTGGGAAATTTGCTGACGCGACAAAACCAGTTCGCCGCCGCCATTCCGCTGCTGGAAAAATCGTTGGAGACCAATCCCGACCAACCTGCGGCGCACTATAACCTGGCTAACGCCCTGTCCAAGACCCGACGAGTACCAGAAGCCATCACTCATTACGAACGCGCACTGGCGCTCAAGCCGGACTATCTCGAAGCCAGTCACGACCTGGGTGTGGCTTACGCCCGCGCCGGCCGTTTGGACGACGCCGCCCGGGTGTTGAGCCTTGCCGCGGCCAAAGCACCGGGAGACATCGCTTTGCGGCTCGCTTACGGACGCGTCCTCGCCGCGCAACAAAAGCCGGACGCCGCCATCAATCTCTTTACCGAAGTGCTGCGATTAGCCCCGGACAATGCCGAAGCCCACGCCAACCTCGGACCGCTGCTGGCCATGACGGGCGACCTGGCGGGCGCAATTTCCCACCTCGAGACAGCCGTGCGCGGGCGGCCTGACGATGTCATCGCGCGTTTGAACCTGGCCCGGGCTCTGGCGGCGCAGGGCCGAAAAACAGAAGCCTCAAAGCAACTGCAAGAGGTGCTGCGTTTGCGTCCGGATTACCCGCCGGCAGTCGAGGAGCAGCGCCGCCTGCAGGCTCATCCGTAGTTTGGGGCCTGACGTTCCGGGTCGATCCAGCAACGGTTTCGCGAGATCTGAAAATCAACTCGGCTCCTGAGCTTCGTTCCAGCGGATGGCAAATCGTACCAGGTCCGGACCGCTTTTCAGGTTGAGTTTCTTTTTGATATTAGCCCGATGCGCTTCCACCGTTTTGCCACTCAGCCGCAACCGGTCCGCGATTTCCCGGGTCGGTGTCCCTTTGCCGATCAACTGAAAAACCTCGAATTCCCGATCGCTCAACCGCTCGACGGAAGGTTCGCCGGAATCGGCGCGACGGCCGGAAAAGATCTCCAGGATGCGGGCGGACATGCGATCGCTCACATAAATCTTGCCCTCGAGGACCTGCCGGATGGCGAGCATGAGCTTCTTTCCACCCTCCTGTTTCATGATATAGCCGCGGCCACCGGCCCGCAAAACTCGCTCGGCATACAGGGCCTCGTCATGCATCGACACTGCCAGCACTGGCAGGTGGGGATTCAAAGCCTGGAGATCCTTGATCAACTCCAGTCCGCTGCGGTCCGGGAGCGAAATATCCAGCAGCACCAGGTCTGGCTTGCCGGAGACCGCAAGGTCCAGCGCCTGCTTGGCGGTGTCCGCCTCCGCGCAGACCGTCAAATCCGGCTCGTGGTTGATGAGTTGTGCGAGTCCTTGTCGCATCATCGGGTGATCATCGACTACCAGCAGCCGCTGCCGTTGTTTCGCCTGTTTCATGATGAACCGGACGGCATCCTCTCAAACTCCCGGGGGACCGCGCAAGTCACGCGCACGCCACCTTCCGGCATCGGGGTGATGGCCAGCGCCCCACCGATCATCCCCGTCCGGTACTGCATGATGCGTAATCCCATCCCCTTGCCTGCCGGAGGGGTGCTCAACATTCCGATGCCATTGTCCTCGACCATCAGGCGCGTCTCCCTCGGGTCGGAGTTCAACACCAGGTTGATGTGGGTGGCTTTGCCATGCTTGATCGCATTGGAAACCGCCTCTTGCGCGATGCGATAAAAATGGATTGCCTCCGCCAGCGGCATCTCCGGCGGATCCCCTTGCAGCGACAGCCGGCAGCCGATCCCAAACATTTTCTCCGTATTGGCGGCAAGTTCGCGCAAGCCCGACTCCAGGCCCTCCGATTCCAGGGTCACAGGTGACAAGCCCCGCGCGAGCGAGCGGGTCTGGCTGATGGCTTCACGTACGTAACGGGAAATCTCCGCCGCGCGGGCGGCGTCGGCTTTAGCCCGGGCGGACAGTTTTTGTTCGAGCACCTGGCTCATCAGTTCGATTCCCGCCAATTGCTGGCAAAGCCCGTCATGCAGATCCTGTCCAATCCGCTGCCGTTCGAGGTCGCCGATCTCCAGGAGCTCGCGCTCGAGCCGTTTCCGCTCTGTGATGTCTCGAAAGATGATCAGCCAGTTCGTGATTTGACCGGTTTTGTCCTTCACCGGACTCATCCTCCACTCCGCCCAGCATTCCCCCACGGGCAGTGTGTAGCTGAAAGTGCCCTCGAGATACGCGGCGGCGTCCGGCCAGCCGGCTTGAAACCGGCGGTGGATTGGGTCCAGAACTGAAATCGCACTCAACCGCTGTCCGACGATCTGTTCGCGATCGATGCCGGTGGCCTGGGCAAAGGCCGGGTTGACATACAAAACCTGTGGATCGGGCAACGCCGCATCCGCGATCAGGACGGAGCTGTATTCCTGCTCCACCGCGCTGCGGATGAGGTGAATCTGCGCCTCCGCCTGGTGCAGTTGCCGTTCGTTTTCCACCTGCCGCACCGCGCGACGCACCACCGTCGGGAGCAATTGCAGGAACTCGGCGTCCTTTACCACGTAATCCATCGCCCCGGCCTTCATCATCTCGACGGCCACCCGCTCGTCGCCCTGACCGGTGATCACGATGAAATCGGGACAACGGTTCACCTGGCGAAGGCGTTGCACCAGTTCCTGTCCTGGTTCATCAGCCAGCTTCAGATCGAGGAGCATCAATCTCACCCGTGCGTCCACCAGGAGAGCTTCAGCCTCGGCAGCCGAACCAGCGGTGGCGGTGATGAATCCCTCCCGCTGCAGCGCTTTTCCCATCAACCGCAGCAAGCCGCGATCATCGTCCACCAGAAGGATCGTGTTTTCGTCGTGCGCCGCTTTCATGCCCCCGCGATCGCACCTGGGTTCCGGTCAATTTCCGGCACCTCCACCAGCGAAATGTAAAGTCCCAAACTCTTGATCGATTCCGCGAATTTCTCGTAATCCACCGGTTTCACGATATAACTCGAGCAACCGATGGCATGGCAGCGCTCGACCTCCCGGGGATCATCGGTGGTGGTGAGCATCAAAACCGGCAATTTCTTCAGTTCCGGATCCTGTTTGATCTGGCGCAGCACCTCGACGCCATCGACTTGCGGCATACGGATATCCAGCAACAACAGGTAAGCTTTGCTGTGCGCCCGGTGCGGGCCGGGCCCGCGCAAAAACAGGAAATCCAGTACCGCCTGCCCATTATTGAAGCGCAGCACGGGGTTGTGTAAACCCGCGCGAACCAGGTTCTTCTCAATCAACCGGGCATGCCCGTCGTCATCGTCCGCTACCAAAACCACTACTTCCCGTGTCGCATTCATAATGAGATTTTTGACCGACCCGCCGCCGGAAGCGAGACGTAAAAGGTACTGCCGCCGCCGGGCACCGACTCCACCCAGATGCGCCCGTTTTGTCGCTCCAGGATGCGTTGGGCAATGGTCAAACCCAATCCCTCGCCCTGGCCCAGGCTCGGATTGAGTCGATGAAAAATCTCAAAAATCCTGGCCTGATGCGCTGGTGCGATACCCACTCCGTTGTCCCGGATCGCAAAAATCGCCTGTCCTTGTTCCACTCGTCCGCTGATGGCGAGACGTCCCGGCCGTCGGGGATCCAGGTATTTCAACCCGTTATCTAAAATATTAGAAAAGACCTGGTTGATCTGCACCGCATCTCCAACGCAATCGGGCACCGCGCCCAGTTCCACCGCCGCGCCGGACTCTTGAATTTGAAATTCCATGCTGTGCAGCAGTTGCTGCAACATTGCGTTCATATCCAGCGTTTGCAGGTTCAACGCCGCCCGCCCCAGGCGTGAGTACCGCAAAAAGCCGGACAACAGCGCGTCGATGCGAGAGACGCCGGCCTGGATGTACTCCAGCGCTTCCGGAATTTCCTGATCCAACACCTCCCGGGCTTCCGGATCCCGCACCAGCCCCGCCGGCAGTTTCGCCTGCAAACGGGCGCAGGCCACGGACAGTTCCTTGCTGAACCCCTGGATGTTCACCAACGGCGAACGCAAATCGTGCGACGCGACATAAACGATGGCTTCCAATTCCTTGTTCCGCTCTTCCAGGGCCCGCGCCAGGGCGGACAATTGCTCCTGCGCCGCAAACCGATCACTGGCATCGCGCACAAATCCCGTGAACAGCCGGCGCTCCCGCAAACGCACCTCGCTCACCGATAAATCCAGCGGGAAAATGGTGCCATCACGCCGCCGCCCCTGCACCAGGCGCCCAATACCGATGATGCGCTTCTGCCCGGTCCGCAAATAATTTGCGAGGTAAGTGTCGTGCTCCTCCCGGTACGGCGCCGGCATCAGGACACTCACATTCTCGCCCAGCAACTCCTCAAGGCTGTAACCGAAAATCCGCTCAGCCGCCGGATTCATCGACTCGATCAACCCGTGCTCGTCGATCGTAATGATGCCTTCCACGGCGGTTTCGAGGATCGCACGCAACCGCTGGTCGGTGTCTTCCCGCAATGGCCCTCCTGCCGCCGGAGCGGCGCCGCCAACGGCACCGGCGTCAGCCTCCAATTCCTCTAACCGCCGGATTAGCTCGGCCCGGCTCCATTTCGTATAACCGCTCATGGGTAACGGACGCCACTATCCTTCAATCTATAAAAATTGTGAAGCGGCAAGTGGCAGCCTGTGCTCCGGCGGGCGGACACATGGACGGCCTTTGCGAGGAGGGATTGTCGACGAGACCTCGGCAGCCAAGGTGGTTCAGACCTTGGAACCCAGCAACTGCGTCCGGTATTCAGAGGGCGATTGGCCAAGGATCTTTTTGAATACCCGGTTGAAATGCGTGAGAGATTGGAACCCGACCTCAAAGGCGATCTCACTCACACGCAGGTTCGGATTGAGCAGGAGATTTTTGGATTTTTCGATGCGCACGCGGGACAGGTAGTCCGTGAAATTGATCCCGGTGGCTTTCTTGAACATTTTGCAGAAATAGAACGTGCTGGTATTAACCGCTTTCGCCACATGGCCCAGCCGCAGGTTTTCCGTCTGATGCTCCTGGATATAATCCTTGGCGCGCGTGATCACCGGGGGCTCGGCGTGGTCGTGTTGCACCAGGACCTGGTTGCTGAGCATCGAGAGGTGCTGGGCAAAAATCGTGAGCAGCTTCACCACGGCGTCGTGCTGCTTGGCCGGCACCACCCGGGTGGAAAAATAAGCCTCCCGCAAAACCTCCCGATCCACATCCACACCCCATTCTGCGACCTGCCGGGCAGTGCGCTCGAACTGCTGCTCGGTCGGTTTCTTTCGAAAGACCTGGCCAGTCTGTAGAAAACCAATTAACCGATCCCCGAGGCGGACCGGCACCGCGGTGTCGCACAGCCCGTTGGGACAGCCCAACGTGTGCGCTTCATGCACCGAGGCTTCCGCCAACTTGTCCTGCACTTGCAGACACGAGGCACAAGCGCGGCTCTTGCTGGAAATAATCGAGCAAAACGGCCCTTCATTGCGTTTGCCATGGTGGGGCAACTGCCAGGATTCGACTGGCCGAAAGGCCACCGGCAGACCCGTGGCTTCACTGAACGCCTTCTCATACTCCTGGAAAATCCGCGAGGACACCAACGCATCCACCAGGTTCCGGTCCACGTTGCTGTTAGCCTGTTGCGAGCGCGATTTGCAGGTCGGACCCGCCGCGCGGGATCGCGAACCGATGTTGGCTCCCGAAACCGTGCGGGTGGAACCAGTCGAGGTGTTGAGCGGGCTAACCAACCCGGCTTCTCCTCCGTTGCTCTGGCTCGACCTTACAAATGTTGTTTGCATATGAGCAAATTACGAGAAGCGCTCTCTTACGGCAATTGGGCACCTCCCTTAATTTTGCTCCAGCAAAAACCCTATGCACCCTAAGGGTTTCCCGTAGTCACCCATTCTGGACGTCACTTGAAAATATATCGGAACTATCTGATGTATAGCAAGTTACAATTCACACTATTTAAACCCACCCGGCGCCGCGCCTCGGACATTCCCTGCGACTCCTTCAGGCAGCTTCCGTGTCGGTGTCAAATCTTTCCCCAATTCCCGGCTACTCTGGAATTGTCATTTCTGGTACATTTTTTGTGCTGCTGCTGACCATAAGCTAACCATATTTTGTCCTTACCGGCTTCCGTCGAGGCCGAGCGGCGGTGCTTCGCCCTGGGGCTAAAGCGCTGCGCGCACGGCGGAAGGCACGGGGAATTTTCGTCCCGAAAGATATTCGTTCAACGCAATGCCCAACCACTCCCGGGAAGCCCGCATTTGGCTGAACGAGATAAAAGTCTGATCGCCGTCGACGCTCACCTCATAGGCTCCCGCCTCCACACTGATCGGGTCGGTCTCGCCCTTGAGCTGCACTTCGAGCCGGGCCGTTTTGCGCTGAATGTCGATCTGCACGTCAGTCACCTCACCGAAACTGGCGATCTTCCGATTGATCAAAGCCCGGGCGGAAAGTGCCACCGCCTTGTCCTTAAGCGCGTCAAAAAATGTCATATAATAAACTTCGACCTACGATCCTATGACTGGCGGCAAGGCGCAATTCCTAACCGGGGTACCAGGGGCGCTGATCAAAGAGATTGCCTCCTTCACAAAACCAGCATTCCATAAGGAAAGACAAAGCGCCATGCTCGGGAGTGACTGGGAACCGGGGCAGAGCTGGCGTCTGATAACCCGGCCCGGGCAATGACCGGAAGCAACCTTTGACAACATCGAGTATCTATGAACCGGCGAGATTTCTTACAAACCACGACCCTGGGAATCACCTCCCTGATGTTCGGCGCGCCAGCGCTGGCAGGCGCTGCGCGAACGGTTCCCTTCCACGTCAAACCGTTCGAGTGGGAGGAGGCCACGGTCAGCCAGCTCCAGGCGGCGATGCGAACGCGCCAGGAAACCGCCGAATCGCTCGTCAAAAAGTACCTGCGTCGCATCGAGGAAGTGGACCGCAGCGGCCCGGCCATCAACGCGATCATTGAACTGAACCCGGATGCGCTGGCCATCGCGCGCCGTCTGGATCAGGAACGGAAGACCACGGGAGCGCGCGGCCCGCTGCACGGCATTCCAGTCCTGCTGAAAGACAATATCGACACCCACGACCGCATGATGACCACCGCGGGATCGCTGGCCCTGCTCGGCTCAATCCCGTCCCAGGATTCCTTCGTGGCGCAGAAGCTGCGCGAAGCGGGCGCGGTTATTCTCGGCAAAACCAATCTCAGCGAGTGGGCCAACTTCCGTTCCACCCACTCGACCAGCGGATGGAGCGGGCGCGGCGGACAGACGAAGAACCCTTATGTGCTCGACCGAAATCCTTCGGGCTCGAGCTCGGGGACCGGCGCGGCGATCGCCGCAAACCTCTGCGCGCTGGGTATCGGCACGGAAACCGACGGCTCAATCGTGTGCCCTTCCTCCTGCAACGGCCTTGTGGGACTGAAGCCGACTGTTGGACTCGTCAGCCGCTCCGGGATTATCCCGATTTCCCGCTCCCAGGACACTGCCGGGGTCATGACTCGAACGGTAACTGACGCCGCCATTTTACTGGGTGCCCTAACGGGCGAGGATCCGCGTGATGCCGCCACCTCAAAGATCCCCAGAGACACACCATCGGATTACATCCGCTATCTTGATGCGAGTAGTCTGCGCGGCGCACGCATCGGTGTGGCGCGGCAATTCTTTGACCTGCTACCCGACGCGCGAAAAGTCGCGGAATCCGCCTTGAGCGTCCTCAAGAGTTGCGGCGCGGAGCTGATTGATCCCGCCGATAAGCCTGCAGCTCACAACCTGGGTGATGCTGAAGGCTTAGTGCTGCACTACGAGTTCAAGGCGGATTTAAATAATTACCTGGCAGTGCTTGGACCCGCTGCGCCGGTCAAGACGCTGCAGGATATCATCGAGTTCAATGAACGGAATCAAAGCCGGGAGATGCCGTTCTTTGGCCAGGAAATCTTCCTCAAGGCTCAGCAAAAGGGGCCACTCACCGAGAAAGCATACCTGGAGGCTCTGGAAGTGTGCCGGCGCGTTACCCGCGAGGAAGGCATCGACGCGCTGATGAACCAGCACCGGCTCGACGCCATCGTCGCGCCAACGGCCGGCCCGGCCCACGTGACAGACCTGGTTTACGGCGACCGTGACATTGGCGGTTGCACCACCCTGGCGGCGGTCGCTGGCTACCCACATATCACCGTTCCAGCGGGCTCTGTCCGCGGCCTCCCGGTGGGGCTTTCGTTCTTCGGACGGGCATTTAGCGAACCGACGCTCCTCAAGCTGGCTTTTGCTTTCGAGCAGGCAACCAAAGCCCGAAAACCCCCACGCTTCCTGCCCACCCTGACGTGAACTCTCGCGAGCATGGTCGCGCATGTGCTGCCACAAGTGCTGACGCGACGCGACTCGTCAACCGGCTTTCAAAGTCCTCGAGCGGACCCTGCGTTGACAGGTTTTTAGGGGTTGTGTAGTTTTGAGAGCGTTGGAACAGATATGAGTTCCGCGCTCAACCAACATGTTTTGGTCCTGAATCGCCTGTGGCAGGCGGTGAATGTGTGCACCGCACGCAGAGCGTTGACCCTGCTTTTTCAGGGGCACGCACATGCTGTGCTCAATCGCAGCGACGGCTCCTTCCAGACTTTCAGCTTTCCCGAGTGGCATCATTTTTCGCAACAGGAAGCGGGCACGGAATTTGTCCATACGGTGTCGTTCCGCATCCGCATTCCCCGAGTAATCCTGCTGCTGGTTTACGATCATCTGCCGAAGAAAGAGGTGAAATTCACCCGGCACAACATTTTTGAACGGGACAAGAACACCTGCCAGTATTGCGGCGGCACGTTCGACCGTAAGGATTTAAACCTGGACCATGTTATCCCCCGGGATCGGGGCGGACCAACGAGTTGGGAGAATATTGTCTGCTCCTGCATTGACTGCAATACCCGCAAGGCCAACCGCACCCCGCATGAGGCGGGCATGAATCTCATCCGCAAGCCGAAGCGGCCCAAGTGGCGTCCGTTCGTCCAGATCACCTTCAGCCTGCACCAGCACGAAAGCTGGAAGCACTTCATCGACCTCGCCTACTGGAACGTGGAACTTGGGGAATAGGTCTTTCGCGTTTGCCCCTGCTCTGCCGCGCCGACCAGCCAGGCAGCGCTATTCGCCGATGAAATGGACGCTGATATGGCGGGAGTGCGGTGCGCGTCGATGTTCCCAGAGATAAAGTCCCTGCCAGGTCCCCAGCGCCAGGCGTCCGCCGCTCATAGGTATGGAGAGGTTCACCGCCGTCAGAGCGGTCCGCACATGGGCGGGCATGTCGTCGTCTCCTTCGGCAGTATGCACAAACAGCGGGTCGCCGTCCGGGATCAGTCGTTCGAAGAAAGATTCCAGGTCACGGCGCACGTCCGGATCGGCGTTTTCCTGGATCAGCAGCGAAGCGGAAGTATGCCGCAGGTGTAACGTGAGCAATCCTTCCCGAAACTTCTGCTCGGAAAGCCAGCACTCGACCGCCGCGGTGAAATCGTAGAAGCCGCGTCCACGCGTGGCAATTTGCAGTTCATGAGTGGCTTGCCGCATAGCTTAGTTAGCCGTTTGAAGCGCCCATGCCCCGCCACCGCACAGCCTATTTCCCGGACGATCGGCTCTCGAGCATTTTCTCGAAATCCGGATTCGGTTTCTGGCCGGAGGCGAGCGACTTCTGATAATGCCAGCGCGCCAACTCGACCATGGGCGGCTGTTGGGAAAGGTAGATCACCGCCAGGTTATAATGCGCGCTTCCGTAATTCGGCTGAAGCAACACGGCCCGACGCAAGGCGGCTTCAGCCGGAGCACGCAGCCCCTTTTGACTAAGGCTTAAACCCAGGTAATTCTGCACCTCGGCATTTTTGGGATCGGCCGACGCCGCCCGGCTTAATACCTCCACCGATTCATCCGTTTTACCCTGGCGATATTTCAAAGTTCCCATCAACGATAGGCTGGCTGGATCGTTGGGAGAGGCCGCCAGCGCTTGCTGCAAGCTTTTCTCGGCCTCATCCAAATGATCCTGCGCGATCTGCGTGGCCGCCAGCGCGGATAAGGCGCCCACATTGGGACCGGGTTCCTGGGTGGCCTTCCGTAGGGTGGCCGAAGCCTGATCCACCTGTCCCGCGGCAGCATCGCGCTTCGCCTCGGCTACCATCCTGGTCACCGCGGGTGAGGCCTTCTCCGCCGCCTGCTTGGTAGCTCCGCCGCTCAGGGACGGATCGGGTTTATGGAACAGCGCCAACTCTTCAGCCGAGTAAGGCACCGTGCGGGCCTCCAGCACGGCCACCCGTGCGCGCGCGGCGTTCAAATCCTTTTCCAGTTGCGCAATACGCTCTGCCGAAACCCGACTCTTGCGAGCCGCTAGTTCCTTGTTCGAGGCCTTGAGTTGCCGCTCGAAATCGTCCCGCTCTTTTTCTAATTCTTTAATTCGCGCGGTTTGCTTTGGCGATTCTTTGGCGCGCGTGCTGGTGTCCGACTGGCTACGCACTTGCTGCTCCAAGCGGGCTCGTTCCGCCCGCAACGTTTCCTGGTCCGACTGTAGCATCGCGATCTGGGCACGGGCCTGGGTGAGTTGCCGGGCCAAATCGTCGTTCGGTGTCGCCGCCTGCTGGCGCCGGGCTTCCTCGAGCTGTTTCTTGATGAGCTGATTCTCCGCCGCCAAGGCAGCGGACCTGTCCGAAGCCGCCTGCAATTGCTCCACACGTCCGCGCAACTCCGCCTGCTCAAGCGCCGTCCGCGCAGCGGTTTGACGCTGTTGCGCCAGTTGCTGATTCGCTTCTTCCAGAGATCGCCGCAAGGTCGCCAACTCCGCGTTCTCCGCCGGGTTCTGAGCGGCCTTCTCGTAGCGTGCCTGCAAGAGCTGGTTCGTCCCCGCCAGCGCCCGGGCGCGCTCCGTCTCTACGGCCAATTTGCGATTCGCTTCGTCGAGCGACCGCACAAGCTGCTCCACCGCCGGCGATTCAACCGGAACCGGCTTCGTCTTGCGATCCTGTTCCAGGCGGGTCTTGAGCAACTCATTTTCCTTTTGCAGCTCCCGCACCTTGTCATTGGCGCGGTTAATTTCACTGGGGTCGACCGCAGCGGGTACCGCGGCCAGGGCCTCGCGTAGCTTGGATTCCAGCAAGGATTTGTCCGCTTCCAAATCACGTACTTTCCCGCGCAGCGCCTCCGCCTCGGCATTCGTTTCAGTTCCACGCGCGGGTGCCACCGAGGGAGACTGCGAAGCAGCAGTCGCGGCCGGAACAGCAACCGGGGCGGGTGCGACGCCCGAGCCGGTGAGCGCCGCCAGCTTTTGAGCCAGATAGTTCAACCGAAACTTGACCACAGTGGGATTCCAGGTTGGACTGCCCTTTTCGAGCCGCTGTAACAATACCTGAGCCTGGGTATACTTGACCACAGCCTCCCTTGGCTGGTTTGCCGCCAGCCCATCCCCCTCCTGGATCAAATTATAGATCTCGATATATTGGTCATCCATTCCCTCCGCTGACGCGAGGACGAGCGTGGTGAGCAATGCTCCAATAACGACAATCCACCTCATGACTCTAAATTATAGTGCCGTCAGGGATCACGGCGTTCTTGGGAATGATTACAATACCGTCGCGAATAAAATAGAGCGGATGATCCACCTTGTCCGGTTTGCCGGCGGGTGATATTTGGACATTCGCCCCGATCCGGGCATTTTTGTCCACGATAGTGTTCTCGACCCGACTGTTGGCCCCGATGCCGATCTTGGGAATGCCGCGCTTTTCGTTCTCCACGATGGACTCGATCGATTCGTAATAATCGCTGCCGAGGAGAATCACCCGGTTCAGCAAGGTGCCCGCGCCGACGTAGCAGCGCACGCCCACGATGCTGTGGCTGATGTTGGCGCGATTGATAATGCAGCCATCGGAAATGACAGCGTGGTCAATTTGCGCGCCATTGATCTTCGATCCGGGCAGATAACGCGGCCGGCTGAAGATCGGCGCCGACATGTCGAAGAAATTAAACCGCGGCAGCTCGTTGGTGACATCCAGATTCGCTTCGAAAAAGGCGCGAATGGTGCCGATGTCCTCCCAATAACCCTGGAAGACCGAGGAATACACCCGCTGGGTCTGGATCGCTTGCGGGATGATGTGCTTACCGAAATCGGTGTGGGGATTTTCCAGCAGCTTTTTGATCACGCTACGATTGAAAACGTAGATGCCCATGGACGCGAGAAACAGCTCGCCCTCCCCTTGAATCTCGAAACGACTGTACCATTGCGGATCCAGCCGCAGCGAATCGAGCACCGCAGCGTCTTTCGGCTTCTCGACAAAGCGAGTGATCCGCCCGCTTTCATCCGTGTGCATGATGCCGAGGGACTGCGCCTCAGCGCGCACGACCGGGATGGTGGCTATTGTAATATCTGCCTGATTCTCAGCGTGGGCTTCGATGACTTTGCGAAAATCCATCCGGTAAAGCTGGTCGCCGCTAAGAATTAAGAGGTAATCCCAATCATGATTCATGAAATGAATCATGTTCTTGCGCACGGCATCAGCCGTGCCCTGGTACCACGAGGTATCGGTGAACGTCTGCTCCGCCGCCAGGATTTCCACAAAACCACCGGAAAAATGGTCGAACTTATACGACTGCGAGATGTGCCGATGCAGCGAGGCCGAGTTGAACTGAGTCAGAATATAAATGCGGCGCAACCCAGAGTTGATGCAGTTCGAAATCGGGATATCGACCAGGCGATACTTGCCGGCCAGCGGCACCGCCGGCTTGGCCCGCTCCTTCGTCAACGGAAACAAGCGAGTGCCCTGGCCGCCACCCATGATGACGGAAAGTACATTGCTGGTATTAACAGACTGCCGGCCTGTATATGACATAAAATCAACCCCGGTTGCCGCGGCCACATTGGCGCGTTCGACGAACCCATTATACCGCCAGTCACATCATTCGGGCAAGCAGGTTTGGCACTTTCCTCGCTCGACGATTCCGCACGGTCATCTTCACTCCCTGGATTCTCAAGATGAGGTTGGAGACCGCTTCAGAAATCCCGGAGCGTTCCCGACAGGCCAGAGTCAAATCTGGATCGAAACCTCTGCGCCGGCGCACAAAATAAAAAACCCCCGATTTGCATCGGGGGCGATTTGTTTAGGGGTTAGGTCTTCTGAGTCTTACCAAAACGATTAGCTCAATTTGCTGCGAATCAAGCCGAGGCCGGTGAGGGCCATGCCGAGCAGCAACACCGAGACACCACCGTCGGGCACATTGTGGTGCCGGACCGTAATATTGTTTCCAGCCGCAGTTCCAAATTGGAACGTGGCCGAAATGGCGCTGTCCGCCGCAGTCAACCCATTCACGGCGAGAAGGAATGTGACATCCCCGGCCAGGAACGGATTGTGGGGGCCGTTGCCTTTGATACTGCCATTAGCTGAGTTATACTTGTTGCTGGCGACAACAGGCGCACCGATAATGGTGTGGGCTGGCGTGGACGGCGCACCCAGCCCGTCCACGGAAATCCCAGGCAACACTCCCGTCACCCAACCAGTGCTCACAACAGCTCCGTTGGAGTAAGTCTTGTTGCTGTTTACCGTGCGCTCCTGGCCAGAGCTAGAAAGCAGACTGGCCGTGGTTTGGCCGCTGCTCAGCACGACTTGAAAACCACTGATGTTCTGAATCACCGAGGTGGGATCCGTCACCAGATTCCTGAGGGTGATGGATAACTTACCGTTAAGGGTCTGCACCACGGCCTCGGCATTCACCGTTTGGCCACCAAGCGCCATTGCGCCCGTATCGAACGTTATGGTGTTAGCGTTCGCGTTTAAACCCATTAAGCATGCGCCCGTCAAACCTAGTACAACTGCAATTCTCTTCATTCGTTTACTTCTCTTACGTCTCTGACATGTGTTTCGTTCGACTTCCTCGGTCGCCACTAAAACATTTGTTATTTAATTACTTACACAACTTAGCAGTCGATGTGCCAAGTTTTTGGACACTGAAAAGGAGGCTTTCACAATTCGTATAACAATCTAATTTACAACAATTTGAGAAATACATCAAACAAACCGCCCAACAACAGGACACCCGCCTCGCAAGATGGTCGATGTAAGATTCCCCGACAAAACTCCGCTCAATTTGCTCGCAAAAAAATTGTAAATATGTATAGTTAAATAGCTTATACATATTTAAAGCCTTGATGTAAAGATTCCCGACAGGCACAGGGCGTAACCGCAAATAATTTGGTTTATCAGATGATGTTGTTTTACGAGTCACAAGGTGTTGATAAACAGCATCGTTTTTGGTGGTTGTGGCTAGATCCAGTGAAAGTAGTCCGCTGCATGATTCGTAGGAATCAGCAACCCAATCGTAACCGTTCAGGCTGACAAACCGCCTTGACCCCGTATTCCCAAGGCCGTAGGTTTCGCCCATGGCCCCAAGGACACGTCACCGGCAAATTGGCGGCACGACTCTCGGGAAGCATCCCGGTGACGCTGGATGTTCCGCTGGGCAACACTACTTAAACTGAGCACCCTATGGACCAGTCCTTCGTAGTCGCCTGGCTAACGCGGCATTTGCGCAAGCAAGCCAGCGCGAGTCTGTTCCTGGGCGTGCTGTGCTTATTGGGAGGACTGGCCATTCTCCTGGTGACCTGGGGTTTGGTTTACGCTGTCTCTCTTTTCGCTTTGGGCCCGTGGATTGGCTATCGGCATTGGCTCCATTCAGTCGCCGGCTGGATCATGCTCCCGGCGCTGTTTTGGGGCAACGCCCGCACGTCGCGCGAATACCTTTCCGAGTACTCGGTCACCGTCGGCACGGCTTCGGACCAGGTGGTGAATTTCTACCTTCCGGGAGTCGGGATGACCTCGAGTGTGAACCCGCTGGCGCCGGAAACCATCCATACCGGCGTGAAGATGATCACTGATTGCCTCTACTCCGGACCGCGCGTGGTGATTGCGGGCTTCCGAAACCTGGCCAAAGCCCGGAGGCTCAAAGCCGTGGATGCCGTGGCTTGCGGCGCGGTGATCGCGGGACTACTGGCGGCCGGGCGGAAGCTCTCATTCCAGGACATCATTAACCAGGTCGGGGAAATCGATCCCGGCAAGATTTTTAACCAGTTGCGAGAGGTCGAAGGGGTGATCTTTCTGGCCGGACCGCCGGCCGGACTTACCCTTTCCCAGGACCTGAGGCAGGAACTGCTCGAACTGATGCGCTACGCGTGAGGGCGGCCCAGTAGCCCGAGCATGGGGACCACCGGACGTACGTGAATCTCCAGTATATTGTTATTAGCCAGTGACCAACTGACACCACTCCGGCTGGCGCTCCCTTCCGGCGCGGCGCAGGACGGATTCTCGCCATAGCCGGTTACGCGGGCACTAATCAAATATTGCTACACGTTTAGCAAGATATGTTTAGCTCTTCCAGCGGATTACAGGTTTACTACGCTCGGCCATTTTTTATGATGTCGGCAATACGCATGGACAAGAGACTTTTTGAAAGAGCGCGCACGCTTGCACCGGCGGGCGCGTCACGTCTGATTATTGGTTTTCACCGAGCGCCACGCGGCAAGGTTTAAGACGTGTCCGCGACGACCAATCCAACCGTGCTCACGGCCACCGGCCTGGGACTCACCGGTGTCTCCTCCGCCCATGCAACGGAGCGCGTGAGCTGCTTTCACTGCGGCGAGTTGTGCCCGGACCACACCTTTACCCAGGGCGAAAAAACCTTCTGCTGCCAGGGGTGCCTGATTGTCCACGATTTGCTGCGGGAGAACGGGCTGGACCAGTTTTATGATTTGAGCCGGCATCCGGGGGTGAAGGTGCGCGGAGCCGGGCGCCAAGGTCAATGGTCGTATCTGGACGACGCGTCCGTCCGCACTCAACTGCTGGACTTTGACGACGGCAAACTCAGCCGGGTACGCCTCCACGTGCCGGGTATTCATTGCGTGGCTTGCGTGTGGTTGTTGGAGAACCTTTTTCGGCTGCATCCGGGCATCGGCAAATCCCAGGTGAACTTTCCGCGTCGCGAGGTCTCCCTCGCGTTTCAGCCGGAGAGAATTCGGCTGAGCCAGGTGGTGGAGTTGCTGGCCTCGATTGGTTACGAACCGCAATTGACGCTGGGAGAACTGGACCGGCAACCCCCTCACAGCCTCCGGCGCAAACAGTGGCTGCAAGTCGGGATTGCCGGGTTCGCCTTCGGCAACATCATGTTGATGAGCCTGCCGCTCTATCTCGGGCTGGATAGTTTCAGCGGCCCGCTGTTCCGAAAGATTTTCGGGTTTCTAAGCCTGATCTTCGCACTGCCGGTGTTGGTATATAGCGCTTCAGACTATTGGCGCTCCGCCCTGCTCTCCTTCCGGCAACGTCGCATGACGCTCGAGGTGCCGATCGCGGCGGGTTTGGCCGCCCTTTACGCCCAGAGCGCCTACGAAATCCTGGGGGGGATGGGCGAGGGCTACCTGGATTCCCTGGCCGGATTGGTTTTTTTCCTTTTGTGCGGCCGGGTATTCCAACAACGCACGCAGGAGCGGTTGGCCTTCGACCGCGACTATAAATGCTTTTTCCCACTATCCGCTATGCGGTTGACGGCGGAGGGCGAGGAGAGTGTCGCGATTTCCAAACTGGCGGTCGGTGACCGGTTGATCGTCCGTCATGGAGAACTGCTCCCGGCGGATTGCCGGTTGCAGTCCGGGAGTGCTTGCATTGATTACAGTTTCGTGACCGGTGAGAGCGAACCCGTCGCCAAGGCTGCTGGAGATCATCTCTACGCGGGCGGTCAGCAGCGCGGCGGCGCGATCACCGTCGAAACGGTCAAACCGGTTTCCCGGGGTTACCTGACCTCCTTGTGGGACCACGAAGCGTTTCGGAAGGAGCGCCACCAATCCTACAACACGCTGACCAACCGCTTCAGCCGTTGGTTCACACGCTGGGTAATCGCGGTGGCGTTGGGCGTAGCACTTTATTGGCTGGCGCACGGACAGACCGGACGCGGTCTCAAAGCCTTCACCGCCGTGTTGATCGTGGCCTGCCCCTGTGCTTTGGCGCTGGCGGCCCCGTTCACGCTGGGCACCGCCCAGCGCGCGCTGGCCGCCATCCGGATTTTCCTGCGCAATGCCCAGGTGCTGGAACGTCTCGCCCAGGTAAACACGATTGTCTTCGATAAAACCGGCACTTTGACCATGGCCGATGCCAGCGAAGTCAGATTCCTGCGCGCGGATGCCTCGGAACCAGGGGCGATTGGCGCCGCGCTTTCCGCGATGGAAAAGCACTGGGTCGCCGGCCTGGCCCGGCAGTCCGCGCACCCGCATTCGGCGCGCATTTATCAATGGCTTGGCGGCGGCGATATCGCGCCCGCCGAAGAGTTCAAAGAAACCGCCGGTGGCGGCATTGCGGGCCGGATCGCGGGACGCGTGATTCGACTTGGATCACGCGCCTGGCTTGAGAACGCGGGGATCCACGTCCGGGATACCGCCTTGCCGGTGGGCAGTGCGGTGCACTTTGCGGTGGATGGCGAATACCGCGGAGTGTTCGTGCTCAACAACCGCTTGCGTCCGGAAACGGAGACTTTGCTGACCGACCTGGGCAGCCATTATGAACTGGCACTGTTGAGCGGGGACAATGCCCGGGAGCGGGAGCGATTTCGGCAACTGTTCGGCAACCAGGCCCGGCTCCAGTTTAATCAAAGTCCCTTGGAAAAATTGGAGTTTATCCGCGGTCTGCAAGAGTCGGGACGGGTGGTCATGATGGTGGGAGACGGATTGAATGACGCCGGAGCGCTACGCCAAAGCGATGTCGGAGTGGCGGTGGTGGAGCACGCCGGGGCGTTTTCCCCGGCAAGCGACGTCATCCTCGAAGCCGGTCGAGTGGGTCAGTTGGCGGAAACCCTGCGCCTGGCCCGACGATCAGTCCGCATCATTCGCTTGAGCTTTTCATTGTCGTCATTGTACAATCTGATCGGTGTCGGCATCGCGGCGGGTGGCCTGCTGTCCCCGCTGATTGCGGCGATCCTGATGCCTTTGAGTTCATTCACGGTTGTGGCTTTTGCCTGCGGTATGACCAATCGGGCGGCGCGGCCGCTCAGGATTTTCAGAAACGAATGTCCGTAATTGTCCTATTGATTTTGGCGAGCCTGAGTATCGCCGTGACGTTTCTGCTCGGATTTATCTGGGCGGTGCGGTCGGGCCAGTACGAGGATATCGAGACGCCCTCGATGCGAATTTTAATGGAGCCACACAGAAAGCCAGACCCATCCAGAACCAACAACCAAAAACCATCACCATGAGTGCAGCAGCAACAACCCAGGAACGCTCCCGGCCATCAGGACCGGTGGAGACGTTCCGTTACGACAACCACATCGTCCGCGCGTTTGCGATCGCCACCGCCATTTGGGGGTTGGTGGGGACCAGCGCCGGACTGCTGGCGGCTTGCCAGTTATTCTGGCCCCAGTTGAACCTCGACACCCCGTTCACCACGTTTGGCCGCATCCGCCCGTTGCATACCAACGCGGTGATTTTCGCCTTCGTCGGCAACGGCATGTTCTGCGGCATTTATTATTCGCTGCAGCGCCTGTGCAAGGCGCGCATGTTCAGCGACGCGTTGAGTTGGATCAATTTCTGGGGTTGGCAGGCAATTATCGTGGCGGCGGCGATCACCCTCCCGCTCGGCCTGACCACCAGCAAGGAATACGCCGAACTGGAATGGCCGATTGATATTGCCATCGCGGTAATCTGGGTCGCTTTCACCATCAATCTGCTGGGCACCATCATCAAACGGCGGGAAAAGCACATGTATGTGGCGATCTGGTTCTATATTGCCACCGCCATCACGGTGGCCATGCTGCACATCATTAATTCGCTGGAGATTCCCGCCAGCCTGTTCAAGAGCTATTCCATCTATGCCGGAGTGCAGGATGCCCTGGTGCAGTGGTGGTACGGGCACAACGCCGTCGCCTTCTTCCTGACCACGCCGTACCTCGGCCTCATGTATTATTTCCTACCCAAAGCCGCCAACCGCCCCGTGTTCAGCTACCGGCTTTCGATCATCCATTTCTGGGGCCTGATTTTCATTTATATCTGGGCGGGGCCGCACCACCTGCTCTACACCGCGCTGCCGGAATGGGCCCAGTCCCTGGGAATGGTTTTCTCCGTGATGCTCGTGGCTCCGTCCTGGGGCGGCATGCTCAACGGGTTGCTCACCCTGCGCGGCGCGTGGGACAAGGTCCGCCAGGAGCCCATGCTTAAGTTCATGGTAGTGGCGGTCACGGCCTATGGCATGGCGACACTGGAAGGCCCCACCCTGGCCATCAAGAGCGTCAACGCGCTGTCGCATTACACCGACTGGACGATCGCCCATGTACACACCGGCGCTCTGGGTTGGAATGGCTTCCTCACCTTCTCCCTGCTCTATTGGCTCATGCCGCGGCTCTATAACACGAAGCTGTGGTCGGTGAAACTCGCCAACTACCACTTCTGGCTGGGTTTGTTGGGAATGATGTTCTACGTGGTGCCGATGTACACCAGCGGCATCACCCAGGGCCTGATGTGGAAGCAGTTCACCAAAGACGGATTCCTGCAATACCCCAACTTCCTCGAGACCACGATTCGTCTGATCCCGATGTATCAATTGCGCGCTGTCGGCGGCCTGCTCTACATCGCCGGCATCGTGCTGCTGATGGTCAACATGTATCGCACCGCGAAAGCGGGCAAATTCATTGGCGACCAGGAGGATTCCGCTCCCGCGCTGAACCAGGCCGCCACCCGTGAAACACCGAAGCTGGGCCACCGCTGGCTGGAAGGCGTGCCCGTGACCTTCACCGTCCTGTCCGCCGTCGCGGTGGTGATCGGCGGGTTGATCGAAATCGTGCCGATGTTCCTCATCAAAGAAAATGTGCCGACCATTGCGAGCGTAAAACCTTACACTCCGCTGGAATGTCTCGGTCGCGACCTGTATATCCGCGAAGGTTGCGTAGGCTGCCATTCCCAGATGGTCCGACCCTTCCGTTCTGAAACTGAACGGTACGGCGAGTATTCGAAAGCCGGCGAGTTCGTTTACGATCACCCGTTCCTGTGGGGCTCCAAGCGCACCGGCCCGGACCTGCATCGCGAGGGTGGAAAATACCCGGATGCGTGGCACTTTAATCATATGGAAAACCCGCGCTCCACGTCGCCCGGGTCGATCATGCCGAATTACCCGTGGCTGCTGAGCCAGAAGCTGGATGTTTCGGTGGTGGCAGACCGCATGCAAGCCTTGCGCAAGGTCGGCGTGCCCTACACCGATGACGATATTAAGAACGCCCCCAGGAGCATCGAAGCGCAATCCAAAAAGATCGTCATGAACCTGGCCGTGGGCTCCATCACAAACGCCCCGGCGGACCGGGAAATTGTGGCGCTGATCGCCTACCTCCAGCGCCTGGGCACCGATATCAAAGCGATGCCCACCAACGCTCCGGCAACCGCCACCGCACAAGCCCGCAACTGAACCTGCCATGATTCAGAACATTTTAAGAACCTTCGGCGGCATTGACGTCTATGGCGTCACCTCGCTCTGTCTCTTTTTCCTGGTCTTCGGCGGCACCGTAATTTGGGCGCTGTTGCAGAAGAAGAGCCATCTGGAAGCCATGTCCCGAGTGCCGCTCGAAAACGACTCCGAAATTACACCTTCCAACCTCGAAACCAACCATGAGCAATAATCAGAACCCCAATCAGGATGACCCGCTGCTGCTGGACCATGAGTACGACGGGATTCGCGAACTGGACAACAAACTGCCGCGCTGGTGGGTTTGGCTGTTTAATCTCAGCATCGTTTTCGCCGTTTTCTACCTGATCTATTATCACCGACCTGGCCAGGCGAGCGCCATGGCGGTGGAATACGCCCAGGAGATGCTGATCGGCGACGCCATCAAGGCGCGCAGCATGGCCGAGTTCGAAAGCAAGGTAGACGCCATGGAACCGTCCAAAGATCCCGCCGTGATAGCACGCGGGCAGGCCACCTTCGCCACCAAATGCGCCCCGTGCCACCGTGCGGATGGCGGCGGCTTGGTCGGACCAAACCTTTGCGACGACTTTTGGATTCATGGCCCGAAATTCTCCGATAACGTTCGGACGATCTGGAACGGGGTCGAGGCCAAAGGTATGCTAGCCTGGAAAAAGCAAGGAATGAAGCCTTCCGAAGTGATCGAGGTCGCAAGCTACATTTACACGCTGCGCGGCAGCAACCCGAAGAATCCCAAGCCGCCAGAGAACCAAGTCCCGGCCAAGACGGGGCCGAGCGAGTTCGAGTAATCGTTGTGCCTCAGGAAAAGTCAGCAGGAGCCAATCCCTTGCCCAAGACCTCCCCCGGCGACCGCGGCCCGGTTCGTCAGGTGGACTGGGGTGATTTTCGGGATCACATTGCCACCGCCGACAAAGAAGGTCGGCGGCAGTGGCTTTATCCCACGCGACCACGCGGACGCTATTACCAGCGGCGCACGTGGCTGACGTGGGTATTGCTGGCGGTCATGTTTGGTGGACCGTTCATCAAGATCAACGGCAACCCGCTGTTGATGATTAACGTGGTCGAGCGCAGATTCTCGGTGCTGGGCGTCATCTTTTGGCCTCAGGACAACCTGGTGTTCGCGCTCGGTTTCCTGCTTTTCCTGATGGGAATCGCCGTGTTTACGGCTGCCTTTGGCCGATTGTGGTGCGGCTGGACCTGCCCGCAAACCGTTCTCATGGAAATGGTCTTTCGCAAGCTCGAGTATGCGATTGAGGGCGACGCTGCGGCCCAAAAGGCCCTGAATCGCGCGCCTTGGGGTGCCTCGAAGATCATGAAGAAAGGTGCCAAGCACCTCATCTTCTTCGGACTCTCCTTCATCATCGGCAACACGCTCCTGGCTTACATTATCGGTTGGGATGCCTTGAAAGTCATCATCACGGACGACCCGCGCCTGCACCTGGCAGGGTTATCCTTCATGTTCCTGTTTACGCTGATTTTTTACGGCATTTTCGCCCGGTTCCGTGAGCAGGCTTGCACCTTCATCTGCCCGTATGGCCGTTTCCAATCCACCTTGCTGGACGAGAACAGCATTGTCGTCGCCTATGACCACAGACGCGGCGAAAAGCGTGGACGAGCCTCGCGCCAGGAGCCTTGGAGCCAGCGCCAAAACCGGGGCGGCGGTGATTGCATTGATTGTTTTCGGTGCGTTTCGGTTTGTCCCACGGGCATTGATATCCGTAACGGCACACAAATGGAATGCGTCGCCTGCACGGCGTGTATCGATGCGTGTGATTCCGTCATGGACAAAATCAAACGCCCGCGCGGCCTCATTCGGTACGCCTCACTAAATGGCATCGAAAAAGGGGAAGTGCTGCGCATCACGCCGAGAATCATCGGGTACTGCACCATCCTGGTGTTGTTGGGCGTTGGATTGGTCACCCTTCTGGCCACGCGTAGCGATGTGGACGCCAGTTTCTTGCGGGCTCCGGGCGCGTTATTCCAACAGACCGCGGAAGGACGGGTCAGCAACTTGTACCTGCTTAAACTGACCAACAAGACCCACCATAAAAAAGAGGTGGAGCTGAAACTGGAGATTCCGGAGGGGCGGCTTTCGGTGCTGGGCGGCGAGTTGGAGCTTCCGCCCGAGAATCAGACCAGCGCCTCGGTGCTCGTCGAGATTGCCCCAGCCAATCTCAATTCGGGCACCACCCCGATCCGCATTGGGCTTTACTCCGAAGGCAAGCGCATCGACACCATCAAGACCATCTTTATCGGCCCTCGCAGATGAACGCCACCTCCCCCAGTCACTTAACCGCTCCGCCCCCCCGCCGCAACCTTTGGCCAGTGTCGATTATTGGCTTTTTTGGTGTGGCCGTGGTCTCCCTGGGCACCTTTATCGGGTACTGCAATCTTCACAACGAAGAACTCGTCACGGCCGATTATTACGAGCAGGAAGTGCGTTACCAGGGGCATATGGAACAGGTGCAACGCACGAAGGCGCTTCCGGGGAAGCTGACGTTGAGCTACGATGCTGCGGCTCGACTCATTCACCTGCAATTCCCCAGCGAAGCATTCGGCCCGGCCACAACCGGTCATGTGGATCTTTATCGGCCCTCGGCGGGCAAAATGGATCGCCGTATCAAGATCGAACCTGGCAACGGAACGCGCCAGAGCATCGATAGTTCACAACTGAGCTCGGGTTTATGGAAAGTACGGGTGTCCTGGACGACTGACGGACAGGATTATTTCGTCGAGGAAAAGCTCGCGCTCCCTTCCACAGGATCATAGATGGATCTTTGGACCGCATTGATTTTGGGATTGGTGGGCGGCCTGCACTGCGCCGGCATGTGCGGCCCCCTGGCGCTGGCGCTGCCCCGGGGACCCGAACACGGCAGCCTCTCGTTTCTTTTGGGCCGACTGGCTTATAACACCGGGCGCATCGTCACCTACTGTGGTTTGGGCCTGGTGTTCGGTGCCCTGGGCAAAACCCTTTGGATGGCGGGAGTGCAACGCTGGACCTCAATTGCGCTGGGATTACTGCTGTTGTCCGGCCTGGCGTTTTCGCGGAAAATGGCCCTGTGGCGACCGGTAACCCTCCTGGTGCAAAAGCTGAAGTTCGGAATGAGCGGGTTGTTAAGACAGCGTTCTTTTGTCGCTCTCGGGACTTTGGGAATGTTGAATGGATTGCTTCCCTGCGGCTTGGTCTACGTGGCTTGCGCCGGTGCGGCAGCCACCGGCGGGTTTATGACGGGCCTCGAATACATGGCAGCGTTTGGCCTCGGGACGGTTCCGGTCATGTTTGCCATCAGCGCCTCTGGCCGGCTCATTCCGCCGACTCTCAGGCTGAAACTGAGCCGAGCGATTCCCATCTCCGTTTTTCTCCTCGCCACTTTGCTCATCCTGCGCGGGATGTCGCTCGGGATTCCTTACGTTAGTCCGGACCTTTCGGCCCAAGAAGCTTCCTGTTGTCAGCACTAGCCAGATTCTCCGCCTTCCAGCGCATTGCCATGCGAATCCGCGTGGCCCCGCTGGGATGATCATAGAAGAGAAATTCCTCCGCCGGCCCGGGTTCCATTTTGCGATAGTCAGCCAATTTCAGCGCGGCTTCGGCAAAACCATCCGGCCGCCGCGCCGCATTCAGGCCAAAAATGTCAGCTTCACTTTCCTGGACCCGGACAAAGGTGTTGATCACCGGGGTAAGCACGAACAGGTAAGCCGAGAAGAGCGCCACCACCAAGGGCACAACCGCCACATCGGTTAACCCGGCAATACCCCATTTGGCACCATAGCGAGTGAGCGTTACCGCTAGGGCCCATCGTAACAAAATGAAGCCCAAAGCGATGATGGCTCCAAAGAAAATCAACATTTTGTAAACGTGGTTGAGCACATAGTGACCCATCTCGTGAGCCATTACCGCCTCGACCTCCGCCAGCGAACAGCGTTGCAGGAGATTGTCGTTGAGAGTGATTCGAGTAGTGCCGAAGATTCCGCTGACGTTGGCGCTGATCCGGGTGGTCTGCCTCGAAGCGTCCATTTCATAGACCTGGTGGGCGGGAATGCCATTGGCACGAGCCAGGCTCAGGATCGGGTTCAGCACATTCGGATCCGCTAACGGCCGGTACGTATTGAAAAGAGGAGCGATGTACACCGGCGCGATGAGCACGGCGAGAATGAGGAAGAGCAGGCTGACGATGGTTCCGACGACCGGCCAGGCACGCGGCAGCCGACGCACTACCGCCATCAGCGTCACCAGTATGAGACTGCCGAAAATCACGGTGAGCACGATGCCTTTGGCCCAATCCATGAACCACTCCCCGAAACGATGAGTGGCGAGGGCATACTGGTGTTCGCGGAAGAAATCCGTGTAGGCCGCCAGTGGAAAGCTCATCAAGGAAACGGCCAGAATATAAAGCACGCCGTAGCCGGCGAAATGTACGAACCTAAAGCGGGTCAACTTCTCGGCAAAGTCACGCATAGCGGCGGAGGCCCTCGTCGCCAACAAAATCCACGCCATTCCGACGCCGGCGAGAAACTGCCACAACTGAATCCAGTAGCCGCCTTCAAAGTAGGCGTTGCTGCGAGCGCGTTTCTCCGCCGAAAGTTGGTCCAGATAGGAACGGGCCGCATGCTCCGGATTGAATGCCTCCCCAACCTGGGAACGCGGAGCCTCCGTTTGCCCCCAACCGGTGGTCCCAACAATCGTCAGGCACAATACCAACCAAAAACTCTTCAACACAGCTTCACCTTTCATTTCGCCACCGTTATGTTCCTGGGCTCCCGTGGTAGCGTGAGCCGACTTTCCTTCACCCGCAGACGGCTGAAATCGACACGGATTTTACCGGAGCTATCCGCCGTAATGGACTCAGTGCCCTTCGCGGTGGTCAGGGCCAATGCCGCGGGTTCTCCCGACTCAAACTCAAAGACTACCGTCCGGAGCTTCGGCGCCGCCAGCGACAGCAGACCCATCTTATGTCGGATGGCGCTGTTGAGTTGGTCCAACCCGGTGGCGTAATAGGCGGCCGACTCCTCCAGTTTCCCCGAATAGCGAATGCTCACGGACACTCGGAGGGAGAGAGTTCCTTTGGGTTGGTTGCTCTCGACGGGTGGATTCTCCGAGCGTAACTGCGGGGTAAGCGGGAAATCTAAGATTTCCCCATTCGGCGCCAGCTTGACAGGGATCGTTCCTTTTGCCGACCGAATGTCCGCCTTCACCGCGGTCGGAGCCACCGCTTTCGACGACGGCTTGAGCCTTAGTGAGGCGATCAGCCGGTCTTTTCCTTTCAACTCCGAAAGATCATCCAGTGCCTTCGCCAGTGTGTTATACGGAATCGCTGCATTCTCGGCCCTGGCCGGACCAGTGGAGCAACCCAGGAAGAACAAACCCAGGATCAAGCCGGACCTTTTCAAAAAAGCCAACCGTCCTCCTCTTGAGAGCCGCCGGTTTGCTGGTGTGGAACCGCTCATGATCAGTTTTCGACATGCTACGGATCAAATTTCAGGGCACAAGCCCAATACCGGACGGCGCCGGGTAGCGCAAAATGTACTCGTCCGAAGTTCGTTTGGCGGCTATAACCCTGAAATGTCTGAGCATGTTATCGGCATTATCGGCGGCAGCGGCCTGTACCATATTGACGGTTTCACCAATCAAAAGTGGGTGAAAGTCAAAACGCCGTTTGGCGCGCCGTCCGATCATTTCCTGACCGGTGAACTTTCCGGCCGGAGGGTAGCGTTTCTACCGCGGCATGGGCGAGGCCACCGCATCATGCCCTCCGAACTCAATCACCGCGCCAACTTCTGGGCGTTCAAAAAGCTCGGCGCCGGCTGGGTCATCAGCGTGAGCGCGGTCGGCTCTTTGCAGGCCAAATATAAGCCGTGCGATATCGTCTTCCCGGATCAATTCCTGGATCGGACCAAAAAGTCCGGCGATCATACCTTTTTCGGACGCGGGATTGTGGGACATGTAGCTTTCGCCCATCCCATCTGCGAGGAATTGCGCCAAATTCTCCTGCAGAATGCTAAACGGCTCAAACTCCGGTCCCACGATGGAGGCACATACGTCAACATGGAAGGGCCCGCTTTTTCCACCCGGGCGGAGTCCATGACCAACCATAAAGCGGGCTACGCGGTGGTCGGTATGACCAACCTCGGCGAAGCCAAATGCGCCCGGGAAGCGGAGATTGCGTACGCGACCATGGCCATGATTACCGATTACGATTGCTGGAAGGAGGACGAGGCGCATGTAACCGTGGAGATGGTCATCGGCAATTTGAAACGCAACGCCCTCAACGCGCAGCACATCCTGGCCCAGGCAATTCAACAAATTCCCACTGAACCCAACTGGGCCTGCCACCGCGCCCTCGAGTTCGCCATCATGACGGAGCGTTCCGCCTGGCCTGCTAAGACGATTCGGGATTTGAAGCCCATCCTTAAGAACTACCTCTGAGCCGCCTATGGAATACGAAGCCGTCATTGGTCTGGAGACTCACGTCCAGCTTAAGACCCGCTCCAAGATGTGGTGCGGCTGCGCCAATGAATTCGGGGCCCCGCCGAATACTCACGTCTGCCCCGTCTGTCTCGGCCTGCCCGGCGTGCTTCCCGTGCCCAACGAAGAAGCCCTCCGACTGACCGCTCTTACGGGTCTGCTGCTCAACTGCACCATTCCGCCCCGGGCGAAGTTTGACCGGAAGAACTATTTCTATCCGGACATGCCCAAGAATTATCAACTCACCCAATACGACCAGCCTTCCACGAGCGGAGGCTACGTGGACTTTGAGTTCCAAGGGGGCCTTTCCCGCGTGCGTATTACCCGCGCCCACCTCGAGGAGGATGTGGGTAAGAACTTCCATTTCGACCGGAATAGCGGAGTCGATTTCAACCGCGCTGGAGTACCGCTGATGGAAATCGTTTCGGAACCGGACATCACCGGTGCCGACATGGCTTATGCCTACCTCAACGCCCTCAAAGACATCCTCGTCTACGGGGGAGTGAGCGACTGTGACATGGAAAAGGGCATGGTGCGCTGTGACGTGAACGTCAGTGTGCGGCCTAAAGACGCCAAAGAACTGGGTGCGAAGATCGAAATCAAGAACATGAACAGCTTCAGCGGCGTACGGAAGGCACTGGAGTATGAGATCCCGCGTCAGATTGCCGTGCTGCAATCCGGCGGCAAGCTAATCCAGTCTACCCGCCGCTGGGACGATGTCACTGGCATCACCGAAGAGATGCGCACCAAAGAGGACGCGCACGATTACCGCTATTTTCCGGAACCGGACCTCATGCCGTTTGAGCCTACGGAACCCTGGTTGGAGGCCGTCTCGAGTCGGGTGGTGGAGTTGCCCCTCGCACGCAAACAGCGATTTATGGCCGATTACCATCTGCCCGCCGGCGATGCGCAAACTTTTGTGTGGGACCGGCCCTTGGGCGATTTCTATGAAAGCCTGGCCCCGGCGACGAAGAACCCCAAAGCTCTGGCTAATTGGATCATCAACAACCTGCGCGCCAAGCTCACTGAATCGAACTCTAATTTGGACCAGTTGAAATTCGCGCCCACCGCCCTAGTTGAACTTGTGGAACTGGTCGACAGCGGAAAGATCAGCAGCAAGATTGCGCAGGACGTGTTCGGCGAGATGTTTATAAGCGGCGGAAGTCCTGCCAGCATTGTGGAACGCAGAGGACTGGCGCAGGTCAGCGATACGGGCGCCATCGAGTCGTTCTGTGACCAGGCTATTGCTGCCAACCCCGGCCCCGCGGCGGACTTCCGCGCCGGCAAAGTCGCCGCGCTGAACTTCCTCAAAGGTCAGGTCATGAAGCTGAGCAAAGGCAAAGCCAACCCGGCACTGGCTGGCGAGATCCTGGAACACAAACTACGCTCTGGGGTCAGTCCCTAGTATTGA
>DBMR01000047.1 GCA_002298785.1 Verrucomicrobia subdivision 3 bacterium UBA693
GCTTTGCCGGAGGTCGCTGACTGATGCCCCAGGTGGGACTCTGATCAAGCGGGTAATTGTCGGGACTCCGGCTTCGAGGGCAGGCGTGGCTGAGGGTGATGTGATAACTGCAATTGGGAAGCAGGCAACTGCTGGAATTCCCTTTGATAATATCGTCCTGCGACTACGCGGCGAAGTTGGCTCAGAGGTGGAACTCACCCTCTCACGGCCCGGCCAAAGGCAAACTTTCAAGGTTAGACTTAGGAGAGGAATTGTCGTGCCCCCTGCGGAAGGATTCGGTTTGTGATCGACTCGCCCGGCTGCTGTCGCTATGGCGCCAAGCCGTGTCCGGGTGCAATGCCTGCACCAGCGCAGGCACCACAGTGACTGTGGGAACGCATGAAACGAAAGTCAGAAGCAAGGAGGGAAGGGCGGCGTATTAAAGCCGACCGTGAGCAGTTGTAAGCGGTGCGGTCAGGAGGAATCTGAGCACGATACGGATGCTTCGGAATCGAATTCCCACGTCGGCACTTTATTGTCGGTATGGGTGGTGAAGGGGTTGTTGGTGATGAGTGGTTCGTTAAGAGGCTGAGAGCTACGGTGTCACCAGTCGGTGACTTGGCCGGTCCGCTCTGAGCATTCGCATTTTTGTCTCTCCCAAATCGTCAGGGCTTGGATAGCCGGAAAATGGCGGAACCGATGGCTGGATCGAGCGGGAGGGTGACCGAATTATTGGTCACGCCCTCGACCGGGTACCAGTTGGGGCCGATTCCTTGTGTGTCGGCGTTGGTTTGCCCTTGCAGCACATAATCCGTGTAAGCCAACGGCCAGGAGAGGGTGAGGGAGCCGGAATCGACGCCGAGCACGAGGGTCGGTTGCGGCGGCAGGTCCCCCGGAACAATCGCGAGCGTACCATCGAGGGTAAGTCTGGAGTCATCCCACTTCAGTGAGGGCGGCAGGGGCGGAAGATCGATCTGGGAGAAGACACCGGGATTGTAAATCGGGGCGTCGAAGAGCTTGAAAACGTCGCCCAGGGCGAACGCCGTGGTGCCAATATTGGTCACTATTAGGATTCCACCCGGGGTAAGGCTGGCGGTGCAGCGGAGCAGGTCATTCGTCTGCGCCGGGGCGCCTTTGTCCAATTCCATGAGGGTGATTCCCGCAAGTTGGCAATTGCCGTCGATGGTCAAAGTGCCGATGGACTCGCCTGGGGTCAAGGAGCCGCCGACCACTACGTCACCATGCACCACGCCGGAGCCACCCAGCGATTGCGACGCGTTTGGCATCCAGCCCCCGGGAATGGCCGAAACATCCAATATGCCGGCGCTTTGAACCAAGACACCAACGCTCTGCAGCGTGGCGCCAGGTCCCAGGAGGAGTGTGCCATCGGTAATAAGCGTGGTGCCGGAATAAGAGTTGGCCCCGTTCAGCGTGACGAGCCCGGGCCCAGACTTGGTAAGGCTTCCACCGCCGCCGATGGCACTGGCGAACACGATCTGGCCGGAAGTGCTATTCAAGGTCAGCGGCAGTCCCACCATGTTGAAGTTGCCGCCGAGCCACAAGGTGCCGCTGACGGCCGAGATCGTGGCGGCGCCGTTCATGGTCAAGCTTCCGTTATAGATGTTTGATCCACTGAGGTTCAGCAGCGCCCCCTGGCCGTTGGCGCCGGCTCCATTCATGGTAAGAGGCTCGGTCGCGATGGTGATGTTATTCGATAACGCCAGGGTTCCGCCGGAATTGATAAAGGTGGTGGCGGTTGCTGAACCGAGCGCGAAGGGATTCGCGGCGACCAGGACGCCAAAGTTAACGGAGCAAATTCCGGAGAACGAATTCGATCCGGCCAGGACTTGAGTGCCCGCCCCGGTTTTGGTGAACGCCAGGCTGCCGGACGTGTTTTGCAGGCTGCCACTGAAGGTCCCGTCGGCATCGCCGAATCCGGCAATCAGGGTGAAGGAGGAGCCGGAAATCAGGTTAATGACGCCGGCGCCGGGAGCTAGGCTTTGGAGTGGTCCGACACTCTCGTTGTCGCCGGTACCAGTGGCGGCGATGCGTAATTGCGCTCCCGGATTAAATCGGACCGCGGAGGTGTTCGGTATCGTCCGGTTGCCGATGCTGTTGGTGGCGCCGATTTGGAGTATGGCACCACTGTCGATGTCCAGGTTGCCCAGAAAATCATTGGCGATACCGGTAGGCCGCTCGAATACGATCCGGCGCCCGGCATAATCCGGGCTGGAAATGAGCACATTCCCCGTGCCAGTGATGCGGCCGGAGAAGGTGGTGCGATTATTCGATCCGGCGCGCAATACCACGTTGCGAGACAAATTAATTTGGCCACTGAACACGGCATTGAGCGCACCCGCGGTCATATTAGCGGTGCCGAGGAAGGCGTTTCCAGTGCCGTTGGTAGTGACGTTAATGACATTGGCGAGGGTGACTGGAGAGGATTGGAGCAACAACACATCGTTGCTCTGCGATTGAGCTTCACCCAAGTTGACCGGTCCGGAGCCCAGGGCGGTCGCGCTGGCGAACGCAATTTGTCCCGCCCTGATTTGGGTGCCCCCGCTGAAGGAGCTAGCGCCATTCAGATTTTGAACTCCGGTTCCGGATTTGATAAGGGCCAGAGTGGGGCCGGCGCTCCCGCCGCTGTTGATGAGAGTTCCGCTGTAAATACCGGAAGCATTGTCATCGCCCAGGGTCAAGGTCTTCCCCGCGGCACTGGCGAAGACGGTCCCTGAACCATTCAGACCACCGATGGTCGCGTTGTGGCTGGAAAGATCGAGGCGGCCGTTGAGTGTAAGGTCCGCTCCGGGTATGGATAGATCGCTGTTGCCGGCGACCTCCAGGGCGCTGCCGGTGCCCGCGCTGGCGATGGTAATGGGCCCCTGGAATGAATGCGCCCCGCTCAACAAAAGTCGATAGGGGCCTGATTTGCTCAGAGACCCGCTTCCGGCAAGCGTTGTGGACAAACTCACGTCGCTGCTTGCCACGATGTTCAAGGCGGCGCCGAGGTTGGTTAAGGCCCCACTGATGGATAACGTGCCGGAAATATTATTCCAGGTCTGGTTCTCAGAGATCGTAACCATGCCGTCCACCACATTATCGCCGCTATTGGTAATGCCTTTAAGGATGGACAAATTGGAAACTCCGAGCGCGAACCCGGCGTTCGTAAATTGAATCCAGGACACCAGCGGCAGGAAATCATTAAGGTTCGTTTGGAGACTAGGCGCGCCGAAGACCAGGCCGGCGCCAACGGTGGGGATGGCTCCCTGCCAATTATCGGGCGTCGCCCAGTCGTTGGCGGCGGCCAGACCTGCCCAGGCTCCGGACGCGGTCGGGTCCAGGGCCGTGACTGTGATCAAAGCCTGCGTCGCGTGTCGGGGGGCGCGGTTGCTGTAACCGGAATCCTGCACGACGGCCAGGAATTGCAGCGTGGTGCCGGGATTTCCGGCAAACGCCGTGTTGTTCGTGAGGGTGAGGTCACCGGTTTGTGGATCGAGAGAGAAGGCGCTTCCGGGATTGGAGAGCAATTTGTAGGTGAGCGTGTCGAGCGGGCTGTCGGTGGCGATCAATCTCCCCACCAACGTGCCGTTGTCGGCGGCCGGTGAAATCCGGAACGATTGGTTGGTGAAGCTGGGAGCATAGTTTAGATCCACGGCGCTAAGTGCGGAGGCGGGGATGATATTGGTGCCTGAGAGCCCGGTTCCCGTCCAGGCCACCTCCACGTGATCGCTGCCGCTTCCTTCCTTATGCAATACCTCCAGATAATATTTCTTGCCTGCGACAAGGGACAGGGTCGGTGACATTTGTGACTGGTACGTCGTCCAGGCCCCGACGCCCGTGGCCCCGAAAACACTCGCGATCCGGACCGCGTGCGCGCTCTGATCGTCCGGCGATAGGTAAAGAATGGAGGAATCATCGGACGCGACGAAGAATGTGAAATCTCCCGACTGCTGCGGAGTTAGCAAGGCACGAATCCTCGAGCCGTAATTGTCCCCGATGTTTTGGCTGGAAGCGAGATTGGTGATGGCGAGCTGAGTATTTGGGCGCCCAGGAAAGCCGGCGCTGTTGGTCAGGTCGCTGACCGCGGTTCCGGAGCCGATGTTATTCCAAATTTCCTGCTGCAAGGTCACATTCACAAAGGTGGGCGACAGGACCGTTATCGTGCCTTGAGCCGTCCCGGTGAGTTTGGGAGAACCGGAATCGGTGGCACTGACCAAAAGGGTGTAATTGCCGGGAGCAAGCGATTGCAGCACGGCCTCGTTCTTTACGTAGATGTTCCCCGTGCCGGCTTGTAAGCCGCAGAAGGACGAGGCGCTGCCGCCAGTTATCGCCAGCGTCTGGGTGTCTTCCGGGTTCAGGTCGGTAACTTTCAGCTTGCCGATGATCGAACCCTGGATGGCGTCGCGGGCAATGACATTAGTGAATCCGGCAATTTGCGGACGATAATTGTAGGGGATGGGGGCGAGGTTCAGGCTCGGGATGACGTTGGTAAGGTTGCCGGTGGCAGGTCCGGCCCAGGCGACCGCCAGGTTGTCACTGCCACCGCCTTCTTTCATTCGAGCCTCAAGGTAGTAGGCCTGCCCGGCAACCAGGGTTACGGGTGTTGACATTTGACTGCTGAATTTGGTCCATTCCCTTTGACCGGTATATAGATTCGCGCCGGAGATATAAGCGATGCGGCTGATGGTTGCGGGGTTGGTGGTTCCGCTCAGCCAGAGCTCGCTGTTGTCGTCGCTTGCCACCCAGAAACGGTAGCTGCCGGAAACGGGCGGTATTACGAAGCCTCGCACCGCGCCGCCGTAATTATCGCCACGATTGGAGGGTGTTTCCAAACTGCTGAGGGGAATGATCTGGTCAGGGTCCCGCGGCCAATGCGCATTACCGGTCAAATCGCTCACGAGCATGCCCGAGCCGATGTTCTCGTAGGTGGCGAAGTTGATGATGCCTGGAGCAAACGGCGAGAAATTGGTCATGATGGTGAAGCTGACATAGCCGGTGCCGCTCAAGGGCACGGTTTGGTTGTCGGTCACGACTACTTGGAGCGTGTAGAGCGTCTGATTGGTGGTGCTCAAGGGCCCGCTGACTCGTAAATTGCCATAGGCATCGATCGTGAACGCCCCGTTGCTGCCGTCCGCAATGCTGTAAGAAAGACTAGGGAAATTGTTGTAGTCGGTGACGTTTACTTTACCAACAACTGTTCCCACGCGTGTGCCTTCGAAAAGTGAGTTGGTCAAACCGGCTACGACGGGGGGCTCCATGACGTTCGTAATTCCCACCGCCACGCGGCGGCTGTATTCGGTCAGGTCGGCATTGGCGAGATTGGTGATGTTAACGAACAATTCCAACTGGACGGTGAACATGGTGTTACTCGCGAGTTGGTTGTAATCGAGGTAAGCCGGATTTGCGACCGTCAGGAGCCCGGAGTTGTCGATCGCGAAGGCGTTGCCGCTATTGCCGGACACGATGGCGTACGCCAACGGATCACTCGGCGAACTGGCGGGCACGACTCCCACTGACGCGCCCAGCGGTAGATGTTCGGGGATCGTGAAACGTGTCGGCAGCCTCGCACCGGCCACGGAGCCGCTGATGGAATAGTAACCCAGGCTGCCATAGGCACTGAATCCGGTGTTGGAAGGGTCATTGCGACCGGCCCCGGAAACCTTGAAGGCGTAGGTGCCGGCGGGCACGTTTGCCGATAGGCTGGCTGAAAGCGTGGTCTGTGGATTACTGCCGGCATAGGTAACCCCATTGGAATCGACCAGTGAAATCGAAACCGCGAGATTGGCCCAGGCCCCCACGGGATTTGCGGTCAGGCTAACCACGCCGCCGCCGGTCTGAAATTGAAACGAATCGATGTCCCCGCTGCGCTCGATCACCCCTTCGCCAAATACGCTGTAGTCATTGTAGATCTCCAACTGCCGCGCAAGAGGCAGGGTGGAGCCGGTGTCATCGGTGCGGTAGGTGACATTATTGTTCTGAGTTACGATAATGTTTAGTTCATCTTCCTTGTTGTTGGCATCGAGATATTCGCCCTTGGCCCAGGTGATAACGGGTTGGTAATAGCCGGCCCCCATGATCGGTCCCCAGCCCGTCGCGCCACTGCCGTGGCCGGTGTAATATCCGGAGGTGCTGGTGCCTTGATGTCCAAGCCCGAGAGTGTGCCCCACTTCATGCGAGCCGACCTCTCCGCCATTCTTGCCACTGGTGTAGATGGACCAGCAGACGGTGTCGTTACCCCAATCCCACGATCCGATATAGGCCACGCCGGCCGCGCCGTTGGGCATGGCGGCAGTAGAGGGCGTGAACACGCATCGCTGACGGCTATTGGCGGGCGCGCTTTGATAGACTTGGATGTCCGTGGTGACGTTGATGTTGAAGGGCATATAGTCCTCTGCCACCCGTTTCCACAAATCCTTCACCTGTGCGTTGCTGACATTGGCGGGCGGATAGCTCACCCCTCCCCAGGTGGGGGTGTAGCCGCCGAAAAAGTCGAGTAACATCACCGCTTTCGATCCCGGAAAACTCTGTAGGGATACGATATTGCTGTTATAGGTCGGCACGTAATCCGGGACGAGGTCCGGTCGCAGCGGCGGTGTTTGCTGTGGGCCAACCGGCGTGGACTCCGTTTCTTGAAGGCCCGGACCGTCCACTAGTGGCATAGTAAGGCACACCACTTCGTCCAGACGCCGCTGCCAGAGTTCAGGCGAGCCATTCGCTCCCGTGGGTTCGACGCGGTAAGCGGTTTTGCTGCCCCAAAATTCAACCACCCCGACGGCTAGACCGGCCTTGCTCCCCGCTGGAGGTGTGAGAAAGAAGAACCTGCCGATTTCCGGCTCGGTCAGTTCCCCCGAGAGATAAGACAATTGTTCCTCGCGAAATTGCGTGATCCGAATCGTGCCGGTGGCGACACGTCCTTCAGTCAGTTCGAAGCGGATCGGCGAGCCGACCGGGGTCCGGGCAATCTGCTGCATGAAACCGGCGTCCCAGGCGCGGTGCGAGCGTCCGTGTTCTTTCAAGGCCCCGGCATAGGGATTGACGGCGGGATCGGTCTCTCGCGGTCTGGTGGTCGCCGCTGTCGTGTTGGTGGCGGGCAGGACGGTGCTGGAGTTGGCCGCGTTCGCCAGGGGGCCCGGGATGGGCGGAGTGGCTGCAACTTCGTCATGGTGTGTCGGACGCAGCACCAAAGACAGGATAATCACCGCGCTCAGCAGCGCGAATGTGCCCAAAACAACTTTTAATTTCATGAATCTCCTATTTTAAACTAAATGCAGACACGGCAAGCGCCGCCGGGATCCAATTCCGGCAGCGGAAGGACAGCGAGTTGTTGGCGTTGGCTTCACTGTGGCTCTGGAGGGAGTTTTTCAAGTGACGCCGGTGGTTTGGATAGGCTAGTAGGAGCGCCGGTATTCCGGTCGCATTCCGTCAATTAGCCGGAATCTTATTTTTGATGACCAAGAAGGCCAATGTCCAAAATCGTCGCGAGGCACCTGGGCGTCTTCGGGATAGATAAGGTAGACCGTATTCTTGGAGTAAGCCCAGGCGCGTTCCAGGTTTTTTCGAGGGAAAACCTTGCGTACGTTTTCGCGGGTGCCGCCATCGTTGAGGATGGGATCTCCCTCCGGGGTGAACCCGACGCACACGACCAGGTGGCCATTAGGCCCGGGGCCAACGCCACGCAAACGGTCATAGCAGACCGAGAGCGCCACCGGTTTTCCTTCCAGGATCCAGGACTCGAGCTCCGAGATATCGGATAGTCGCGTGACACAGGCCCGGAGGCCCTTCAGCGTTCCGGCGTAGGCCACATTGAAAGACCAATTGCCAGTGCCTTTCCAGTTCGTGTCATAGGTTCCCGCGGCAACTTCCGGCACGTCGCGATCCCATTCCGGATGGTGGCTTTGGACGGCCCAGTAACCCAGGAGCATGGAGACCGTGGTCGGGCTGCAAAGCACATTGCCGTTCGGGTAATTCATTTGGCTGCGCTCGGGCACCTCGAGGACCTTGCCCCAGGCGAGCCGGTTCGGGGTGAGTTTGGGCGGGGCCACGGCGCTGTTCAGCAGCGAGAGGCCAATGAATTTTAGGTGCGGCTTTTCCGCCGGTGGACCTCCCATGGTGATCCGGAGTTGGATTCGGTCGCATTGATTCTCCAGCAGCAGAGTGTCGGTGTCCACCTTGCCTTGCTCGTCGCGCTGGTTGGGCACGCTGGTTCGGAGGTGTTTGCCCGGGGTGGGAGTCCATCGCGCCATGGTGTAATAGCGGCTGACGCGTGCCCGGTAGATCGCACGCGCCTCGATTTGGATGTAGCTATTAGTAGGAGCATCGGCGTTCCAGGAAAGGATCAACTCGTTGAAGGTGATGGAGGCCGCGATTTCCGGTGAAATCCACATCTGTTCCCCAACCTGGGGCCCGTAGTATTTATAGAATCGGGAAAAGTCGGTGATTCCGATAAACTGACTGCCGCGGCCGTCATTGGCCGCGACCGTGCCCGGCCTGAGCACCAGGACCATTAATACCAGCCACACCCAGTGGCCAAACAATAGCCCGCGCTTTCCGGCAGCGCTATTACTTCCAGCACCTGAGAACATGTTCAAATCTTGCTTCAAGGGAGGCAACAGCGCCTACCCATCCAATCATACTAGCTGAACCGATGGACTCTCGAAAGCCCGAATTGGCGCCAATTGAGTTGACCCGGAACACCCGCGGTCGTTTACTTCCCTATGCGATTTTGGCTAATTGGCGCATTGCTGGCGGTACTGGGTGCATCGGGTTGCGCCACAGATTCTTCGAACGGAGGCAAGACGTCCTCCGGCCGTGACGCCAATGCCCAATTCAACACCAATGCGCCGGCACTGGTCGTCCCGACAAGCGTGCTGGTGGGGAAGGTGGTAAAGGTAAACACGACGGCCAAATTTGTCGTATTGAGCTTCCCGCCTGGGCGTTTGCCGGCTTTGGAGCAGGTCTTTTCCATCTATCACGCCGGTCTGGTGGTCGGGCGCGCCAAAATCTCCGGCCCTCAACTGGATGACGCCATCGTGGCCGACCTGGTGTCGGGCGAGGCGGAGATGGGAGATGAGGCTCGCGATTAGCGCACCTGCAAGCGAACTCCTCTTAGGCGCCTTCCAGGCCGCCGGTGGCTTCCCGCACTAGCCGTCCCCGCACTGGGTTTGGCTTCTGATATGGGGAATGCAGGTTGAAGTAAATCCCACAGAGAGGGCTGTCGCCCTCCGTTTGACTGAGGATGACCGTGACGTGTTTATCCAGTGCGATCCCGTGCCGCAGGTTCGGCCCGCGGCTTTCATACGCTTTGATCGCTTTCTTCAACAGCGAAACCAGCGTCTCTTTAAACTCTTCCGGGGTCTTGTCGATGCAAATGACATAGAGGTCATAAGATCGCATGGCGTGCGCAAGTTGTTCGCTGAACGTTTCTACAGTCACAAAATCCACGCTAACAAAACTGGCGCGTTTTTGCAGCAAAAAACTGGATTATGCATCGGGTAATGTTGCGGCTGAGGCCAGTTTCCGTCTCGGGCGACACGCTTTTTGCGCCACCGTTATCCGGATTCCTTCAAACAGGTGCGCTGCGGAACCGCGGCCGAAATATCTGTGGCGCGAATGGTTTCCGGCAAGCGGTTTCGGGTCGACTGTGGTGGCATTAGAACTGGGAACAGCGAACGGATTCGTTCCAGGTTATTCTCAGGCTTTTGGTGTGTTTTCGGTTAATTAATTGTGAATAACTCGTTAACCTTTTGGGGTTGAACAAGGTGTAATAAATGAGACCATGGGTTGAATTCACTCTGCGCCGAGCTGTCTATTAGTTGTGCTGAGAATTAACCGAACCCCTCTATATTGTGGTTTTTCTCTTTACTAAAACGCGGGCCTCTGGTTGAGTGGTGGCGAGATGTATCTCAAGAATTTAACAGTTTTGGGGTTTAAGTCCTTTGCTGACAAGACTTCGTTGAATTTTCAGCCTGGAGTCACGGCCATCGTAGGTCCCAACGGGTGTGGTAAGTCGAATGTATCGGACGCAATCCGTTGGGTATTAGGCGAGCAGTCGGCCAAGGCGCTGCGCGGCGGGGAGATGGCGGACGTGATCTTTAACGGGACGGACGGACGCAAACCGTTAGGCATGGCGGAGGTGTCGCTGACTATCGGTGGGGTTGATGAAGAACAGTTGCACGCGGCGGGAGTGGAGATTTCGTACAACGAGGTAACGATCACGCGGCGGGTGTTTCGTGATGGCGGCAGCGAGTACTTCATCAACAAGACCGCGTGCCGGCTAAAGGACATTCAACAGCTATTCATGGGCACCGGGGTGGGCCGCACCAGTTACAGCATCCTGGCGCAAGGCAACATCACCCAGATTCTTTCGAGCAAGCCGGAAGATCGCCGGATGATCTTTGAAGAAGCCGCGGGCATCACCAAGTTCAAGGCCCAAAAGAAGGAATCGTTGCGCAAGCTGGAATATACTGAGCAGAATTTGTTGCGCGTGGCGGACTTGGTGCGGGAGGTGAAACGGCAGATCGGGAGCCTGCAGCGGCAGGCGGGCAAAGCCCGGCGATTTAAGCAGCTCACGGCGGAATTGCAGCAGTTGGACACCCAGCACGCGCGGCATCAATTCGACGTGTTGCAGACCGAGATTCGCGAACGCGAACTCGCCGCCAACGAGATGCGGGACGGCATCGAGAGCAACGCGGCGTCGGTGTTGCGCTGCGAGGATGAGATTGCCGAGTTGCGGCAGCGGCTTTCCGAATTGGAGCACGAAATCGCCGGGATGCAACAGCGCGGGACCGAACTCAAGAGCGAGATCGATCGCAACGAAAGCCGCGTTCACTTTAACGAGGAACGGTTGCGTGAAGTCTCCGCGCAGGACCAGAAGGCGCTGGCGGATATCGCGCAGGCTGAAGAGCGGCGGCAGGCGGCCGACCAGGACCTGGCCGCTTTGAAAGAGCGGTTGACGATTTCGGAAGCAGCGCTCGCCGGTCATCGCGAGGCTTTGCAGCAAAAGCAGGACGGCATGCGGGGATTGGAGGAGGAATTGCGCCGATTGCAGGAGAGCCTGCGGCAGTCGCAATCCGCCGCTTTCGCGGCTTCGCAGAATTTGAACCGGGTGCGCAACGAAGCGATGGCCCTGGAGATGCAGCAGCAGGGAAATGTGGTGCGCCTGGAAAAGCTGTCCGCGGAAAAGATTCAGTTGGAGGAAGAGCGCGTGCGGTTGGAAGCGCGTTTGGGCGAGTTCGCGGCTGGCGTGGAGGCTGAAAAGCTCGGCATCCAGACGCAACGCGGGACGGTCGAGGAGCGCCAGCAACGATTGCGCGAGGTCCACGAGGAATTGACCAAGATCGCCCGGGAGCAGGACGTACTGCTGCAACAGCAAGCTGAGCAACGCTCGCGCTACAACGTGTTGGAGCAGTTGGAGGCCGGCCATGAGGGCTTCAGTGCCGGGGCTGTGGCGGCCCTGAAGCAATCGGAACACGTGTTGGGCTCAGTGGCGGACCGCATCCGTGTTCCGGATCAGTTTATTCCCGCGATCGAGGCGGCACTTGGACACCATTTGCAGGTGGTCTTGACCGAGCAACCGGAAGCGGCTCAGCTCATCATCAGCGATTTGACCGCCAACAAACGCGGTCGCGCCAGCATTGCGCCCATGGCCTTTGTCGGCGGCGAGGGTGCGGTCCCCACTGAACCGCAGCCGCAGCCCTCAGAAGTGGTGCTGAATGGGAAGCCGTTGGAAGCGTCGGCGGTGGTCGGTTGCGACGACAGCTTGCGACCTCTGGTGTGCAAGCTTTTGAACAGCACGCGCATCGTTCGTGATCTCGACAGTGCCACGGCCGCGTGGCGTGAGCATCCGGGCGAACATGAATTTGTTACTTTGACGGGAGAGGTTTTAAGCCGTCACGGGGTCTACACGGGTGGCGCGGGGGCGGCAAGTTCCAACAGCAAAGCTCCTGGTTCCATTCTTGGACGCAAGAACCAGATGGCAGAACTGCGAGCTGCGCTCGACTTGCTGGCCGCCCAAGTCGGGGATGTCAGCCGCCGCAGGGGCGCCTTGCAGAGTGAGCAAACCGAGCTTCAGGCCGGTTTGCAGGAGGCGCAAACTGAGCTGCGCGCCCGTGAAGTCGCGGTAGCCACTCGCGAAGGAGAAGTTCGGGCTTTGCGTAATTCCGAGCAACTGCTTGAGCAGAAGATCGAGACCGTGGTTTACGAAATCGGGAGCCTCGCCGCGCAGGAGCGGGAAGGATTGGAGAAGCGAGCGGCGTTGTCCGCCCGGGCTGCGGAATTGGAAGGGGTCGAGCAAGCGGAACAAAATCGGGTCGCGGAGATGAATGCCGGACTGGAAGCTTCGCGCCAACAGCGGGAGGCCGCCAATGCCGCGTTGACCGAAAGCCGTGTCGCGCTTGCGACGGAAGAGCAGATGTGCACCGCTTTCCAACAGCAGCAGCGCTCGCTGGAACAGCGTCTGCGCGAACTGGCACAGGTGCTGGCGCAACGGCGCCAGGAGATTTCCGCTGCCGGTCAGCGCCGGCAGGCCGCCGAGTTGGATATCCAGGAAGCCCGGGCGCGGATCGAGAAAACGCGGCACGAACGCGAACAACTCAATGTGCAGGTCGCCGCCGTATTTGAACGAAAGCAGGGTCAGGAAGCTGATATCGCCTCCCGGGAAGAAGGCTTGCGACAGCAACGGCGCGTGCTCGAAGAATTGCAGCAAAAGCGCGGGGCCTTGCAGGTTGAACTGGCGCAAAAAGGAATGTCGGTCCAGGGCCTGCGCGAGCGCGTGCAGCAGAAGTACCATCTCAACCTCGACGAGGTCCGCAGCGAATGCATCACCATTACCTTCGCCGATGAAGGTCAGCCGAAGGTTCATGTCCTTTCGCCGGAAGAGATGGCGGCCTCCGGAGCCGCTACGGATTGGGAGGCGGTCGGACGGCAAATCGAGGCGCTCCAACAACGGCTGGAGGAGATGGGGCCGGTGAACCTGGTGGCGATTGAGGAATACGAGGAGACGGAACAACGTTACCAGTTCCTCAGCAAACAGCACGACGACCTGGTGCAGGCCAAAGCCCAGTTGCTGGAGGTGATTAATCGCATCAACCACCAGACCCGGGATATGTTCCGGGAAACCTTCGAGCTGATCCGGGAAAAATTCCGGACGATGTTCACTGACATATTCGGCGGCGGCAAAGCCGACCTCGTGTTGATGGATGAGAATGATCTGTTGGAGAGCGGCATCGAAATCGTCGCGCGACCACCCGGCAAGCAACTCCAGACCATTTCGCTGCTGTCCGGCGGAGAGCAAACGATGACCGCCGTGGCCCTCTTATTCTCGATTTATCAAGTCAAACCCAGCCCGTTCTGCGTTCTTGACGAATTGGACGCGCCGTTGGATGAATCGAACATCAACCGGTTCATTCGCGTGCTGCAGGGTTTTCTGGTGCATTCACAATTCATCATCATCACCCACAATAAGCGCACAATCGGCATGGCCGATGTGCTTTACGGCGTGACCATGCAGGAACAAGGGGTCAGCCGCCTGGTGAGTGTGAAGTTCCACAAGAGTGACGAGCAGGCGACGGATACCAAAGCGGTGTCGTTGGAAACGCCCGCTGCGGTTCCGGCCGCCGTCACCGAGGAAGACGTGCCGCACAAGACGCAAGAGACTATCGAAGTGGCGATGGCTAAGTGAGTCTCGCCGCTCAGGTGATCAGGGCAGCCCGATAGCCCGGAAGAACCGGGGGGTGGCCAGGCCGGAGTTGGTTTCTTGGTAAGTGAACGGAACGGTGTTAGTCACCAGCGAGACCCAGTTGGACTGTGCGGGGGTGGCGGTGGTCTGGATGGCGTAGCTTCCACCCACCAATCCGGTAACGTCAAAGCTGAACCAGTTGGTTTGCAGACTGAGGGAGGACGCAGAAAGGGTTGCCGGAGTTGGCACGGAACTGCCCAGCGGGCTTCCCAGCACGGTGACCAGATCGTAGCGGAGGGTACCGGCAGTGCCGTAAGTGCCATTTGCGCCGACATAACCGGCGGTGGCTCCGAAGCCGGTCGTGCTCTCGAATTCCGAGACAATTCTGAAGGCAAAATCCGGGTTGTTCTCAACCCCGGGAAATCCTGTGAGGCTGTTGGTAAAGTTCTCAAACGTTGCAGCCACGCTGACCTTTATTGCCGCGGGGAATTCCTGGAACGTCACGCCATTCGTAGAATAGAGCAGGCGGGTATATTTACTGCCAGTATTGCTCGCCCGCAGGCTCCAGCGAATGGTCAAATTCTTCCGACCCACGGTACTCACCTTGAATTGCACCCCGGCGGTCTTGTTGCCGGTACTCTGCGCCGGATAGGAAGCGGTATTCCAGGCAGCATTGGTGGGCCCGGCATCCTCGGTTATGCCGCTGGCCCAAGTGGCGGTGGTCCCACCGATCAACGAGGCTGTGCCGCCCCCAACCGCGGGGGGAGGATTGGCCGCCAGGCTGTTGGTTTGATTGAAATTCCATTGCGCTACGACATCACCGGTAGCCGGAGTGCTCAGGGAGAGGGTGGCGTTGGCGCTGGTGGCGGCACCGAAGAGATTGGTGACTTGCACCGAGTAGGGGCCGGTGTCCGCCGCCTGCACGTTCGTACGCGTGTACGCGGACTCGGTGGCGCCGGCGAGCGCCAAGCCTTTGAAACTCCACTGATAGCTGAGCGGCGCGTCGCCTCGAGCCACCACACAGAACGTGGCGGAATCGCCGGGATTGACCATTTGACTCGCCGGTTGCGTCGCGATAATGGGGGCTTGGCCGGGAGGATTGGTGTAGGTGTCGGTGCCACTAATGGCGAAGGCTTTGAGTACGGCCATGTGCTGCGCGTTGCCGCTATCAGTGGCAAGCACCGGCGCGACGTCCGACAGTGGCGAAAACAGCCTTGAATCGAATACAAGGCCGTTGGGAAAACTTTGCGTGCCGAGGTCGAGGTTGGTTTGCAGAGTGGCCAGGGAGAAACTAGGCATCACATAGTCGTACGGTTTACTCCGAGGCTCGTTCGTATTCGGATTCCCGCCGGTAATTGCATCGGTGGGAATGGGGGCATCGCTAAGGAAAGTCTTGAAGGTGGTGATTGCATTCTCGGACCGCGAGTCGGTATTCATGTCTCCCGCCACCACAACCCAGGCGTTGGGCGGGAAATTGGTTTGGATCAGAGCCTGGAGGTTATTGGCTTCCTGCGAACGCGCCGTTGCTCCCGCCCCGCTCAACAGGTGCACACTGACCACGTAAAGATCGTTCGAACCAGGCACGTCCAACCGCGCCCAGGCAAAGCCGCGATTCGGGCTGCCTTGGACCACGTCGACCCAGGAACCAGCCGCGAGGACCGGATACCGACTGATGATGCCGTTGGGGATGCTATAACCGGATTCCCGGTAGTAGGAGTAATTTGTGCCGAAGGTTGAGTCCACCATCGCGCGGAAATCTGACTCCGTGTTGTTCAAGTAATTGAATTCCTGGATGGCGACAACGTCGGGCTTTAGGCCCTGAAAGATCCGGAGCGCGAACGGTTCGTAGGTTTGACTGTTTCCATTCAAGTTGGCGGCCATCACGCGGATGACTGTGGTTTGTGCTGAGGCTTGGCAAGGAAAACAGAGGGTCCACAAGCAGAGAACCGCGCCAGCGAATGCCGGAGCCTTAAGTCGAGAAGAATTGATAAATAACATGAAACGACAGGTGAATTCATTACCAAAAGCAATGCCGGCCACTCAAGCCGTAACGATAGAATTGTTGGTGGAGGTAAAAACTCGTTTGCAGCCTTGCCGTTGGGCTGTAATCTTTGGCCAGCGGTTCTGATAATCACGCTATAGCCACCGATGATAAACGATTTTAAGACGATGAAAATGACGCGTCGAAACGCGCTGGGACGTGCCGGCTTGCTGGTAGGGGGGATCGCTGCGGTCGGTGGATTGCCTTGGCCGGAAACCCCGGCTCGCGCCGACGATCTAGCCGCAGCTCAACCGTTTCGGTATTCCCTGAACATGGCCACGATCCGTGGGCAGAAGCTGGGGATCGTTAGGGAAATCGAAGTGGCGGCGCAGGCGGGCTACCACGGGATTGAGCCGTGGGTCGAGACAGTACAAAATTATGTGAAGGAAGGCGGCACCCTCCCGGATTTGCGGAAGCGGATTAATGATGCCGGGCTGACTGTGGAAGGGGCCATTGGATTTCCAGAGTGGATTGTGGACGATGAGGAACGCCGCACTAAAGGCATGGAGCGTGCCCGGCGTGAGATGGACTTGATCGCGCAGATCGGGGGCAGGCGTTTCGCCGCACCACCGGCGGGAGGGACCGATTTGCCCAAACTGGATTTTGTCAAAGCAGCGGAGCGTTATCGCTCCTTGCTGGAGATCGGGGATCAATTGGGCATCGTACCGGAGCTGGAACTGTGGGGCTTTTCGAAAAACCTGGGCCGCCTGGGTGAGTGTATTGGGGTTGCGGTGGAAACGGGACATCCCAAGGCGTGCGTATTGGCCGACGTCTTCCATCTGCACAAGGGCGGATCGGATTTCAAAGGGATGCAACTAGCAGCCGCCCGGACCTTACAGGTGTTGCACCTTAACGATTACCCCGCCGCTCCGTCACGGGAGAAAATTGATGATAGTTATCGGATTTACCCTGGAGACGGTGTGGCGCCGATAGCCGAGATGCTGAAGGTGTTGCACGATACTGGGGGACAGAAAGTCCTCTCCCTGGAGTTGTTCAATCGCCAGTATTGGTCTGAGGATCCATTGGCAGTGGCAAAGACCGGGCTGTCGAAAATCAAAGCGGTAGTGGAGAAAGCCGGGTTCAAGGCCTGACGGGTAAGTCCCTTTCCCCGTAACCGCCCATCCGGGCGTGTGATTGGCAGGGGTGATTTGTGCCTTCCGATATGCCGGGTGGCGGCGACGTCCAACCGGGTTCCGGGCGTTCACATTTCCATCCGGCGCAGGATGCCATCGTCCTTCAATACCCTTGGCACGCTGGCGTTGCGGGCACGGCCTTCGGCCCAGGTACGCAGCCGATTGATCTGCTCGTCCATTGTTTTCGCGAGCGGCACGGTTTGGGAAAGGGCAGCCAGAATGTGTTCGGTGACCAGCTCCTGCTGCGCATAAAAAGCATCGTAAAGCGCGCTGTTCACGACTTCCTCGATTTCCGCTCCGCTGTAGTCCTTGCTGGCGTCCGCCAGCGCTTCGAGATCGAAAGCCTCAGGCTGCCGGTGGCGTTTCGTCAGGTGGATGCGAAAGACCTCGACCCGTTCGGGTTGGCTCGGCAAATCCACGAAGAAGATTTCATCCAGGCGGCCTTTGCGAAGCAGTTCCGGTGGTAGTTGAGAAATATCATTGGCCGTCGCCACGACAAACACTGGCGCGGTCTTTTCCGATAACCAAGTCAGGAAGGTACCAAACACACGCGCGGTCGTGCCGCCATCCGTGGCGCCCGAACCCTGCGATCCCGCAAACGCCTTGTCAATTTCGTCGACCCATAGGATCGCTGGCGCGACCGATTCCGCCACGGCGATGGCGCGGCGGGTGTTTTCTTCCGAGGAACCCACCAGGCTCCCGAACATGCGACCCATGTCGAAACGGAGCAGCGGCAACTGCCACTGCGTAGCCACGGCCTTGGCGCAAAGACTCTTGCCGCAACCTTGCACACCCAGCATGAGAATTCCCTTGGGAGATGGCAGGCCGAACGAGCGGGCTTCCTCGGAAAAGGCCACCGCACGCTTGTTGATCCAGTCCTTCAGAATCGCCAGTCCGCCAATGCTCTGGAAATTCTCCTCCGTCGCGTACCATTCCAGCAGCCCGCTTTTCCTGATGATTTGTTGCTTTTCGGCAAAAACCTCCTGCACGTTTTCACCGGTCAGGCGTTCATCTTTAACGATGATCTTGGCGAAGACGTTCTCAGCTTCACCCAGGGTTAATCCGAGGGCCGCCTGGAGAATGCGCTCACGGCCGCTGTCGTCCAAGTCGACCACCACCTGTTTGAATTGCTTAACATCCTCGATGATTCGATTCAGCAGCGTGTTTAGGTCGTCCCGCGTGGGCAGCGGAAAGTTCATCAGGGTGACTTCCTTCTCCAACTCCGTCGGTATCTCCATGACGGGTGAAACCAGGATGATAGTTTTGAAGGAATTCTTCAGGTGCAGCCCAATTTCCTTGAGTTTCCGCACGACGGCGAAATTGTTCTTGGTCAGGAACGGGTGGAAATCTTTGAAGACATAGATGGCGGGTTCGACCAGCTCAATGACCTGGTCGAGCGCCATCAGGGGGTCTTTGGTGGAGGCGTTCCGGTGCTTTTGCGACTGGATGGACGCACCGGCGGGAATGATGCCGGTGCTGTAGCTCCACTCGAAGACTTTCTTTTGCCGCTTTTTGGCGATCTCCACAATCATGTTTTGCACGCGCATTTCCTCGCTGCTAATGACGTAGATGATCGGATACCGGGCCCGAATCAGCGTCTCGATTTCAGTTTGAAAATTCATAGGGATGAATGGATATCAGGGGAGTTAGGAGTGGAGCGGAACGCTTCGCAACGTGCTTGCAGGGTCGTCTCAGCCGGCAGGACTTGCCGGAGGACCTCGGCCAGCGCCGGGGTTAAATTGTGCACCATGATGGAGCCGTCCGGAAGGATGAGTAAATCGCTGCCGGCGCGGAGGACTTCGACCGGTGTGTTGTTGATCTGAGCTGGGTGAGTCACAAAATCAAATTAAGTTCGTAGTCCGCGGCGATTTGTTTAGCCTGGGCGCTTTCCTGCGGGGACACCAAACGATTCAAAGGCGACGATCGTCGCGCGTGCCACGCCGGCCAGTAGCTGTCGCGCAGGCTCACCTTCACCCCTGGCAGATGACCTGCGATCCACCGCGCGATCGGTATCCAGCAACACTCGACGTGGCCCGGCAACAGGAGATGCCGAATGATCAGCCGCGAGTGCACCGCCGCCCATAATAAGTTGCCGTGCACCGCAGCCAGGTAGTTCTGGATTCGAGCCAATTCGCCGGCGCAGGCGTCATTGCCGAATTTGAGATCCACGACCCAGTCGTCAAAAATGCCGTCGAGCAACACTCGGGCGTCGGGCGTACAATGGCCATTTGTTTTCAGCACCAGTCGTGCGGAATCCGGCAGGGCGCTAGCCAGTTCCAGCAGTGCAGGAACGTGAATCGTGGGCTCGCCACCGAGCACCATGATCGAGCGCGCTCCCCGAGCCATGGCCTGACGCGCGGCATTGGCCAGGGCGGGGGTGTCCAGGGGGTGACCAGCGCGGGAATGCCAGCTCATGTCGCCGGTAATGCAAAATTTGCAGCGCAGATCGCATCCATTCAAGGCGATGGCGAAGGTGGGCACCAACTCCAATTCGTCGGCGACCTCGAGTTGTGCGGTAAAATAATTGGCGTGGGAGTTCGCCCCGCACAATCCAGACACGCCCGCCAGGCGATCCACGCCGCAGCGGTGGGCGCAAAGATTACAGCAACGGAGCGCCTCGCGCGCGTCCTGCATGCGACGCAAGGCGAGGACGGCGCGGGCGCCGAATTTGGTTTCAGGCAAATCCGGCGCGGTTACGGGTGGAAGTGTGGCGCTCATATTTCCAGCCGCCCGATGCGGTTCGAGCCTGCCATCCGAGCCGAACGAGCGCGCAGGAAGCGGTCGTGACACCACAAAAAAGCCCAACCGGACGGCCAGGCACACGCGGTAATCAGGCCCTGCACCGGGCTGCATGAAAAGAAGACCATCGCCAGCGAGAGGACTGAGAAAATCATCCCCGCCAACCACACCTTGGTGGTCGTCGTGATCAACTGGACCTCCTCATTTCCGCACAACTTTATCCAGGCGGCGAGCAGGGCAAATCCAATCGGGGCGATCCCGCCGATAGCGACATCGACGCGCGGTTGGACGAGAACTTTGACCAGGCCGGCGCCCAGGATACCGGCGAGAGAAACGGCCAAAATAATCCAGCGGGAAGAGCGGACTTCCACCCAGGCACCGACAAAGGCAATCAGCAGACCGTTCACGATGAAGTCTATGACATTCACTGGAAAGCATCCGTGGGTGACGATGCGCCAAACCTGCCCGTGCCAGAACTCGGGGCCCGAAAGCCAGATAAAAGGGAGGAGAGAGATACCGGTGGTCATGCCCAGCACCAGGCTCCCCAACGCGAGCACCGCAAAGTACACAAGCAAACCGCGGGATGCCGACGGCAGGGAATGAAACAAATGTTTCAACGCGCGCATAGGACGTCAGCGCAAGAAGCGCTTCCACCAGGGCCCCGGATCCGGTTTGCCGGCGTTTTTGTTGGCGGACTCGACTTGGGTGGATGCGGCCAGTCGTTGAGCAATTGCCGCCGGGACTGGGGTTTGGGCGGCATCGTAACGCAGCAGTTCCTCCGCCGAGTTGAACTCCTTGGCGTTTTCCACGGTGTTGGCGGTCTCCGCAACCCGCGCTTGTTGCTCTTCGTTGGTCTGCTGTCGGAAACTCAGTTTGCGTTCAGGTTTCATACGACGATTTAGGCGGTTTGGTTAAAAGCGGCGGCAAAGGCTTTCCGGGCGCGGTGAATCTTCCCACGGACGGCATCCACGGATTGCTCGGTCAGGCCGGCGATCTCCTGATAACTGAGTTCTTTATCGGCCAGGAGCAGCAGCAGGAGCCGGTATTCCGATGGGATCTGATCGAGGGTCTTTTGAATGCGCTGCCCCAACTCCTTCGTTTCCAGAGCGCGCAAAGGTGAATCGGTGCGGGCGGGGGTGGTGTCCCAGATACTTTCATCGGCATTCGAGAACAGGTGCCGCTCCTGCCAGGCCTGTTTTAAGTTGTGACAATGATTAATGGCAATGCGATAGAGCCACGTGCGCACCGAAGCGTCGCCGCGAAATTGGTCCAGCTTCCGAAAGGCCTTCAGAAAGACGTCATGGGTGGCATCTTCAGCCTTCTGCGGATCGCTGAGTAAACGCAACGCCAGGTAGTAGATCGCCTGGCTGTTTTGCGCATAGAGTTCCGCGAAACCTGACGAGCCGAGCTCGTCCGGCCTGGGGCGGAGGCACTCACGCGATTCCAGAGGCTCGTTCACGATTGAATTCACTAGCGATTAGACCGAAAGCAGGGGAAAATGTCACGCATTCGAGAAAATCGAGATTTGGAATCAAACAATCAACCACCAGGAATGGCCAGGACGGAACAGAAAGGACGTCGTTCACCGCGGGATAAGGCGGCACGGTGGGGATTCGATTTTAAGACCAGAATCTTCCTAATACTCTTGCTCACAGGTCTCGGAATTGGGCTGCACAATTCGAGCGCGGGGGAGAGCTTCCGGGAAACCCGGACCAACATGATGGTATACGCGGACGCGCAAGGGAAACTGCGTCTGGTAAAGACAAAGTCGGACTGGGATCGGCGTCGGTCTATGATTCTTCGGGGTATGAGCGAGGTAATGGGGGAACTGCCCGCTCGGGAGCAGCGGTTGCCTTTGGATTTCCGGATAATTTCGACCGAAGACAAGGGCGATGTGGTCTTAAAGTCGGTGGATTACCTTTCCGAACCGAATTCGCGGGTGCCGGCGTGGTTGTTGCTGCCGAAGCGATTACGGCCAGGTTCGAAAGCGCCTGGCATCCTCGCCTTACACCCCACCGACATGGAGTATGGGAATCGGGTGGTGGTGGAGACTCTCCGGCCCTATTACCGTGCCTACGCTATGGACTTGGCGCGCAGCGGATATGTAGTCCTCGCGCCCGCTTACCCATTGATGGCGAATTATCAACCGGATTTGGCCCGGCTCCACTGGCGCAGTGGCACCCTGAAAGCCGTATGGGACAATATTCGAGGCCTGGACCTGCTTGCTAGTCTGCCGGAGGTGAAACCAGGGGGATTCGGGGTTATTGGCCATTCGCTGGGCGGTCACAATGCGCTTTTTACTGCGGTCTTTGATGCCCGGATCAAAGTCGTGGTCTCGAGTTGCGGGTTTGACTCCTTCGTGGACTACATGGGTGGGAAGATTGACGGCTGGACCAGTGCTCGGTATATGCCTGCTCTGGGCGATTATCGCGCAAGGTTGGAGGCGGTCCCTTTTGATTTTCCTGAGGTGCTGTCGGCCCTGGCGCCGCGTTATGTATTCGTCAACGCACCTTTGCACGATGACAATTTCCAATCCAAAAGCGTGGACACGGTCTTACTGCGGGCGCGGCCGGTCTTTACACTGCTGGGGGCGAAGGATCGGCTCCAAGTGGTGCATCCGGATTGCGGGCACGATTTTCCACAGGAAATCCGCGAACAAGCTTACCGTTTTATTGAGTCGGTGCTCCCGCCTGCCCATTGATCTGGAGAACTATTTGGAGGGGTCCAACTCGAACTCGATGCGCGTGCGTGAGTTTGTTTGGCGGTTCCGAATCTCCATCTCCGAAAGCTTCCATTGGCCTTCCACCTTTTTGAACTCTTTCGGATCAAACTGTTTGAGCAAATCCCCCTTTGCATCGAACGCGTCGGCGTGCACGATGCCGCCGGTCTCGTGATCAATCCAAGAAACCACGCGTGAGTAAGCGCCCGCACGAGGAGCCGGGTTGAGGCTTTCCAGGACTTTACAGGATTGTCCGCGGCGCATCTCATTATTGATGAGGCGTTGCTCCGGCCAATGCAGGAATTCCAAACCCAAATCCGCGACCCAAAAATCGCTGCCGGCGAAGGGCACCATGGTTTCGGCTGATTTCAGATGCTGTATCGACGAAGGGGTGGCGTTCGTGCCGCGTGACAACTCGTAATCATTGGCACGGCCGCTGGCCTGGGAAACCACCAAGGTCATGGCTTCGGCACCTTCGGCTTTGTAAATGCTTTGCCAGCCAGCCGTTTGCAGTTTGATTTGGTGAGTGAAGGAGACCTGGCGGGATTCACCAGCGCCATTCCTGATTTTGAGCGTGCCACGCGTCAGCGTGTCGGCCAAGGGCACTTGGGTCAGGAGATTTGACACCAACAGGCTGCCTTCAGTTCGGGCCTTGGCCAGGTCGATCGTGGCTGGGAGGCGAATTTCCGCCTTGGGCTGGGCCTGACTCCAGACAATGGGACAGCAAGCGCAGATCAGGAGCATAGTCAGAGCCAAGCGCGCACGCTTCGGCCAGGGGGTGCTCCGGAAAATGGAGGCAGTCATCTTTCGTGAAAAACCAGGGGCAGCAACTCGGCGGCATGCCGAATGAAATGGACGTGCAGCTTTTGCCGAACCTCGTCAGGCACCTCCGACCAATCGGCGCTATTTTGTTCCGGGAGTACTATGTGTTTGATCCCAAAACGCGCGGCCGCGAGCACTTTCTCTTTGATGCCCCCCACTCGCATGATCCGACCGCGGAGGCTGATCTCACCCGTCATGGCAAAATCGGAGCGCACGCGGCGTTTGGTGAGCAGGGAAGCCAACGCGGCCACCAGGGGGACCCCCGCGCTGGGACCGTCTTTCGGGGTGGCCCCGGCAGGCACGTGGATGTGGATGTCAAAATTGGCGTAATCCGCTAAATCAATTCCCAGCTTGGCGGACTGACTGCGGAGATAACTGACGGCCGTTTGCGCGCTTTCCTTCATGATCTCCCCAAGCGAGCCGGTCAGCAGCAGTCCACCTTTGCCCGGCATGCGGGTAGCCTCGATGAACAGCACTTCACCGCCTACCGGGGTCCAGGCCATGCCGGTGGCGATGCCGACCTCTTTGATCGCCTGCGCGGTTTCGTTCAGGAACTTGGCTGCTCCCAGGAATTCGGGAAGCATCTTGGGGTTGAGCACCAGGTTGCCAGGGGTATGGCCGTTGCTCATGAGCCGACGCGTTGCTTTGCGCGTCAAGGTCGCGATCTCCCGCTCCAATTGCCGTACCCCAGCTTCCCGTGTGTAATCCTGGATTACCCGGCGCAGAGTGTTTTCAGGCAGGCGAAACTCCTGGCGGGAAAGTCCGTGTTCCTGTAATTGGCGAGGCACGAGGTAGCGTCGGGCGATTTGCAGTTTCTCTGTCTCGGTGTAGCTGGGCAGTTCGATGACCTCGAGGCGGTCGCGCAGAGCGGGGTGAATTGGTTCCAGCCAATTGGCCGTGGTCAGAAACAGAATGCGCGAGAGGTCGAATGGCAGGTCCAGGTAATGATCCGTGAACGTGCTGTTCTGGGCGGGATCTAGCACCTCAAGCAGGGCTGCCGCTGGATCACCGCGAAAATCCGCGCCAACTTTATCCAATTCATCCAAAAGGATGACCGGGTTGCGGCTTTCCACCCGGCGCAAGGTTTGAATAATCCTTCCCGGAAGAGCCCCGACGTAAGTGCGGCGATGTCCTCGAATCTCCGCTTCGTCACGCATGCCGCCGAGAGAGATGCGGGCAAATTTGCGGCCCAACGCATCCGCAACGCTACGTCCGAGGGAGGTCTTGCCCACGCCGGGCGGACCTACCAGGCACAGAATGGGTCCCTTGATTTCACGGCGCCGCTTGAGCACTGCCAAGAATTCCAACAACCGGTCCTTTACCTTTTCCAGGCCATAATGTTGCGCGTTGAGAATCTGCTCGGCAGCTTTGAGGTCCAGCTTGTCCTCGGTTTCCGCATTCCAGGGCAGGCTGATGATCCAATCAATATAATGCCGGGTGACGCCATACTCCGCCGCCGCAGTCGGCATTTGCTGAAGTCGATCCAACTCCGACAAGGCGACCTTCAGTGGTTCTGGTGGTAAATTGCAGCCTTCAATTTTTTCCCGAAGAGCGCGCATTTCGCTCGCGTTGGGATCGGACTCACCCAGTTCCCGCTGGATGGCGCGCAGTTGTTCGCGCAGGAAGAAATCGCGCTGGGTTTTTGAGATCGAAGTGGCAACTTCAGTTTGGATTTTGGAGCTGAGCGTAAGCACTTCGTGCTCGCGATTCAGCATTGGCAACAAAAAGGTCAGGCGTTCCCGGACGGAGTTGGTTTCCAGCAGCTTTTGGCGCTCGTCGAGCCCCAGGTTCAGGTTGACCGCGATCAGGTCGGCAAAGTTGCCCGGATCTTCGGTATTGATGGCCGCGACTTTGATTTGCTCGGAAAGGGCGGGGGACAGCTTGATGATCTCCTGGAATTGCGCCTGGGCGTTGCGCATCATGGCTACCAGTTCCACTGAGCTTTCTTTGAGATCCTTGATCAGCTCGAAGTTCGCGCGGAGATAGGGCGTAGTGCTGAGGTAATCTTTGATCCGTATGCGCCAGAGCCCCTCGACCAGCACCCGGACGGTGTTGTCCGGAAACTTCAACATCTTAAGGACGCGTGCCGCGCAGCCGACCCCGTGCATTTCTTCCGGCTTGGGATTCTCGGCTTCCGGATTGCGTTGCAGGGCTACTCCCAGTAACCGGTCGCCAGCAACTACATCGTCGATAAGTTGGATGCTCTGCGGGGTTTCTACCAGGAGGGGGGCGACCATGCCTGGGAAAATGACGATATCCGAGAGGCCGAGAACGGGCAGGGTTTCTGGAAGCGAACTCGAAAGTACTCGCCCTGGAGCCTCGGCATGGCCGGGAGTTCCCAAGATGCTGATAAACTCTGTGTCGGGCGAGGTCATCATCACACCATCAGTGGAGTTGGACGTTTGCCTCTGGGGAGTTTATCAGAGTGACGAGCCTTTTTTGTCAGTATTGTGGGCCGAACCGTTCTGATGGGCGGTTTGCGCCAGCGGAACGTCGATGCGTAAAAATCCATTCAGGTAGGAGGCTTTGGCCTGGCTGAGGTCGTAATCGGGGGGGACCTCGAGCAAACTCTCAAAAGGCCCGTAGTTGATCTCCATTACCAGGAAACTGCATTGGGCCGACCGGCAGCCATCTGGACGGTTACCGCTGATGCGCAAGCGGTTACCTTCCACCGTGATTTCAAGGTGTTCGCTGCGCATCCCGGCGAGCTCTACTTTGATCACCAACCCGGAATCGGTACGATAAACATCCGTGTTAGGTACCCAATAAGCCTTTGAAGACCCCTCGCGCACGCTCCCGATTGACCGCGTCACGAAATGCACCGACGAACTTACTTTGCACATGGCCATTGTTGCGTCTTTACGTTAACTCATGCTTCGAGCGTGCGCAAGCGCCGGTTTCTCATCGCATTTTGATGCGGACTTCGGGGCGTTGATGTTTGCGGGCGTGAAAGGTGATGGACCCCTGCGGCGGGGCTGAACTGGCCGCCACGCAGCCTCCGCACGGCAAGCTTGCGCCACGCCGCCGGCGACGCCACCAACCCCGAGCCAGCAGTAGCGCCGCCAAAGCCACAATCGCCAAAGATGTCCATCGCTGCCAATCCACCACGTGACCATACCGCCAAACTGCGATCTTGCAAGAACATGTGATTTATCGATAATTCCCGCCATGAATGTCCGGTTTCCACGGCTTATCCTGTCCACTGTTTGCTTAAGCATGATCTATTTGAACCCGTCCGCCTCCGCGGCTACCACTACTCCTGAGCGCTCTGCGATCGAAGAGAGCGCGAAGTGGGATTTGACCAAAATGTACGCCAGCGAGGGGGCCTGGGACGAACATTACGCGAAAGTGGAGAAGATGGTGGCGGAATTTGCCGCGCACAAGGGCACGACTGGAAAGTCGGCCGCGGCCCTGCTCGAAGTGATGGAACTTCGCGATGCGATTAATATTCAGCTGGAAAAGCTGGCGGCATACGCGTCCATGCGGCGCGACGAAGACATGCGGCAATCTGGTCCGCAGGCGCTATATCAACGCGCGCAGACTCTGGGAATGAAATACGGTGAAGCCGCCTCATGGCTGCAACCTGAACTGCTCCGGATTCCGGAAGGTGATCTTAAGACCTGGCTGAAGGAGCCGAAGCTAAAGGTTTACACCCACTATTTTGAGGACCTGCTACGTTCCAAGGCACATATCCTTTCGGCCCGCGAAGAAGAACTGCTGGCGATGTCCGGCAAAGCGACGGAGGCCGCCACCGATGCCTTCGGGTTGTTGAGCAACACCGAGCTGCGCTGGCGCAGCGTCAAGGACGCAGAAGGCAAAGATCTGGAGATTACCTCCTCGTCATTTACCATGGCGATGACTTCCAAAGATCGCCGGTTCCGCAAGGACGCCTTCGATGCGCTGCACGCGTCCTTTCTCGATGTGAAGAGCACACTGGCGACAACCCTGGCGGGGGCGGCAGAGCGGGATTGGTTTTACGCCAAAGCCCGGGGCTACCAGAGCAGCTTGCACGGCGCCCTGGACGCGGAAAACCTGCCTCTGGGGGTTTATGATAACCTGGTCAAAGCAGTAAATGATCACGCGGGCTTGCTGCACCAATACGTAACCTTGAAGAAGAAGATTCTGAAGTTGGACGGGGTTCACTTCTACGATCTCTACGTCAACCTGGTGGATGTGCCGGAACGCACCTACAAGTTTAATGAAGGCCGGGAGTTGGTGTTGGCCGGGGTGAAGCCATTTGGCCCGGATTACGTGGCGATCATGCAGAAGGCCTTCGATTCGCGCTGGATCGATGTTTATGAGAACAAAGGCAAACGCAGCGGCGCCTACAACATGGGCACGTATCTTTCCGCGCCATACGTGTTGTTGAACTACAAGGAGACTTTTAAGGACGTGTCCACTCTGGCCCATGAACTGGGCCATGCAACGCAAAGCTGGTTCGCGAAGGAAAATCAGCCGCCGATTTACGCCGGCTACCCGATGTTCACGGCCGAGGTCGCTTCGACCGCGGCTGAGATTGTGTTCAAGCAGTCGATTTTGGAAAAGACCACGGATCGCAAGGAACGCGCCTTCCTGATCAATCAAATGTTGGAGGATATGCGTGGCACCATCTTCCGTCAGACCCAGTTCGCGGAATTCGATCGACTGGTTCATAATCTGGCCGAGAAGGGTGAACCCATTACGGCGGAAGGGCTGATGAAGGAATACGCGGATTCTTACCGCCGATACTACGGTCCGGATTTTGTGATTGATAAAGAACTGGCGGTTGAATGTCTGCGGATACCGCATTTCTACCGCGGTTATTATGTTTATCGATACGCTGACAGCTACTGCGCCGCCGCGGCACTCGCCAAGCGCATTTTACGCCAGGAACCCGGGGCGCGGGAGCAATGGATGAACTTTCTTAAGATCGGAAACAGCATGTACGCGATCGACATGCTAAAGGTGGCCGGCGTGGATATGACTACGCCTAAGCCGGTCGAGGACGCGCTGGTGCTGTTCGAACAATTGCTTAAGGAATTGGAGCAGTTGCTTTGAGTCGATCAGGCGATTCTGACCGTTCGCCGCGTGTTTTGTATAATTGACGATGGTTAAGGAACTGAGAAACCGACTTTAAAAATGGAAACGACTACGAGCATTAACTACCTAGCCTGGGGAAGTGATAATATCGCATACGGACCAGTGGACTTGCCCAACCTGGTGGCGTGGATCAAACAAGGCAGGGTCCGCTCGGACTCCTGGGTGTTCAAGGAAAAGGATGGCACCTGGACACGCGCTTCGGATGTGCCCGAATTAAAGCTGATGTTCAAGTCCAAGCTGCCTCCGGGCACTGCAGCGGGGGACGCCGCAGCCGCCCTGGGAATTCAGCCGGGTTCGCTGCGTCGCATCAAGATGCTGGCGGATGTCGACGAGCGTCTGCTGGCATCGCTATTGACGTATCTCGAAGTGTTGAGGGTGCCGGCGTTTGGAACGGTGGTGAACAAAGGTGAGCAGGGAGACTCCCTCTTCATGGTGTTGGAAGGGGAAGTCCGGGCCCGGGTCAATATCGATGGTCGCGAGACGACGTTAACGACGATGGGGGTCGGAGAATGCTTTGGCGAACTGGCGATCGTCGACCAGGGCCCGCGCTCCGCCGACGTGATCGCTAATCAGCCAAGCATCCTCGTGAAGGTCTCCGCGGCGGCGCTGAAGAAAATGTTCGCCGAGGCCCCCGCGCTCGCGGCTCCGTTCATGTTTGCGCTGACCCGGGTGATTGCTCAGCGGGTGCGTGTGCTGACGAAGCGCTACGAAGACTCGATCCACTTTTCGCGCACTGCCGGGGCGTCGGAATAGGTCTGGGTCGGCATTGTTTGGGGCAGTCGCTATAGGTATCGCGAGAGCCTGGATTCAATCCTTGGCTCCTAGTGGCTCAATTCAACCCTACCCAGATTGCGATGCAGACGATGTGTAGGGATTGATCGAGCCAGATGGCAATGGTGCCGGCCTCCGGGGCGTTGGTGCATTGCTTGAAATTTTTCATCCACCAGGCCACGGGCACCCGGGTATCGATCAGGAGGTGGATGATCCCCAACGCTAAACCGGCCTGCCAACCCAGGGCGAGAGCCAGGCACACTCCGTGGATGGAAGCATGCACCCAAGAGGCGGGATGGCCAAGACTCACTTTGTTCCGGGCCATCCAATCGGTCTGCAGAATCCAATCCGCCACCAGGTGTGCCACCAGGCCTTTTTCGAAGGGGGTGAGTATCATCGGGGCATCAGAAGCGGACGAATTGACGAGAATGACGAGAGCGGGCCTGTTCTTCCTCGCGGTGCCGGGCGTTCAGAATGGCCTGGCCGGCTTGCCGACACACTCCGCGGGTCAGGTTGAGCGCGTTTTGGTCAAATTGATCCTCAGCATTTCCGCCTTGCACAATCAAACCCAGCAAGCGGCCCTCGACAGTGATTGGTGAAATCAGGAGCGAGGCTGCCTCAAACCCGAGGCGGGCGCAGGATTTGAAGAGTACTTCGTTATTAAAGCAGGCCACCAGTTTGTCGGCGGGCTGCAGCAGTGCTGGTCCGAGGAAACCCTCGCCGCGGCAGATCGCCTCACGCTGCGGGGGAGTCAGCGCCAGGTTGACTTCGCCACGAAGTTCCAACTGTTCGGAGAACTGCGAACGAAGCAGCACCAGCCCCCAATCCGCGTGGGTGGCAGGCAAGAGTTGCTGCAGGATGGCGTCGAGCAAAGACTGGAGATCGCGAGATTCACCGATGGCTTTGCCGACCTCATCATAAACCACCACCTGCGTACTGAGGCGACGGATGCGCTCGCTGGAGGTGCGGATCATAGCGAACAGGACGCTCATCCCGGCCATCCCGCCCTTGGCCTGCATTTGGTCGAACGCCAGTTTTGAGAGTCGCAGAACGGTGGCAGGTCCGGCGGCCACCGCGGCGGCGGAGCGCGGCTTTTGATCCAACAAGGCCATTTCGCCGAAATAATCGCCCGGTTCGAGCACCGTCAGGATTTTATGGGCTGCGCCGGCGGTTTGAGCCCGCTTTTCGATGCGGATGCAGCCTTTGAGTATGAAATACATGCTGTCCCCGGGATCGCCTTCAGCGAAGACGGTCTGAGCCTCGGTGTACTCCTGCGGTTCAAGCGCGGTGGCGAGGCGACTCAAGGCCTCATCATCCATCGCCTGGAGCACCGCCATTCGTTTCAGTTCGTCCAGATTCATGAGTCCTCCAGATTTCTTGCTTCAGCGGACATTGTATTGTTGGCGGGGGGTGATCAACGGCCGGAGTTCTTGCGGATGGTTTGCCTTGCTCAGGGCGTCTTCGTCGCTCACCAGCCCGGCCTGGTGCAGTTCAGCCAGAGATTTTTCCATCGTGCACATTCCGTAGCTGGCACCGGTCTGAATGGCGGAGTAAATCTGGTGGGTTTTGCCTTCGCGAATGATCGCGGAGATGGCGGGAGTAACCACGAGGACTTCGCGAGCGGCGACGCGTCCCGGCTGATCGGTTCGTGGCAGCAAGACTTGTGAAACCACGCCCTTCAAAGTGGCGGCCAGCATCACGCGGATCTGTTCCTGCTGGTATGGTGGGAAGACGTCGATGATGCGGTCTACCGTCTGAGCGGCGTCCTGGGTATGGAGGGTCGAGAGGACCAGGTGGCCCGTCTCCGCCAGCGTCAACGCCGCGGCGATCGTTTCGAGATCGCGCATTTCTCCGACCAGAATCACGTTGGGATCCTCGCGCAAGACCGACTTCAGGGCGCGCGGGAAGGAATAGGTGTCAGAACCCAACTCGCGCTGGTTGATGGTCGAGCGAATGTGCGGGTGCAGGAATTCAATGGGATCTTCGATGGTGATGATGTGGCCGTCGCGGTTTTGGTTAACCAGGTTGATCATGGCCGCCAGCGTCGTGGATTTGCCGGAGCCGGTGGGGCCGGTCACGAGCACGAGGCCGCGCGGGAGCAAGGCGAGCTGCTGGATGGTCTCGCTCAAGCCCAATTCCTCGCAAGAAGGAATGTTTTCGCCGATCGTCCGGAACACTCCGGAGACGCAGCCACGCTGCATGAAGACATTGACCCGGAAACGGGAAACTCCCGGAATACCGATGGAAAAGTCCAATTCGTGTTCCTCCTCGAACTTAGCCTTCTGGTCATCGGTGAGAATGCTATAAATCAGGGCCTTGGTATCGTCGGGGCCGAGTTCAGTGTCGAAACCGCTCGGGATCAGCTTTCCGCTGATGCGAACCATGGCGGGGCGGCTGGCCGTCAAATGCAAATCCGAAGCGCCGTAATCGACCGCGTGCTTGAGTAGTTCTGCAAGGTCCATAGGTTTAGCTGGTTGTCGGGTTGAGGGTTAGGATGGTATTTAGGCCATGGCGGAGGTTCCGGAGAAAATTCCTTTGAGATTCATTTTCAATTCATCAGGTTTGGGGGAGGACCGGAGCGCTTCGGCCTCCTCCACCTTTCCACCTTTCACCAGGTCTACGAGGGCCTGGTTGAAAGTCTGCATCCCTTCCGACCGCGAGGCTTGAATTGCCGCGGGGATCTTGGTGGTATCGCCTTCAAGGATGAGCTTTTTGACGCGGGGACTGTTGATGAGAATCTCCAGAGCGGCGGTGCGTCCTCCGCCAGAGCGTGGCAGCAATTTCTGGCAGATAATGGCACGCAAGCCCAGCGATAATTGCATGCGCACCTGGGTAACGCGGTCCGTGGGGAAGAGATTTATCAAACGTTCGAGCGACTCCGGCGCGTCCTGGGTGTGGAGGGTTCCGAATACCAGGTGGCCGGTCTCAGCCGCGGTCAACGCTACCGCGGCGGATTCCGCGTCGCGCATTTCGCCTATCAGGATAACGTCCGGGTCCTGTCGCAGCACGTGCTTCAACGCGGAAGCAAACGTGGTGGAATCGACCGCAATTTCGCGCTGGTTGATCAGCCCCAGTTTATTCTGATGTACGAATTCGACCGGATCCTCCAAGGTCATGATGTGGCAGGATTCAGTCGAGTTGATGTGATCGATCAATGCGGCCAGGGTCGTAGATTTGCCGCTACCGGTGGCGCCGGTCACCAGGACCAAACCATCGTTGGAGGCGGCGATGGTCTTCAAGACCGTCGGCAATTCGAGCTCATCCAGCGTCGGAATTCTCGTGCCGATGGTTCGCAACACCATGCCGGGGAGGTTGCGCTGATAAAAGAGGTTGGCGCGAAAGCGTCCCAGGCCGGGCAGGGCCACCGCGGCATCCCAGTCCTTGGTTGACTCGAATTCGCGCAGCTTCTCGTCGCTGCCCAGAACTTCGCGAGCCAGCCGCAGCACGTCGGATTCGGTCAAGGGCGACATTTCGAAACGGCCCAATACGCCATTGATGCGCCCAATGGGGACTTCTCCCGATTGGAGATGCAGATCTGAGCCTTTGTTTTCCACCAGCACGCCGAGCAACTCGGCCAGGCTGGGCGAATTTGACGTTTCTTGAACAGAGGTGTTTTGAGCAGCGGAGTTCATATTCGTCAGGTTGATGGCGGGAGTTTAACCGGTCGCCGGTGGTGGTTTCTGTGCGGTAATAAACTGCTGTAACCAGGCCTTGAGCTCGGGGGTCACGGAAGTGAATCGAATGACGGCCTGGTTGGGCTGGTCGGCCGACTCGCCGACCACTTTGGCATAAATTTCACCACCCGGATTAGCACCCGCCACCGGCTGGAGGGTGATCTTAAGGTTACTGAGGGGAGAGAGCTGCAGTTCGGCCTGCAGGCGGGCTTCGGTTTCAGACACACCGGTCAATATCCCATCGTGGACGGTGCGTCCGATGAACTTCTCTTCCAATACGGTGAAGGAAACTGCCAGTGGCTGCGGCAGGGGGCAGAGGAGCCCCGATTTCAAGGGAAGCGCCAGGTTGTAGGGTTCGCCGATGCCACCCACCTCATACAATTGCAGGCTGCTTTTGGCGCCTTTCGGTTCGACTCGAAATTGCCGGTCCAGGCGCAACGGGATTTTGATGCATTCCCGTGTGTTCTCGGAAATCAACAATTGCCCACCCGTGGTAAAGGATTCGATGCGCCCCGCCAGATTCACGTTCGAGCCGACGGCGGCGTATTTGGTTCGCCTTTGCGAGCCGATGTTGCCGACGATGACTCGGCCGGTGTGGATACCGATGCCCATCTCAAGATCGGAGGCGCCCTTGGCACGGAGCCGTTGGTTTACTTCGGTCATCGCAAGCTGCATGGCCAATCCGCAGGCAACCGCCTTTGCCGCGTGATCCGCGCAGGCCAGCGGAGCCCCGAAGATGATTAGAATCGCGTCCCCAATGATCTCATCAATGGTGCCTTCGTAACGGCTGATCACGTCCACCATCGTTTCGAGATAAACGTTGAGGAACTCGATAACCTCATGGGGACTGAGGCGGGCGGCCATGGCGGTGAAGCCACGCAGATCCGACATGAGAATGGTTACCTCCCGTTCCTCGCCGCCCATTTCGAGGCCTTCGGGCGATTTGAGAATGCTGGCGGCGACCTCTTCTGAGACGTAGCGACCAAAGGCGCGGCGGACCAGTTCATGAGCCCGAGCCAGTTCCTCGTTCTTGCTCGCCAGGCTGCGCCGCAAGTCGTCCATCGTGAGGTGCGTGGAGACGCGCGCCAGCAACTCATGCGCGTTGAAAGGTTTGGCCACGTAATCCACCGCACCGAGTTCGAAGCCCTGCACCAGGTCCGTGACTTCCGTTTTGGCGGTAAGGAAAATGACCGGGATCTGTCGCCATTGCTCGGAGGCTTTGAGCCGTCGGCAGGTCTCAAAACCATCCATCTCCGGCATCATCACATCCAGCAGGATCAGATCGGGGGCCACACGGGCCACGACCTCGAGCGCCTGACGACCGTTGGTGGCGACACTGATCTGGTAGCCCTTTTCCTTGAGAATTCCAGCCAAGGTCTGGATGTTGGCCGGAGCATCATCCACGATTAAGATACGGCTACTCATGGTGGGTTCATCCCGGTAATCCCAAGTTCGCGGGCAAAACTACTGCCCGTGGCGGCTAATTGTCCTCGTGCGCGCGCTGGCGGATGGCGAGGTATTTGTCGAATTCTGCGACACTTTTGAATACCGCGACGCCCGGCAGAGCTTTAATGATCTCAAAGACCTCCTGGATCTGGGGCTGCAAATTGATGAAGGACGCCTGGCCGCCGTGTTCCTTGAGTTGTTTGCGAGCGATGGAGAATACGCGCAGCCCGGCGCTGCTGATGAACTTCAGCTCGGCGAGGTTGAATACCAGATCTTTGACCGGACTTGCCAGCACCGGGGCGAGCTGACGTTCCAGTTCGGGGGCGGTGGCGGTGTCAAGGCTACCGGAAAGGACGACCGTGACGGCTCCGGTCGGCTGTGAGCCGATGGCTTTCAGGATTTGGATTTCAAGAGGCATGGTATTGGCTTGGCGTTAATGTTTGGCTGGCTGGCAAAAACTAATCTGTGCTGTCTGGTATGCCGAGTTTTTTCGACAAGCGCAACACGTTTTCGCCGTTTTCTCTGCGGTAGACCATTTCATCCGTGTAATGGCGAACGAGTTGAATGCCCCAGCCGCCGGGTGGACGATCGTCATCCAGGCTTTTCTCCACCACGGGCGCCCGCGTGGGATCGAACTCCGGGCCGCGATCGCGTAGCTCGATCACCAAGTTACCTTCGGTGAAGTCGAGGGTGACTTGAAATGTCTTTTGGGGATCTCGTTTCAGCGCGTGGTTAACCACATTGCTGCCACATTCTTCAAGGGCCAGTGCCAGCCCAAAAATGGTTCGCTCCGGGATCTTCTGCTGGCGGCCGAATTCCTGCAAAGTTTCCACCGCGCGCATTACTTCCTCGGGCGTGGCGTGCAAATTCAAAATCATGCCTGTGGCTCCTTTGCGCAATTGGTCTTATTGACGCGCAACGCCAGGAGTGCGATGTCGTCTGACTGAGGTGCGCCGTTGCTAAAGGCCCGGACGCGCTGGAGGAGTCCGGCAGTAATGTCGGGCGCGGAATGGTCGGCGAAATGCGCGGCGTCGTGAAGGAGCCGATCATTGCCGTAGCACTCCTCCTCGGGGTTGAACGCTTCGCTCACGCCGTCGGTGTATAGAATGAGCGCATCGCCCTGGTGCAAGGTCAATTCGGTGCGCTCAAACTCGAGGCCGGAGTCAAATCCCAGCGCCGTGCCGAGGTTCTTGACGGCCCAACGGGGCGCTGCGCCTGCGGGCAGCAGTACGGGGCGGCAATGGCCGGCGTTTGCGAGGGCAAGGCGTCCGGAAGCTGGTTCGAAGACGCCGCACAAGAAGGTTACGAACATGCCCGAAGGATTGTCGGTGGCAAGCTCGTCGTTAAGACGCGCCAGAATGCGCTCGGGTTCGACGATTTCCCGGGCGAGAAGACGGGCGAGGCTGATGGCTCGCACCATGAACATGGAGGCGGGAATACCTTTGCCGGAGACATCGCCGATGAACAGGACCAACCGATCCGGGCCGGCAGCGCAGGTGCCGTAAAGATCGCCGCCCACCTCCCGGGCTGGTTCCAGGAGCGCCCCGAAGTCCACGCCATAGGCCCGTTCCAGGTCTGCGAAATCATGCGGCAACATCCCCATCTGGATTTCGCGGCAAATTCGGAGTTCGCTGGCGATTTGTTCCTTTACTGCGTCGTTGTAGGCCTTGGCTTTGAGCAGCGACCGCACCCGGGCTTTGACTTCCAGCATTTCAAACGGTTTGGTGAGGTAGTCGTTCGCACCCACTTCGAACCCGCGCGTCTTGTTTTGCACCTCCTCCAGTGAAGACAGGAACATAATGGGCACCTCGGCGGTGGCCGGGCTCTGGCGCAAACGCCGGCAAACTTCGTAACCATCCAGCCCGGGCATGACGATATCGAGCAGCACCAGGTCGGGAGGGTTGCGCGCGGCGATCTGCAGGGCCATCTCGCCATTCAAGGCAAGGCTGAGCTTGTGATCCGACTTCAAGCCCTCAACCAGGATGTCCAGGTTGGCTTTGGCGTCGTCCACGAGCAGCACCCGGCAGTCGGAGAGATTTTTCATGGATTACCAAAGACGGTGGGCTTGAGGGAAGTCATCATGCCCGCCAGCGCGCCAACGAGTGCGTTGGGGAGGATCTTCATTTCCCAATTCTGTCTTTGTCTAACTGGTATAGTCAACTCATTTGGACGTTGAGTCAGGCTGGCAAAAGAACCGGTTTCACCCGGAGCCGGTATTGGTGGACCGGCTTTGGCCGGTCGGCCACGGGCACACGAAACCGGCTGAAGCCGGGACACCAAACCCGAACGCCCTCTGATTCATGCTCTCACCCGCATTTAATCACACCCCAGGGCAGGAGAAGCTGCGGCTTCACCCGGAGCTGGTATTGGCTGACCGGCGCTGGAGCCGGGACCAAGAGGCCCAGGCATCGCGCCGTCGGCTGTCCGGGGCGGGGGCGGGAGGTGGGTCTGCGGTGGAAGGTGGCAGGTTTCCTAGTCCCGGTTCCAAGCCGGAGGGCAGAGCTTGGGAGTAGGCGTCCACGGCGGCGCGGCTTTCGACCGGGGACGAGGCAGCGGAGGTATCGAGTGGGCGGTCACCACAACCATCTGGTTGGGACTCCCGCTCACGTTTGGTCGTGCCGGAAACGGCTTGGGTTGACGCTAGGCTGTCCGGCGTTTCGGCGTTGCGGTGAGAGCCATAGATTTTTTTGAGCGCCTCCTCGGGGGACGGGCCAGTCCAATAACCGGGAGCGTCTTCTTTGCGGGGGCGGCGGGGCTCATCGCCGGTGGGCATCCCGGCGGCGAGGCGGCCCAACTTCGTAGAGAGTTCGATCACCCGGCAAATCTGAAGGAGCGAGAACTCCCGGCGGTGCGGGTCGGAGGCCAACCGCAGCCAACGGTTAGATTCCTGAAGGACGCGCTGGGCGAGCTGGAATTCGGCGCAACGCAGTTGCTCGAAATCGGCGGTCGTGCGACTGGAGGTGGTGCGCACGAGGAGGTCCAAGGCGTCCTGCGAGGCATCGGCCAGGCGGGTCTCAAAGGCAGCGGCACGAGCCGGCCAGTTGAACTGGGCAGAGAGCCGGCGGATGGCGCCGAGCGAACGGCCGGTTAACGCGGCAACCGAGCGATGGGAGCGGCGACCCTTGAGGCGGAGGTAGCGGATGAAGGCGGTGAAATCGGCCGGGGCTTCACCGGGTTGACGTTGCCAAAGACGAGGGGTCATATCAGAGAGGAAGTTGAGAGTTGAGGGTTGAGAGTCGGGCGCGGAGAACCGCAACCAACGCTACGAAAGAGGGACGCAGAGGGACACGGATCCCATGGAACGTCGCGAAGCAAGCGCAAAACTTTACCGTTTCTTTACCGTTTTGAGCCATTTTTTCGGTGGTTAAGCTCTGGCACGAATCAAGACGAAGGGGGTGAGGTGTCGGAGCGATCCGGGCCGGCATGGTATGCGCGCGCGATGGCAGCTTCCCATTCGGGATCGAGGGGAGCGGCGGGCAAGGGGGCACGCGCGTTTCCTGATGCCGGTGGGAACCAGTCGGGATGCGCCTCGTGAAACCGAATCAGAGCGCACAGGCCGGCCAGTAAGCAGGATATCGGCTTACGGGGCCGTCGAGCGCAGGGACCGGGACGGGACGCAGAAGAGACGCAAGTGCGCCAGTTCAAGCGTGAGTTCCTACGGCTTCCAGACCTGGATGCGGTCGGCATATTCCTCCTCGGGTATCGCGTCCACGGTGGAGACGAACTGGACCGGGCCGGCTTCGCGGCGGATTTGGCGGCGGAGGCTTTCGATATGCGACAGGAGCCTGCCGGTGGAAAGGGTGGACAGGTCGCGCTTCGCCAGTTCGGTCTCAGCGGTGTGGAGTTCCGCGCCGATGCGGCTTAAACGCTCCTCGGTGGTGTTGATGAGTTGGTTGAGGCGTTCCTCGCGCTCGATGGCGACGAGGTTGGCGATGGTGTGCTGGTGTTTCCGACTCCACGCAATGAGCGTGGGCTTGGAGACGTTGAGCTCGGCGGCCAGGCGGGTGAACGACCAGCCCTGGACGCGGAGGTCGATGAAACGCTGGACAGTTTTGTCGTCGTGCATGCGGTCCTTCCAGCCGGAGATTGAAGCCGGGGAACCGCCAAAAGGCGGGACACCGTAAAATCAAACCGGCAATATTTGTGGTCTGCCGAAACCGGGCAGAACCGAGGTTAAAGGTCACAGTCAAGGCGCGTGAACCGCGCATTTGACTCACACCCCTCTCCACCGGAGAAGGACCAAAAAAACTTTTGGAAGCAGCCATACGACCCGACCGGCGAGCACCGCCCGCAGATTCCGTGAGCACCGCCCACGGTCAGCCGTATCTTTGCCGGTCAACCGCCACCGCACCGCGGTGAAGTTGACTTGGGAATTTTACGCCAGGCACGGCAGAGGTCAACGGGATTTTTACATTGGTGTTCAGCCAAGCCCCGATGCCCGACTAAGAGAACGTGCTGACCGGCTGAAAAGCAGCCGGTTCCTCGGCCAGGGCTAATGGCGGAGTGCGCCCCTGTGTGATGCCTAGAAGTTGAGCGTGGGTGGGGATCGCAATCTTCAGAGCCATCGAGAAGATACCTTGACACACGGGACCGCCCTTTGATAGCACCGCACCATGCCTGGTGGACCAGAACCAGTCCTCCGCCACTCGCCCAGCGCTGATTACTTGCCGTGCGAAACAGCAAATTTACCCCGGTATCAGTGGAAGGTCTGCAGCCTGTGTCGCTCATGGGAAAGGATAAACCTGTGAAGCGACAGATCATTTCTCTCGTGGTCTCCTGCGGTGCGGCATTTCTGCCGGGCGCACTAGCGAGCCAGGCGCAAACTGGCGAAGCTGTCGAGTGGGGCGAGGAAGTGATACCTTTGGTGCAGCCGGGGATACGGTTCAAAGCGATCGCAGCAGGCTGGCATCATAGTATGGCGCTCAAGCCTGGCGAAGGGGTGGTCGTTGCGTGGGGAGATAACTCGTGGGGCTAACAGAGCCTCAGGCCACTTTCAAGGCCCAGCCCGACAGCTAACCTCGCCGGCGATTGGAAGGGCGATCCTCTAGAGTCCCGCCGGAGCGGAATTCCACCATTCCCCAGAGCGCCATCAGTGTTTTCGGTTTATAATTACGGTTTCGACGAACCGGCGCCGGAACGTGGATGCGCCGCGGGCGACGGCAATTTTGTATAGTATTTGGGAACGAGCAAAGCCTTCGTGATCGGACGGGCATTCGCGGTTGCGGGCTACAGCTCGTTTTGGCGGATCGGCGCGATGTGTGTGCTGACGGCGCTGGTGGGGCTGAACTATATCGTGATCTGCCGCCATTATCCGGATGGCGGCGGGGTTTACGCGAGAGTGCGGCACCGCTCGGAGGTGATCTCGATTGTGGGGGCGTTCTTATTGGTGGCGGACTGGACAGGAAACCAGGACGATGTCCACGCTTCACTGGTGCATGGGAGCATTCTTGCAGAAGGATCCTGACAAGCAGGCGGGTCTGGCGGAAGCCCACCGGTTTATACACCAGAATCAGACCGCGCAGGCAGCGCCGAATGTTCAGTGGTTAGAACTTAACCCCGACTCCCAAATTGAGGCGGAAATCACTGCGCAGAGGCACGGCACCGCTAGATTGAATTTTTGGGTTTTGCAGGTAGTCCCAGACGAAGGAGACGTTAAGATCCAGATGCCGTTTGATTTCGAACTCCAGCGTGGACACCGCATGGTGGGAATACAGGCCCGCTTCCTCGCTCGTAAGGAAGAGGTTGATGGTTTCAATAAATTTTAGTTTGCGGGTGATATCGGCCCTGAAGCTGGTTTGCAGAACTCCCGCCGGGGTGGAAGCCGTGTCCGACTGACCCACCTCCACGGTTTGGAATTTGGTGTACTGGTAGCCGGGACCGCCTGTCACCTGCCACTCGAGACCGTCGCGATCAAAGATATAATAACCAACGCCAATAGCCCCGGTCGCTTTGTGAGCGATGTTGGCTAGTTCATCCTTGTAATACTCCAGGTAGGCCGGCCGCAGGAACCACCGGCGGCTGAGGCGGATGTCGTAGAGGCCGTCGATGCGCTGATTGTTTGCGCTTTTAACTCCCTCGGCCTCGCCGTAGTTGCCGAGGTAGCTCAGGTCGATCGTGGTGGCGGGTGTGCGGCGCGCCAGTTCGGCGCTGGTGGTCAGGGTGGCTTGCCTGGTGTTGCCGGACTGCAAGCTGAGTGCAACGCTGAGGTTGCCAGACCAGAAATCTATTTCTCGTTTTCCTCCCGGTGTAATGCCCGTCAGCTGGTCACGCGGCACCTCGACCTGCTCGGATCCAGACACCTGGACCATATCGTTAGTGATGACAACGGTGCCGTACATCTGCTCCCGATAATTAAATTTCGTGAACATTGGATTCGCGGGATACACTTGCCGGACATCCTTGAGGTCCAGCGATAGGTCTTTAAGCTCGTCGCTGTCGAATTCGACCTTGTGTTGCTGAATGTAATAGAGGCGACCTCGGAGCCACTCGCCGGACTTGAGTTGAATCCAGTCTTCTTTGTCGTAGCCGATGGCGGGGGGAAGCCAATTAATGGCTGAGGGTTGAGAGTTGAGAGTTGAGAGCGCGCCGGTCAGGGGGCCATTGGGAATAGCGGGGGCACTATTTGTAGCCAGCAATCGCTCATCAGCGATGGGGGGCGGTGAACGCTGGATTTCGCGGATGAACGAACGGGGAATGGTAAGATTCCCGCCCAGTTCGGAGTTGAATACCACAGAGTCAGCAGTTTCTTGAATTACCTTGCCGGTAAAGCGGTCGCCATTGGTGCCGATCAGAAAGTCGGCGCTCGCCGGCAAGACTACCCACCAGAAGGAGAGCGTTACGCCCAGGAGAGTTTGCAGAAAGGTTGCTTTCTTCATTTGGTCAGGGTCCCTCTGGTTTGCCTGGCGATTCGCCGGGACTTGGGAGCTCAGATGCGACAGTCAAATCATAAAAAAGCGCTATGTGGTTTTCCACCCGTAAGAATTCGCTTGCCGCCCAAAGTGACACTTTGTCACCGATGATCCGATAGTATTTATTCCAGAGATCCAACCGGTCCTGGAGATACTGTAACCACTCCGCGGTCAACTCGTTCAATTTCAGTTCGTCTAGCGTGCCGGCTTTGTGGTGGGTGAGAAACTTATTCAGGTTTGCCAACCTGCTGTCGGTGAGGGCGCGCAGCTCCTGGTTATACTTCTTATAGATCGGCCGGAACTGCTCCTCCTGCTCAGGAGTCAGCTTCATTGCCTCCTTCAGTGTCAGAAGTCGGTCGTCGTATAAGTCGGAGTGCAGCTGCTTATAGTGGGCCCGGGCTGCCTCGGGATCGGAAAAAGTCCTCTTTCCGCCCGGCGAAGCACATCCGTTTACCAGGAGGACAACCATCAGCAGGGAACCGAAGTAAAGGCTCGGCCTCATATGATTTCGCTGTGTGTATGCCTGCGCGATAGCCAGAGCGGCCGTGCAAGCTTTGCCAGTTTACTGTGTCGGGATTGTGAGGACGGGCAGACTCTGCTTCTCCCCCGTATCCATCAACGTGAAAAGCATCATGATGAACGCAAAGGCACGCTTGGATTTCAGATCGCTATCCTCGATCCAGAACCAACGGCCGCGGTATTCGACTGCGACGTAGGCATCGGCCGGTTTCTTCGTCGCGCTAAGAATGTGGGCCAGGCGCACCGGTGCACCACCTCCGTTACTTGCTTCGTTGAGGCCTGGCATGGCCCGACCGCCCGTCATATCCTCGGCTGGAACCTCCACTTGCGCCGCCATCAGGCCCAGGATATGCAGGAGCGAGCGGGTTTTAACGGCGACCTCACGGTCGTTGGCAGCGAGTGAGCCGGAAACCAGCTTGAATTCGGTTGCGTCAGGAGCAAGCCCGAGTAGTTGGCGCAGTTCGCGGCCTTGTGCCAGTGTTTCCTCGGAAACGTCCTTGGAGCGGATGGCAATCAGGGTGGTCTGGTGCTTTTGTTCGTCCGACTCAATGCGCAGGCTCACAGCACCGGCCGACTGGATTCGGGCCATTAGCTCCAGCACTCGGAGAAAGCGCGGCTCGGCATTCACGAAGCCGGCGGGGGATACCTCCTGATTTCTCAGGCCATTCAGGCGGGAGACGGTCGCGAATAGCATGGCATCTGCTGGCCAACCGGACTCGATGGTGGAAAACACAGATTGGGACGGAAGCGGGGTCATCAGTGCTTTGACGAACTTGTCGCCGGTCAGGGGCGTGTATGTCACGGTGGGGCGATCAGTGAATTTGACGGCGCCTCCCATGGCGAGGCTGTTGCCCTGGACGGCACCCGCCGACGAGAGTTGCCCCCCGAGGTTGCCGGAGGTTTCCAGCGAATAACCAGCCACGATCTGCCCCACATCGACAAAGATGGGGGGGTCGAGGTAGCGCAATTTGACGATGTTGAGCAAGGTCTGGCGCTTCCAGGAGTCGGAGATGGAGCCGCTGTAATCATAGCGGTCCCGCGGAATGGTTCGCGGACCAATCGAACGACAGCCAGTGAGAGCCAGCGCGGCGAGAAGCGCGAGGGCGAGGAGGTTTTGTTTCTGCAGAGTTCTCATGATCCGTGTTTGGGTCCTTATTCGGCCGTGAATTCGCGGGCCGGTTCGAGCCGGACCGGCCCGCGTGGTTCGCCAACGAATCAGGTCACGATCCTGGTGTATACCAGATGGGTGAGGTGTACGCGCGCTCCTGGAGTTTCATTGCGGTGCCCGGGAGCGGCTTGATGCCAAACCGCTTCGCGTCGTAGGCAGTCCAACGCGGCGTGGGTATTTCGAGGACGCGAACATAGTAGAAGGCTTTTTGCTTGGCGTCGAAGTTCGGGTCTTTCCACACGGTGATCAGCTCGGGATCGCCGATGGTATTGGACCAGGTGGCGTTTTCCACGTCCACAGTGTCGCCGACGGGCGGGAGCTTGCCATCCGCGCCGGGCTGGCGTTTGGCCGCGTCACCCCAGACAACGTCATAGATTTGCTCATGCAGTTCGCCCTTCGCATCCATCCAGCCTTTGATAATCTGGATGCGGTCGAGATTGGCGCCGATGGGATCCTTGAGCGCAGCGACGAGGAAGGTCGGGGCCTTGCCGGCGGGCGCGGCGGTCAGATCGCCGCCCATGGGGACGCCCTTGGCATAGCCGATGGCGGCAGGCATGCGGTTCTTTGCATCGGCGGCAACGAAGTCAAAGCCGCCGAAGAAGCGGACAGCCATGCGCGGGCCGGTGGTTGCATAAACCTCGCGGCGTTGCATCGCATCGAAGATCGAGGCGCGCGTGTTCTCCTGCGCCCAAACGGCAGCATAGCCGGAGGCACTAACTTCCCAGTCCATGATGGTCACACCTGTCTTGGGGTGTTTGACGAAGGTCTTGGTCAAACGTTCCGGGCTCGGTTCCTGCGGGGTCGTCTTGCCGAAGAAGTTCTCTTCTTCCAGGGCGGCGAGCGCGTTATGCGCATCGCTGCTGCCGATCATGCCGAACTTGTAGGGGTTCGTGCCGAATTTCTCTTCGAGCTTGAGCCCGTTCTTGAGGGCGGAGCGCGCGTATTCGAATTCCAGCATGTCCTTGGTCTTGGCGCCGCTGCCATCGAGGTTGCCCTTGTCCCAGAGTTCGAAGTTCGCGAACTCGTCATTGGGCGAGAGGTAGGGATGCGCCTCCCCGGTGCCCTTGGTCTGCGTTACTTCATAGAGACGCTCCCACTTGGCGCGCGTTTCGCAGTATTCCTTGTCGACCTTCTTTGCGAAGGCTTCGATGATCGGGAACATCCGGCCGTTGCTCAAATTACCGTTGTGCGCAATGGTCAGCACGGGGCTGCCGGACTTCTCTTCGGCGGCCGCCATCCATTTCCAAAGGTCCTCGGGATCCTCGCTGCCCCAGGGCTTGAAGGTGACCAGAGGCACGACCAGTCTGGCTTGGGCGCCGTTCCCACGGAAGAGAATATTGCGGTGCAGGTTATTGGCCTTGTTATTCGAGGTCCATTCGAACCCGATGATGGCCGAGAATCGTCCTGGGTCATTGGCCTTCTCCGCCGCATCGATCTCGGTCTCCCAGGCGGACTTGTAGGCCGGATTCGCGGGACCATAGACCATTTCCTTGGGGAACGTCCCGGCGCCGAAGGCCATGATCATCTCAAGGGCGGCGTCAGCGCCCTTGCCCGCCTGCATCAAGTCATACCAGCGCCGCCCCTGGGGCACGGCGAGAATTTCCTGTTTTCCGGCGATGATATCGTTGATGAGCCCCATGTTGTCGGAGTGGTCTGCCACCACGAGCCAGTCAAGCGGCCGGGACAGCTTTACTCGCTGGCCGCTGGAGGCCGTGACCTCCTCGCCGCGGGCGAACCTATACGCATCGGCCGGGCCTAGGCGGCAGCCAAAAATCCCCGCATCGAAGGACAAACCCGTGTGCAGGTGGGTGTCGCCGAAGAGCGGCCGCGTGGGAAAGTTGCGGCCGGCATAGGGCGAATACGGTGGTTTCGTCGGGTGAACTTTGTCGAGCATCGCCTTGCTCGCGTCGCCGAGACACGGGTCGTTAGCCTCCCCGTCGTGTTTGGCTTCCTGCGCCATTGCTGTCAGCGCGAGGCTGCCGGTCAGGGCGGCCACAAGGGCCGCGCTATGGGTTACTCTTATTTTCATATTGTCTACACTCGTTTTATCTTTGTTGTGTTCCTAAACTTCATTGTCCAGTTCGCATGGACCAACCGAGCATTAGAAGACCGATCGCCGCGATCCAACTACCCGCCACCCGCACCGCCACCCGCGCCCAGTGCGCACGCAGTGTGGCTAGCTGCCCCGCGGTCAGCGCGGAGACCACAAACAGTGCGCTCGCAATGCCCGCCATCGCCAGCCCGCCACCTTTGATCGCCGCCAACTCCCGCCCGTTTCCGAACCCGTGCGTGGCGCCAGCCACGGCCGCAAGCCCGACCACCAACGCCACCGGCCACGGGCGGTCGGCCGCCGCCAATGCGCCCAACACAATCGTCAGCGCGCAAGTCATCCATACCGGCCCCGACGGCAGATGGATCACGGCGGCGGCGGCCATCCCGGCCAGCCATGCCGAAGGCAGCGCAAAGACCACCCAGCGACCGCACCGGGCACCGCGCAAACCGGCCAACAACGTGAGCGCGATCACCGGCAGCAGGTCGTCCGGGACGAGGAACGGATGGGCCAAGCCGTCGTAGAACGGGCCAAAGCCGCTGTTCATGAGGTGCGCCTGCGCCGGGCTGGCGGCGAGCAGGAGCGCGCCGATGCTGAGGAGAATCACGCTGTGTTTCATGCCAGGGCCCTCCATAAGAACAACACCCCGGCCACCGCGACGCCCCCCCCGGCGAGGCGCAACACCGCACGGCCGGCCGGCCACCGATGGATCAACCCAATCGCGATGCCGGTGGCATGCAGGCAACCGGTCGCGATTACGAAGCCGATGCTGTAGAGCAAACCGTTTCCGCCCGGCGGCAGCTCGGTGCCGTGGGCATGTCCGTGGAAAACCGCGAAGAACCCGACGAGAACCGCCGCCAACCATAGCTTCGGTTTCGCTTCCCGGAAGACTACAAAACCCAGCGCAATCGCCGACGCCGCGATGCCGATTTCGATCCCTGGCAGCTTCACGCCCATCAAGCCCAGCATCCCGCCAAAGGCCATCACCATCGGAAACGTCACGGGCAATACCCACACAGCGGGCGCGCCCAGCTGTGCGCCCCACAGCCCGACCGCAATCATCGCCAGCACGTGGTCGAGCCCGGATACCGGATGCTGGGCGCCACTGAGGAAGCCAATCGCCTCGCCACCGCGCGTGTGCGCCAGGGCGCTCATGGGCCACATCAGAACGGCGGCCCAAAATACTCCTTGCGAGATTCGAGTGGCGCGTCGAAGCGTCTTCAGTTTTGTGCTTTCCGTTTTTTGCTTTTTCATCTGAACATCATCACCGTCCGTTGAATCGTCCAAAATGCTCCGAGTGAACCGATCGCATAACCCGGCGCCCGCAGAACCCAGACCGGCCAGCAAAACTCCAGTTGGCGGAAGGAGCGCTCCAGCAAGACCACGAGACCCACGAAAGCCACCTGGCCGATCTCCACACCCACGTTGAAGGTCAGCAGCGCCAGCGGCAGATCGGCACGGGGCAAACCGGTGTTGCTAAGTGCGCTGGCAAAACCGAACCCGTGCAACAGGCCGAAGCAGAATGCCACCAGCCACGGCTTCCGAATCGTGAGGCTGGTTTCGCCGCGCCACATCCGGACGATTTCCGGTCCGAGAAAGAGGATGCTCAGCGCGATCGCCGCGTTTAGCGGGGCGCCCGGTGCGCTGGCGTAGCCCAACGTGGCGATGGCCAGCGTGAGCGAGTGGGCGACCGTGAAGGCGGTGATGGTCTTAAGCAGCATCCAGCGAGCCTGAACCAGCAATAACAGCCCCAGCACGAACAGGAGGTGATCAATCCCGAACAGGATGTGCTCGATGCCGAGCTGCACATACACGCCAGCGACCGCCCACGCCGTCTGGCGCGCGGGAATGAGCGCGGAGGGTTGGGCCGGGGAGAGCCGCTGCGACCACGTCGTGCCGTCCGCGAACTCGCAGCGTACCAGCGCGTCCGTCATCGTGCTGTCCAACCCGCGGATGAGCAAGGTCTGGCCGCGCAAAGCCAGCGCGCGTAAAGTCCATGTCTGGACGGCTGCACCCGGCGTTGTTCGTGTGCTCACCGGCGTGGCCGGTTTCGCCTCACCCGAAAACTCCGGTTCGAGCGACAGCCGCATATCACCTAGCATCGGCGTCTTCCACAGCACGCTAAACTCGCCCGTTTTCACCTCGCGCATTTCGAGATAGGCGGGGCGCAGCTCGTGGGCGTGGGTGGCCGGCGAGACGGCGAGCAAACCCAGCAGGATCACAGCGTGGCGAAGCTTCATCGCCCGGCCTCCGTCTCTCCCAGCACCCCGACCAGTGGTTTCACACTCGCATCCACCTCCACGTCGTACTTCTTGAGCAAGCTTGCGAAGTACTTTTCGTTGTCCTCGCGTTGGCGCTGGTCCTGCCACCGCTCGAGCACCTGTGCGCGCACCTGGGCGAACTCGCGCGGGCGGGCGGGCGTCTGCGCGGAGACGCGCACCAAATGTAGCCCGTAGCCGGATTCAATCGGGCCATGCCAGGCGCCCGGGGGCAGCGCAAACACAGCGCCTGCAAACTTCGCGCCAAACTGCCCTGCTACCGCCTGCTGCTCCATCTCGCGAAACTCCGAATCGAGCAAGAGGCGATCGCCCAATTCCGAAGGTTGAGCGTGAAGGCCTGGGGATTTGGGATCGAGCAAGCGCGCCAGGGCGGATTTTGCATCGGCCGCGGGGTCCTTGCGGTTCTCGCGACTAAAATAGACGTGTGTGAATGACACCCGGGCGGGCTCGCCGAAGCGTTCCGGGTGGGCGGCGTAGAAGCGTCGGAGATCTTCCTCGGACGGCACCGCCAATCGGGACGTGTCCTGCACCATAAACTCCACCTTTTGTGCCAGCCGGCGGCGGACGAAAACGTCGTTCTGATCCAGCCCCATCTCGCGGGCTTCGCGGGCGAGCAATTCCTCTTTCAGAAACTCCGTCACCAGCCCGCGCAGTTCCTCCCGGTTCGGCTCGCGCTGCCATTGTTTGATCCAGGTTTCCTTGAGCCACATGACGTCGTTTTCGCTGATGCGCACCTGTCGCCCACCAGCGTCGCTTTGCGCGCCACGATTCCACCACGCGTACGCGCCGAAAAGCACCGCGCCGATCAACAGAAAATGGAGCAAGGGTTCTTGGAGGAGTTTTTTCATTTTTGATTCCCTAGATTTAGTTTCCCGCGATTAGCGCGTTTATTTCGGGACCAGAAATGTGACCGCGAACCGCAGGCCCCAGTCAGGCCCCCCGCGCGGGCCGTCGGCGTAATAACGATAGCCCAGTTGGAGGCTGAGCGGTTGTTTGCCGACTTTGAGCAACTGGGTAACCGTGAAGTTCATCGGCACCGACCATTGGTGCGCGTTCCAGTCGTAGGTGGACTCGGTATTGACCCCTAAAGAAGTGAAGGTTTTGAGAGTGTAGCTGACAAAAGGCTGCACGAACGTGGCGTTCACGTTCTGACTGCCCCAACCCTCATACGACCAGATGTGGTTGGCCAGTACACCGTAAGTGAACCCCTTGTCCTGCCTCAGCACGACGGCCGTGGGGCCCGCGCCCCACTGGCCCGAACCGAGGGCGCTGTCCGTCGCGGTGGGAAGAAGCAAAACCGGGCCGGCGCCCATGATCCAGCCGCCCGGGGATTCTTTGGGCGAAAGGAAGAAGCTCTGCACTGAATCACCCAGGCCGAATTTGGAGCCAACGCCCGGGGCGGTCGATTCCAGGTAGATTGTGGGCAGGATGGTGCGGCTGATCACGTTCCAGTCCTGGTTCAGCGAAATCGGGATGACCGGTTGGAAGTTCAGTGTATATCTCATCGCGTCGGAGGGACCGATGCCGAAGTCCCAGTTGTTCTGGAAGGGCACACTGATGAGGCTGGCGATCGGGTTTAGGGTTTTCTTGACCAGTTCCGCCTGCTTCGCGGCTTCGTCATCCCCCACGCCCCCGCCGCCGGAGGAAGAGGCGTCGGCGGGCGCCAGGGTGAGCGAAGAGTTGAGGCCCGAATCGGCCAGAGGGCCAGCTTGAGCTTGTGCGGCGGTGACCACGGTTAGCGCCAGGCTGGCGCTGAGGGAGACCGCGGAGATGGTGTTCCGGAACGTCGTTGGTTGCATAGTGACGGCGATTGGTTGAGTCCGGGGAGCGAATAATCCCGGTTAGAACTTCCAAGTAAGGTTGAGGCTTGTGAAGCTATACCAGGTCTCGTTGTATTTACCCGACACGCGTCCGCGAAGGGACGCATCACTTCCTTGATCCACTGACATATCGCCACCCCAACCGAATGTCGTGGCCGCACCGACGTTTACGGATTCGCTGAGCCGATACTGCGCTCCCACGCCAAAGCGCCACATCTGCCCCATGGGCAAGGTCACGGTGCGGTTCTCGCTGTCGACCGCCGAGCTGTCGAATCCAACGCCGCCCGAGAACAGCCACTCCTCGGAGGCGCGATACTGGGCCCCCAGTGCGCCGTGCCAGGTGTCCTGGTATTTCAAATTCAGTGTGGTGGCGCCACCGTTTTCCACACCCGCTTGCACATAGCCGAATTGCTTCCAGTTCTGCCAACCGAAGTCACCCATGACAGCCCATTTCTCATTCAAGGAATGATAGACACCCAGCATGGCCGACTGAGGCAAGGTCATTCCCAGATTCAGTTGCCGGGGGCTGGCAAGGACCGCACTCAAACCCGGACCCAACCCGGTGAAGGTGGGCGTGTCCCTAAAATCCAGATCAACAGGTGAGAGGTAGGTCAGGCCCAGGCGGGTTTTCTCGCTTAGTTTGACCAGTATGCCGGTATTGGCACCAAAGCCCCAGGTACTGTCCTTAAGCGACATTTGGCCGTCAGGACCGATACCGTTATTCACCGCCATTTTGGTGTTGAGGTAGCCATACATGGCATTTAGCCCGGCGCCCACTGATAGCCAGTCCGTCGCCTGGTAGCTTACGGTGGGTGTCAGGCTCATGCCCAGGAGTGCGCTTTTTTGGACGTAATACCTGCCTACCCAGTTGTCACCGTAATCCTCCGCAAGCCCAAAGTAGGACAGGGCACCCAGGCCGACCGCAGCTTTCTCATTCAGAGGCACGGTGACGAACAGGCTGCCGGCGGGCAACCAGCCCAGCGCATTTTTCCCGCTGTCGGTCCCGAGCCGTCGGGACGTGTTGCCATCGGCCGTAAAACTCACGCTGCCGTACAATGCCTGCAATCCGCCCTGAAACTGCGCTCCCTGCAACTGGCTCATGCCGGCAGGATTCTTAAACACCGTGGAGGCATCCTCTGCACGTGAGGCATAACCCGCAGAGGCCAGGCCGAGGTCCGGCGTGGCAATTTCGTAAAGCGCGATGCCACCGGCCTGGGCGGTGTGAGTAAGGGGGGCACAGCAGGCGACCGCCAGGCCGGCAATCCTCAGCTTCGTAGTTTGGTTCATGATTTTGTTATGGGCTGAATTTGGGTTCCGATTCTGTTTAAAGGAGTTATCTGCGGCGTCCGCCCCCGCTGCTGCGAGAACCACCCCAGCTTCCGCTACGGGAGCTGGCGCTGGAACTTTGCCACGACTGCGTTTTCTGGGTTTGCTGATTGCCGTACTGGCGGGCCTGCGCCTGTGATTCCATGCTCGGCTGGGTCCGGCTCCAACTGCTCGAGGCAGACGAGGTGCTTTGCGGGGTCGCACGTGGCTGTGAATAGGAACTGGACTGCGGCTGCCGGCTTGCGCTGGAACTTGCGGTGTACGAACTGGATTGCGGTTTCGAGGTGCTCTGCCAGCCACTGCCTGAATTTTGGGACCAGCTCCCGTTCGAATCCTTTTTGTAAACGGTCCCGTCTTTCGCCGCATAGACATCACCCGACTGTGATCGTCCAACGGCACCCTGGCCGTTCTGGGTGTTCCAGGCGGCCATACCGCTGCCTTCCGTGGTGCGAATTGCGCCAGCGCTGCCGTAGGACCCAGAGGCATATCGGCCTGCGGCTCCTTGACCCGTGGTTGGATTATAACCGGCCGCGCGGCCCGCTGACCCGTAGGCGGTGTTCACCTGTCCACCGGCCGCTCTTGCCCCAGTGTAGGGATTATACGCAGCTCCCTGTCGCGCGCTCCCGTAGGGTGTGTTCACAGAACGACCGACCGCTGAGGTGCCCGTATAGGGATTGTAGGCCGCACCCCGGGCAGCGCTGCCGTATGGACCGTAAGCGTAGCTTGAACGCGCGTAAGTGCCGGTGTAAGGGTTGTAGGAGGCGGTCCGGCCAGCTCCACCATACGGACCGTAGGAAACGTGGGCCGAGGCATAGTAGCCGCCGCCACCATAATGATACACCGCACCGCAGCCATACGAGTAATGACAGGGCGGCGGGTAATAGTAGTGGTCGTGGTGATCGGCGATCGCCGCGCCCACCAGCATGCCCATCCCAAACATCAGCACGCCCGTGGCCGCCACGTACTGGCCGCTGTAGCCGGAGGTCTGGCTGTAAACGACTGTCGTCGGCGTCGAGCTTTGAACCACGACGTACGTGACATTGTAATTCGGATTAGAGGGCGGGATGGTGTAGATGGCCGCTGGCACGCTGGTGCAGTAGGTCCACGGCCCGCTGGCAGTCACTGAATACAGCCAAGCGCCCCCGTAGCACCAGTAGTAGCTCCCGCTGACCAGAAACACCTGGTTCGGGGTATTCACGGCGTACTGCACCGTCGTGCTCGGGATGGCTACGAACTGTGGCGCCCCGCTGTAGGTCACGGTTTCAGTGACAGGGGCCATCTGAACCGTGGTGGTGCTGGGTATGGAGGCCAACAAGACCGCGTCTCGCGCTTCGCGCGTGCCGGGAACCGAGGCCTTCACGAAGGCCGCCGGGTCATCGTCGGGAATTTGCGCGAAGTCCAACGGCAGATCCCGACTCGCCGCGGACCACGGTCCATCGACGCTGCCTGCGCGGAACCATCGGCCCGCCACCAGGAAGTAGAAATTGCCGTCGCCGGTATGCAGGAACAGCACGCTCTCGGTGTTGTTCACACGCAGCAACCGGGTTCCGCGAACCGGCATGTAGCTGGGGAACCCGTCGGTCAGGATCATCTCGGCGGGCTCAGTCGTCACGAAGACCGTGGGGGCAACCTTGGTCGCTTTGCCGGGCAGGCGGCGTCGGGCTTCCGCCCAGTTCTCGGTATTCGGCAGCGAATACAGGGAGACCGGCAAGGTCGAAGCTGGAACCCAGGGCCCTTTCAGCACGTCCGCCGTCGTCAGCCAGCCTTCGGCATTAAGCAGGTAATACTGCCGGCTAGCAGAATCATAGAGCACATCCCAGTTCGTGTTCAGCGCGAAGAGGAGGTCCGTGCGGTTCGTTTCGACCGACTTGAACTGGGGTTCGCCCATGAAAATGACCAGGATGGCAGGGGTGGTACTGCTGAAGATCCTGGGCGGTTCCAGGTTAACTTCAACGGCCTGTTGAACCGGTTGCATCGCTGGATTCAGGTATGCGATAACCCGGTCTAACGAGAGCGTCGTCGCCTGGCTGGACGGATGCAGTTGTTCCACCGCCAGGCGCAACTTCGTCAGTTCCGGCTCCGGCACGTTGGCAAAGCGCAGTTCCCGCTTGAGGGGGACCAGCGCAACAATGCGAGCGCTGTGATCAACGACGGTGAGCGCATCCACTTCGGCCACGCCAAACTTCTCCTGCTTGGAGACGCCTTTGACCGCGATGGCGCATCGGAAATGCAGGTTGGTGTAACCATTCCAGTAATCCACCTGGGGCTGATAGACGGTGAGCTGCTGCTTCCCATTTTTGAACACGCGCGGCCAGCCAGGGTCGGCCGATTGCCCAGCCGCAGTGAAGCAGTTGGAAGCGCCCACGAGCAACAGTGGGACGAGCAGGAATGATCTAATTCGAGTTTTCATTAGGCTGGGTCCTTGTTTGCTGGATGGGGATTACATCGTCTTCCGGTAGCCGCTGTTCGTGACGGTGACCTTCAGGTTCTTTGCCCGGGCATCGAGTGTGACGTTGGACGGGTAAGTGGTGCCGTCGTTTAACTGGCCCATGCGCACGTCCAGAGTGACGGCATCGGCGGCATCGTCCAGGTACGTGGAAACCTTCAATCCAAGCGGGCGATTTTTCACCAGGTCCACTTCCACGCCGAGGTTGTCCCCCAGCTTTTCATAATCACGGAAGTTGAGCCGAGCGCGTTTGCCGGGCTGGAGGATCTCGATCGATACTTTTCCCATGTCCTTGGCCGCCTGGATTCTCGCCGGACTGGGGGGGACGTAAATCTTCACAAGACTCACGGCGCTCTTCATGTAGTCCGTGAGCTCCTCCTGCTTGCTTTCGGCGATTTTGCGGCGAAAGAAGCCGCGTTTCTTCGGTGCGGGGGCGCTTTGGGTCAAAAGCACCTTTTGCACACCGCCGTCGGCGCCGTAATAGCAGCGCTCTTGCTTGCGGGACTTTTCGTCGCCCTTCAGGCTCACGATGGTGGTTTCAACCCACTCGTATTGTTTGAGGACGATCTGGCTGGCGGCCATGGTCGCTTTCAGCATGGCTGCACGCTCTGCTGCCGTCGGTTGTTGTGCCCAACCCGGCAATGCCAATACCCCAAGCACGAAGACCAGACAGATCGGTTTCGCAAATCTTAATATAGTGTTGTTTTCCATAGTCTGTTTTGTGGTTGTTAAGCGGTACTGGATGTTTCGCGGGTGCCTGGACCGACGGCCTTCTTGATGGCTTGGATAAGCAATTCGCGCGGAACCGGTTTGAGGAAATACCCCGAGACACCGGCTTGTTCAGCCTCCTCCCGCACCCCCGGCGCATCGTGCGCCGTGACAAAGATAATCGGCGCCATGTCGCCGGCCGTGCGGAGATGCCGCTGCAAATCCAAGCCGGACATGCCGCCCAGGTGAACGTCGAGCACCAGGCAATCCGGGCCCGGCAGCGGAGGAGCAGCAAGGAAGACCTCGGCGGAGGAATACGTTCGCACTTCAAATCCCGACGCGCGGAACAGGCGTTCCAGGGCACTAGCGAAGCTTTCATCGTCGTCCACGACCGCGATTTTGATTTTGTTTTGATTCATGGCGCTGACCCCGCTATTGAGTGCGGGAGCGAGACTAGCGACATGGGGATGAGCCTGCCTATTGTCCTTTGGTGCAGTACGGAGTGCGCCGGGGGAAAGGGAAATCAGGGATCGAAAATCGAAATCTCCGGCGGTTTATCCTCGCCCGGCAATTACTGCTGGCTTGCGAATCCCGCTTCGTGCGCGAGTTGGCCGAGTTCCGCCACCGACTGCACCTGCAACTTGGCCATAAGATTGGCGCGGTGGGCTTTGATCGTGCGCTCGCTGGCCGCCAGGTCGCTGGCAATCTGCTTATTCAATTGGCCGCGCAGCACATGCGTCAGCACTTCCCGTTCGCGTGGCGTGAGCGCCTCGAATCGGGCGCGCAGTTCACGACGTCGGGCGCGCTGCTGCCGTTCCTGCGCGTCACGCGCCAGGGCCCGTGTGATCGCGGGGAAAAGAACCGCCTTCCGGAGGGGCTTGGTGAGAAAATCCTCCGCCCCGGCACGCATCGCCTGCACCGACGTCGGAATATCACCTTGCCCGGTGATGAACACGATCGGCAGCGGGTTTTCTCCTCGGGCAAGGGCGCTCTGCAAGTCCAGTCCCGTCAGACCCGGCATGTGCACATCCAACAGGACACAGCCGGGCGTGTCGCCCCGGAAGCTTCCCAGAAAATCGGTCGCAGATGCGAACGTTTGCACGGCGTAACCACCGGCGTGCAGCAAGCGCGCGATGGCAGTTCGAAACGAAGCGTCATCATCGACCACAAAGATGGTCGGCGAGGCAGCCGTAACCGTAGCTTGTGAAGAGAGGCAGTTACTCATTTTTTCCCCCGTCTCCCTGCCGGAGTTTGGCTGTTGGCAGCAAAATGCGGAACGTGGCGCCTCCCGAGGTGTTGTTCTCTGCCCAGATGCGGCCGTGATGGGCCTCGATGATCGTGCGCGCAATCGACAGGCCCATGCCCATGCCGTTGGGTTTGGTCGTGAAGAACGGCTCGAACAGTCTCTTTAGCTTCTGCGACTCGACGCCATGACCCGAATCAGTCACCGCTAGTTCCATCTGGTTCTCTGCCCCGGCTCGTGTCTGGACCCGCAGTCTTCGCCGCTCGCACGATTGTCCGGCCATGGCATCCATACCGTTGATAATGAGATTGAGCAATACCTGTTGGAGGTGGACGCGGTCGCCATAGACTTTCGGCAAACCGGGAGCGAGGTCCGCGCTCAGGGAGACTCCGCGCAGGGAGGCATCCCCGCTGACCAACTGCAACACGTCTTCCACCAGCGAGTTCATATCAACCGGCACTCGCTCCAGGTCTCGCTTGCGCAGCAAATTGCGCATCCTCCGAATCACTTCGCCCGCGCGCTCGTCGTCCTTGCATATGGCAGCCAGAATTGCCCGCAACTCATCGAGCGGCGGCGGCTCCTGTTCCAGGAATAATTCCGCCGCCTCGGCGTTGGCGAGAATGGCTCCCAGCGGCTGGTTTAATTCGTGCGCCACCGAGGCCGCCAGTTCCCCCAGCGTCGAAACCCGCGAAACATGCGCCAGTTCGGCCCGCTGCCGCAGCAGCTCCGCTTCCACTTGTTTGCGGCGGGTGACGTCCTTGCCAAAGATGGAGACGCCGAAAATCCTATCGTCTCGTTTCACCACGTTGAAACTCAGTTGCAGCACGTTGCCATCTGCGTGAGCCTGGTATTCCGTCGTGAAAGGCCCCTCCTGCAACGCCCGCTGGTAGAAGCTGCGCCATTGCTGCGCCTGTTCGCCTGCTGGAAACAGGTCTTCTGGCCTCATCCCCCGCGACAGGCGGAGGCCGCCCTTTTCTGAAAAGTAGTCAATTAATCCCGCGTTGAAAGTCAAAAGCCCAAATGAGTTGGGGTCCACGCTCCAAATCATATCGGCCGTGCTGTCGATGATTGCTTTCAGCGTCGTCTCCGCTTCCCGGAGCGCTTCCTCTGCCTCCCGGCGCGCGGTGATATCCACCGACACTCCCATCAAGCGATCGGGGCTCCCTGCTCTACCGCCTTCGAAACGCCCCCGCGAGAGTATCCAGTGGCAGCTTCCTCCCGACCTCCGGACGCGGTACTCAATGCCAAATTCCTTCTGCGACTCAACCACTGTCCGGAGGGTCCGGCGAATCAGGTCTTGATCGTCAGGATGGACCAGGCCCAGGAAACGATCAAAGCTCACGACTTCTTCCGATTTGAAATCGAACAGTTCCCGGGTCTTTTCCGTGAGCCAGAAGCTGTGGGTGGCAAGATTCAGTTCCCATAAGCCTGCCCCCGCTGCATCTGCTGCCAGACTCAGCTTCGCCTCGTTCTCGCGCAGGGACCGATCGTCCCGCGCGCGGGCGAGAGAGCTCGCCATGACCTGCGCCAGGAGTTTCAGTCCCCCCTCGAAACCGGTCGGAAAACCGTGAGCTTTGGCGACAGAAGCAAAACTCAAAATCCCCACCACATTTCCTCCCACCTGCAAAGGCCAATTGTAGACGGACCGTAGCCCAAACCGTTCGTACGTCTGGCGGTCTCGCTGTGCTTCCAAGGGGAGGACATCGAGACTGGTCAGATGGACCTCGTGTCCTTGTGCAACGCTCCCAGAGGCCCAAGGAAAATCCAACTCGGTGAAACCCGGAGGAATGGGAGGGAGTCCAGTAGCGGTCCAGATATGGGTGACCTCGCATCCATTGCCCTGCCCCGAGAATTTGCTGATGGCGCCCAGGTTGAACCCGAGAAAGCTCCCGACCTGGCCCAGCGCCTGGTTGATGTGCCTGTCGATTTCCTCCGCGGACAGGTTGATAAAGCAGGTTGAAACCTCGCTCAACAATTGCTTAAATTCGAGCCGGCGCAGGAGTGAAGCGTTATCGGTCCGCTGCGCAACAGCGGAGCTCTCAGGCGCTGGCGCGCTGGTTGTGGTAGAGTTTATCACGGACTTATTCAGGCTGGCACATTCACCGCATTATCACGCTCTACGTCAAGCGGATATCCCGGGCTTGGCGCCCGGTGCACAAGACCCAACTCATGCGGTGACGGGGGCTGATGGCGGAGTGCGCCCCTGTGT
>DBMR01000083.1 GCA_002298785.1 Verrucomicrobia subdivision 3 bacterium UBA693
GCGGCCCGTCTGTCTTACCGGCGAAACGGAACTGGATCCACTCGGAGCTCCGGATCAATCAATCGCCTTGGCCAGGGGAACCTTCCAGGTGCCGTCGAGAATGGACGGCGGCGTGGTCTTCGGCCAGTAAAGGCGCATCATGAGAATGAACTTGTCGTTCGGAGCGGGAAGCCAGTTGGATTCCTTGTCCGCACCGGGGCTTTCGTGTTGGATGTAAAGGTCCACGGAACCGTCGGCGTTGGGTTTCAAGCTTTGGCGGGCGCTGATGCTGTAACGGTTAAGCGGATTCGCCACGAAAAAGTAATCCTTGTCATACATCGTGACCGACCAGAAACCTTGCGTTGGCGGGAGTTCACCTTTGGGGAAGTGCATCACGTATTTTTTCTTGCCAGTATAGGATTCGAGGACGTTCGGCCCCTCGGAGGTGGGGTAAATCGCGTCCTGCGGGCGGTTTGCCCCGAGGCCGATAGCGGTGATAAGGGCGCGCTGAATGTAATTCACGCCGTACTCGCCGGTTTTGGTCGTGAACAGCCAGCCATGCTCGAGTTTGCTGTCGCCGGCGATGATGCCTTACTTCAACCAGAGCATGATCTTTTCATTGGCGATCTTCGGGACCATTGAGAACGCCTCCTTTGCCACCGTGCCGAGCTTGCTGCTGTCAAACGGCTGGCCGGGCACGATGCCGAGCTTGGCGAGCTTGGCCAGCATCGGTTTGTCCGCGGCGTAAGGTGGATTGTCCTTCATCAATTTCGCGAGCAGATTGAAGTAATCATCCACGCTGAGAGCGTTGACCTGTTCCCGCACCGGCGTCTTCATGTCAATGGACGGATCCACGTTGCCAGGAGGCGGCGTGTAGGGCTTGCCGTAAGCGCTCAGCGGCACGATGGAAACTTCGTCCTGCAACTTGTGCACCGCGTCGTAATCTTCCGGGGTGCCTGTGCAGTAAATGCGGCCCAGCAGCCACACCAGGGCGGTGGGCGATTTGTATTCCTTCACGCCCGCAGGCAGTTTGCCTTTCCAACCGGGGCCGGTGATGGCATAAGTCTGCGCGCCAGTGCCGGTAGTGCGTTTGCCGGGGACCTGGAACACGTCGGTCCAGCCGTCGAGCATGGGGAACAAATAATAACGATCGTGTGCGTCCGGCAGGCTCACTACCCACGGTTCCTTGCCGACGTCGATCCAGGCTGTGGTATAGAGGGTGTCAGCATTGGGCGCGGTTACATCGCGATAGCTGGCGTCCGGGTAATGCCGCAAGCGAACGAAATGCCCCATCGGTGCCCGCGAGCCTTCTGGTTCGCGGACATTGGTCATTACCCGACGGGTCATTTCCATTGTGACGAGCGGGTAGCCGTAAACGTAGGCGTCGATGGCGTCGGGAATCGCCTCGAACACGTTTTCCTTGCCTGAATTGGATGGCTAGTGATTCCGAGCGCGCTGCATGCTAGTGCCGTCGCTAGTATGCGCTGGACGTTTGTTCGGATTTTCATGGTTTATTTCGGTGTTGGTTGGTTGTCTTTAAGAGTTTGGGTTCATCTTCGTCTGTCTCCACCACCCCTGGAGCCGCCCCAATTCTGGCTGCCGCCTGAGCTGCGCCACGATTGAGCACTCTCATGCTGTTGGTTGCCCCAAGAGCGAGATTGGGCTTGCGATTCCATGCTTTGACGGTTTTGGCTCCAGGAGCTGTTGTTGGCGGATGTCGAAGAGCGTTGCTCCTGGTAAGAGCTGGACTTCGATTGAGCCTGCTGTTGGTACGAACTGGTGGTCGCGCTCTGCGGCTGCGGTTTAGAAACGCTCTGCCAACCGCTGCCGGAGTTTTGAGACCAATTGCCATTCGAGTCCTTTTTGTATGCCGTGCCATCCTTGGCCGCATAGACATCGCCCGATTGAGTTTTTCCTACCGCCCCCTGGCCGTTTGCGGTGTTCCATGAGGCCGCGCTGCCGCCACTGGTGGTCCTCATGGCACTGGCACTGCCGTATTCCCCGGAACGGGAGGCTGCCGTCGCCCCCTGGCCGGTCGTCGGGTTATACGCCGCCGCGCGACTGGCCGAACCGTAAGCGGTGCTAACCGAAGCGCCCGCGGCCGAAGCTCCCGAGTAAGGGTTGTAGGCGCGACCAGCGGCGGCCGTCCCGTAGGACGTCGAGCGGTAGCCAGCCTGGGCGGAGGTGCCGGTGTACGGATTGTATCCCGCCGCACGACCCGCCGAACCGTATGCGGTGTTCACCTGCGCGGAGCGTGAATAACCGCCCGTGTAGGGGTTATAGGTTGAATGTGCGGAGCCGCTACCGTACGGGCCATAAGCATAAGCGCTTCGTGAGTACGTGCCGGTCGAAGGATTGTAGGCCGTGGCATACCCCGCGCCGCCGTAGGGCCCATAGGCCGCGCCTCCTCGGTAGTAATAGCCGCCATAGCCGTAATGATAGGTTGCGCCGCAGCCGTACGAGTAATGGCAGGGATAGGGCGGATAATAATAGTAGTGGTTGTTGTTCGCGATCGCCGCGCCGACGAGCATGCCGGCGCCAAACATCAGCACGCCCGTGGCCGCCACGTATTCCCCGCTGTAGCCTGCGGTTTGGCTATAGACCACGGTGGTCGGCGTGGAACTTTGGACCACGACATAGGTTACGTTGTGGTAAGGGCTGGACGCCGGGATGGTGTAAATGGCAGCGGGAACGCTGGTGCAAAAGGCCCAGGGCCCAGTGGCGGACGAACTGACAAACCAAACGCCAGCGTCGCAGCAGTAATACTTGCCGCTCGCCAGGAGCACCTGCTGCGGCGTGTTGATCGCGTATTGAACCGTGGTCGTTTGGATGGGCGCAAACTGGGGCGCTCCATTATAGACCACTTGGACGGTAACATTCGTGGTGTACACGGTTGTCGCGGTCGGCACCGAAGCCAGGAGCACGGCATCGCTGGCTTCACGCGTGCCGGGGACGGAAGCCTTCACGAAAGCGGCAGGATCATTGTCCGGAATCCGCGAGAAATCCGCCGGCAGATCGCGGCTCGCGGCAGACCAAGGGCCATCCAGGCTGGCAGCGCGAAACCACCGGCCGGCGACCAGAAAGTAGTACTTGGCTTCGGGCGTGTTAAAGAACAACGTGCTTTCGCTGTCCACCACCCGCAGGAGCCGAGTCCCCCTAATCGGACTGAAACTTGGATCGCCTTCCGTGACAATCAGCTCCGCCGGTTCGGTGCTGACGAAAACCTGCGGCACGAGCTTGGTGGGTTTTCCCGGGAGATTGGCGCGCACATCCGCCCAGTTCTCATTCGCGGGGAGAGAATACAAAGAGGTCGGCAATCTCGGCGCGGCCGTCCAGGGGCCCTTCACATCGGGAGCGGTCAGCCAGGTGTCTTTGTTCAGCAAGAAGTAACGCTGCGCCAAAGTGTCGTAAAACAAGTCCCAGTTCGTGTTCAACGCAAACATCAGATCTGTCCGATTGGTGTCCACGGGTTTGAACTGCGCCTCCCCCATCAGAATGACGAGAATGGCGGGCTGCCGGCTGTAGAAGATCTTTGGCGGATCGAGATTCACGCCCACAGGCTCTTGCGTCGCCTGCTGGGTGGGATTCAAGTAGGCAAGTGCCCGGTCGAGCGAGAGCGTCGTAGCCTCGCCTGGCGGACGCAGTTCGTCCACGGCCCGACGCAACTCCGTCAAATCCGAGTCCTGGCAATTTGGAAAGCGAAGGTCGCGCTGCGTCGGTACCATGGCGACGATGCGTGCGGCTTGATCGGTCACGGTCACCGCGTCGATTTCCGCCACCCCGAATTTCTCCTGTTTCAGCAAGCCTTTGACGGCAATGGCACAACGAAAGTGGATGTTCGTGAAACCATTCCAGTAATCCACTTGCGGCTGATAAACCGTGAGCTGCCTTGCGTCCTTCTTGAACACACGAGGCCAGCCCGGGTCATTGGATTGGGCTTGCAGGGAAGGGGACATCACTCCTGCCAGGAGGGTGGCGCAGGCCGCGAACACGACAGAAATTAGTTGCATGGGGTGGTGTTTTACGGAGGTGATCTGGTTCAATTGGTTTTTCGATACCCGCTGTTCTGCACTTTGACCGTCAATTCCTTGGCCTTGGCGTTCAGCGTCACCTCGGAAGGGTAGCTCGTGCCATCATCAAGCTGCCCCATCCGCACATCCAGGGTGACCACATCCGCGGCATCATCCAGGCTAGTGGAAACCTTCACACCCAAGGGACGGTTGCTCGCAAGGTCCACTTCCACACCAAGGTTATCTCCTGCCTTCTCGTAACTGCGGAAGTTAAGCCGTGCGCGCTTGCCGGGGTCAAGCATTTCGATCGAAACGTTGCCAGCGTCTTTGACCGCCTGGATTTTCGACGGGCCGGGCGGAACATACGTCTTTACCAGGGCAACAGCGCTTTTCATGTAGTCGGTCAATTCCTCTTTCTTTTTCTCTGCGATGCGCCCGCGCAGGCCGCGTTTCTTCTCCGGTTCCGGCGATGAGCTGAGTTCCACCTTCTGGACACCGCCATCGGCGCCATAATAGCAGCGTTCTTGTTTACGCGATTTCTCTTCCCCTTTAAGGCTAATCACTGTCGTTTCTATCCACTCGTACTGGCGGAGGACGAGTTGGCTGGCGGCCATGGTGGCCTTTAGCATGGCGGCGCGTTCGGCAGGGGCTGGCTGTTGGGCGGACGCTGACAGCACCAGCCCGGCAACAGTCAGTGTCATACTCACTGCATAGACGATGGTTTTCATGGAGTTATTGGTTCTGGCCATGCGCATTCATTTTCGTATCTGGAAATCGCTGAGTTGGCGGTTCCGCGTCCGGACACTTGGTGCGGTTTTTGGCGCTGCGGACTTTTGAGGATCCGTTGATCGGTGGCTCGACGATTTCCAAAGCTGTCCCATAACCAGGAATTGCTAATTCTGCTTTAGTGGCGGCGGCCACTCCACACCTTCCAAGACCATTCGCAAGAATGGCGCCGCATGGTCGAGCGTTGCTCCGTTGTGCAGCCATTCGCGCAAAAACCTGACGCCATCTTCGGCGCACGAATCCAACCCACCCAATTCGAGAAGCACACTACCAGTTAGCGACTTGCGCACACGCACGACTTCTTCCATGTCTGCGGACGTCAAGCGGCCGTCAATGACGACCACCGTACATGAAGCTTTTTTTAGGGTGCTGATGCGGATCACAAGTGAAAGAATTAGGCTAATGTCGTGCCAGGAAATACAGAACATCGCCTCAAGTTCTGCAAACTATTGAAGGAGAGGATGAAGCCGTAGAATTTTTGTATGACAGGACCCCTGGAGAAATTGTTCTAGTTTGACGGGCGGTCCTTTTTAGTCCAACAGGAAACCCT
>DBMR01000002.1 GCA_002298785.1 Verrucomicrobia subdivision 3 bacterium UBA693
AGCACCCCTGCCACATACTTCACCCACACCACCCGCCACGGCACATACCCGAAATCCTTCCAGAACGCTGCCTTCAACTGCGGTATCCCGCTCCCAGACGCCTCCGGCGCATATTTGCTCAGCAACCACCCTACCACCAGCGACGTCGCCATTATCACCGCTAGGCTTCCCATTAGAAAAACCGTCGTCGAACCATGTGACAAACGCACGATCCCCTCGCCGTACAGCGTGTTCATCCCCACCTGAAAAGCCACCGCCGCCAGCCCAGCCACCAATCCATAAACACAGGTTAGAACGATCGGCCGGCCCCTGCTCGGAAGCCTCTCGGTGAAACGTGCCAATGCAATCACACAGCCAATTCTACAGCTCAGTGGCTCCCTTCGCATCCAAAATGACCCGGAGCTTCCCCATAGCCCGACAATGTTGTTCAATACCTCCCGCCTATCCTTTGGATTGGCACCCATGGCTGCGCAATCGTCATGCTACTAAAACAGCCCAGTCGGCTCATCATGGTCGGCGTGGTTACCCTCTCCCTGGTCACCATCGACCGCGCCTCGGTCTCCAGGCAATTCCGCTTCATGCAGGAACGTGCTCGTGCCACTCGCCTCGAAGCCTTGCGCCTGCCCGTTACAGGTATTCGGAACCGCGTGCCATCGCGGCGTTCGTACGATCTCTTGCACATACCTTGCAGACACCCCCAGTTGCAGACCCTTCACACCTGCAATCACGTAGGGTAGCTTGCCGGTAGCTTTCATACTCGAGGCGTCGTTCTGGGGTGATTCATAGGCACTCCACAGGCTCAGAAGTTCTTGAAGTCGTGCTCGTCGTCACTGGCCGGTTTGGCATCCCCTGGCATGGGGATGGCCTTGTGGTTGCCCGCCTTCAGGGTCCTGGGCGCCTGAGACCGTCGCCGCGGCCGCGCCGTCGACGTGCTTGCGGACACGGTAACATGCGGCACCACCACCGCGGCTGCAGCTGCCGGGGACACCGTGCCCGCGCCCCCCACCAACTGGCGCAACTGCCCGACCATGTCCTTGAGCGACTCCGCTTGGCCGTCGAGTTCCTCTGCTGCACTGGCGCTTTCCTCGGCGCTGGCTGAATTGCTCTGCGTCACCTGGTCCATCTGGGTGATGGCCGTGTTGATCTGTTCGATGCCCTGCGCCTGTTCCTGGGCCGCTGCCGCAATTTCACCGACCAATGCGTCGGTAGCCGACACCTTCTCGGCGATGTGAGTGAGGGATTGGCGCACCTTTTCGCAACTGAGGGATCCATTGCGGCCGCTGGCAATCGCTGCCTCGATCTTATTCGCGGTTTCCTTGGCGGCCGCCGCGCTGCGTTGGGCTAAGGACCGGACTTCTTCCGCGACCACGGCAAAACCCGCGCCCGCCTCGCCGGCGCGCGCAGCTTCCACTGCGGCATTCAATGCCAGGATGTTTGTTTGAAAGGCAATCTCATCAATGTTCTTGACGATCTTGGCGACCTCGGCGCTCGAACTGTCGATAGCCGCCATCGCTTCGGTCATTTCGACCATGGCAGCGGTACCCGCTTGGGCCACAGCACGGGACTCGCCCGCCAATGCCTTGGCCTTCCCGGCGTTGTCGGCCGTGGCACGGATCATACTGGATATCTCCTCCAGTGAGGCGCTCGTCTCCTCCACCGACGCCGCCTGTTCGCTGGCACCGGACGACAAGGTCTGGCTGGCCGCCGAGACCTGGCTCGCAGCGGAGGCGGTTTGGGTGGCGCCTTGGTCCAGGTTGCCCGCGAGGTCGCGAAGCACTCGGTTGGTGGAACCCACAATCCGCCAAATCAGGAGCGAGGCAGCCAACAGAGCCACAACCAACGCTATGGAGATCAGCCGCTGGCTGGACCGGGCAGCTGCCTTGCTGGCCGTGGTCACGTCGGAAGCCAGTTTTTCGTTGTAGTTAATGCTGGCATCAATCGCTTTTACGGACTCCTCGTAGGCGGGGATGACCACCTCTGATAGCATTTTCTTCAGCTCTTCCACCTTGCCCTGGCGCACCAACTCCAGAAACCGGCCGCGGGCTGAGACAAACGCCGCGCGAGTCCGCTTCGCCTCTTCAAAGAGCCGGCGATCTTCGCCGTCCGAGATCAGTGTTTCATACTTCTTGAACAATTCGTCTGCGTGTGTTCGGTTCGCGGCGATGCGCTCATCGAGCGCTTTCCGCTCCTCCGCGGTCTCCGCATCCGCATACCGCAGGCTGGTGAAAATGTTATCGCGCGTCGCTCCGGCGCACCCCCGCAAGGTGAGCACGCTGGGTAGGCTGTTGTCGCCCAGCATGGTGATGGCATCGTTGAGGGTCTGCCCTCGCCAAATGCCGAACATGCCGAGCCCGAGAACAATCAAGAGCATGGCGGCGAATCCGAACGTGATCCGCCGAGAGATAGTCCAGGAGTTCATGTCGTTTGTGTTTATAGCTGGGTAACTGGGCAGAGACAAGCGTCAGCAGGCATTTCTCGAGGAATCGTAAAGCAGCCCCCTGGTTTGCCGTGCATTGTCGGAGGGGAGAAGTGTCCGGTATCAATGCCCGGGCTTGCCGAATCCAGTGGCGGCCTATTACCAAGTCCGCCGCTTTGCCCGGAAGCGCCCTAAGCCGCCCCTTTCCCGGTCGTCCCTGGTTTCGCTCCCACCCCCCTCACCGCGCTGCCTGGTTGCCCAGCAAACACCAACCCCGCATACGCAACCCGCATTAACATCCCCACCGACAGCGCCAGGAGTACCGTTAACACCACGGCCGCCGACCTTCGTCCCGTAACCACCTCGCTCCCGCCAGTCCAAACGATTACCGTCTGTGACAACATCACGAAACTCACCGGAATAAGCGTGAGGATGGGCAGCGCCTTGCTTTCGCTCCCCGCGGCCGCCCGAACGCCCCAGACCAGGCAGAGAGCGCCACCGACGAGGCCTGTGACTAGCGTCGTTTGCGCCAAATCCGGAGCCAGGTGGTGGACGAGATAACTAAGACCAGCGAGCAGCAGACTGTATACGATCAGTTGGAAACCAATGGATTTGTTCATGGCGCAAACGGCAAGGTTTGAATCGCCTTGGCCAACATTGCGCCTGCCGAACGTTACGTGAGCCCGCACGAACCAACACCCTTACGTGGAGGGGAGGACCCTCTGTTTCGAGCCTATGTATCCGGAGCTTCATGCACCAAAGCAATTCAGTACTCCGGATGGCGGCCCGACCACCCATGTTTACCTCCGATGGCACACACCATCGGACCCTTGAGTTCCGCTGAGCCTAACCTCATCTCAGCATCTAATCTACAGTAGCACTTCCCCAGCCCTGCCGCCAAGCACGAATCTGCTTCTATGCTCCACATCGCTTTTCTCCTCTTCCGCCTTAACACCTCCCCCTCCGCTCTGTCGGAGCAATACCGTCCGACAGTGCGCTAAACCACCTAATAGCCATGGCTGTCGGATGCCTCTTCCGCAATACCAGAAAACCTGATCGGGAAGCCAGTCCGCCTTCTCAGACTCCAATGACACCCTGGCTCGAGCGTTGTCAGAGTTGTGCCCAAATGACGTCAGCCACCTCCGGTAAAGCCGGAGGGTTTCCTATTGGACTAACACCAAGTTATGACTCCACTTGTTCTAGCCGCTCAGGGTGAGGATATGCCAACATCCGTGATGAGCGCGGTGTTGTCGCTGCTCCCGCCGAATCCCGAGACGGCCGTGAACTTGATGGTGTATTTGCCGGGAGTGGCGATGGTGAAGGGATGGACCTTGCTCGTGAACGGCGCGGAGTCGGTCACGGAATTCGTCACGCTGAGCACGCTGGTGCCACCGCCGCCGGCGTCGGGCAGGATTTGGACGCTGTAGTTGAGGTTGCCGTTGCTGCCGCCACTCGGCACGCGGCCCGCCGCCCTGTAGAAGAGGGAATAGGAGCCAGCCTGGTTCAAAGCAACGGATTGGGAAAACGCGCCCGGCGTGGCTGCGCCCGCCAGTTGTAGGAATGCATACTGTCTCGTGAAAACGTCGCTGACAGCGAAGGACGAGCCGGGAGCGCCGAGGTCATTGGCAACACCGGAATATCCGACGAAGCTCCACGGCTGGTCCGCTGCGGTAACGGGATTGTATTGGAAATAAACCCCGTTGGGCACAAACGGACTGCTGAAGTCAGCATTGAGAACCGTGTTCAGCAGGACTGTGACGGACGACGGGCTGAAGCGATAGAAGCGGCGGGGATAACTCGCCCAGCTTGGATCGTCGAACTGTGACTGGCCGCCAGCGAGGAATTTGGTGGCGAGCGGCACCCAGACCGGGTCGGCGAGGTTCGTGCAGGCTTCCACCAGGATGGCAGCGTTTGTCGGGCCGGTGATGTTGAAGCTGAAGTGGCCTCCGGCCGCGCTCAAGGCGGTGGCGGCCGGATTCCAAAGCATGGTCGGCACGCCGTCGAACTTTGCCTGCCAGCCCGTGGTTCCCGGCAGATAATAAGCGATTAGGGAGGCTGGGCCGTACTCAAACACCGACACGTCGTTGTCGGGAGTGGGCGCGTTGCCGGCGAAATAGATTCCCGTCAAGCTGCGGCACAATCGAAACGCCCCCGGCCCGATGGTGGTCACCGAGCTTGGAATTATGATTCCGTTCAGGCTCCAGCAACCAGAAAACGCACTGTTTCCGATGCTGGTCACGCTGTTGGGAATCACGACATGGGTCAGGCTGCGGCAGACTGAAAAAGCGTTGCCTCCGATGTTGGTTACGGTGTTGGGGATTTCAATGCTGCCCAGGCTGGTGCAATTCTCAAACACCCTTCCCAGAGTGGTGATGCCTTTACCTAATGTGGCGCTCGTCAGGTTCGTGCAGAGGTAGAAGACACGTAAATCCAGGTTGGTCACGCTGTCGGGAATCGTCACGCTGGTCAGGCCCAGGCAGCCGTAAAAAGCAACCTGTTGGATGGATCGGACACTGGAGGGAATGGTGAAGTTGCGCAGGTTGGCGCACTGAGCAAATGAAAAGTCTCCAATCGTGGCAACTCCATAGCCCAGGGTGAGGTTGGTCAGTCCGTAGCACTGGTAGAAGGCATAGCTTCCGGTGTTGGTCACGCTGCCGGGAATCGTCACGCTGGTCAGGTTCGTCACCAGTTCAAACGCGTGGTCTCTGATGAACGTGGACGTATCGGAAATCGTGACACCGATGACTACCGGTGGCGCGAACGCACCCGTAAACGAAAAGGTAAAATTCCCCGACAGGGTCACGTTGGTCAGGCTGCTGCAATTCCCAAACGCGGTGGCGTCCACGCTGGTCACGCCATCGGGAATCACGACATTGGGCAGGCTGGAGCAGTTTTGGAACGCGCTGGCTCCGATGTTGGTCAACCCAGCGGGAATTCCGACACTGAGCAGACTGGAGCAGTTTTGAAACACACTGGCTTCGAGGCTGGCAACGCCGTTGGGAATCACGACATTGAGCAGGCTGGAGCAGTTTTGAAATGCGCTGGCTCCGATGCCGGTTACGGTGTTGGGAATCGATATTTGGCGGAGATTGGCGCAATCGCTAAATGCAGATAGTCCGATGTTGGTTACGCTGCTGGGGACCGTGATATTGGTCAAGCTGCCGCAGTATTGAAACGTGCTACCTGCGATGGTGGTTACGCCGCTCGGGATCACCACACTGCGCAGGCTGGAGCACCCATAAAACGCAATGGTTCCGATGTTGGTCACGGTGGTGGGAATGACGATATTCGTCGCGCTCAAGCAGCTTACAAACGTGTTAGGCTCAATGCTGGTTACCCCGCTGGGAATCACGATTTCCTTCAGGCTCCAGCAGCCCGAGAACGCGGAGCTTCCGATAATTGTCACCCCGTTTGGAATTGTGATCGCTGGCAGGTTTTTGCAACCGGAAAATGCACTGGCCCCAATGCTCGTCACGCCGCTGGGAATCACGACATTGGTCAGGCTTAAGCACTCTCTAAAGGCGCTGCCTCCGATGTTGGTCACGGTGTTGGGGATCGTAATACTCCCCAAGCTGGAGCAACCCAGGAATACAGCTTCCAGGGTGGTGATGCCCTTGCCCAAGGTGACGCTAGTAAGGTTCGTGCAACGTCCGAACGAAACAGGTTGCAGGTCGGTGACGCTATCGGGAATCGTGACGCTGGTCAGGCCCTGGCAAATAGCGAAGGCATTACGCTGGATCGAGCTGACGCTGGAGGGGATCGTGACGTTGGTCAGGCTTGCCACACTGTTGAATGCATCGTGCGTAATAAAGGGAGATCCAGCGGCAATCGTCAGGCTGGCGACGGGGGATTGGCCGAACACCACCTGAAAAAAGTAGAAACCGGTGAGGTCACTGTTGTAGTTGACGTTTCCCGGCACCGTCGCTCGGGTCAGGTTGGGGCAGTTCAGAAACGCGCCGTCTCCAAAATTGGTGACGCCGGCCGGGATGACGACGTTGGTGATGCCAGCGTTTGCGGCGAATACATTGGCCTGGATGCTGGTGACGGGAAACCCGTCGAGAGTGTCCGGAATGGTCACCGTGCCACCAGAGCCGCTGTAGCCCGTGATAAGGATGGCGTTGTTATTCGTGATGTAGGTGAAATCCCCGGCCATTGCTTTCGGTGCCAAGCAGGTCGTGATTGTCGCCAGCGCCAGCGCGAACGCGGGGGCACAAAAAAGATATCGGTGCATGGGTGCCAGAAAATAGATCACAGCCCGAAAAGGACAAATTATTTTTATCGTGAGGATTAGGACGGCTGGAATGGCGCCAACGGCACAGCAGTCCCAGACCCGGACCAAAGGAGGAATAATCCACTAACACTCTGACACTTCTCCTGACTTCTGACTACCTCTCATCGCTCTCAATAGGCGCCGGATGCGCCGCTTACTCTCATCAAGAAGACAGGGTAGGATGGGTAGATATAAAGACTCCAAGCCCGCGTGATTCAAGGTATTTAGAATGGCGGGAGCGGCGGGGTTGAGACCCGAGAACGAGGACGGGTGAACGCGACAAAGGCTCCTGCGAATGGTTCAAGGTGTGGCGACCCGGTAGAAGCGGTGATGGTAGTTGGTTGCCGCAGGGTCCCTGCACTCAACCGGCCTGGTGAGAGCGATGAAATTCGTCAGGCGCTCCCAATGCTGCAGGTTCGTTGAGGCCAGGACGGTATAACTGGAACCAACCGGCCCTTCCAGGCCAAATCGAAATCCACCGGTCATAGGCCCCGAGGGAGCGTCGGCCAACAGCTTGACCGTCGCTGGGGCCCGCGCCAACACCAGCGTGTGATTCCCTGCTGCGGAAAGGCCAAGGATATTGGTCAGGCCCGTGGGGGTTCGCGCTTGGTTAAACGAATCGTCCCCCCAGAAAACGAACTTGCCATCCGATCGGAGGGCAAGGCTGTGATATTCGCCCGCAGCGATCGCGACGACGTTACTGAGGCCGGGCGGGACATTAGTCTGTCCATACTCCTTGTATCCCCAGGCGCTTACGGTGCCATCGGCCTTCAGGGCCAGGCTGTGCCAGCCGCCCGCCGCGATGGCGATTACATTAGTCATACCCCTTGGCACGTCGGTTTCACCATCTTCGTTGTAGCCCCAGGCAACGACTGAGCCGTCAGCTTTCAGTGCCAGGCTATGGTAAAAGCCGGCGGCAACGGCGCTGACATTTGTCAACCCGCTTGGCACAAGCGACTGCCCGTAATCCACCCCGGTCGAGGGATCATTGGTCGTTCCTGCGCCCCAGGCGGCGACCGTGCCGTCGGATCTCAGCGCCAGATTGTGCGTCTCCCCTGCTGAGAGCGCGACGACATTAATCAGGCCCACCGGCACGTCGCATTCGTGGTCAGCATTGTAGCCCCAAGCGGCGACCGTGTTGTCGGCTTTCAGCGCCAGGCTGTGCCAGCTTCCCGCTGCAACGGCGGTAATGTTCGTCAAGCCTACGGGGACGCCGCACTCGCCATCGTTGTTGGCACCCCATGCCAGCACCGTGCCGTCTGCTTTGAGGATCAGGTTGTGGTACACCCCCGGCCCAATCCCGCGCAGGTCGGCTAAACTCCCAGGCAAAATCGTTTGCCCATACGAATTTGCACCCCACGCGACTAGAGTGCCGTCGGATTTCAGGGCGAGGCTGTGGGCTTCTCCGGCCGCAATCGCAACCACGTCGGTCAAGCCTTGGGGTACTACCGCCTGGCCGGCGCCATTATAACCCCACCCTACAACCGTGCCGTCAGATCTCAGGGCCAAATTATGGTACTCGCCCGCAGCAATCGCTATCACGTTGGTCAGGTTTGCCGGGACCATGGCTTGCCCGGCACCGTTGCCGCCCCACGCCACCAACGTGCCGGCGGCCGTCAGCGCTACCAAATGGTCCGCGCCTGCGCCAAGGGCAATGATGTTGGTGCAACTGCCGGGTACGTTGGTCTGCCCATAAAAATTGTCACCCCACACCGCCACCGAACCATCGGCTTTCACCGCCGCACTGACGAAGTGCCCTGCCGCGATCGCCATGACGTTGCTCAATCCAGCCGGTATGCTGCACTGGCCATAAAAGGCGTCTTGGCCCCAGGCCACGACAGTTCCATTCGACCTGAGCGCCAGGCTGTGATACCCGCCACCAGCAACAGCAACCACGTTGCTCAAACCGACTGGGACCGTGCTCTCGCCATCCCCATCGAAGCCCCAGGCGACAACAGTGCTGTCGGCCAGCAAGGCCAAGCTGTGGTAGCCTCCTGCCGCAACGCCCACCACATTGCTCAGCCCGGTCGGCACCGTGCTCTGCCCCAGGGGATAGCCCCACGAGTTATCTCCCCACGCAACGACCACCCCTTCGCCAGGCTTGAGCGCCATACTATGATGCCAGCCTGCTGCGATCGCTTTGAACCGTATCCCCGG
>DBMR01000017.1 GCA_002298785.1 Verrucomicrobia subdivision 3 bacterium UBA693
AATGGACGTACCAGCCAACGCCGTATTCAGGTTTTCACACAGTCTCTGAAGCTACGGCGGAAAGCGGGACTATGGACTGTGGACTGAAGACTGAGGACTGAGGTCAAAGGTCAGGGGGCGGAGCGGGCGCGGTCGAAGAGCTTCTTTTCTTCGGGTAGCATGGGGCCTTTGGCCGCGAGGTCCAGGTAAGGCTTCGCTTTCTGTTTGTTGCCAGAGGCGGTCAGGATAACGCCGTAGTAACCCGCGGTGGAGGGTCTCTCGAGATCCTTGGCGGGTATCTTCTGCATGAGTTGCAGGGCCTCGGCATTTTTCTTTTGGAGGTGGAGGGAGAACGCGTAGGTGCCGACAAAACTGGAGTTGGTTGGCGCTTTTTCATAGACCTCTCGAGCGAGATCGAAGGGTTTCAATTCCTGGGCCTCCAGCAGCATGGCGGTCATGGCCAGGTTGTTTTTCAAGGAAAGGTCCGCGGGATTACGCTTACTCTCCTGGCTGAATAACGTCATGAGGGGCCGGGTGCGTCCGGTGTTGTAGAGGACTTGCAGGAGGGTTTGGAACGCCCACTTTTCGGCTGGGTACCGATTGAAAATGGACCACAGCAATTCCTCGCTCTCGCTGCCCCAGTCCCAAACGGCGGCCATCCGCAGGAGCATCACCATACCTTCCTTGGTGCCATTGGCGGCTTTCAAGGCTTGTTCCCACTCTGTTTTTGAGGAGTCGAGGAGGTCCTGTCCGCGCATGGCGCGGGCGAGGTAGGCGTGGCGCACGAGCTCCAGGTCGCCCCAAAACTGTTTGGACAGAGTGGCCTGCAGGCTGCGCCAATCTTTGAGCGCGGTTTGGCATTGGGCGATTTGGAGGGCAGCCGGCTGATTGGTCTGTGTGCTTAACGGGAAGGTGTGGAGCCACGCCAGGGCGTCTGCGGGGCCGGAACTGGTCATGAGCCAGTTTGCCATCTCGTAGGCGCTTGCGGCGTTCGTGGCCGCATCGCGCTGGTAGGCGGCCAGGGTCGGCTTGAAGGCAGGGTTAGCGGTTACTTTCAGGACGTTCAGGCGCATGATCTTGTCGCGGAAAAGGGAGTTGGTCTGCTGGACCAGGTCTCGAGAGAGTGTCAGGGCGTCGTTGGTCTGGTCATGCCGGATAGCATCGCCAAGGAGCTCGCGGAGTGCCTGGCAACGGTGGGCGGGGGTGGCGGCGAGTTGCCGAAGCGCGGTTCGAGCCTCGGCCAGGACTTGGGAATTGGTGCTTTGCAGGCGAACGACGGAGAGGTTCAAGACTGGCACAGGGTTGGTCGGTTCGAGCCGCGCGGCCTCAAGGAAATGGCTTTCGGCACTGCTGACCTGGTTCATGGCAGCGGCCACGGTGCCTGCGATATTTTGGTAGCCAGCGGTTTTCTTGCCTTCGGCGGTGACGCCTTCGAGCGCATTCGTGGCGACAAGCAGATCGCGGGCGATCATGGCCGTGCGAGTCAGGGCGAGGCGGTCGTCGGTGGATTGGGGGTTCAGTGCAACCACTTTACTGCGCCACAAGAGGGCGGACTGGGAGCCTGCCCTTTCTGCGAGTTCGGCCATGAGCCTGGTAGCTTCAACGTCGCGGGAATTGAACTTGAGTGCTCGCTGGAGAGAGAGGACCGCTTGGCGATCCTGGGATTTTTCGAGGTAACCTTTGGCTTGTTTCACGAGCCGAACTTGCCGTACGTGGCGGTAGCCCTTATAGGCGGCATAACCGCCGCCCAGGAACAGCACGGCGGCGATAAGCAGGAACAGGATTGTTTTTTTCCATTTCTTCATAGTGATCGTTTGGGGAATTGTAACAGGTCAGTTATGGTCGAAGCCGGGACAGGCTCGCTTAAGAAAGGGGTGTAGTCAGGAATGGCTTCCTTGAGGATGCATTTGAGCTCACCGGGTCCGCGCTGGTGCACTTCTTGCCGCAGTTGATCGAGGATTGCTCGGAGGTTCGCTATTTGGGCAGGTTGAGCGATGAAACGGAAAATTTTCACGTGCGGGGTAGGTACGAAGTTCTCTCCACGATGGGTGATTTCCTCGAACAGCTTTTCGCCTGGGCGGACTCCCGTGATTTCGATGCGGATGTCCTCGTCGGGCTTGAGGCCGCTGAGTTCGATCATTTGGCGGGCAAGATCAAGGATTCGAACGGGCTTACCCATATCCAGCACGAAGATTTCACCACCAACGCCCTGCATAGCACTTTGGAGGACCAGCATCGACGCTTCGGGGATGGTCATGAAATAGCGGGTCATTTCGGGGTGGGTGACTTTGACCGGGCCGCCTTCCGAGATTTGCTTTTGGAATACCGGGATAACACTACCGGAGGAACCTAGTACATTGCCGAATCTGACCGCTATGAATTTTGTGCGATGGGCGTGAAGTGAGGAAAGGCTCTGAACGTACATTTCAGCCAGCCGCTTGGTCGCTCCCATGACGCTGGTGGGATTGATCGCCTTGTCGGTGGAGATGAGAACGAAGCGGTCCACGCTGAATTCGGCCGCCAGTTCCGCTAGCTGGGCGGTGCCCAAGGTGTTGTTTTTGATGGCCTCTCCGGGTTGGGATTCCATCATGGGCACGTGTTTGTGGGCTGCGGCGTGGAAGAGGACTTCGGGTCGATAGTGAGAAAAAATCTGTTCGAGGCGCTCCCGGTCGAGAATATCTGCGACGACTGGGGTGATGCGGGCGCCGTATCCGAGGCCGATGAGTTCCTGCTCGATCTGAAAAAGATGAGGCTCAGAGCGATCGAGGAGCAGGAGGAGCTTGGGTTTGTAGGTGGAGATTTGGCGGCAGAGCTCACTGCCGATGCTGCCGCCGGCGCCGGTGACCAGGATGGTGCGGTCGGCAAGGATCTGACGAATGCTCTCAGTTTCCAACTCGACTTTTTCCCGACCAAGGAGGTCGACGACCTCGATACTGCGCAGTTGGCTGACTTTTACCTGGCCCAGGGCGAGTTGGTCGAGCGAGGGCACGGTTTTGCAGGGGAGGCGAACCTCCCGGAGGATGCGAACTAATTCACCGATGCGGTGAGCCGGTGCGGAAGGCATAGCGATAATTACCTCCTGGATACCGTGGCGGGCTTCCGGCTCGAGGAGCAGTTCGGGAGGACCAAGGACGGGGACGCTGTGAACACGCGAGTGCCACTTTCGTTTATCATCGTCAAAGAACGCTACGGGATCGAGGCCGAATCCCGGTTTGAGGGAGAGTTCGTGAGCGAGCACGGCGCCAGCATCGCCGGCGCCGATAATGCCGACGCGACGAGCGCGGCGCTGGTCTTTCGCTCCTGGCTGTCGGGACATTTCGCGCGTAGCTCGTAGCAGGAGCCGGGCACCGGTGAGGCCAACGAGACTGAACACAAAGTTCGTGACGATGACGCCTCGCGGAGGGGCAAAGCCGGTTCCCGCGAGAGCCCATACAGCAACTGCAACCACAGAGCTTATGAACAGGGAGTGGAAGATGCGGGCTAAATCGGGCGTGCTGAAGTAGCCGAGTAGCGGGTTAAGTTGGTGGAAAAAGGCAAGCAGCATGAGTTCGACGGGCACGAGCCAGAGCAGTACAAACAAGCGTTCCTGTTGATACGCGCTGTCCACCGCGAAATCAAAACGCAGCTCGTAAGCGAACCAAATACTGGCGCAAAGCTGCGCGGTGTAAATGCAGAGCAACATCCAAATCCGGACGGCCGGAGAGTATTCGTGAAGGCTAAATCTCATAGGACGGTGGAACTGCGGCGGAAGTGGAGAGGGAGCAAGGATGGAAACCGGGATGGGAATCCTTGGGGCGATTAATCAGCGTCCGCCAGCCCAAAGGGATAGACAAGAACCAATTGGTCACTGATGGCAGCAACATAAAGTACGAGCTTCGAGATCAAGTCCGTTGCTGGACGATTTCAATCTATCGGAGGCCATAAGTCGCAGGATAAGACGAGCAGCCCAGGGAAAAAGCTCAAAACTTGCAAAAGGCGGAGCTGAAAATGCGCATCGAACACTGCGGTGGACAGAGGCTGGGAGGGAAGTCATCAGTAATCAGGCTCTTGTCGGTTTTTTCCTCATATGCGTGCGCGCCTGTTTTCGGGTTGGTTAGGGGCCGAGTTACTGTGGCAGTGGGGCGGAGAATTGACAGGAACTCAAACCCAGCCACGGCATTTGTAGACCAGGAATCCCACCTTCTCGTGCAAGTAAATCGACCAAAGATTGAGGTTGTCCTGGGATGGAAAGAAGGAAATGGAGAAGCCCTGAGAGCCAAGCAAGCGGAAATCGCACGCTACAGGCAACACATTTATGCTTTGTTTTCTGAAAGCGGCCAAAGAGCGCGTCATGTGAACCGCGGAGGTGACCAGTAGTACAGAAGACCATTGGTGCGAGGACTGAAGGCGCTTGAAGGCGAGCGCCTCATCATGAGTATTGTGGCAAACGCCAAGGTTGGTGATTACGACGCCCGGCAAGCTTAAAGATTCCACCCAAGCCTGCAGCGCGGCCGGTTCTTCGACCCCAGCGACTACGGCGCCTCCACCCAGCACCAAGTTCGTGGCAGCGCCGTTTTTCGCCAGCCAAATGCCGGCCAGAGTACGCGAAGCCCCGTGAGCAAATCGCAGCCCATAGGCATCATGTTCCGATCGGTAGAAACCGCCACCGAGCACCAGTATTGATGAGAATGGAGGTTCGCCCCTCCGGAAGGTAGGGCCGGTAGTCAATTCAGTGCCGACGGCAATTCCTGGATGCTGAGATGAGCTGGTAGCAGTGCTAAAGTGGGAGACCGAGGATCCGAGGTATTTGGCCTCCTCCCTCGCGATGAGGAAGGCTGCCAGCGGAGTGCTGCCGAGCACAAAAAGCAAAAGAGTCGGAACGCCGAGAATTACCGTGCTGCGCCATTGTTTGCGCCAAAGGGACCAAGACAGGCCGACGAGCATTAGAGTCCATGTGAACCCGAGAGGCTCAGTAAGGGGAAGAAAGAACTTCATCGCACTACCTTAGCAAGAGGGGCGGAAATGAGGAGCCAGAGGCTTCTGCGATGCGGGAATTTCCGGTCGGCTTTGTGCATCATAACAAGGGCACCAGATCAAAACTATCTTTCGCGAAGGGGCTTAGCGATGTGCCCAGAAGCGCGGTGGATGAGGCTCGCGACACGTTCCAAGTCGAGGTCCGTCATCGCAGTGCCGGAGGGGAGACACAGACCGCGGGCGAAAAGATCTTCGCTGACGGCGCCTCCGCGAATTCGGCAGTTTCTAAAAACGGCTTGCCGGTGCATCGGTTTCCAAAGGGGTCGGGATTCAATGTTCTCGGCTTCAAGCGCCACCCGGATCTGTTCCGGTGTGGCTCCGAACTCCACGGGGTTGATGAGGATTACCGTCAACCAGCGATTGCTGCTGGAGTAGGGCGTTTCCGGCATAAAAGTAATCCCCGGCAGCCCACCCAAAAGGTGCTTGTAGGCGGCGAAAATCCGGCGCTTTTGCTGAACACGCTGATCCAGGATCTTGAGCTGTCCGCGTCCAATGGCCGCGAGTATATTGCTCAGGCGATAGTTGTAGCCAATTTCAGTATGTTCATAGTGGGGTGCCGGGTCACGGGCCTGCTGGGATAGTTTTCGCGCATGATCCACCAGCTTTTTGTTGTGTGAGGCGAGCATCCCTCCGCCCGAGGTGGTAATGATTTTGTTACCATTGAAGGAGTAAATTGCGGCTTCTGCGCCGAAGCCGGAATGAACCCAGCAAGGCTCACCGATTGCGCTGGACTTTTGATTGTCGGGGGAGGGGGGAGCACCGGG
>DBMR01000051.1 GCA_002298785.1 Verrucomicrobia subdivision 3 bacterium UBA693
GGGCGGGCGCCACTGCGGGCGCTCCGGCCTCGTCCGGCAACTCCACAATTACATCATACGCATTGCCATCAACTGTGACTCTAAGCTTCTTAATCATGAGATAGGGTTCGCAAAAATTAACGGACTTTGTGGGATTGGAAGATTTGCGTGCGGCCTTCCACAGCCCACACGTTGAAATGCGGCACGGCCGGCAAAGGCACTTGCTGCACTGTTACCAGGCGGAACGGGCGGTCCAGCACCACGGAGACCGCCGCGGCGATCACCGCTGCGATTTCAGGCGCCACCCGGGTGGTGACGCGCTGCTCTTCACCGGCCATGGCAGGGCGCGCGCCAGTGCTTTGTTCGTGAGAAAGGCGGGCAGCTTCGAGAAACCCGAGGGCTTTACGCAGCGCGGTTTGTACCTCACCGGCACGCCCGGGCTCATCGAGCCGCGGCAACACCCGGTGGATGACGGCCAACGCCTGCCCCAGGCTTCTCTCCGTCGCCGTCAACCCATCGGCTCCAGATTGTTCATTGCTCATAATTTTGTGATTGCACCTCTCCGCTTAACTACCCCTGCTTACAGCGGGATGGTGCCATGTTTCTTGGGCGGACGCGACTCCCGTTTAGTGAGAGTATTGCGGAGCGCCAGGGAGACAATCGCCCGCGTTTCCGACGGCGCGATGACATCAGTGATCAGCGCCTTGCGGGCGGCCTGATAGGGAGAGCAGAACTTTTGGCGATATTCAGCCACCAGTTCCGCCTCTTTGGCCTTGGGATCCTTGGCGGCGGCGATCTCGCGTTTGTAGAGAATCTTCGCCGCACCTTCAGCGCCCATGACGGCGATCTCCGCCGTCGGCCACGCATAAACCGCATCGGCACCCATATCCGCGCTGCACATGGCGAGGAACGCCCCGCCGTAAGCTTTGCGCAGGATTACCGTGATTTTGGGAACCGTCGCCGCCGCATAGGCGAACAACATTTTTGCCCCGTGCCGAATAATGCCACCGCGCTCCTGCTGGACGCCGGGCATAAAGCCCGGGACATCCACCAGGGTCACGATCGGGATGTTGAAAACGTTACAGAAGCGGATGAAGCGCGCTGCTTTGTCCGAGGAATCGATGTCAAGCGTGCCGGCTTTGACCGCCGGATTGTTCGCGATGATACCCACGGAGATTCCCTGTATGCGGCCGAATCCAACGATGATGTTCTTGGCCCAGTCCGCATGGACTTCCAGGAAATCGCCTTTGTCCACGAGGCGGTTGATGACCGTGTGGGTGTCAAACGGATCCTTGGGCGAGGTGGGCACCAGCTTGTCCATCTCCGCATCGGGGTGCATGTCCAACTGGGGCACCGGTTGATGCGGAGGGTCCATCACGTTATTGGACGGCATGAACGACAGCAGTTTCTTCGCGATTTGGATCGCGTGCGCGTCATTCTCCGCGACAAAGTGCACGTTACCACTCACGCCGGCGTTGGCCGCCGGGCTGCCGATTTCGTCCATCGTGCATTTCTGACCGGTGACGGCCTGAATGACCTCAGGGCCGCAAATGAACATCTGCGAAGTTCCCTTGACCATGATGATGAAGTCCATGAGGGCCGGAGAGTAAGCGGCACCGCCGGCGCAGGGTCCAGCGATGATCGCGATCTGGGGCACAACTCCAGACAACAGCACGTTGCGGAAGAACACCTGGCCGTAGCCGGAAAGTGAATCGTCACCCTCCTGGATCCGCGCGCCGCCGGAATCGTTGATGGCGATCACCGGGCAGCCCACCCGCAGGGCTTGTTCCATCACCTTGCAGAGTTTCTTGGCGTGAATCGCGCCCAGCGCGCCGCCGCCGACCGTGAAATCCTGACTGAACGCCACCACCACGCGGCCATCCACAATGCCTGTCCCCGTTACCACGCCATCACCGGGGAATGATTTGTCTTCCATGCCGAAATTGTGACAGTCATGGTCGGCGTGCATGGCCCATTCCTGGAAGGTGCCCGGCTGGAATAGATTATCCAGGCGTTCGCGCGCGGTCATGATGCCCTTCTTTCGGCGGGCTTCCTGTTTGTCCGCGCCGCCCCCGGCCTTGGCTGCGGCACGACGCTTCTCGAGTTCTTCCAACGCTGCTTTGGGTATCGCCATAAAATCTGGTTCCTGGGTTTGTTTTCTTAGTGTTGAGCCGTCGCTCCGGGTTTGGGCGTGCAAAATTCCGTCAGCACGCCGAAAGTCGATTTGGGATGCAGGAAAGCCACCAGCTTCCCGCCCGCGCCGTCAAAGGGCTTTTCATGAATGAGTTTCACACCCGCGCCGGCGGCTTGCTGCAATTGCGCCTCGATGCCATCGGTCCCGAAAGCGATGTGGTGGATCCCGCCCGCGGGATTCTTCTCCAGAAACTTCGCGATCGGGCTTTCGGGATCGGTGGGCTCGAGCAACTCCAGGTGCACCTCGCCGACCGCAAAGAACGCGGTGCGCACCTTTTGCGAGTGCACTTCCTCGCGATGCTCGCACTTGAGGCCGAGCGCTTTTTCGTAATAAGGCACGGCTTCATCAAGAGACCGTACCGCAATGCCGAGATGATCGATTTTCTTAAGCATAAATTGTCATGGCGATTTGGCGGGCGCGGATTCGCCCGTGGCTTTCGCCTGGTGCACGGTAAGCAGTTCGCGGGCGGCCAACACCGCGGTGGTTTCGCCGCGCAAGACCGCTTCGCGCACGCCGGGGATTCGCGCCGTCACCTTCGGGTCACGGTAGAACTGGCGCCGCAGCTCATCGTGAATCAAATGCTCGAGCCAGTCGAGCGTTTGCTTCCGGCGCCGCTCCCGAATCACCCCGCGTGGTTCGAGCACCGCATAAAAATCCAAAATCCGCTGCCAGATCTCCGGCACGCCTTCGCCCGTCAATGCCGAGCAGAGCTGCACCTGGGTCTGCCATCCGGGTGTGGCCGGCTGCAAATAATGCAATGCGGCTTCCTGATCGGCTTTGGACTGTTCCGCCCGGAGGCGATTGTCGCCGTCGGCCTTGTTGATCGCCACCCCATCAGCGATTTCGACGATCCCTTTCTTTATCCCTTGCAATTCGTCGCCCGCTCCGGGGAGCAGCAGCAGCAGAAAGAAATCCACCATCGAACGCAGCGCGATCTCCGTCTGTCCCACCCCGACACTCTCGACGAGGATCGTATCGAACCCAGCCGCTTCACAGAGCAGCAGCGTCTCCCGCGTCCGGCGCGCCACCCCGCCCAAGCTGTCGCCCGAAGGCGAAGGCCGGATAAAGGCCTGGGGCGACTGGCACAGGCGTTCCATGCGGGTTTTGTCCCCGAGAATGCTGCCGCCGGACAGCGAGCTGGATGGGTCGATGGTCAGTACCGCCAACCGATGCCCGCGATCTGTCAAAAAACAACCAAAGTTCTCAATGAACGTGCTTTTGCCTACGCCGGGTACGCCGGTGATTCCCAGTCTTCGAGCCTTGCCCGTGTGTGGCAGCAATCGATGCAGGACTTCCTGCGCGAGCACCTCGTGCTGCCGCGAAAGGCTCTCCACCAGCGTGATGGCCCGGGCTAACACCGCCCGGTTTCCTTCGCGCACACCTCTGACGTAATCTTCAACCGTCAAAGACTTCATCAACCCAACGCGCGGTTCAATTGACTCAGCATTTCTTTCGCGGCGTCCGGGATGAACGTGCCCGGCCCGAAGACGGCGGCCGCCCCGTTCTTGCGCAGGAAATCATAATCCTGCGCGGGAATCACGCCGCCGACGACTACGAGGATATCCTCGCGTCCGAGTTTGCGCAGTTCCTCAGCCAACTGGACCAGGAGCGTCTTGTGCCCACCGGCCAGCGAGCTGATTCCCACCACGTGGACATCGTTCTCGACCGCCATGCGCGCCGCTTCGTCCGGCTGCTGGAACAGCGGTCCAATGTCCACGTCGAACCCGAGATCGGCATACGCGGTGGCCACCACCTTGGCCCCTCGATCGTGCCCGTCCTGGCCCATCTTCGCGATCAGGATGCGGGGACGGCGCCCTTGTTTCTCGGCAAATTGTTCCGTCATCTTGCGGACCTGTTGAATTTCGCCATCCGCGCCAAATTCAGATTGATAAACGCCACTCACAGAACGAATCACGGCTTTGTGCCGATTAAAGATTTTTTCCAGGGCAAACGAGATCTCGCCGAGCGTGGCCCGGGCCCGGGCGGCCTCGATGGCCAGGGCCAAGAGGTTGCCGGTACCGCTTTCGGCGGCGTGGGTCAGGTTGGTTAAAGCCGCCTGCACCTTTTCCTGGTTGCGTTCGGCTTTGATCTTCTGCAAGCGCTGAATTTGTGCGTCGCGCACGGCGGTGTTATCAACCTCGCGCACGTCCAATTGATCGGCCTTCTCCAAGCGCAGGAAGTTGACGCCGAGAATGGTTTCCTTGCCGGAGTCAATCTTGGCCTGCCGCCGAGCAGCGGCTTCTTCGATGCGCAGCTTGGGCAGGCCGGTTTCAATGGCTTTGGCCATGCCGCCGAGGGCTTCCACTTCCTGGATATGGCCCCAGGCGCGGCGCATGATTTCACCCGTCAACGCCTCGACAAAGAAGGAGCCGGCCCACGGGTCGATCACTTTGCAGATACCGGTCTCTTCCTGGAGGAAGAGTTGGGTGTTGCGGGCGATGCGGGCCGAGAAATCGGTAGGCAGCGCGATCGCTTCGTCCAAAGCATTGGTATGGAGCGACTGCGTGTGGCCCAGCGCGGCTGCCATGGCTTCGACGCAAGTGCGCGCGACGTTGTTGAACGGGTCCTGTTCGGTCAACGACCAACCCGAAGTTTGCGAGTGCGTCCGCAACGCCAGGGATTTGGGATTCTTCGGGTCAAACTGCCGGATGAGTTTTGCCCAGAGCGCGCGTGCGGCCCGCATCTTGGCAACTTCCATGAAGTAGTTTTTGCCTTGGGCCCAAAAGAAGGACAGCCGCGGGGCGAAGGCGTCGATGGCGATGCCGGCTTTCAATCCAGTGCGGACGTATTCCAAACCATCCGCCAGGGTATAAGCCATTTCGAGGTCCGCCGAAGCTCCCGCTTCCTGCATGTGGTAACCGGAAATCGAGATGGAATTGAACTTGGGCATCTGCTGCGAGGTGAAGCTGAAGATGTCCGCAATGATGCGCATCGAGGGGGCCGGGGGATAGATGTAGGTGTTGCGCACCATGTACTCTTTAAGAATGTCGTTTTGAATGGTGCCCGCGAGCTGCTCCAGCTTCACGCCTTGCTCCTCGGCCGCCACGATGTAAAACGCGAGAATCGGCAACACCGCGCCGTTCATGGTCATGGACACGGAAATGCGATCGAGCGGAATGCCGTCGAAGAGCACCTTCATGTCCGCGATGGAATCCACCGCCACCCCCGCCTTGCCCACATCGGCAAACGCGCGCGGATGATCCGAATCGTAACCACGATGCGTGGGCAAATCAAACGCGACGGACAGGCCCTGTTGGCCGGCGGCGATGTTGCGCCGGTAAAACGCATTGGATTCTTCGGCGGTCGAGAAACCGGCATATTGCCGAACGGTCCACGGCTTGGTGACATACATCGAGCCGTAGGGGCCGCGGACGAAGGGCGCCAGGCCGGGCATCGTGCCAAGATGTTCGCAGGATTTCAGGTCGGCACCGGTGTAGAGCGGCTGCAAATCGATTTGTTCCAGCGTCTTCTGAACGACCTGGTCCAGGGACTTGCCGGTTTCGTGTTCGAATTTCGCCCGCCAGGCCTCGAAGGTGACCGGCGCGGGCTCGGCGCTAAACGCTACTTTCGTGAAGTCAGGAAAGGTTTTCATCAGTTGATTCCAAGCTCTTGGTGAGTCCGGGTCAGCACTTCCAGCGCATCGGCGCGGATATGGATAAAGTCGTCAACGCCGGCCTGCTTGTGCGCCGCGATTTGGTCCTGCGGATAGCCGGCCAGAACGATGAACGCGTCAGGTTTGGCAGCACGAATGGCGGCCACCAGCGGAGGCACCAATGCCGGATAATTCTCGTCGGTCGAACAGATCACCGCCACCCGGGCTGGAGACTTGATAAAAGCTTCCGCCGCCAGTTCGGGCGTTTTGAATCCCGGCAGTGAGACCACATCGTAACCGCCTACGGAGAAGAACCCGCGGGAAAAGTCGGCCCGCGCCTTGTGGTCGCGTAATGAGCCCATGTTGCAAAGAAACACCTGGGGACGTTCGTGGTTGCCGGCGATCCACTTTTCGGTGGCGGCGCGCAACCGCTCGATTTCCTGTGAGAGCCGGCCGACACAAACCGGGGTGATGGTGGTGCCGGGACTGTCGCTGATGCGGATGGCGCGGGAGACCTCACCCAGCGTGGCACCGGCGCTCACGGCAGCGATGCTGGCCTCGAGCAACTCCGGACTGGAAACCTCGACGACCCGGGCCAATTTCGCCAGGACGTCGGCATTGTCGGCGTCCTCCAGCGCGGTGCGGTGGGCGGCCACCTGTTGGGTGCGTCGGTGATGAAACGCTCCGGCATCCTCGGGGCGTGGGTCGAGTGCCTTTTCCCTGGGATTGGCGTATTGATTTACCCCGACGATAGTGTCGCGACGGCGTGCGACGGCCTTAAACCTGGCCGCGGCGGTCTCGGCCACAGTCTTCTGCGGGAAGCCGGCGCGCAATGCCGCTTCCATTCCGCCGAGTTTTTCAACTTCCTGAAAAAGTTTCCAGGCGTTTTCGGCGAGTTCAGCCGTCAGCACCTCGACATAATAGGAGCCGCCGGCGGGATCTATCACCTGGTCAAGGTTGCATTCTTTCTGAAGGACCAATTGGGTGTTGCGGGCAACGCGTTGGCTGAAATCATCCGGCAGGCGCACGACTTCATCAAACGTGCCGACTTGCATGCTTTCACAACCGCCCAGCACGCCTGCAAAGGCTTCCACCGTCGCCCGCAGCAGGTTGTTGTACGGGTCGAGAGCGGTTTTATTCCATTGCGAAGTGCGAACGTGCAGGGAGAGCTTTTGGGCGGCGTCATCCCCGCCCAAGGCCGCCACGATGCGTGACCAAAGCATCCGCAACGCGCGGAGTTTGGCGATTTCCATGAAGAAATTCACGCCGACCGTCACCGCAAAGCGCATGCGGGGCGCTACCACGTTAACATCCAATCCCAACGTCTGCATCTGCCGCAAATACTCCACGGCCGTCGCGAGGGTGAAGGCGAGTTCCTGGATGGCATTGCCACCGGCCTCGTGCCAGGACCGGCTATGAACGCAGATGGTCTGCAATTGGGGCGCCCGTTCGGCGGCCCATTGGGTCAAAGCCGCCATCTCCCGGTAAGCGCCCGGCAGGGACTGCGGCAGTTTGCCCTGGTGCGCCAGCACCCCGAGTGGATCCATCTCGATGCAGCCTTGCAGTGCTTTCAACGATTTCCGGCGCTTATTGGCCAAGGCCGCCAACAAGGCGGCAAAAGGCAAACCCGATGCCCCCACCCGGGCGAACAGCCGGGTTTTCTCGAGGTCCACACCATCAAGAGCCTTGTCCAGGTCTCCCAGTGTTGCCACCGAAAGGCCGCCGCGCCCCACCTCCTCGGGCCGTGCCCAGTCCGGGTCGTGCCCGTCCCGGGTCGCCTGATCGAGCACCATGTTGAGCGCATTGGAACCGCGGCTCAACGAATTGCGGGCCGCGTGGTTAAAATCCGACGCGCTGGCGGCACTCAATTCCTGCGAAACATCCCAAGGCTCGGCGACATAGCCGCTGGCTGTGGCGCCACGGGCAAACGGCGCGAAGCCCGGATAAGAATTCACATGCGGCAATTTCTCGGTGTCTTGTGCCACATAAATCGGGCGCAGAGTGATGCCTTCGTAGGTGGAGGTCAGCATCTTCTTATCGAAGGGCGCGCCTTTCAACTCGGCCTCGACGAGTTTCCGCCAGTCTTCATAGGTGACGGGCGGGAATTCGGCCAACAGCCTCGATTCCGGCGATTTGGATGGTGTGCTCATAGTGCGTTGGGGGTCAAAGCGGGCTCAAGCTTCAAGCGCCTGCACCGTGACGTCGTGGCGTTGACCATTGACCGTTACAAACAACCGGCGGACGTCGCCATTGGTGCGGCTGGCCGCAGGAGCGGGAGAAGCGGCGGTCGCCTTTGCGGCCGCAGGAGCAGGGGCCGGAGCGGCGGCAGCGGCGGGGGCTGATGTCTTGGCTTTGTGCAAAGCCTCCACCTGCTGCGGGAACATGGCAAACAGGACGGCGGTCTCGTCATCTGTCGGCAGGCCTTTGTCGGCAGAGTCCTTGCGATACTTCTCCAGACCGGGCGGCAGCAAGTCTGCCGGGCGCTCAGTAACCGGTTTCTTGCCGGTCTGCTGAACCACCTGCGCCAGCAGGTTGGGCGCGATCGGGCCCGGGGTCTTGCCATATTTGCCCAGCGCGATGTCCTGGGCCGGCTGGCAAATCATTTTCCACCGGCCGAACTTCACATTCATCATGGCCTGCGTGCCAACGATTTGAGAAGTCGGCGTTACCAGCGGAATCCACCCCAGGGCTTCGCGCACCACCGGGATTTCCTTGAGCACGGCGTCGAACTTGTCGCTCATGCCTTGCTCCTTCAATTGGGTGCGGAAGTTGGAGAGCATGCCCCCCGGCACCTGGTAGATGAGGATGTCGCTGTCCACGCGCTCGTTGGCCGGGCTGGTGAACTTGGACAACTGCTTGTAAACTTCCTCGAAATAATCGCGCAACTCAGCGAGCTTGGCCGTGTCGAAATCCGGTCGGCGCGGGTGGCCTTCCAGCAGCGCCAACATGCGCATCGTATCCGGTTGCGAGGTGCCGTTGGCGAAGGGCACGATCGAAACCTCCACCACATCGATGCCCGCTTCAATGGCGGCCAGGTAGCTGGCGGCACCCAGACCGGCGGTGTCATGCGTATGTAGCGTGATGGGGATGCCGATTTTGCTCTTCAGCTCCTTCACCATTTGATAGGCGATCTGGGGCTGGATAATGCCCGACATATCCTTGATGCCGATGGAGTCACAACCCATTTTCTCCAGCTCCACGCCCATCTTCACAAAGTTCTCCACGGTGTGCACCGGGCTGATGGTGTAGCACAGCTCGCCGCGCGCGTGCTTGCCGCACTTCCGGGTGGCGGCGATCGCCGTCTGGAGATTACGCACATCGTTCAGCGCGTCGAAAATGCGGAGGATATCCATGCCGTTGTCGCAGGTGCAGCGGACAAAGGTCTCCACGACGTCGTCCGGGAAGCTCGCGTACTGCACGATGTTCTGGCCGCGCAGCAGCATGAGCTGCGGGGTCTTGGGGGCGGCCTTCTTGAGCTGGCGCAGCCGTTCGAACGGATTCTCGTCCAGGTAACGCAGGCAGGAATCGATGGTGGCGCCGCCCCAGGTCTCCAAACCGTTGAAGCCCATGCCGTCCAAAATCGGCGCGGCCGGCAGCATCTGTGGGGTTGTCATCCGGGTGGCTGCCATCGATTGATGACCGTCACGCAGTACCGTGTTATTGAAGAGTACTTTTTTCACGTTCACAAATCCATTGTTGATATTATACCATCACTAAACTTGCCGGGGCGGCACCGAATCGCCGCCCTGGGCTCCCGGCTGCCGCAACCGATGCGACAAGACCGCCAGTCCTTCCGCCAAATCTTCTTTCTGCACCACCACCTCCGGGGGCACCTGCAGCCTCACCGAAGTGAAATTCCAGATTCCCCGAATCCGCGCACGCACCAGGACGGCCGCCGCCGCCTGCGCCGCCGGGGCCGGTACGGTCAAAATTCCCAACTCCACCTTGCCGCGGGCCACAAAGCCGGGCAACCGTTGCAACGGCAGCACCCGGTGCCCTTTCATTTCGCGACCGATTTTGCGCGGATCCGCATCAAACGCGCCGACAATCCGCAGCCCGAAATCCTCGAAACCCTGGTAACCCAGGAGCGCTGCTCCGAGATTTCCCGCGCCGACCAGCACCGCGCGCGCCGCCCGATCCCAGCCCAGAAACTTCTCAATCGCCAGGATGAGCTCGTTCACGGGGAACCCCAGCCGCGGCTTGCCCATCACCCCGGTGATCGCCAGATCTTTCCGCACGATCACAGGTTCCAGGTAATGCACCCGCGCCAGCACGGTTCCAGACACGAATTCCCGGCCCTCCGCCCGCAGCGCCCGCAGCAACTGCAGGTAGGCTGGCAGGCGCCGCACACAGGAAAGTCCGGTGCGCTGCATACGTTCCATGCTCAAAGTGTCGTTTGTCATTCCGCGGCCGCCTTGGTTGCTGGGACGCTGGGCTCGATACTTCAATATCGATACTGACGTAACGATATCGATTTATCGAATGACGTCAACAGATTTGTTGAATATTTTTGCGCCCATATTTTAGCCAGGCTTCATCATAAGTCCGCCTTTGATACTAAAAAGCGATGTGCTTAACATGCTGTAAGAGAACTATCTAGGAATATTGACTGAAACCTGGACTGGTGCTGTTCAGTAGGTGAATTGATTCTTTAAGCGATCTATTTGGATTGATTAGACAGCTTTGCAAATGTAGTTGAGGTAATGAGGGGGTGCGGGTCCCGCTGCGTTCCGAGACCGCGGGCGAACTTGGCGGGCAAGCCATCAGCTTCGGCGTGGACCGGGGGTCCGGGTGGACCCGGGAACGAAGCGGATCCGCGCTCGAATTTGTTTGCACCATCCCGGGGGAGGGTGTTATCGCTGGAGTCAAATTCAGCATCGCTATGAAAATCGAGAACTCTCGCCCTTCACAAATCAACCGTCGTAATTTTTTGAAAACCACCGGCGCCGCGACCTCCGTCGTGGCCCTGGGGGCGCTGGACCTCGGTCGCAGTGCTTATGCCGCGGGGAACGACACGCTGAAAGTCGGCATGATTGGTTGCGGCGGACGCAACTCCGGCGCGGCCGTCCAAGCGCTCACGGCGGATAAGGGGGCGAAACTGGTGGCCATGTGCGACATTTTGCGAGACCGCATCTTGAGCAAGCGAGAGGAAATCAAGGCGGCCAGCGGAGCCCAGGTGGAGGTGTCCGATGATCATTGTTTCGCGGGTTTTGATGGCTACCGGCACGTGATCGACGCGGCGGACGTGGTCCTGATCGCGAATGCGGCGAAGTTTCACCCGTTTCACGCCATGGAGGCCATCAAAGCCGGCAAGCATGTGTTCGTCGAGAAACCGCACGGGGTGGATCCAGCGGGGGTGAGATTGATGCAACAAGCGTGCGATCTGGCGAAGGAAAAGAAGTTGTCGATTGTTTCCGGATTGCACAGCCGCTTCCACACCGGTTACGCGGAAACGGTGCAGCGCATCCAGGACGGCGCCATTGGGGATATTGTCACCATCGAAGAGAACTTCCTGCGCGCGCCGTACGGTGTGACGGAGCGGAAGCCGAATTTGAGCGAGTTGGAATGGCAATGCAGCACGCAGTATCACTTTCGCTGGCTGTCGGGGGATGATGTCCCGCAATCGCTGGTTCACAACCTGGATCGGGCCAGTTGGGTGCTGGGCAACAAGGTCCCGGAGCGTTGCCATGGCTTGGGCGGACGTTCCACCATGACCGAGCCGATTTATGGGGATGTTTTCGACCATCACTCGGTGGTTTATCAACTGGCCGGCGGAGTTCGAATTTACGCGTTTTGCCGAACCACGGCGGGCTGTTATGACGAATCGTCGAGCTTGGTTTTTGGCAGCAAGGGGCGAGCTTCCATCACTGCCACGCGGATTTGGGGCGAGAAGAACTGGCGCTGGGAAGGCCAATGCGATCCCTACCAAATTGAGCATGACAAGTTGTTTGCGGCGATTCGGTCGGGGAATCCCATTAATTGCGGAGACTACATGGCGCGTAGCACCATGGTCACAGTCATGGGGCAGCTATCCTGTTATACCGGCAAGGAGGTGACCTGGGAGCAAGTCAACGCCTCTGACTTCTATTACCCACCACATCCGTCGGAATGCAAGGACGGCATGGAACCTCCGGTCAAGCCGGGCGAAAATGGCTCTTATCCGACGTTGGTACCAGGGCGCACGAAGTTGATTTGAGTGCCAAAGCAGGAACGCCTTATGCGCGCAAACATCCCTCCCTGGAATTGGTTGCTATCGTTAATTCTTAGTATCATTGGCTTGGTGGGCTTTGGGGAGGTCGCCGGCTTGGCTCAACCCAAGGCCCCGGCCGTGACTAAGAAAGTGCTCCTGGTGACTGGCGTGGATTATCCCGGCCACCTTTGGAAGGAGACAGCCCCGGTCCTTGCCCGGGCGATTAGTGCCGACCCCCGGTTAAGCGTCGTCAGCATTGAAAGCCCGGCCTTTTTGGACTCGGCGGCGCTGATGGAATTTGACTGCGTGTTTTTACATTTCCAGAACTGGGAGCAGCCGGGGCCGGGAGAAAAGGCGAGGATGAACCTGCAACGATTTGTTGAGCAGGGAGGGGGCTTAATGCTGGCGCATTTCGCCTGTGGAGCCTGGCATGGGGAATGGCCGGAATTTGCGGCCCTCGCCGGACGAGTGTGGTTCGGCGCCAATCCCGGACCGGGCAAGCGGCAGCACGATCCGTTCGGCAAGTTCCAGGTGGAATTCCCGTTGCCGGAACATCCGGTTGTGCTTGGGCTCAAGTCTTTTGAAACTGAGGATGAGCTTTACACCTGCCTGACCGGGGATCATCCCATCGAAGTGGTGGCGCAGGCGAAGTCGAAAGTGGACAGCCAGTATTATCCGATGGCGTTCACGTCGCGCTATGGCAAAGGCCGCACGTTCCACTGTGTCCTCGGGCATGACACGCGCGCACTGGCCCGCTCGGAGGTGAAGGAGTTATTTCAGCGCGGCTGTGCCTGGACCGTCGGCCTCCCGCCCGCGGCGCCGGCAAAGCACGACTGATCTGGCCAGGCGCGCAAACGTATTGCTAACCTAACTTCCTTATAAAAACGGGCAAAACCATCAATTCATTGGGTTTTTGGCAAATAGTGTAGCAAGTAATACTGGAATAAATACAAATATTGGTATTGCTTTAATTACCATGCTGGGATTAGTCTGTAGCCCGTGTTCGTCCAAATCACCAAGTCCGCCCGTAAACACGGCAAAACCTACCTCTCCTACCTGGTGCGCGAATCTTTCCGGACTCCCTCGGGTCCGCGCTCGCGCACCGTCTGCAACATCACCGACCTGCCACCGGCCACCCGCGAGCTCATTGCCGCCTCCCTCAAAGGACAGGACTTGGTTGCCGCTGAGCAGTGTCAGCTCCACCAGGCCTTGGATTACGGCGGCTTGGCCGTGCTCAACGATGCCTGGCAGCGCTACGGCCTGGGCGAACTTTTGGCCGGTATCGGCTCGGCGCGTCAACGCGGGTTGCTCCAAGCGGTTATCTTCAGCCGCCTGCTCTTTCCCTGTGCCAAGCTTTCTCTGGCTCAGAAAGCCCAAGGCACCTGGCTGGCTGCGGCCTGTGGACTGGAGGCGGAGGAAACCTTCGATGAAGACGACATTTACTACGCCATGGACCAACTCAACGGCCACTGGGTGTCCCTGGAAAAGCAGCTCTATGACCGAGCCTTCCCCCAAGCGGTTCGTTTGGTGCTCTACGATCTGACCAGCGTCTATTTCGAGGGCAAGGGACCCGAGCACCTGGCGGATTACGGCCACAGTCGCGATCACCGGGGGGATCGGCCGCAAATCATTCTGGCGGTAGCGACCGATACCGAGGGGCTACCGTTGCACGTTTCGGTGCTGCGGGGCAACCGCAACGATACGCAAACGCTCCAGGGACTCTTGCACACCTTGCGCCGACGCTTTGGCATCGCCGAGGCGACCTTTGTCTTTGATGGGGGCAGGAGCAGTCGGATCAACTTGGAAGCGATGGACCAGGCCCAACTGGGCTATGTAACACGGCTCTCGACGGCTACTCTGCAGAGCTTAGCGGCCGAGTTGGGGTTGGAAAAGCAGTTGGAATTGGGGGATCGGCAGCGGTTGCTGGAGATTACCCATCAGGGTAAACGGTATGTGATTGCCGGCGGTCCGTGGCGCCAGCAGCGGGACCAGGAACGGCGCCAGAGCCGGATCGACAAGGCCGAGACGGAATTGAACCGCTTAGCCGCCCGCAAGCGTAAGAAGGTGGATGTCCAGAAGCTCGCCAGCCAAGTGGGCCGCATGCTGCAACGGCTCAAGGCCCACAAGTATTTCACCTACCGGGTGGAGGCCACCGGCCAACTGCATTGGGCACCCAAAGCGGAGCTGATCGCCCAGGAGTCGCAGCGGGACGGCTGGTATCTCTTGCGCACTAATGAACCGGTGGAGCGTTGTTCCGGGGAACAGGTCCTCCATCACTACAAGGGGTTGCTGGATGTGGAGGAGGCCTTCTGCGAACTCAAAAGCTACCTGGAGGTCCGTCCAGTGCATCACCGCCGTCCGGATCGGGTGGTCAACCATGTTCGGTTGTGCTTTCTGGCTTACTGGCTCAGCGCACGCCTGGGCGGTGAGTGGCGGGCCAAAGGCGTGAGCGAAGAAGTGCCCCGTGTCCTGCGACACCTGCAAACCGTCCGGTTGGGCCGCTTGCAGATGGGTCAGCACGTTCACAGCACGCTGATGACGCAGATCCCCAAGAGCTTAAACGACAAGTTGCAGAGACTGCGATTGGCCGCGTTGTTTGCCGCGCCGCCCAAGTTGTAGCCCGACGAAATCGAGAAAACCTCGATTTTACCGGGCTTTCCGCTCGAGCTTTAAGGAAGTTAGGCTAACTGTCAGCGCGCGCGATGGCTGGTGGGTTGGTAAATCTCGTCGAACACTTCCTGGTTTTCGTTGATTGCCAGAATGTGGCGTGCTTCGGGATAAAGGGTGACGAGATAGAAATGGCGCACCGGACCGCCGCGGGCGATGTACCAGCGAGGTTGTTTAGGATCGGGGGTACGGAGGTTCACGCCCCAGGCGCCATCGCCGAGGTAAGTAATCCCGCGCGGATCGACTTTGTTGTTGCGGAGCGGCAGAGTGCGTTTGTAGGCGTGATCGTGATTTTCGAAAACGGTTTTGACTCCGTATCGTTCGAACAGGGGGCACCAGTTCTGCCGGATGCTCTGCGAGATATCACCGTTTTCACCTCCGTTTTCCGGCCGCACCGAAGGGTAGGCAGGGATGTGATATACCGGGAAGAGGTGCGGCACTCGGCGGCGGGAAGCCAGGTTTTTGCGGAGCCAGTCGGTCTGCGTCCCGGCGACAGGCCGGGTGTGAGAGGAGTCGAGGAGGAACAGGCTAAGATAATTCCCGAAATCGAGACAGTTGTAGCCTTGAGGCCCCGGCATGGGAAACAGTGTGTAAAAGGAGGAAGCCTGCTCGGGAGTCTGATGCCAGGAACCTCGGACTTCATGGTTGCCGATCGAAACCAGCAGTGGAACCAGTCGGCCATCCGGAGTTCGCGCTTTGGCTTTCCAGGATTCAAAATAGGTGTCCCAGCGCTCCATCTTCTCGGGCTTGTCCTTGTCGCCAGCGTAGGCCAAATCGCCACCAATGACGACGAATAGCGGATCAAATTTGCCCGCCAATTCGTTCATCGCGTCCATCCATTTGCGCTCGTGATAAACGTCCCCGCCGCTAATGAAGCGTACCGGACGCGACAAATCCGCGGGCGCCGTCCGGAATTTGAATCTCCGTTCGCCCGGCCAAAAGCAGAACTCGTAGTCGGTGGCCGGTTGCAGTCCCGTCAATTCCGCGATCTGGACGATGCGGACGGTTCCCGCCAGCGGGCGGCTGTAACCAAGTTGTGTGAGCCAGTTGGTGGGGCCGCCCAGAGGACGATAAAAAACCTGCGGATTCGCCTCGTCCAACGTGTGCCAGCAGACTGTCATAGTGCGGGCCGGATCGCGTTGCCAGGTTAAATACAACGCGGGCGGATCGAAGGTACTGTTTTGCGCCGCCAGCGGCGACGTCATGATCACCAGGAGAAACAGACTCCAGACCACCTGAACAAGCATGGCCATGGAGTTTATTTTCCGCAGCATTGTTTGTATTTCTTTCCGCTACCGCAGGGGCACGGATCGTTACGTCCCACCTTTGGTCCGGAGCGTACCGGGCGCGCTTTCTCCACGGCATCGGCGGCTTGGCTCACAATGTCGCTGGGCCGGGGTTCGCCCGGTTCGGGAGCCTGGGCCGGGGCGGCTGCCCCTCCAGATGCTCCGCCTCCGAAAGCACTCGCGGATTGGTGATAGGTGTGCTGCGGCACGTTGCGCAGGAAATTCTCAAACGCCATCAGGCTCGAGGCGCTGCGGAAAATGTTGTGGCAGATCTCGGTCTTGATGCTGACCATCAACTCTTCAAAAATCTTGTACGCCTCCGCCTTGTATTCGATCAGCGGATCACGCTGGCCGTGGGCCCGCAGACCGATGCTGTAACGCAGGCTGTCCATCTCATAGAGGTGCTCCTGCCACAGCTTATCAATGGCACTGAGGATGGTGTACCGCTCGACTTCGCGCAGCGCATCGGGATTCTCGAAACTGATCTTGAGTTCGTAAGCTTTGCGGACGGCCTCCAAAATGAAGACGCATACGGCGAACTGCGCCGCGCTCAGCCCATCGTAAGTTGATCCCGTCGTGGGCGCTTCGGTGCCCGCCTCGGCAGCCTTGAGAATTTCCGATTCCGGCAGACCCAGCGGGAAGTTCAGGTTCACCCAATCTGCGAGCGCCCGCACTTTCCACTGGTGGAAGTCATTCTCCCCGGTCGTATTCTGTGTGACCTTCTGGATGATCACTTCCTCCATCACGTCCATGAGGCGATCACGGACATCGATGCCGTGGATGATCTCATTGCGGAAGCCATAAATGACTTCACGCTGCTTATTCATCACATCGTCGTACTCGAGCGTGCGTTTGCGGATCTGGAAGTTGTGCTGTTCCACGCGCTTTTGCGCCTGCTCGATTGAGCGGTTGAGCAGGGGATGCTCCAATTCCTGACCTTCCTCCAGCCCCATCCGCTCCATCAGCTTAACAATTTTGTCCGAGCCGAACAACCGCATCAGGTCGTCCTCCAAGCCGATGAAGAAATGCGACGAGCCGGGGTCGCCCTGGCGCGCGCAGCGTCCGCGCAATTGCCGGTCGATGCGGCGGGCCTCGTGCCGCTCGGTGCCGATTACATGCAGCCCGCCGAGTTCGGGCACCTCGGGACCGAGTTTGATATCGGTGCCGCGTCCCGCCATGTTGGTGGCGATGGTCAGCATCCCCTTGCGCCCCGCCTGGGCGACGATCTCGGCCTCCCGCTCGTGCTGCTTGGCGTTNNCCATGTTGGTGGCGATGGTGACTGCCCCGCGCTGGCCGGCTCGCGCGACGATCTCGGCTTCCTGCTGATGGTATTTCGCGTTCAGCACCGAGTGCACGATGCCTTCCTTTTTGAGCATTCGAGACAGGTGCTCGCTGACTTCCACGGAGATGGTGCCGACCAGGATGGGACGGCCCTTGGCATGGATCTCCTTGATCTCTTTAAGCACCGCGCCGTATTTCTCGCGCCGGGTCTTATAAACAGAATCGTTGGTATCTTTGCGCGCCACCGGCCGGTTAGTGGGAATCACCAGCACGCCCAGCTTGTAAATATCAAAGAATTCGGAAGCTTCGGTCTCCGCGGTGCCGGTCATACCCGCAAGTTTGTGGTAGAGGCGGAAATAGTTCTGGATGGTAATGGTGGCCAGCGTCTGGGTCTCGCGCTCGATCGCGACACCCTCCTTGGCTTCGACCGCCTGGTGTAGGCCGTCGCTCCAACGCCGTCCGGTCATGAGGCGTCCCGTGTTTTCATCCACGATGATGACCTTGTTGTCCTGCACGACGTATTGCACGTCCTTCTGGTAGAGACAGTAGGCTTTGAGCAACTGCGAGATGGCGTGGATCCGCTGCGCTTTGGTTTCGAAATCCTGCTGGACCTTCTGCTTCAACTCCAGGCGCTTGCGCGCATCGGTCTCTGGACCGGCGTCGATCTCATGCAGGGCGGTGGTCAAATCCGGCAACATGAAGGCATCCGGATCGCTCGGGCTCAGGAAATTGCGCCCTTTTTCTGTTAAATCAGCCTCATGGCTCTTTTCGTCCATGGCGAAGAACAGCTCCTCTTTTTGGGCGTAAAGCTCGACCTTCTTCTGATCGGCGTGCAGGAGGAGTTCGGCCTGGTTCATCAGGCGTTGTTTTTCCGGGTCTTCGTTGAGTTTCAGCAGGCCTTCGGATCGCGGTTGGCCAAGTTTCACCCGGTACAACAACAAGCCCAGCTCCTTTTCGAGGACGTCCTGATTCTCCGGGTTTGACCCGTCTTCAGGATGCAGTTTCTTGTTGATCGCCTCGGCCTCCGAGAGGAAGCGACTGCAGAGCTTCTCTTGCACGCGGTAGAGCGATTCCACCTGCGGGCGGTATTGGGCGTATTGTTCGTCGTAAGTGACGACAGCCGGACCGCTGATAATCAGCGGGGTGCGCGCCTCATCGATCAGGATCGAGTCCACTTCGTCCACGATGGCATAATAATGCCCACGCTGGACCTGGTCCTCCTTGCGCGAGGCCATGCCGTTGTCACGCAGGTAATCAAAGCCGAACTCGGCGTTGGTGCCGTAAGTGATGTCGCAGCCGTATTGCTCGCGGCGGACCGAGGGCGGTTGGTCGTGCAAAATGCAGCCTACTGTGAGCCCGAGGAACTTGTAGACGGCTCCCATCCACTCACTGTCACGCGCCGCCAAGTAGTCGTTGACCGTGACCACATGGACGCCGCGTCCACTCAATGCGTTGAGGAAAACGGGCAGGGTAGCTACCAGGGTTTTGCCTTCACCGGTCGCCATTTCCGCGATGCGCCCGGAATGCAAGGCATAACCGCCGATCAACTGGACGTCAAACGGGACCATTTCCCAGCGCAACGGGTGCTGGCGCACTATGATGTCCTGGCCGCAGAGGCGGCGGCAGGCATTTTTGACCACCGCAAAAGCCTCGGGCAGGATCTCGTTGAGGCGCTCCGCCAATTTACCCTCATCGGAGATCGCGGAAAGTTCTGCCTTCCAAGCGGCTGTCTTTTGCCGCAGGACCTCCTCTGAGCCCTTTTGCAGCTCCTGTTCGAAAGCGTTGATTTTAGCCACCAACGGCCGCAGGCGTTTCACCTCGCGGTCGTTTTTGGAGCCGAATACTTTTTTTATTAAAAACCCAATCATGATGCTCTGAAAACTGCCAGACGCTACGGGAATGAAGGTAAGGCGTCAAAGACTTTAACATCATACGATATGACACTAATAACTCAAGGAACCGTTGCCAAAGCGCCCGGGCAATGGTACCAAATCCCGGATGATGAGACGCACGCCGTTGTTTGCCGCCCACCAAAGGCTGGGAGGCAAGGTTATTGAGTTTGGCGGCTGGGAAATGCCGGTGCATTACACCAGCATTATAGACGAGCACCAGGCCGTGCGCTCCGCCGCGGGAATCTTCGATATCTCGCACATGGGCGAAGTGCTGGTCAGCGGTCCGGCCGCCGCCCGCTTCTTAAATCAGACTCTCACGAACGATATTCGCAAACTCCAGGTCGGCACCGGCCAATACACCCTCATGTGCCAGCCGGATGGCGGGGTTATCGACGACCTCTATGCGTATCAATTGGAGCCGGAGACCTACCTGCTCATCATCAATGCCTCTCGCATTGAGCCGGATTGGGCATGGCTGCATTCGCAGGCTCAGGCTTTTACGACCCCAGACCAGCTTCAGCTGAAGAATGTTTCGGATGCGATGGGTGCCGTGGCCATCCAGGGCCCCAAAACGGTCGAATTCATCCACACTTGCTTCTCCAAACCCTCGACAGGTGGATGGAGTGCAGACTCTCCGACCGCGCTGGCCAAAAACCAGGTGGCGCAGTTTAGTTTCCAGGGGAAGCCGGTCTGGGTATCCCGGACTGGCTACACCGGCGAGGATGGCTTTGAGGTCGTGTGCGACGCGGGTCTGATTGAGGCCGTCTGGGAAGACGTGCTGGCAAAGGGCAGGGCGCACGGTCTAAAACCGGCCGGCCTGGGTGCGCGCGATACGTTGCGAACCGAAGTTTGTTATCCCCTATATGGCCATGAGTTGAATGAAAATACCACACCGATCGAGGCGGGGGTGGGGTTCTTTGTCGCCTTGGATAAGGGCGAATTCACTGGCCGATCCCGTCTGGCACAACAAAAAGAGCAGGGCGCGCCGAAGAAACTGGTGGCGTTCAAATTGACTGAAAAGGGAGCGCCCCCGCGACCGGGTTACGCCATTTGGAGCGCGGGTCCTAATCCTGAGAAGATCGGAGAGGTGTGCAGCGGCACGCAAAGCCCTTCTTTGGGGATTGGTATTGGCATGGGGTTCGTCACTCCGGCGCAGGCCAAGGCGCAAACTCCTATTCAAATTGAGGCCCGCGGCAAAAAGTGCGCCGCTGTAGTGGTGGCCAAGCCCATTTATCGAAAAGCGAATTGACCCAGGGACCTCTCCCTGACTTACTAGGAAAACAATATGTCAAATGTTCCAGCGGAATTGATTTACGCAAAATCCCACGAATGGCTGAAAGTGGAAGCCGGCCTCGGCACCGTGGGCATCACCGATCACGCCCAGCACGAGTTGACCGACGTGGTCTTTGTCGAATTGCCGCAAGTTGGCCGGGTGGTGAAGGCGGGAGAAGCTTGCGCGGTCGTGGAATCGGTGAAGACCGCCAGTGACATTTACTCGCCGGTAAGCGGGGAGGTGGTAAAGGTCAACCCTGCGGTAGTTGACAATCCCGCACTCGTGAACACTGAACCCTACGCCGGCGGCTGGCTGTTTCAGATCAGACTCTCGGCCGCAGCGGAAGTGGGCAATTTGCTGAAGGCGGACGCATATGCCGCCCAGATCGCCGGCGCCTAGCCAGGTGAGTCCAGGTCGGGGTTGCCAAATTTGCGAACCTCCGCGAAGTTAGCGGGGTGACAGTGAAACGCATACGATTGTTCATAAAGCCTTACTGCGGGTGGTGCCATAAAGCCATGCGCTGGCTCGATGAACGTCACATCGCTTACGAAAAAGTAGATGTGGTTGCCGACGAAACCGCTTACGACGAAATGATCCGTCTTTCGGGCCAGGAGATGGCGCCGGTTATTGACGTGGATGGAGAGATCCTGGCGGATTTTGGCCCGGATCAGCTCGAGCAATTCTGGAAGCGATTGGAGACCAAGCATGCCCGCGTTTAGTTCCCCTCGGACCCTCACTCCCCACAGCCCGAACACGCCTCGACCGCCCCGGCCACGCCTGCCGGAATGGCTGCGCATCCGGTTGCCTACTACCGATGGTTTCGCCCAAACCCGCGGACTACTGCAGGAACTTAGGCTCAATACCGTTTGCCAAAGCGCCCAGTGCCCGAATCATTGGGAGTGTTGGACGAAGGGAACAGCTACCTTCATGATCGGCGGCGAACGTTGCACGCGTGCCTGCGCTTTTTGTGCCGTCACCACCGCCAAGCCTCTCCCGCTGGAGGACGATGAGCCGGACCGGGTCGCCGAGGCCACGCATCGAATGCGCTTGCGCCACGTGGTCATCACTGGGGTGGCCAGGGATGATCTGCCAGACGGTGGAGCCGGTCATTTCCGCCGCACGATCGAACGCGTCCGCGCGCTAAACCCGGGCATCATTATCGAAGTGCTGACTCCTGATTTCAATGGGAGCGATCAAGCGATTGAGGAGGTCTTCATCGCTCGGCCGCATATTTTTAATCACAACCTGGAAACCGTCAGACGCCTAACCCCCAGGGTTCGCTCGCGCGCCACCTACGATGGCTCCCTGAGCGTGCTCCAAAAAATGAAACGGCGGGCGGGAAACGAAATCTTCACCAAATCCGGGCTGATGCTAGGGTTGGGCGAAACCGAAGCGGAACTCTTCCAGGCGTTGCGAGATTTGCGCGCAGTCGGCTGCAATATCCTTACGCTGGGCCAATATTTACAGCCGAGCCTCCATCACCTGCCGGTCATAGAGTATGTCAGCCCCGAGCGCTTTCAGGCTTATGGCGTGGCGGCTCGCGAATTGGGCTTTGCGCATGTCGCCAGCGCGCCGATGGTGCGCAGTTCGTATCACGCTGATGAAGTGAAGCTCCCGCTAACGGCGCTGGAGTAGGTTGCTGTGCTGCACCAGGTAAATCAGGGCGCCCAGCAAAAGCAGGCAAACGATTCCGGCAAAGACTTTGGCCGCGGTTTTCATAGCCTGGCCTTGCGAAAGTGTGCGCTGGGTCTTGTCCCGCTCCAGCGCCATAAACACCTCGAACTCTTTATCGGCCGATACCAACGAACTCAAGTCCTCGCGTAGCTTTTGGGTCAACCACTCCCCGCTCAACTCCTTCCAGGGTTTTGGGATTTCCTGGAGTCTTTCGCCAGGAGCGGTCTCCATCCCCGCACGCCGATAAAAGGGGGCGGTCTCCCGCGTCCAAATGCGGGTCAAGCCGTGATTGGTAGCCAATGAATGAAGTCGCTCCCACAGGGCCGGTCGAAAAGTTTCGGATTGCGAGAAATCGTGAAATGCTTCGCTGTGGATAAGTCCCTGCTTTTCGGCAACTTGCATTCCGATCGCTCCCAGGATTTGTCCATCAGTGCCACAAATTACCTGGAACTCGGTGATTCGACGTGACAGCTCCTCCACGGGAAACTGCATCGTCTGCCACAGGGCCGTCAACGCCCCGATATCATCCAGCGTAGCGCGTCGCACCTGAAAGCCAGCCAGAGCCATGAACGGCACGATAGGATTTTGAATTGGAAATTCAAGCAAAAGTCTCCAGCTTGCGTGCGCCTCGGTTCAGGGGGGCGGAGATCTCCGGGTGGGGCGATTGCATGGGGCAATTGGGTTACAGAGTAGGTTGGTGCAGCGAATCTTATAAGTGGTTAGTGAATCTAAGTGTCAAAAGTGAGGACTGACACCTTTGGTAATTTGCTTTTCACGGAGGATTGTGAAAGGCTTCACCGACTCGAACGTGAAAGAGAAACCTCGATTTGGAGAAGCCAACCTGGGGGCTGTGGCCGGCGCGGTGACGAGCGCCGTCGGGGGGTTGTTCGCGGTGGGATTGGTGCCGGCAATTCAAACCGGGAGGGCCGGCTACCTCATCGCCACCCCGATTATGAGTTTTCTCTGTTTCCTGGTGAGCGGCCCAATCGGATGGTACTTGGGAGGACAAGCGGGTCCACGGTTTGCCGAGAGTTTCAAGGGTTCGCCGCAGGCGGAAATATTCGCTGGAGCGGCGGCAGGACTGCTGCCAGTTGTGGTGGTGGCCTGGTGGGGTTGGCGGATGATGGGATGAATCATGAATTACGATTTACACAGCAAATGGGTATTGATCACGGGCGCTTCCAGCGGTTTTGGCGCGGCGGCGGCCCGGGCATTTGGCGCGAAAGGTTGCCGTCTGTTATTGGGAGCGCGGAGGCTGGATCGATTGCAGGCCAGCGCGGAAGCGGCCAAAGCAGCCGGGGCGATCGAGGTCTGGCATCACCCCCTGGATGTAGCCAGCACGGCGAGCGTGAATAATTTTATGGCCTGGGTAGCGACCAAAACCCAGGGCCTGGATGTGCTCATCAATAACGCGGGCGGCGCCCATGGACTCGATCCGGTGGCCACCGCGACTGATGCGGACTGGGAGGCGATGCTGCAATCCAATGTGCTGGGTGTGCTGCGCATGACTCGCGGGGCTCTGCCGTTCCTGCGCAAGAGCGAAGGAAGTTCTATCATCAACATCGGGTCCTATGCCGGCCACGTGGCTTACGAGGGCGGGGCGGCATACTGCGCCGCCAAGGCCGGCGAGCGAAAAATCACCCAGGCACTGCGGCTGGAACTGAGCGGAACTGGGATCCGTGTTTCCACGGTGGATCCGGGTCTGGCGGAAACCGAATTCTCCCTGGTGCGTTTCAAGGGGGATACAGCCCGGGCAACGAAGACGTATGAAGGAACGCAACCATTAACCGCCGATGATGTGGCAGAAACGCTGGTGTGGATAGCCGGGCGTCCGGCGCATGTGAATATTGATGAGTTGTTAATCAAATGCGTCGATCAGGCTGCGATGCATAAAGTCCATCGCCGGCCTCGGGCCTGATTCGTCAGCCGCAGCGGCGGCGAGGCAGGCGCCGTCCTCACCCTCGATTTGCTTTCCAGAACAGTACCGCTCCGACCGCCTGGAAAAGGAAGTTGGGAGCCCAGACCAACAGGTAGGGGGCGAATTCTGGCCGGCCCACGAGGGACTGCCCAATCAGGATAAAACTGTAATACACACCGACCAGCAACAGAGCGAGGGCGATGCCAACATTGGTTTCCCGCCGATGTACCCGGATGCCTAATGGGATGCCCAGCAAAGTGAACCCAAAGCAGGCAAAAGAAAAAGACACCTGCCGGTGTAGTTGAAAGAGGAGTAGCGATTCCCAGTTTTTCTTTTGCTTTTCAAATTCCTGCCGTTTCTCCTTCAATTGCGCCGCGGTGAGTTTGGCCGATGATTCCAAAGGCAGCACGCGGTCCAATTCCTTCAATTCCTTTCTGAGTTCAGAAAAGGTGAGATCGTCGATCTTGGCTTTGCGGCCCTTTTGTCGCTCAGCGCTGTAATCCAGGACCACCGGGTAGGATTCGAAGGTGCCCAATGCCTGGTTGTCCCCCAGGCTGACAAATTTGCCATCGTAGAGAGTGACGTTGATGACGCTGTTCGTCAGGTCCACGCTGAACACGCCCTTGGGTGCACGCACGGTCATCTCGACGTTCGTTTCATTTTTGAGCACAAAGACCATGATGTCCTGAAGCTCGCCTTTGCGACTCTTGCCGATGTAGAAAATATAATTCTTATCTTTGATGAAACGGCCTTCCGGCAGTTGGATCACATTGGCCAGTTCCCCACGAAGATCGGCAATCAGGTCCTTATAAGCCACGCGGCCGCGCGGGCCAATTTCCATGTTCACGTAGGCACTGACCGCGCAAAGTACCAGGCTCAGCACGATAAGCGGGGTGGAAACTGACAGGAGGCTGATGCCGGAAGCGCGCACCGCCGTGAGTTCCTGATCCGCACTGAACCGTCCAAAGACCAACAGCGTGGCCGTGAGCATTCCCATGGGAAGCGCAAATACCAGCACGAACGGGATCAGATAGCCGATCGCACGCATGATCGGCGTGGGGCTGATTTGCCCGCTAATCAGCAGCGGCAGCACTTCGCGCAGCGCATTTCCCAGCAGCAACACGAAGGTAAACACGGCGACGGTCATCAACAGCGCTGCCAACACCTGCCGCGTAAGGTATAAGTGCAATGTTTTCAACAGCACTCCATGCTCCCCACGTCGAGGCCAAACCGCAATGCAATTTATGGCGCGCTCATCGGAACCGGACATATGTCCGTCCGGGAAGAATGAATTGACCGAAGCGCGAGCCACGGTAAAGTCTGCGGGCAATTTCGTGTGGCCCATCAAAGTTGGGCATAGGGATCGACTGTTTATGCTGGAAAGTGAATTGATACGCGCCCGGGACGCCGGTTCCAAACGCCTGATGATCATGTTGCACGGGCTGGGCGATAGTCTGGATGGCTATCGTTGGTTGCCCGAGGCCATGAATTTGCCGTGGTTGAATTACCTGCTGGTGAACGCGCCGGACTGCTATTACGGGGGGTTTTCCTGGTATGATTTCACCGGCCAAATGGGGCCTGGAGTGCGACGCAGCCGGCAGTTGCTGCTGGACTTGCTGGAAAGCCAAATCGCTCAGGGTTACTCACCCGCGCAGATCACCCTCGGTGGATTTTCCCAGGGTTGCGTGATGTCTTTGGAACTGGGGTTGCGTTATCCTGAGCGCCTGGCCGGAATCGTGGGGATCAGCGGTTACGTTTTTGAGCCGGAACGGTTGGTTCGGGAGTGGCCTCCAATTGTCTCTCAACAGCGAGTGCTGATGACCCACGGCACGATGGACCCCATGATTCCGCTAGGTATGGTGCGGGAACAAATCAAAGTGCTAAAAGCATCCGGGCTTAACCTCGAGTGGAGGGAATTCGCCAAAGGCCATACGATCGCCGGGGAGGAAGAGTTGAACCTGATCCGGACTTTCGTGCAGACGGGCTATCAGGAGTTAAAGTAGATCGGGACGGAGGTGATGACCTGGTCCAGGTCGTAAGCCCCGTTGCCCACCAGGATCCGGGGCGCGCCAAACTCGAACTGCACGCTGGTGACCTTCCCATGAATGATGTCGTTGGCCTGGCCACGCAGACTGACCGAACGTCCGACCAGCGCGAGCGCCATGTTATTGCGCAGACTGGAGGTGTTCTGCATCCCGAGCTGACTGGTCATTATATTCATTGGTTATTAGGTTAAAGCACTGGGTGTGCCAAGGACCTATCAGGACTCGGATGCTAAGGCGTAAAGGTCAGGAAGCAGGTCGGAAGTAATTGGTGATCTGAAATCCTAAGTCGTTACAATTTAAAGACTTGAGTTAGCTCATCCCTCCCAGGCCTTCAGGTAAGACAGGATCAGTTCGGGCAGTTCCTGGCTGTAGCCACCCTCCAAAATGCTGAATACCGGGGCCTTCACCTTGCGGAATAAATCGCCTAGCCAGGCAAAATCCTCCTGGAGCAGGGAGCCTTGAGCCAGCGGATCCCCTGCAAAGGCGTCAAACCCCGCCGAAACTCCGATGAGGTCCGGTTTGCACTTCACCAGCGCTTCCACCGCGCTCTCGAGCACCTCCACGTAATGTGCGCGAGGGGTCTGGGGAGGAACTGGGAAATTGAAACAATTCTCACCGAGATTACGGGTGCCGGTGCCCGGGTAACAGGGATGTTGATGTACCGAGAAAAAGCAGGTGCCGGGGTTGTTCAGCAGGATAGCCTCGGTGCCATTGCCGTGATGCACGTCGAAATCGAAGATCGCGACTTTTTTGCAGCCCACGGCCAAAGCCTCCAGGGCGGCGATCGCCATGTTGTTGAGGTAGCAGAACCCCATTGCGCGAGTGCGGGTCGCGTGGTGTCCGGGCGGTCGCATCATGCTAAACGCCTTTTCTCCGGCGAGGGCGAGCCGCATGGCAGTCAGCGCCCCAGCCGCGGAAGTCCTCGCGTGGGCTCGGATATCCGGAAAGAAAGGAGTATCCACGTCAAAATCCTCGGCCACAGCCAGGCGTTCCCAGTGGTCCACACTATGAGCCCGCAAGATCGATTCCTCGCTGACGGTTCCAGGAGGAATCCAGGTCAGGGGTAATTGTAGCTGTTGTTGCAGATGCTCGACGGTGGCAGAAATGCGAGACGGCCGCTCCGGATGCCCTTCGTGGTGATACGCCGTGCAGTTCTCGTCGGTGACAATTTTCATCCGAAGACTAAGAGTCGGCAGTCACGGGGGCGGCGTCAACGCTGTAACGCAGTCGTCCCCGGGCACATTTTCATCCCGCCGATGCAATTCGACCGAATTGGCCGGCGTTCCCAATGGTGCCACCTGCTGTTAAATGTGTTCGCCCATCACCGGGGGTGCCTGGTACTGGACTTCGTTTTCGGGCAAAAGCGCGGACGATTCCCTGGCCAGCACACGGAATTGTTTGATGTTAAAAGACACCTCTTTGCCGTCTTCCAGGCCCTGGACAGAATATTCTTCCTTAGTCATGCGGGTCCGGAGCAACAAGCCGCTGGGCAGTTCCAGTTCCAGCCGCAACAAAACGCCAAGGAAGAACGTCCGCCGCAACACCGCATGATATCGAAACGCGGTGAGGTCCGAGGAGACTTGCACGGCATACGGTCGAAACCCGATGCGCATTTTCTGGCCATCCGGTTGATCGGGAGCCGGAAACTCCAACTCCCCGACTCTGGCCTGCCCGCCGCGTACCTCCGTCTCCAGCACGTTCATGACCCCGATGAACCGGGCCACGAACTCGTTGGCCGGCTGATCATAAACCTCGCGCGGCGTTCCGATCTGTGCCAGCCGCCCGCCGGAAATGATGACGATCCGATCAGACACTTCCAGGGCTTCCTCCTGGTCGTGCGTGACGAATACCGTGGTCACGTTGAGTTCGTGATGCAGGGTAACCAACCATTCCCGCAATTCCTGGCGGATTTTGGCATCCACGGCTCCGAACGGCTCGTCCAGCAGCAGCACGCTGGGCTTTGGGGCCAGCGCCCGGGCGATGGCCACCCGCTGCCGCTGTCCCCCGGATAATTGGTGCGGATATCGCTTTTCCAAACCCTCGAGGCCGAACAATTGCAGCAATTCCGCGATTCGCTGCTGGATGTCCTGGCGTTTCCAGTTTTTGATCTTGAGGCCAAAGGCGATGTTCTTGCTCACGTTCATGTTCTTGAACAGTGCGTAGTTCTGGAACACGAACCCGATATTTCGCTGCTGGACGGAGATATCATTGACGCGCTGGCCTCGGATCAGCACGTCGCCGGAAGAGGGCATCTCCAGGCCCGCGATCATGCGCAGCACCGTGGTTTTGCCGCCGCCGCTGGGGCCGAGCAGGGCCATCAATTCGCCTTCCCGGATGGCAAAGCTCACTCGATCCACGGCGGAAACGCCCCCGAAGCTCTTGCTGACGTCTCTTAGCTCAATGCTCATGATTTCAGTAGGGCGGATAAACTTAATGATGCTGGGCCCGTTCGTAACGCCGCGCCTGCCGCCACTCCATAAAAGTTTTCACTACCAGCGTCAGCAACGCCAGCAAGGCGAGCAGGGACGCGAGCGCAAATGCCGCCGGTGCGTTGTACTCGTTATAAAGCTTCTCCACGCGCAGCGGCATGGTGTCCGTCAAACCGGTAATATGCCCCGAAACGACCGACACCGCACCAAACTCTCCCATGGCGCGCGCGTTGCAGAGAATGACACCATAGAGGAGGCCCCATTTCACGGATGGCAAAGTCACATGCCAGAAAGTCTGCCAACCGCTGGCGCCCAGCGTCATGGCCGCCTGCTCCTGCTCGCTTCCGGTTGATTGCATCACTGGGATCAGCTCACGGGCTACAAACGGGAACGTCACGAACACAGTGGCGAGGATGATGCCCGGCACCGCGAAAATGATGCGGATTTCATGTTCGTTCAGCCAGCGGCCGAAGAAGCCTTGCAGGCCGAACAAAACCACAAACATCAAGCCCGCCACCACCGGCGATACCGAAAAGGGCAGGTCAATCAAGGTAATAAGCAGGGACTTGCCGCGGAACTCGAACTTGGCGATCGCCCACGCCGCTGCCAATCCAAAAACCACGTTCAACGGCACGCAAATTGCCCCCACCAGCAACGTGAGCTTGATCGCCGCCCAACTGTCCGGATGCGTTAATGACGTCCAGTAATATCCCAATCCTTTGGTCAAAGCCTGGGCGAAAACGTTTACGAGCGGGACAAACAAAAAAACCAGGCAAAAGGACATTGCAATGGAGATGAGCACCCACTTCACGAATGGCGATTCCTCCGTGCCTCGGCGGGATTGCACGTTCGAAGCTGCGTTGCGTTTGGGAAGAGCTCCGGCCATAAGCTTTAACGCTGAAACCTCCCTGACCACTGCTCCAGCATGTTAATCGCCCCGAGGAAAAGGAACGAGAAGCAGAGCAGCACCACCGCCAGCGCGATCGCACCGGAATAGTCGTACTCCTCCAGGCGCATAATGATAAGGTACGGGGCGATCTCGGTTTTGAACGGCAGGTTGCCGGAAATGAAAACAATAGAACCGAACTCTCCCACCGCCCGCGCGAAGGCCAACGCGAATCCAGTCAGCACGGCCGGAAAAAGCGTTGGGGCCAGGATGGTGAGAAAAGTCCGGAGTCGGCTGGATCCCAGGGTAGCGGCGGCTTCCTCAATTTCAGGCTCCAAATTTTCCAGCACGGGCTGAAGGGTGCGCACAACGAACGGCAACCCAACGAAAGTTAGCGCAATGACCACCCCCAACGGGGTGAATGCTCCTTTGATGCCCCAGGGCACCAGGAATTGTCCCAGCCAACCATTGGCTGCGAACAAGTTGGCCAGCGTCAAACCGGCAACTGCGGTTGGCAGTGCAAACGGAAAATCCACCATCGCATCTACGAGGCGGCGCCCGGGAAAATCGTAGCGCACCAACACCCATGCGAGGAGGCTTCCGAACACCGCGTTTGCGGCCGCGGCGGCAAGGGACGCGCCAAAGGTCATGCGGTAGGCCGCCAGGGCACGATCAGTTGTGGCCAGGTGCCAGAAATCTCCCCAGGTCATTCCCAGCGTGCGAATGATCAATCCTGCAAACGGGATCAGGACCAGGGCGGTCAGGTAAAACAGCGTAAAGCCCATGGTCAGGCCGAAGCCGGGCAGGGGATTATGCCTTTTGTCTAACATGCCAAATGCTTTCTACCGGGAATAACCAGAACGCCAAGCCTGAAATTGGCATTGCAGACGGCCAGACTGAATTGGCGACCTCAGTTCCAGGAGCGATAGTTTTGCGAGCTTTGACAAATGATTCATCGATTCCGCTTGCCAATGATTCGCATATAAACTACATTAGGTCAATAGAGTCATGAAACTTTCGCTCCGCGGCGAATACGCCCTCCGCGCTTTGCTCGTCCTGGGTCTACACTACGGACCGGGCTCCGAGGTCATTCGCATCCAGACCATCTCCGAACATCAAAATATTCCTAAACGCTTCCTGGAGCAGATACTTAATGACCTTAAAACCGCCGGAATTGTTCAAAGCAAGAGGGGCATCGCGGGGGGGTACCGACTGGCCAAACCGCCTGAACAAATAACACTCGCTGCAATTATCCGACACATTGAAGGCGCCCTGGCGCCGGTAAGTTGCGTTAGCCAGAATTTTTATCAGAAATGTTCGTGCCCGGACGAAAGCCGTTGTGCCATCCGGAGCGTGATGAAAGAGGTTCGCCAGGCAGTGGTTGATGTGGTCGAGCGAGTGACTGTTGCCGAATTGTGCGAGCGTTGGCGCAATTTGCAGAACGCTCCCGCCCCGGCCTTGGACTTCATCATCTAAGCGGACTTGGCGCGCCGCCCGCGCCTCATTATGCTATGATTAGTGTCCTGGCTGGACGTGCCGATGACCGGCGCAGTTTGCAGGAAATAATTATGTTTGTGGCGCAATGGTTGAGGCGAGTTCTGCTGCTCGCCATGCTCTTCGGCACTGCTAGCGTGGAAGCCGGCAGTTCCTCTGGCCGGGATCTACTGCAACGTCTGAATAACGCTCTGGCGGAGGCGGCCGAAACAACGGCTCGTTCCGTGGTGGTGGTGAGTGTCGTGCGGAACCAACCGCCCCCAAACGCGGATGCAGACCGCCCTGCATATCAGAACCTGCCGCCGGGTGCCCGGCAGGAGTTTGACAATTACTTTAAGGAAATACCTCTGGATCGCCGTTCGGGCCAGGGCTCTGGAATAATTCTGCGAAAAAATGGCTTCGTTCTCACCAATCGTCACGTGGTCGAGGACACCGAGACCATCGAGGTAAAATTGCGAGACGGGCGGACCTTTCCGGCGAAGATCCAGGGGGCGGACCCGCTGTCCGACCTGGCGGTCATCAAGATCGAGGCTACGGATTTGTTGGCGGCAAAGTTTGGTGATTCCGACAAAATTCGTGTCGGAGAGATGGTGATCGCGGTCGGGGCTCCCTACAGCCTGGATTATTCCACGACTTTCGGTCACGTAAGTGCGAAAGGCAGAAGCAACATTTTGCCGGGCTACCTATCGGCCATGATGGATCAGGATTTTATTCAGACCGACGCGCTGATCAATCCGGGGAACAGCGGTGGGCCGCTGGCGAATATTGACGGCGAGGTGGTCGGAATTAATACGCTGATCCAAGGGATGCACACGGGCATCGGCTTTGCTGTGCCAAGCAACGCCGCACGTGCGATTTCCGATCAGCTCATCGCCACGGGCAAATACCCGCGGGCCTGGCTGGGGCTGGAGTTGCGGGAACTGAAGCCGGGCGAGAAGTTGGCCGAGGTCTGCGGCAATCTCACGAACGGTGTGGTCATTTCCAAAGTGTTACCGGAAGGGCCCGCAGCCGAGTCTGAAATTAAGGAACTGGATGTGGTTCAAGCGGTGAACGGGATCCCGGTGAAAACCACCACGGAAGTGCGTCGATTTGTGCGCTCCGCTCGCATTGGGCAGACCATAACGTTTGCCGTCGCTCGGGAGAAGGCAAAGCTCACCGTCCGCGTGCGCACCGGCGAATACCAGAACGGACAATAGCCCTCAGGCTCGGCTCGATCACGGCAGCGACCCAACATTGGCAGCCGTTATGACTTGAAAATCCTGATCAAACCAATCACGGAGGGTGCGTGGTGGTTTGCTGGCGGCGGCGGTCTCAAAGCGGGGAATAATTGCCAATTCTATTAACTTCGCCTCCAACAGTTTGCGATAGATCGACATGTATCCAGAAGCCACCACTACTTTAACCCCACTCTGTTTTAGCACCGTGTAATCCTGGGCCGCTAACGGTGGAAAACCGCAGAACATCACCACCGCCCCGAGGTCAGGGTGTTTTTTGAGCACCTGCATGAATTGTTCCCGAGGCATCGCGCCTCCAGTCGACATTCGCTCCAAAGGCGTCACCTTAAATTTGACCACCTCCGCGATCGACAAGGTTTTCCCCTTTTTGATGGTGTCCTGGAACGCCTTTAATTGTCCATCGATGGCAGCATTGCTGGACTCAGCCGTATCCTGGCTCACGACCACCACCGAACCCCTGGTGCCCACCACTCGCGCGGTTTCTTCAGCAGTCCCAGCCCCCAGGGCCTGATACGGATTGAGATCGAATTTCTGGTTTCCGGTCTGGCTGCGGAAGATCCAAAATACTGCCCCGGCGATAGCCAGAAGGGCTATTAGCGGAGTAATCGCCTTTTTCATTTATTCAAAGTGCAGCAGGAGCTAGCAGCGCGCCACAGCCCGAGTCCCTAGAAGGTCATTCAAGATCCCACATCCATCGTGGATCACTTTTTCCGTTGCCGCCAAACGAGGTCGAACCGGTCGCCGTCGCGCCGGAACTGTCTTTTCCGGGGAAGTATTGGAGCCCAATCAGGCTGACTCGAATTGCTTGCGCGTGACCGTCGACGTAACCGGTGTTGCACCGGTTATTATGCCGGTTCACTGGGCGCTCGGGGTCATCATTGTAATAACCCAGGTTCACCGGGGTGCGAAAATAAAGAAACTCCTGCCCGGGGGTCTCGACCCATTTGTCGGGATCCTTTTCAAGCTTGTTAACGATCAAGCCAGAGTCGGCAAATGGAATCGACTCCACCGGGCGCTTTACCCGCGAAAGCTTGGTTCGGTCATCAGCCCAGGAGGTGAGTTCCGGATGGCTGGCGGCGATGCCAAATTGGCTTTTCCGAACACTCGGGCATTTGATGATGTTGGTGGTTTGCAGATACGGCCGTAACAAATCCACCCACCAGGTCACAGGCCCCGAGAAAAAGGCACCCGGCGGTGCATCTTTGAACAAATACAGGGTCACCATGGCATCGGAATTATCGTCCCCATACAAACTGTAACCCAGTGCCATCTGCTTGATATTGCTGAGGCAATTTACGCCGCGCGCCTTTTCTTTGGCGCGACTCAATGCCGGCAGCAACATGGCCGCCAGGATCGCGATGATCGCGATGACCACCAGTAATTCAATGAGGGTGAATCCCGCCAGATTTCCGGGTTCTCGTTTCGGTGTTTGTCGTATCATAAATCCAACTCGGACCAGAGGGTTGAGCTCTGGTGCTTCCGGTGGTGTGCTTAACTTACTCTTAGCTCGCGAAGGCGGATTTGGCAAGCGTCTTGACTTGACGTTTCTTCACTGTGAGCAAAGCGCTGTGGCCGCTCGCGATTTCAGTCTGTTTTAACCGATGATTTTGGCGGAGCCCACCAGGCGGGAGTGCCATCAAGTGATTTGCGCCGGTGGATTTGCATATTAGGCTGGCTTGGCATAGTCTGCGCCCGTCTCATGGAACACGGTCTAATTATAGACATCGCGGCGTGCATTATTGCCGCGTGGGTGGTGGGGATGATCGGCCACGTGGCGCGGCAGCCGCTGCTCTTAGCCTACCTGGCCGCCGGTTACGCCATCGGACCGCACGGCTTCAAGTGGGTCACCAACGCTGAGTCGATCCAGACCATCGCCAGCATTGGCCTGATTCTGCTCCTCTTCATGATCGGTCTGGAAATGGATTTAAAGAAGATGTTCAGCGCGGGCAAAGCGCTGACGCTTACGGCCGCTTGCCAGATCATCGGTTGCATCGTGCTCGGGCTGGTCTTCTTCAATGCGAGCGGATTCGCCCAAACCCGGCTTGAATCGGTCTACCTCGCGGCGGCCGCAGCCATGAGCAGCACCGTGATCATCATCAAACTGCTGCATGACAAGCACGAATTGGAGACCGTGGCCGGTCGCATCACACTCGGCGTGCTCGTGCTGCAAGACCTGGCGGTGATTCTCGTTCTGGCGATCCAACCCAACCTGAGTGATCCGTCCTTGATGCGTTTGCTTCCGGCTTTCGGGAAGGTGCTGCTCCTGGTCGGAATAGCTTACTTGGCCGGACGCTTTCTGCTTCCACCCATTTTTAAGTCCGTAGCGCAGCAGCCGGAATTGGTCCTGGTTGGAGCCCTGGCTTGGTGTTTTGCCTTAGTCGGATTCGCCGGGCAGCTCAGTCTTTCCCGCGAGATGGGAGCGCTCATCGCCGGCGTCATAGTCTCCACTTTTCCTTACACGTTGGATGTGGTGGCCAAAATCACCAGCATCCGGGATTTCTTTGTGACGTTGTTTTTTGTGGGTCTGGGCATGTCGATTCCGTTTCCGACGTTGGATTTGGTGTTTTGGGCGATTGTGTTAAGTCTGTTTGTGGTGGGCAGCCGGTTGCTGACCGTCTTCCCGGCTTTATATGCTTTGCGGATGGGGCACCGGGTGAGCCTGGTCCCAGCCATCAATCTTTGTCAGATCAGCGAACTCTCGCTGGTGCTGCTCACCCTGGGGAAGGAAGCCGGGGAAGTTTCGAACAAGTCGGTAAGCGTGGCAGCCTTCGCCTTCGCGCTCCTGGCCGTGGATTCCACGTACGCCATCGTTAAGAGTGATCAGATCTTGAGAAAGACTTCCCCATGGCTGAAGTGGCTCGGCTTGCCGGACGTAGTCGGAGGAAGCGCAGCGGACCTTGAGCGCCCGGGCTCGGCCCGGATTTTCGTGCTGGGTTTCTGCTGGACCGCAAGTTCGCTCCTGGAGGAGCTAACGCGCGAAAAGCCGGACCTGGTGAGTTCGATCCGCGTGGTGGATTTTAACCCGCAGGCCATCGAGCGCCTCCGCCGCCGGGGCGTCGAAGTGATCTATGGAGACATCGGCCAACGCGAGGTTTTGATTCATGCGGGTATCGCCGGTGCCGAGATCATCATCTGCACCGTGCCCGACCTATTGCTCAAGGGGATCAACAACCTGAAGCTCCTACGTCAATTGCGCGATTTGAACGCCACCGCCAAAATAATCGTCCATGCCGACAAATTGGAGGAAATTCCCAGGCTGTATGCCGCCGGCGCCGATTATGTCATGGCGCCACGCTTGCTCGAGGCGGTGGATTTGGTGCAATTACTGGATGCCGCGGATAAAGAGTTGCTGGATCAAAAGCGAAAGACCCAATCGGAGCATCTGGAGAACCGCGTGGAGGTGCTGCCTTAGCTCGACTGCTGGCCGTCAGTCAGAGGTGGTGCCAAATCTTGATTGTGTCGTGCCGGACGGGCAGACTTACACCCCGTGAAACTACTGTTGTCGATTGCGTTGTGCTGGTTCACGCTGGTCGCCGCACCTGCGGCGGATCAGATATTGGATCGTGCAGCGCAGTTGGAATTAAAGGGGTCATTCACGAAAGCGGGCCGATTGCTCGATGAAGAGTTGACCCGGAGTGGCCTGGTTCCGGCCCGCCGTGCCAGCCTTGAGTTCGAGCGGGATCGCCTGGAACGCATTCGCAAGGATTACCCCCACACACGGGAAGAGCTTTTCGCGGCCTTGGGAAAATCGGTTTCCGGGCTGACCCGCGCGGAATTCGACCGCTGGGAAAAGCAAGGGCGCTTCGATTCCCGGGTCATCGAGGGGAAACGTCGTTACATGGGGTCCAGCGTCAGCAACTTGTTCTTCCGTTACCCGGAATTGAAATCCCGACGGATGCCGTACAAGGACGATGAGGCCGTGCAAAGGGCCTACCTGGCTACGGCCCGCAGCGTCACCGAGTCATGCCGGCGTTCCGCCACCCCGTATGCCTTGTCCAAAACATTTCAAGTCTCGATGAAAGTTACGGTAGCGAAGGGCGCGGTCTCGGCAGGTGAGAAAGTTAAGGCCTGGCTGCCGGTACCGCGCGATTACCCGTTTCAAACTGGATTTGAATTGCAGCACACTTCCGGCTCTATGCTCCACCTGGCTGACGGTTCAAGCCCGATTCGCTCGGTGTTGTTGGAGCAAATCGCAACGTCGAACGCTCCTACTCAGTTCAGTATTGATTATCGGTACACCAGCCAGGGCGTGCATTTTACCATCGACCCTACGGTCGTGACCTCGACGCCGCGAGGGAAATCCGAACTGGCCCAATTTGTTCAGGAGGCGCCACATGTCCAATTCACGGAGGGGTTGCGCGCGCTCTCCAAACAAATCCTGGCCGGGGAGACCAATCCAGCCAAACAAGCAAAGAAGTTCTATGACTGGATCGCGACGAACATCAAATACAGCTACGCCCTGGAATACTCCACAATTAGAAATATCAGTGCCTATTGTGCGGAGAAGGGATACGGCGACTGTGGCCAGGAGGCGTTGCTGTTTATCACCCTTTGCCGCTTGAACGGGATCCCGGCACGCTGGCAGTCCGGTTGGAATACCTTCCCGGACTCAAAATCCATTCATGACTGGGCCGAGATCTACCTGGAGCCCTATGGTTGGATGCCGGTCGATCCCTACATGGGCATCTATGCCATGCGCTACTGCGACGCGCTTTTGCCGCGGGAACGGGAGGAATTGCGTGATTTCTACTTTGGCGGCCTTGACCAATTTCGGATGATCGCAAATTGCGATCATAACCAAGTGCTGCAACCGCCCAAAACAGCGTTGCGTTCGGACACGGTTGACTTTCAACGTGGTGAATTGGAGGTCGGGGGGCGCAATATTTACTTTGATAAGTACGACTATCAATTAACCGCGACCGAGATCGCGCGTCCCTGAAGCGAAGATGCCAAAATCCCTCAATTTGAATCGGGTGCAAACGGCGGCCGTGACCGCGGCGAAGGCGGTAGGAAAAGCCATGCGCCGTGACCTGAATATTCCGAAGCGCGCCAACGAAGTTACCCAGCATGACATCAAGCTGGAATTGGATGTTAAATCACAGGCGATGATCGAAGGCCGACTGCGGGCTGCGTTTCCAGGCATCCCTTTGTTAGGAGAGGAAGGGATTACTGGCGACCCTGCCAGCGAGTTTCGCTGGGTGGTGGATCCCATCGATGGCACCGTGAATTTCGCCTATTCGATACCACACGCCTGTGTTTCCATCGCTCTGCAAGGCCGATGCGCAAAGGGGAAAGCCGATTACGAGGATGGCTACAACACGCTGGTGGGAGTGGTGTACGATCCATTTTGCGATGAACTGTGGACCGCCACTCGCGGGCAGCCTGCCAGGCTCAACGGCAAACCGACGCGCGTAAGCGACCGCCGACTGCTCCGTGAGGCGGTGGTATCCATCGGATTCGCCAAATCGGCGGAGAACATTGATGCCACCTTGCCTTGTTTTATTGGTTTGGTGCACAAAATCCGCAAAATTCGGATCATGGGGGCGGCCGCACTCGCTTTGACTTATACCGCCACCGGCAGATTTGAGGCCTACATCGAGCGGGGAGTTCGGTTATGGGATATCGCGGCTGGTGGCCTGATCGTTGAATGTTCCGGCGGGAAGTTTGAACATCACGCGCTGTCCACTGATTACGCGTATCGAATGCTCGCCAGTAATGGGCGGTTGCATCGGAAGTTTGTACTCCCGAACTGAGATTTCAGCTTATGCGAAAATTCTATAAAATCATCTGGCTGCTAACTCTTGCGATGAGTGGCTCCACTTGCCTGTCCGGAACTTTGGCCCAGTTTCGCACGATCTACGGCGATCTCGAAGTCGAACTCTACGACCAGGACAAGCCGGTTACCGTTGAAAATTTCAAGCGCCTGGTGCAGGCTGGCGCTTATCAAAGCACATTTTTTCATCGGCTTGTGCCAGGGTTCGTAGTGCAAGGTGGCGGTTTCTTTACCGTAACCCAAACCAACACGGTCGGGTTCACCCCTCCGTGGAGCTACGTCGGCGCGGTGCCGAATTTCGGGCAGATCACCAACGAATACGGTGTTGGCGGCAGATTTAGCAACACCAATGGGACCATCGCCATGGCCAAGCTGGGTACCGGCCCGAACACCGCCACTTGCCAGTGGTTTTTCAACCTCGCCAACAATAGCAGTCTGGATACCCAGAACGGAGGTTTCACTGTCTTTGGCAAACTCGTGCGTGATACTGGCAACGCCGCCTATGGCGGGCTCCTGGGGCTATTCAACAATCTGCGTTACACAAATGGAATCGTTAACATGACGTGGTGGTACCCTGGCGATGGGGTGGCTGCCGGATTATTCGCCGAATTGCCGGTAACCTATTCGGGCGCTTTCATACCCGCATACTCCGGCTTGTTCTATGTCGATGTTTCGCTGCTTTCGGTGCAAGTGGCCGGCAAGACGAATCCGCGCACCATCTCCTGGAACAGTGTCAATGGCAAAACCAATCTAGTGGAGTACACCACCGTGATGCCGCCAGTGTGGAACCGGTTGGTCACCACCAATGGCAACGGCTCGCGCATCAGTGTGCTGGACGGAAACGCCACCAACCAATTCCGTTTTTACCGGGTGAGAGTGCTTTACTGAACCGCGAAGCGCTGTTTCAGAGCCGCAAGGGCTTTGGAGCGATGACTTAGGCCGTTCTTCACCGCCTCGCCCAGCTCGCCAAATGTCTGGTTGTAGCCGTTGGGGGTGAAAAGTGGGTCATAGCCGAAGCCGCCGAGGCCCCGCGGGGACGTTTCGATCCGACCCTCGCATGCCCCTTCAAATGTCTCCACCTGGACTGGGTCAGGTCCCACTGCCGTCAGCGCAATGACGCACCGAAAGCGTGCAAACCTTTTACCCAGCGGAACGTCCCGCATCAGACGCAACAATTTTTCATTGTTTTCCGCGGTAGAAGAGTTCCCCGCGCCGCCGATATCGAGCGCGGCAAACCGAGCTGAATGCACGCCGGGAGCACCATTGAGCGCGTCCACTTCCAGTCCGGAATCGTCTGCCAGCACGAAGCCGGGGATCTCATTTGTCACCGAATGTCCGTCGCGTTGCCCATAAAGCCAGTAGGCAAGTGCCAACGCCTTTTTGACCGCGTTGCCACGGAAGTCAGGTGCGTCTTCAACGACCTCCGTCGCGTTCGAAAAATGCCGTAAGGTCAGGCATTCGAAATCGGCGCCTAGGATCGTTTGGATTTCGCCGACCTTGTGGTCGTTCCGCGTGGCGATGATCAATCGGGTCATCGTTAAGCGGGGCCTTGCTCGAGTCGGGCGATGCGTTCTTCCAGGGCTGGATGAGTAGAAAAGAGCGCGGCAAAACCGCTGCGCGCTCCGGAGATCTTCAGCGTTTGGAACGATTGCGCGTGCTTGGCTTCCGCGGCGGCCAATTCCGGATCCTGCATGCGTTGCAGCGCGCGGAGCGCGTCAATCATGCTGCCTCGACCCGCCAGGGCAGCGCCGCCAGCGTCCGCCCGAAACTCCCGTACGCGCGAGAACCAGCAGACCACGATCGAACCCAGAATCGAGAACACAATCTGGAATACGATTACCAGCAGGTACTGAATCCAGCCTCCGCCGGAATCGCGATCGTCGCGTGAGCGGAGCGCCTGGCTGACCACAAATGCCAGCACGCGGGACAGGAAGAGCACGATGGCATTGATAACACCTTGCACAAGCGTCATGGTCACCATGTCCCCGTTGGCGATATGGGCGACCTCATGCCCCAGCACGCCTTCCACTTCGCGGTGCTGCATCCGTTGCAGCAAGCCAGTGGATACCGCGACCAGCGATCGTGAGCGGGAGGGGCCGGTCGCAAACGCATTTACTTCCGCCGATTCATAAATTCCCACTTCGGGCAGTTTCGGAAGGTTTGCTTGTTGTGCCAACCGATGGACCATGTCCACCAATTCCCGCAAATCCGGGTTGTTGGTATCTGGGGGAATGACTTGCACTCCCATGAACCACTTGGCCATTAAGCGGGAAAGGGCCAGGGAGATAAACGCTCCAGCAAAGCCCCAAACCAGGCAAAACACCGCCAAACCGGTCAATCCACCTTGTGGGAAATAGCGCCCGACACCCAGCACCCCCATGACCAGCGTGATGGTGATCATCACAAGGATGTTCACCAGCGTAAATAATAAGATGCGTTTTGCAATTTGCGCAAATTTCATAGTCGTTTGATCAGTTGACCCGGCCTCCATGGCCAAGCCATATCCACGGGTAGAATAGCGTTAGTTCTCGACTTCGCAAGTGTTAGGAAGCGGCCCAACTCCTTTAGAATTGCGGTCCAGCAGAATATGAAAAGCGTCCTGCTCGCGCATAAGGAGAAGGTCGTTCTGAAGGAATTTTGACGGCCCATCCCCCCGTTGACTCACGGATAAA
>DBMR01000046.1 GCA_002298785.1 Verrucomicrobia subdivision 3 bacterium UBA693
CACTAACTAAGGGCCATTCGGGTCAGTCCTTCATGTATTTGCGGGGACGCGGGTGGCAAATACTGAGGACTGATCCCCCGAGCGATCGCAAACACTGCACCCAAAAATTACCGCCGCTTCCTTTGAGCGCCAGCGGCGCGGCATGTTTATAGTTTTCCATCCCATAAGGCATCCAAAGCCCCAGCGGGGCGGCATGAAGGAAGCCGACGGTGCAACCTTGGTAGTGTTCGACGCATTGCATCCCCAAGTTTAATCTCGAAACACGTTCCTACCTCCCCGGCTTGACCGACTGTGCCGCTCCGCCGGAGCTGGAAAAAATAATGTCGATGGTTGGCGAAACTATACACATGGCGCTCCTGCCGGAGCTGGAGAAGAATCATCGGCTGACAATTTCTTCCAGTCGCACCTCTCCCACCCCCGCACCTGCATAAGCGAGCTTGGAAAGTCGCGCTCCCTTTCCGCGTGGGCCGAGTGTTCCGTGGTTCCTCTCCTTTTCCTTGGCGGCAGGAGTTACCATTTCCTGCCGAACAACACTCAGTCAGACTCATGTCCCCCACTTCTTCCACTCCTCCGACATATACTTCGAACGTGGTGCAACACGTCCCGGGGCGGATCAGCTACGAATCCGTCGCCATCGCGGCACCGAATGCGTGAGCGAAAAGTGCGGTCGCAGTTACGCCCTCAATCCAGCGAAAGATTGACGCGGCTGCCGCCACTGTATGCGGCGTCGACAGCTTTCGGGGCCACCAACAGCAGACGCTCGGCCTCGATCTGGCCGTTCCGTGAAAGCCAGTCCCGGACCCAGCGGACGCGCAGGTCCATCAACTCCCGGTAATCATCCGCGGTAACGGGCACCTGGCTGGCGACCAGGGTTTCCATCAAGGCCGGCGTGGCCTGGTCCAGGGCGAGCCGGTCGGCTTTCGAGAGGTGTTTCTCCGCCGGGCTCCGGTGGGAATTTTTGCTTAAACCCATCATCGCGAGCACACGCTGATAAACGGAGGCCTTCGACTTCGGACCGGTGCCGGAGACCTGCGTCCCGCCCGGCTGATTCGTGGACGCGAGGGCGAGCCGGTTGGTTTCAATCACCGCGGCGATGTTCGTCCCAAACTTCTCGGCGAACGCCGCCCGCACCAACTGCTCGTAATCCTCTGCCGCCAACTCGAAGCTCTCCGCGGACTGCAGCGCTTTGCCTTTCGCCGCGAGTTCGCGCAGTCGCTGGGCCTTGAGCTGATCGCGCAGTTTGCTCCGGGCCAGGGCGGCCCAGTCGGCCACCGGATCAATCGCCCCTTCGATCTCGAGGTTCAACGCGGGCCGTTGGGCCAGGGCTTTGTTCAGCTTGGTGAGCTTGTCCAACTCGCCTTCGACAAGGTTGGTGCTGCCCGGGACAAATTCGACGAAGCTCATTTCCTCTCCTCCGCCCACCAGCGCGCCCAGCAACTTGAAGGGCGAAGCCACAACCTTGGTCAGGGTGTTCAGCAGCACTTTGACGATGATCGGACCGAGGCTGAACTGCGGATCGTCCAGCCGCCCTTGCACCGGGAGGTCCAGTTCAATGCGGCCATTCGCGTCCTTGAGCAAGGCCACCGCCAGCTTCACCGGCAGGCCGGTCGCGTCCGGGCTCTTATTCCGGGGGCCCAGGGTCAGGTGATCGATGCCGATCTTGTTTTCGGCTTTGAGCTCCCCGCCCTCGATATGGTAGTGCAGGCTCGTGCTGACCCGACCCTTGTTCAAGGGGTGGCCGGCATATTTTTCCATGTAAGACGTCAACGATGTGAGCTGCGTGTTGGCATTGGTAATGAACAGATCGACCAACAAATCTGAAGCCAGCGGATTGATGCGGCCCCGGATGCTGATCGGCGATTGCTGGTCCACCTTTCCGGCCAAATCCACCTCGGCGGTGGTGTTCAGGACCGAGGATAATCCCTTGATGGTGCCGGTCAGCTCCTGGACACTCATCGTGGCGCGCGGTTGCAGTGATTCATCCGCAAAACTGCACGAGGCCCGTTCCAGCCGAACAGTTCCTACCTGGACTGGAAACGACTCGGGCCCGGCATGGGCCTGGGCCTGGGTCGGCGCGGGCTGTCCGGGTCCAGCCGCAGGCGCCTTCTCCACAGGCTTTAATATCAACGCCAGGTTTGGCCGGTGGTCGGCGCCGATGAGTATCGAGGCTTTGGGAGCGACCCAGGTCACCTCCTCCAGCTTGAACCGGTTGGGCTGCAGCTCGCACTCGATACCGGCGAGCGAAAGTTGGTCCCAGCGCGCAAATTCCTTGAACGCCACCTGGTCGGTGCACAGAAAGTTGGTGATGCTCACGCCGCCCGCATAACTCACCAGTGGCGCTCCCGGGTCGGTCGTTTGGTAGCGCGCCTGCCCAAAGGCGTTGAGCGCGCCGCTGACCACTCCGAGACGAACGAACTGATCGAGATAGCTCTGGAATGCCGTCAGGTCGAGGTTCGTAAGTCCAATCTGAAGCTTAGCGGTCAAGGGCGTGAGCCGGGCGGTACCCTGCGCGGTAATGGCGCCGGTTTCATTGAAGCGGAGCGAGACCGCGGCGGTGATGGGAGCGCTGCTGACCGTGCTGGCCCCCTTCACGTTTAGTGCCAGGTGATCCAGCAGAAACGCGGCCGGTTTCAAGGGTTGCTGGTCGTCAATTTTCACGCTGTAGTCCTGCAGCGCGAACTCCTCGACCTCCACCACCCACCCATTAGCGCCCCCTGCCGCAGGAGCATTGCTTGTCGCTCCTCCAGAACTGGTGGCCGGCGGCGCCTCGCCAGCCCCGGACGCGAGCAACCCGAGCAGGTTAATCGTACCATCCTTCTGACGCCGGATCAGCAGGGAGCCGCCGTCGGCCCGGATCTGGCCAATGCGCGCCCGGCGCTCGCGGAGGTCGGCGGCGACTCGCTCGACGGTGAAGTCGGCGATGCTCGTGACGGACTCCTCGCTGCCCGGCGCCTTGACTTCGAGTCCCTTGACGGAGACCGCGAGATTCGAAACCGCCGCCTGCAAACCGTTCGTGGCCAGCGCCACCATGTAGGGCGCACGCACCCCGAGCTTGCCGGCCGCCAGTTTCCCGGTGAACACCTCCTCGATAAACGGCAGGTACTTTTTCAATTCGATGGTGGTCAATTTCACTTCCCCGGCCGAGCGCACCGGATTGATGGAAAGCGTGCCCGCACCTTCGAAAGTTTCCGCCGCCTCCGAGGTCAGGTGAAAGGAGTAACGCGCGTCCGACTCCGCCCTGGTGGTGAAGTCTTTCAGGCTGATCACGATTGGCTTCAATTGGGTCTTGAACGTAGTGCGGTGGGTGAGGTCCTCGAGCGCCACCGCGGTGTTCTCGAGCGCAAAATCGTCCACCGTCAACGTCCAGGGCGGCCCGGCCGCGACGGCAGCGGGGGTGGCATTGGTGGCTGGAGAACGCAGGGAAAGCAAATCGAGCAGGTTCAGATGCCCGCCTGGCTTGAGCCGCGCCAACAGCGTCGCCTCGGACACTCTTACACTGCCGAACCGCAGAGCGCGTTCCCGCAAGTTAAACTGCGCCTGCCGCAAATCGAGCCCCTGCAAACCGGCGACCGTCTCCCCGGTGTCAGGGTCCTGGAGCCGCATTTGTTCAACATGGACGAGGCCGTTGGTGACGATCAAATCGACGCCGTTGGTCCCCGCCTCGAAGCGGTAGCTGGCCTCGACGTCTGCCGTCCCATTGGTCACCACGGCCCGCGTGATGTCTTCGAGGTAAGGCTGGTAACGCGTAAGTTGCACGCCGGTGATCGCCACATGGCCAAAGGAACGAAGCGGTTGCACCGTGACCGCCCCCTCCCACGCCAGGCTGCGTCCGGCGTCGCTTTCCGCGCGGAACGAATACGGCGTATCGGCTCCTGGCCGCGTCGCAAAATCCGTCAACGTCACATTGATGGGCCGATATTCCGTATGAAATGGGGACCGGCGGGTTTGATCCTCGAGCGCCACAAACCCATTGGTGATCTCGAGCAGGAAGATATTAACACGGGGAATCGAGGCCTTTTCCGGCTTGGGCGGCGCGGGCGCGTTGGAAGCCGGGACAAACATGTTGGCAAAGTTAAGCTGGCCATCCTTCAACAGGATGATCTCGCCCACCGGTTTAACGAGCCGGATTTCCTTAAAGGTCCACGCCCAACGAAACAAGGAAGAGGTCTGGAAATTGACATATAACTCTTCCCAGGAGGCAAAAGGCCGCCCTGTCGGCTCCGTCAGCGCCAGACCGCGCACAGTCAGAGAGAGAGCGAGCGGGTTGAATTTGACCTGGTCGATCGCCGCCTGCCGTTGCGTCAAGCCCGGCAGACGCTTGAGCATTTGCCACTTAATCAACGGCGGCACCGCAAAGAAGCCGAGCAGCACGTAGATCAGGAACACTGCGGTCGCCCAAATCACCCGCCTGCACCACTTGGAGCTTTTGAACGCGGAAAACCTCGGTTGATTCATCGCTCTTAGCCTTACCCGCTTTTCAAGGTAACGACAAGACTGCGGTGCACTTCACCTGCGACCTCGTTCTCTCCTCTCACGACGCCATGCACTAATTCACCGGCCCCTCACTGGAGACCGCACAAGCTTTTGCCCGCTGGCCGCAGGGCCGCGACGCCAACTATGGTTTGACCACCACACTAATGGGCGACCCTTTCGAAAACTCAGTTCTCGGGCGGAGCGCGAGGTTCCAAGCTCGCTTTTGCAGGTACGAACGCGAGGCCAACGCACCCATGAATTCGCCTCCACGCCCCCGCGAGGGTTAACCGTGGCCGCCCTCCGAACGATGTAAGCGGACGCGGACGTCCGCGCTCCTGTCCTTTATTAGCGTTCATTAGCGCAGATCAGCGGTTTCCTCCGGCGCAGATTCACTCCCTTCTCTGAGAAAGTATCGACCGTGGTAGAACACGTCTCTGCCTGCTTCCCCACCCTACTCGGTGCGGCTGGCGTAAGGGTTGTGATTTCGAAAGAGCGGGTAAGCCTTCCCGATGTTGCGCCAGCCTAATCGGCCTGGATTAATCCAATCTTTTCGAGCGATAGCCTTTTGCACAATTTGCAAGGCGGCTTATAGTGGCACTCGAATTATGGGACAACCGAATACGCCAGCCCGCATCGTGCCGCCAGCGCCACGCCCGTTTACCAAGTTGCTCGCGGCCAACCGGTCTGAAATCGCGATCCGAATTTTCCGCGCGGCCACCGATTTGGGCCTGAGGACCGTGGCCATCTATGCCCAGGAAGACCGGTTCAGCATCCATCGGTTCAAGGCGGATGAAGCTTACGTGGTGGGCGCGGGCAAAGGGCCGGTGGCAGCCTACCTGGACATCGAGAGCATCGTGGCGCTGGCCAAAGAAACCGGGGTGGAAGCCATTCATCCAGGCTATGGGTTCCTCAGCGAGAACGCCGACTTTGCCCGGGCCTGCGCGGCCGCCGGCATCACTTTCGTAGGCCCCCGCCCGGAGCTGCTCGACCGGATGGGTGACAAGACCGCGGCGCGCGCGCTGGCGCATCGCATCAACGTCCCCACCCTGCCCGGCACGGAGGAGCCGATCACCGACCGCGCGGAAGCGCTCAATGTCGCCCGCCAGATTGGTTTTCCCCTGATCATCAAGGCGGCCTTTGGCGGTGGGGGCCGGGGCATGCGGGTGGTGCCCAAACCGTCGGATTTGACCCGGTTGCTGGATGAAGCGCAGGCGGAAGCCGGACGCGCCTTCGGCAACCCCGCGGTGTTTCTCGAGAAATACATCCCCCACGCCAAACATATCGAGGTCCAGATTCTGGGGGACCAGCACGGCAATGTCATTCACCTGCACGAGCGTGATTGCTCGGTCCAGCGGCGGCATCAAAAAGTCGTCGAGGTCGCGCCCAGCTTTGGCCTGCCGGAAAACGTCATCCAGGAGCTCTGCCAGGCCGCCGTGCGCATGGCCCGCGAAATTAAATACGACAACGCCGGCACCATCGAGTTTCTCTACGACCTGGACCGGCACGAGTGGTTCTTTATCGAAATGAACCCCCGCATCCAGGTCGAGCACACGGTCACCGAGGTGATCACCGGCCTGGACCTGGTGCGGGCGCAAATCCTCATCGCCCAGGGCCACCCCATGCACGGACCGGCGGTGGGCATCCCGCCCCAGGAACAAGTGGCCCGGAACGGCTACGCGATTCAATGCCGCCTGACCACCGAAGATCCCGAGAACAAGTTCACTCCCGATTACGGCAAGATTCTCGCCTACCGTTCCACCGGCGGGTTTGGCATTCGACTGGACGGGGGCATGGGCTACGCCGGCGCGGTGATCACTCCGTATTACGATTCGTTGCTGGTGAAGGTCGTGGCGTCGGCGGATTCCTGGGACCTGGCGCGGCATCGCATGGACCGCGCGTTGCGCGAGTTCCGGATTCGGGGGTTGAAAACCAACATCCCGTTCCTGGAAAACGTCATCAACAACCCCATTTTCGCCGAGGGCCGCGCGACGACCACGCTGGTGGACAGCACGCCGGAGTTGTGCGCGTTTCGTCCGCGCAAAGATCGCGCCACCAAGCTGCTCAATTTCCTGGCGAACGTCATCGTCAACGGCAACCCGCACGCCAAGGGCTACAAGCCCGGCAAAGTTTACGACGCCGCCAAAGCTCCGTCCTACGACGCCAGGGCGCCGCTGCCCAAAGGCACTCGTGATCTACTGCTGGAGGTTGGACCGGAGAAATTCGCCGAGTGGACGCGGAAACAGAAACGACTGCTCATTACCGACACGACGTTCCGGGATGCCCACCAGTCGCTCATGGCCACGCGGATGCGTTCCTACGACCTCCTGGCCTGCGCGCCCGGGATGGCCCGCCGCCTCGGGGCGCTGGACTCCGGCCTGTTCTCGCTGGAAATGTGGGGCGGGGCCACCTTCGACACGACCATGCGTTTCCTGGGTGAAGATCCGTGGGCGCGCCTGCGCCAACTGCGCCAGGCGATTCCCAACATCTGTTTCCAGATGCTCTTCCGCGGCTCCAACGCCGTCGGTTACTCCAATTACCCCGATAATGTGGTCACCGGCTTCATCCGGCACGCGGCGGAGGCCGGGATCGATCTCTTCCGCATTTTCGATTCGCTGAATTACCTGCCCAGCTTGCGCGCGGCAATGGCCGCCGTGCGGGAAACCAGCGCCATTTGCGAAGGCACCATCTGCTACACTGGCGACATCCTCGACGAGCGCCGAGACAAATACTCTTTGAAATACTACGTGGCGTTGGCGCGCGAACTGGAAAAGATGGGGGCGCACTTCCTGGCCATCAAGGACATGGCAGGCCTGTGCCGTCCGTATGCCGCGCGCAAACTCGTCAAAGCGCTCCGGGAGGAGATCGGGCTGCCCATTCATTTCCACACGCACGATACCAGCGGCATCAGCGCCGCCAGCGTGCTGCAAGCCAGCGATTCCGGCGTGGACGTCGTGGACCTGGCCATCGCCTCGATGTCCGGCAGCACCAGCCAGCCCAACCTGAATTCCGTCGTCGCCGCCCTCGAACACACCCCGCGCGCAACTCATCTCGACCTGGGCTCCCTCAACGAGTACTCGGATTACTGGGAGAAGGTGCGCGACTATTACACGCCGTTCGACGTGGCGCCCCGGACCGGCAGCGCCGAGGTTTACCTGCACGAGATGCCGGGCGGCCAATACACCAATCTGCGGGAACAGGCCGCGAGCATGGGCGTGTCGCATCGCTGGCCCGAGATCGCCCGCCTTTACGCGGAAGTGAACCAGCTTTTTGGGGATATCGTCAAAGTCACTCCCTCGTCGAAAGTCGTCGGGGACATGGCCCTGTTCCTGTTCAGCCGCGGCATTCGGCCGGAAGACGTGGTAAACCTGGAACCCGGGGTTACGCCCTTCCCGGAAAGCGTGATCGACATGCTAAGCGGTGGCCTGGGCTGGCCGCCAGGCGGCTGGCCGGAAGGCATTTGGAAATCCATCCTGGGCGAAAAGAAATTCCAGGCGGCCCGCGAGGCTTACCTGGCGGCCACCCGCAAGGGCGGCAAGCGCAAGGAACAACCGCCCATCGATCTCGAAAAACTGCGCGCCGAGCTGTCAGCCAAGCTCAAACGCCAGGCCACCGACGACGATCTCTATTCCCACCTCATGTATCCCGAGGTGTTTGCCGCGTTCGACAAGCACCGGCACGACTTTAGCGATGTTAGCGTTTTACCCACACCCGCATTCTTCTACGGCTTGCGCCTGCGCGAAGAAATCAGCGTCAATATCGAAGCCGGCAAGACACTGATCATCCGGTTGGTAAATGTCAGCGAAGCCGAGAAGGACGGGCGCCGCACCGTGACGTTCGAGCTGAACGGCATGACGCGCGAAACGTACATCGCGGACAAGAGCCTGGCCGGCAAAGCCAAAACGCGGCCCAAAGCCGTGCTCACCGACCCGCGCCAAATCCCGGCGCCCATCCCGGGCTTGATCGCGACCATCGCCGTGAGCGTGGGTCACAAAGTCAGCAAGGGCGACAAACTGCTGATGATGGAAGCCATGAAGATGCAGACCACCGTCTCCGCGCCCATGGACGGCGTGGTCGAGGAAATTCTCGTCAGCATCGGCGAGACGGTGGAAAGCAAAGACCTGCTGATCAAGCTGCGCGGGTGAGCCGGCGGCCGCGCCGCGCTCAATCGTTCTTGGGATCCGGGCTGATGCCCCGGATCCAGTAAGCGCCCGGCTGCTTGCGATAACTCTCCCAGGCTTTGTCCCCAAAGACCGCCTTGATCGAGTTCTCCGTCTCGGTGCGGATGCCCTGCAACACGGTGGTGCGTTGATCGGCGGAAAGCGACTGATCCTGGCGCACTTGTTTGGCCTGCTGCTCGGCCGCTTTCTTCATGTCATACACTTTCACCGCGTCCTCCTGGCTCAGGCCGTTGCGCTCCGTCACGCGGTAAATGCCCTGATACGCGTAATCCTGCGCGCGTTCGTAGTCCGCATACCGCTGATCGCCCAGCAGAGTTTTGATTTGCCCATCCAGCACCTTCTTGGCCGCATCCTGCTTTTCGCGCTCGGTCTTGTCCAAAGCGCCCATCTGCCCCGCCAGGCCGTACTCGTCGTCGTAGCTCTTCTTGAGCTTGAAGATGTCCCGAAATTCCTGTTCGGTCGGCTGGAAACTCGCCAACTGCATCCGCATCATCATGGCGGTCTGCGACAGCCGCAATTGGTAATCCTCCATTTCCTGCGGGGTCAGCACCTTCGCCATCTCGGTTTCCATCTCCTTCTGTGCCTGCAACATTTTCTTCATGTCCTCCGCGTCGGGAGTCCCGCCGCTCAACGCTTTCATGGCTTTGGTCTGGTACTTTTGCATGACCTCCATCACCTCCGCCTGCTTGTTGGCCGGGAGAAAATCCAGCAGGCTCTCGATCATCCCGGTTGCACCGGCAGTGAGGTCCGGCTTTTCATCGGGCGCGGTGCCCAGCAACTCTTTGAGCAACGCGCGCTTCTCTTTGGCAAGCTGCTGCTGCTTTTCAATTTTCTCAGAGTCGATCATCCCGGCCAGCGGATTGCCACCTTTCCAGAATTCAAAACGATTGGTGCTGGTGATGCCTTTGCGCCGGCTTTCAAACAGCTTGGCCACGTCCGCCGAGATGATATCCCGAATGGTCTCTTCCGGGCACCCGATCGCCCGCAGATTGGCAATATACTTCTTATAATCCTCCGACTCGACCATCCGCCAATCGAAAGAATGCGCGGGTTTGTCGGGCGCGGCCTCGGCGGCGGCTCCCACGGTCGCCGGACCGGACCCGGGCTTGGCCGGCGTCATGTCAGGAGCGACCACCACGGCGGCCACCTCACGGTTCCGACTCCGCGACAGGTAGCCCGCCGACCCCAGTAACAGCACATTGATCAGCAACGAGAAATAAAGGAGGGATTTGCCGTTCATATGCCCGACTATGAAATCAACCGCGAGTTTTGGGAACTATAAAAATCCACGTCTTTTGGAAGCGCGCGAAGGCCGCCGGCGGCTAAAGACTCGACTTTCCGTGCCGACTTTTCAACCCTTTCGCGTGTGCGATCCCAACTTGGTCCAACCGCTATGCGACGTTGCCTGCATGACTTCTCGGTTTTGATTTTCACCGGCATCGCGCTCTGGCTCGCGGCCGGCTGCCAAACCGCCTTGGCAGCCTCGCCTCGACAGACCCTTTCGCTCTCCGGCCCGTGGGAATTCCAGCGTGACCGCGCCACGAACGGTTGGAAAACGGTTTCCGTCCCCTCGACCTTCCAGGACCATGAAGGCACCAACTTCCATGGTGTCGGTTGGTATCGCAGAACCACGGCGATGCCGGCTTTGCCCCCGGGTTTCCGCGCGCTGCTGCAATTTCACGGCGCTGCCACCGAAACGGAGGTGTGGTGCAACGGCCAACGGCTGGGATCACACGTGGGCGGATGGACGCCCTTCCGTTTTGACGTCACCCCGGTGCTGCGCGCGGCCACGAACGGCCAACCCCTCGAGATCAAAGTGCGCCTGGACGAAAAGGTGGGGCACAACACCCAGGGCTTCCTCCCCATCATTGCGCCGCACTTTGGCGGCCTCTGGCAAACTGTGGAGTTGTTGCTGGTACCGGAAATCGCGATTGCCGATCTGGAACTGCTCGCGGTTGGCGATCCGGCCTCGCGTGAATTGCGGCTGGAGTTTCCCCTCCAGCACGACGACTCCCGCTCCGTCACCCAGGCGCTGGTCCATATCCGGCGCCGCGGCGAGTCGGACTGGACCGAGTTGAAACCCACTTTTGATCGCACCAACGACCTCCTGAAAATCCGGGCGCCCGTTGCCGGAGCAGAGTTGTGGGAACCGGCGCATCCCGTCCTGTATGAAGTGCGGATTTCCCTGCCCACCTCGCCCGCCGACGAGGTCGTGACCCGCGTGAGTTTCCGTTCCATCGAAACCTTCGGCTCCCAATTCCGGCTGAACGGGAAACCGCTGAGCATCCGCGGCGTGCTGAACTGGGGCTACTCGCCGTCACAGTTCGCGCCCAATCCCGGCGAGGCGGTGTGGCGCAGCGAGTTTGAGCTGGCGCGCGCTCGCGGCTTTAACCTCATGAAATTCTGCCTGTGGATCCCACCGCGGCGTTGCCTGGAACTCGCGGATGAACTCGGCATGCTGGTCTGGATGGAATACCCGACCTGGCATCCCAACCTGACGGAGAAATTCCTACCGGCGTTGCGTGGCGAATTCCGCGAGTTCTTCGAGTTCGACCGCAACCACCCCTCCGCGATCCTGCGCAGCCTTACCTGCGAAACCGGGCCTTCGGCCCAGTTGCCGGTCATTCAAAGCCTCTATGACCTGGCACATTCACTCGTTCCGGGCGCCCTGGTCGAGGATGATTCCAGTTGGATCGGCTGGAATCGGGTCAACGATTTCTACGATGACCATCCCTACGGCAACAATCATACCTGGGTGAAAACGCTGCGCGGTTTCGACGAGTACATCCTGGGACACGGTCTGAAGCCGCTGGTGCTGGGCGAGGCCATCGCTGCCGACACCTGGATCGATCGTCCCGCCCTGCTGCAATACCTCGGCACCAACCGGCCGTGGTGGGCTCCCGGACCATTGGACGCCACCGAAACCTGGCGCCAGCGCCTCACGCCCATCTGCGGTGAAGCTTCCCTCGCCAACCTGGTCCAGGATTCTCTCCATTACGCGTTGCTGATGCGCAAATTCCAGGTGGAAGCTTTTCGCCGCGAACTCCCTTATGCGGGCTACGTCGTCAGCGTCATCCGCGATGTCCCCAATGCCAGCATGGGTTTGGTCGATTACCTGGGCCGACCCAAATGGGCATCGTCCGACTGGGCCTGGCATGGAGAAACTATGCTGTTGCTCAAGACCGCGAATGATCGTCGTTCGTTTACCGACGGTCTCCCGCTCCATTTCGAATTGCTCCTCAGTCATTTCGGCGCTCATGCCCTCCAAGGCGGCACACTCGAGATCGCCCTGGAAAAGGTCACCGGAACCGGCGACAACGCCCAACGCCTGCCTTTGCACCAGCGCCGGGTCGAGGACCTCAACCAGTCTCCCGGCACTTTGGCTAGCCTGGTGGAAGTGGATTTCCCGTTGCCCGCAACCGATCAGCCGTTCCGCGTCGTGCTCTCCGCGTCCTTGACCAACTCGTCAGGACTGGTCCGCAACGAATGGCCGCTTTGGATCCTACCCCAGCCAAACCATGAGCCGTGCCGGATCACTTTCTACCGTAGCGCTGACACTGACGCCGTTCACGCGCTCTTTCCACAGAGTGCCTGGGACACCACCACCGCTAACAGCAATGCACCGGAGATCATCGTGGCGGCAAAATTCGACGCGGACCTCGCCCATGCCCTGGAATCAGGAGCCCGCGTGCTGTTGCTGCCTAATGGTGAAAAGTTCAGCTTCCGCACCAGTGAACACTGGTTTTTGCGTGGGGCCCCGGTAGTGCCCTCGAGCACCCTGCTGGAACAGGTGCCGCGCGAACTGTTGCTGGAGCTTCAGCACTTCGACCTCGCCGGACCAGTCGTCCCGAATCTGCCTCATTTTGAGAGCTTCGACCCGCTCCTGCTGCTGTGGGATACGCACGATCAAGCCACCGTGCGCACTCACGGCCTCGCGTTTGAAACGCGCGTCGGCACCGGCCGACTGCTGGTCTCAAGCCTGGCTCATTCCGGCGACACCGGCGCCGCCGGCCCATGGATGCTTGGAGTCCTCGCGAATCGACTGCTCCAACCCGCTCCGCCCCGCAAGGCCCTCCCAGCCGAGGTGTGGGATTACCTGAAAGCCTCGTTGCAGGCGGAACAAACCAACCTGGTCGAGCGTTCCTGGTCGTTCAGACCCGATCCGCGAAACGAAGGGCTGGCCCAAGGCTGGCACAAGCGGCAACTCGCTACCGACCGCGATTGGAAACCGATCCACATTGGCGCCTGGTGGGAATCGCAAGGCTACCCCGATCTCGACGGCTGGGCTTGGTACCGCCTGGAAGTGAACATCCCGGCCACGTGGCTGCAAAAGAAGGTTTACCTGTCGCTTGAGGGTGTGGACGACATTTATGAGCTCTTTGTGAATGGTCAGCTCGTCGGTAAAGGCGGCGACCTGGCCACCCGTCGTGATGCTTTATCCGAGAAGAAGAGTTACGAGCTCAACCCCCTAGTGCAACCCGGGACCAACACCATCGCCGTGCGTGTCTATGACTGGTTCGGGGCGGGAGGGATTTTCCGACCTGTGACCCTGGGCACTCTGCCATTAAATCCGCAGTTGGACCTGCTGCGGTGAGGTCTTGGCCGGTTGGTGAAGCTCACAACTTCCCGCTTTCGGGGTGTTTGATCTCGCAGTCAAAATCCTAGACGTATTCCGCGTCCTGGCGCTGGCGACGCGTGGAAAGTTAGTGTCACGCAGCCCAAATCCTTGTGAAACCCCTCATAGTTTCAGTTCCATGAAGACGGTATCGGCCAGCGGTGTTGAATAATATCCCGCCCGCCGTTTGAAGCCGAGCGCTTCGTACAGCCGGATGGCGTTTTGCATGGAAGGCAGTGTATCCAGTCGCATCGACCGGTAGCCTATGCCTTGCGCCTCCTGCAGGATCTTTTCGGTTAGCAATTTGCCGACGCCGCGTCCTCGATAATCCGGACGCACAAACAAACGTTTCAGCTCGCAGACCTCCGCTTCAAGGGGCCGTAAGGCGACGCAACCGGCCGCCCGGCCCTCGATTAGCGCCAGCAGCAAACGTCCGCGGGGCGGCGCATAAGGCCCAGGCAGCCCGGCCAGTTCAGCCGCAAATCCCTGAAACGACAAATCAATGCCCAGCCAGCTCGCATACTCCTCGAACAAGGCCCGCGCAAGAGCGAGCTCCTCTGGGCTGCCAGCGCGGACAACATTCATGCGAGCGAAGCTATCGCCCAAGGCACGACCAACTGACGGGCGGTAAGCTGGCTCGGGTGCCTGTTCGAATAACTCATACCGCAGGATTATTGAGCCGGATTCGGTGGATGAACAGGAGAAAGACCAGTGACCTGCCTGCGCTTGGCCGCCGCCAACCGCAAACTCAACACCCGGAACACCGCGGGTTGTCCCCATCCTTTTTCCATCCTGTAATCCCGTCAAAAAATCTTGTGTTCCCGCATTCGTAACCGCAAAACCCAGTCTTGGACGTCGGTGCTCCGTCACGGCGATGCTGGTGACCGCAGCCGGAAGAAGCGCTGCGGGCCGGCCGGCTCGTTGGTGTAGGAATTCGCGCCCGACAAGAGATCGAGAAATGGTCCCTGCGCATTGGTGGCGCTCTGGAGCACGAAGGTGCCAAGCCAATCCAAGACCACAACGTCTCCCGCGCGACCGATCTGGAGGACGGGAATGAGCGTCAAAAATCCGGGCGGACTGGTCACCGAACCGGCAGTGTTCTGAACGGTCACCGAATAAGCCCCGGCGTTTCCAGGCAGGAAGTTAGTCAGCGTCAAGGAGCTGCCCGTCGCTCCATTGATGGAGGCGCCGTTAAACAGCCATTGGTAGCCAAGAGGCCCGGTGCCGGTGGCGGTGACGCGCAAAACCGCATTCGAACCGGCAACGACCTGCTGGTTGACGGGGCCGGCTGAAATGTTCGGCCCTTTTACGCCGATCCTCGCGACGAACGCGTCATTTAACCCGACGCTGACCAAGGTGTCGGTCAGGCCAAAAGACCCGGTGCCAGTGAAACGGCCGGCCAGGTAGGTGTTGTTGAATGCATCCACCGCGACTCCATTGCCGGCTTGGCCCAGGGGCTGGGCCCAGAACAGCGCGCCGTCGCTCCCGCGATACTTGGCGACATATCCCTGATGGTTCATCCGGTAGTTGTAGTTCTCGAAGTAGGCCGACCCGCTGACGGTGCCGGTGATATACGGGTTGCCGTCCAGGTCCAGCGCCAAACCGTCCGCCGTGAGATAATCCCCCGTGCAGCACGAGAGCCAGCCGCCCCGCGTCCACAGCCGTCTGCCGGTCGCATCGTATTTGCTGATCAGCGGGTAGGTGCCGTAGCTGCGCATGGTGGCCGTGGCAAAGATATTGCCCGCGGCATCGACTTTGATGTTCTGCCCATACCCCACCGCCCCGCCAATGCCCTTGGTGGTCCAGCTCAAGTTCCCGTCGGCATCGTATTTCGCCAGAAAGACCGTGCCCCCGTAGTAGCTGTTTGTATTGAAAATCACCCCGGCGCCAAAATCGGCTCTTCCGACCAAATAGCCCGTGACCAGGATGTTGGTGTCGTGATCCACGGTGATGCCGCTGCCGAGGCAGGTGTTGGTGCCGAACGCGGTTTTCGCCCAGACCACGTTCCCGGCGGGATCGTACTTGGCGACGAGGAAATTCGTCCCGGGATTGTTGGTGAACCAGATTCCATCCAAACCCGCGATCCAATCGAAATAGCCCGTGAGGTAAGTGTTCCCCACCGAATCGACCGCCACCGCGTTGGCCTGATCGAAGAATCTGTATCCGGCCCGTTTGGCCCACAGGATGCCGCCCTGCGAATCGTACTTCGCGACGAAGATGTCCGAGAAATCTCCCAGATTGGTCAGGGTGTAAGGGCCGAAGTTCGCGCGCGCGGACAGGAAGCTCCCCGCGATCACCGCGTTGCCAGTCGCATCGACAGCCAGGCTCAGGGCGGAGTCGCCGGAGATTCCACCGGCGGTGTTCACCCACAACAACCCGCCGTTGGCGTCATACTTGGCCAGGAAAATATCCTCCTGCCCGGCGCTCGCCACCGGGAAGAGACCAAACATTGCATTGGTCTTGAAATAGCCCGCCACGAAGAGATTCCCCTCGCCATCCGTGGCAATGGCCTGGGCGACATCGTCCTGAATGCCGCCGGCGCTGCGGAGCCAGACAAACTCCGGAACCAAATCGGTCGTCAGCCGGGCGACCGCGCTGGTGACCACACCGAACGCGTTCGAAACCACCACGCGGTAGTTCCCCATATTGGCGTATTGCACATTGGTGACGCGCAGAAAGGAGCTGGTGGCATTCGCGATGCCGCTGCCGTTGAACTGCCATTGATAGGTGACTGCCGTCCCGCTGCTCACGCCCACCATGAACACCGCGTTGGAGCCGAAGAAGGCGGTTTGTTCCACCGGTGCAGTCGTAATCCAGGGCGCTGCATTAGAGGCAAACAGTTGCAGCCGGCTTAAAAAAGCATCCCTGCCGCCGGTGCTTGGCAGCAAATCGCCCCCCAAGCACGCCTCCGCGCTAAAGTAGCCGGCCACCACGGCTCCGCCCTTGCCGTCAGCGACCACCGCGTGAGCCGCATCGGTTCCCGAGCCGCCGCCACGCCGTACCTTGACGAGTTGCCCAGCGCCGTCGTAAAGCGCGACGAACAAATCGGAGCTGCCGGCGGAGCTCAGGGTGCTGTCCCCAAATCTGGCCGAGCCGGCAAACGCTCCCGCGAGGTAGGCGTTGCCACACCCATCCGTGGCGAGGCTGTTCCCATAATCGTACAGCCTCCCCCCCGCCTGCCGCACCCACAGAAGATTTCCCTCCACGTCATACCTGGCCAGGAATACGTCCGGCGCGTTGCTGTTGGCGCTGCTCACCGCATTGCTCCCGAACCAGGCCTGGTTCTGGATATAACCGCTGACCAGCGCATTGCCTTCCCGATCGGCGCAAAGGGCCAGGGCCTCATCATCGCTCTGCCCGGTTGAGCCGCCCTGCCGCACCCAGGCCACGCCCCCGTCCGACGATCGGTACTGCGCGATGAAAATGCCCAGGTCCCCAGGACTGTTAAGGCCGAAGGGGCCGAAGACGGCGGAGCCGAAGAAGGAACCGGCGACGTAAATGTGCCCCTTGCGGTCGCAGGCGATGGCCCGGCCGGTGTCCGAGCCCGCGCCCCCGGCGCTGCGGGCCCAGATCAACCGGCCGATGTAATTATACTTGGCGACAAAAATCTCGTTCGCCGTGCCGCCGTTGAGCGTGGTGCCATCGAACCGCGCGGAGCCCTGGCAGTAGCCGGTGATGATCGCGTTGCCCGAGTCATCCACCGCCACCCCGAGCGCTGCATCCTTCAGCGGGCCGCCCGCCTGGCTTCCCCACACCCAATTCCCCCGCGAATCCAACTGCGCCAGGAAAATATCAGTCCCGCCCGCGCTGATGAGATTCGTCGCTCCGAGACTCACACTGCCACCAAATGAACCGACCACCAATACGCGGGTCCCCGTGCTGTCCAAGGCCAGCCCTGTGGCTCGATCGTTTTCAGTGCCCCCAGCCTGTGACACCCACAGCAACGCCCCTGCTCTGTCGTACTTCGCCACGAAGATATCCTCCCCTCCGTGGCTGGCCAGTGCTGTGCCGCTGAAATCCGCCGTGCCGGAGAAATACCCGGCCGCATAGACGTTGCCCGAAGCGTCGGTGACTACCGCCGCGGCTTCGTCATTTGAAACACCCCCGGCCCGCACACTCCAGAGATAATCCGGCTCGACCGCAACCGAAACGGTCGCGACCGCGCTGGTCACGGTGCCGAAAGCATTGCCAATTACGAGCGAGTAGTCGCCTCCCTGGGCGGGTCGCACGGCATCAAGTGTCAGCACGGCGTTCGTTTCCCCTGGCAGGTCGGCGCCGCTGAGACGCCATTGGAAGCTCAAGGGCGGGCCGCCGAGAAACCCCAGGCCCAGTCTCGCATCGGCTCCGACGGCAAACGTCCGGCTTGACGGCTGGAGGGTGATCGTCGGAGGCAAATCCGGGTCGAGCGTCGCCAGCCGGGTCACGTAAGCGTCGCGACCACCCGCACCCGGCAGCGTCACATTTCCCAGACGTATTGATCCGGCGAAGCTTCCAGAGAGGTAAACGCTGCCGTTGGGACCGGCGCAAATGCCTGCTGCGGTGTCCACGCCACCGCTGCCCGCCGCAAGTACCCAAACCAGGTTCCCCGCCGCCGTGTACATCGCGACGAATGCATCGTCCGCTCCGTACCCTAAGACATTGGTGCCGCTGAAGTTCACCGTCCCAACGAAGCTCCCAGCCACGTAAGCATTGCCTCCGCTGTCCACCGCCACCGAAGTCCCGTAATCCGCGCTGTTCCCGCCGGCGCTTTTCGCCCATTGCACCTTTCCCTCATGGCCGTACTTGGCTAGAAATATCTCGGGCGCATTCCCGGCGCTCAAGGTCACCTCGCCGAACTTCGCGACGCCCTTGAAGCTGCCTGTCACATACGCATTGCCGACGCCGTCGGAGGCAATCCCCGCGCCTGAGTCAGCGTAAAACCCACCGGCGGTGCTGACCCAAAGCACATTGCCGCCCGCTTCATACGCGGCGACGAAGATGTCCCCCGTTTCATACGCGGCATTTTCTGCCACCTCGACCCCGTCGAAATTCACGGTCCCGGAAAAGTCGCCCGTGACATAAATCGTCCCGTCGGGCGCGGCCGCAATGGCCCGGCCCTGGCTTTTGACATTGCCGACGCCTCGCTTCGCCCAAACCGCCCGACCATAGCCGTCGAAACAGGCGACAAATACCGCGTTGGAAGAACCCGGAGACGTGAGCGCGAGATTATTCGTGGACAGGGTGTTCGCGCCGGCAAAAATCCCAGTCACGAAAACGTTCCCATCCGGTCCGACGCACAAGCCGTTGCCCTGCGCCGAGCCGGAGCCACCGCTCTGGACCGCCCACAGGATGTCGCCGGCAGGATTATACTTCGCCAGGAACAAGGCCGGCCCCGAGGCTTTCGTGAGCGTCAGCCCACCGAAGTTCGCCGTACCGGCGAACGACCCGGTGATATACACGTTACCAGCCGCGTCCGCCGCCACTCCAAAGGCTACATCCGAAGAATAGCCGCCATTCTGGAATAAGGAGGCGCTCCCGGCCTGCCGCACCCAAAGCAATTGTCCCCACCGATCATACTTGGCCAGGAAGATGTCCGGCCCGCCAATGCTGACCATGTTCGTAATCCCGAAATCCGCGGTTCCCAGGAAATAACCCGCCAGGTAAACATTGCCTTCCGCGTCCGCCGCCGTGCATTTGGCTTCGTCGTTGTTGCTTCCGCCTAATTGCCGGGCCCAGAGGAAGCCGGGTGGCGGGGTGACGGCAAGCGTCGCCGTACCGCTCGACGCGGTGCCATGGATATTTGTGACCACCGCCCAGTAGATGCCGGCGTCACCCGGCTGCACGGCGTCGAACCTGAGGGTTGCCTGCGACTTGCCCGCCAGTTCGGCACCGTCTCGGAGCCATTGATAGCTAAGCGGATCGTTGCCCCTGGCCACGACGCTGAATTCCACGGGCGCGCCGCGCGTGACCGTCACGCTTTGCGGGCTCGAGCTGATGGCCGGTGCGGTGCCGGTGATGGAAAGACTCACCATCTCGCTGAGCGCCCAGCCGAAGGCATTGGTGATTGCCACCCGATAATCCCCGGCATCGGCAGTCTGTATGTTGCGGAGCCCCAAACCCGACCCCGTCGCACCAGCCAAAGGGCTGCCGCCAAACCACCATTGGTAATTCAAAGGCTCGCTGCCGTCCGCCACCACAAGCAGGAATGCGTCTCTGCCTGCCCCGAGCACCAGCGAGACGGGCTGCTCATGAATCATCGGTGGGGCCAGCACCGTGAGGAACGCATTCGAGCTGGAGATCACACCCAGTTCGTTGCTCACCACCACTGAGTAATTCCCCTGCTGTGAAAACTGCACATTCGTCAGCCCCAGGCTCGAGGCCGTCGCCCCCGGCAGGTTCGCTCCGTCTAACTGCCATTGGTAAGATATCGTCGGGTTGCCCACGGCATTCGCCGTCAGCATGGCGGTTTCGCCCGCGTTGACCGTCACGCTCTGCGGCTGTTCCAACAGCGCCAGCGCGGGCGCGATGGCTGCAAGTTGCCAGCCGGAAATCTTCCCCAGCCCTCCCGCCGTCAGCGTCACCGTCTCGCCCGCGCCGACCAGCACATTCGTAAACCGGACGTATTGCCGGCCTTCCTGCCACGAGGGCGGGTTGGTCAGCGGCGAGTCCAGGCAACCCTGCGAGCCCAGGTTGTTCGTCCCCACGGTGAGGGTGAAGTTGGCGTCCGGGCTGTAAGCGTAAAAGTCGTAAACCCCCGGGATGAGCTGCTCCGTAACGACCGACACGTTTGGGGCGTAGTTGTTATCGAACACATAAGTGTTGTACATGGGGTCCGTTGACCCGCAGGAACTCCCGAACATGCCGTTAATGATGGAAATCGTGACCGATGACAATGCTCCGTTGGCATACCTCAGATTGGTTACCGGGCTGTACCAGCCTACATTCCAGTAATCATCCACTCCCTGCCCGACGGCTGCCGGTCCCGTCTTGATGGCATCGGGATACCCCAGGTCCATATTGATCAATGCCTGCGGCTGACCTCCTAACCCCACTTCACCCCGGAAACCAACCGCAAGGGTTACGGCAACAATGATGAAACACTTCCACATAAAAACTCTTTGACTGGCAGCGTTTGGTGAGTACCCGTCGTGCCGACATTTTAATGAATAATAACGCGGCGGCCAGTCGCTTCTCGCACCGGAATTTCTGTCGTCTCCTTCTTTTAAGCTATTCACATCTAGCTTCAGTAGGATGCACCTTACGCCTGCCAGTCCGCGTATTACAAGCTCACAATTGGTGATCTATGCTCTGCCTGCAATGAGGTGGTATGGGAGCAAACCGAGGCCACGCAAAATTCGCGCGCTCCCAAAAGCACTGGCCAGGGATGAAATCGGAGGAACATGAAGGGCCGTTTAATTTTTGGGCTGCGATTTGCGTTGCGCAAAGCCCAGAAATGATGCACGAATTCGAGAAGACGGGCCAGGAGTTCGCCCGGTTAGGTTATGCGCACCAAAAACTCCATCGCGTTGCCGCCAATAGCGCTGGCACTGATCAGCACTTTCCTGACGATTGAGAACAGCGACGCCGCGACCTGGCCGATGCGGCAGCGGGACATATGGAATACCGGGCGGGCGGATTTTAGCGTCGCATCGAACCGGGTGAACCAGACGTTTTTCGATGCCTTGCGCTGGCAGAAGCGGACGCCCGGCTCGCCGGGCGAAGGGAACCTCCGGAGTGGGACGATGTCTTTTTTCGACGGAGTTGGGCCCGGTGGCTCGAATCTGGTCGTAGGGACCTATGGCTGGCCCAAAGGGATTCAAGGCATGGACCGGCACACAGGGAAGCTGTTCTGGTATGGCCTGCCGGACGGGGGTGAATCCATCAGCACGATAACCCCGGCTTTTTCGGGAGACGGGCTTACGATCTATATCGCCAACGATGCAACGGCGCATCCTTTGATGGCCATGCCATCACTGGTTGGCCCTTCGCAGTACTGGCACAACGGCGGCGACGCCCAGGCGGAGTTGTTTGGCGCGTTTTCTCTGAAGGTTGACCCGCAAGGCCGAGTTTATTCGCACCAATGGGACCGGTTTCCGCAGGGGGCGACGGATTATGGAACATCCTTGAGCCTTACGTGGCAGGCCTCAAGAAGCCTCTGCGAATGTTTGAGTGGTCCGGCAATTTTGAGCGAGACCGGCCGGGTCAGTGTGATCAGCGGCGGTCGGTGTGGCCGGGTGAGCGCATTCGACGGGCAAACGGGATCGGAGCAATGGTTCGTAGAGACCGGCCAATACACCGACGCGGACCCAACGATCGACCCCGCGACGGGGAACATTTACCTGCCGGTGGGAGAGGGCAGTCTTTATGTGGTGGGGCTCACCAGGAATGGCCAACCGCTGTGGAACCTGGCGACCATGCCAGTGTATCCGTTCACTGCAGGCCTCAACCAAGCGCAGCGGGCGGAAAGCGCGGGCTGCCTGGCCCATGACGGCTTGACATTTTACTTCCAAAGCGTGAGCGAACAAGGCGATGGGCGTCTGTTCGCCGTGCGCACGGTGGATGGAGGCGTAAAGTGGTCGCTCAGCACTCAGAGCAAAGGGGGACAGGATTTTGCCTCGTCGCCCATTGTGACACTTAACGGAGTGATAATCGTGGGCAACAACGGGGGAGGAACCTACTACGCCATTCGGGATGACGGAAACCGGGGGACAGTACTGGACACGCTGAAGGTGGACACGAATGGGACCGCGCAGGCGAGCGCGACGCTCTCACCGGACGGATTGCTCTATTTGCCGGCACGCCTGACTTGGGTACAAGGGAACGGTGATGGTGAGACGCCCAGCCAGCAAATCGAGAACCTCTTCAACTCCTTTGACCTTAACGCGGTCGTGGGCTGGCTGCCTCCGCCAACCGGACTTCGGGGTCATGCGGTCGAGCAAATGGTAGAATTGTTTTGGGATTCCGTGGCGGACCCGCTGGACCTGTTTGACCACTACGCGGTTTACCGCGAGACGCAGCCGTTCAATTCGGTCACGGGGCGCACCCCGATGGCGACGCTTTCGAACCGCTTTGCGGGAAGCTTCCAGGATACGAACGGCATGAGCGGCACTCGTTATTACTATCTGGTTACGAGCGTGTCGAAGGCGGGGCTCGAGGAGGGGACATTCGAGTCCATCGGACCGCTCCTGCCCGGGGCGATGAAGTGGCCGGGCCGACAAAGGGACATTTGGAACACGGGCCGCGCCGATTTTATCGTGCCGTCGAATCGGCTGAACCAAACTTTCTTCGATGCCATTCGGTGGCAGAAACGGGCACCTGGATCTCCCGATACGGGAGGAATTGGGGCCAGCGGCATGCCATTCTTTGACGGAGCCGGCCCGGGCGGCAGTGATGTTGTCGTGGGGACTTACCATTGGCCCAAGGGAGTGCAAGGCATGGATCGGCGAACCGGCAAGTTGTTTTGGAGCGGGTTGCCTGACGGCGGCGAGACCATCGGTGACTGCATGCCGGGTTTTTCGAACGACGGCAGGGTGCTCTATCTGGCAAATGACGCGACGAGCCATCCGTTGATGGCCATGCGGCCCACCGTGGGCCCCTCCGAATACTGGCACAACGGCGGGGACGCGCGGCCCGACTTGGTCATGACCCTAGCACCCAAGATTGCGCCCGATGGCCGGGTGTTCGTCATGGGCCCGCGCGCCGAGACTGACTTTGGCACCACCTTGGGTTTGACTTGGTCGGCCGCCGAAGTCGGGCTGTGCGCCTTTTTTGGAGGCCCTGCGTTGTGGAGTGAAGCCGGCCAGTTGCGAGTGGTTGGCAGCGGCCGCTGTGGCCGCGTGAGCACATTCGATGGACAAACCGGGGCCGAGCAGTGGTTTGTCGAAACCTATCAGCCCGCCGATGCGGAACCTACAATTGACCCGGTAAGCGGGAACATTTATCTGCCCGTGGGAGAAGGCAGTCTTTATGTCGCCGGGTTCACGAGCCGCGGCGAGCCGCTCTGGGGAACGGCGAGCAAGCAGGTGTATCAATACACCCCCGGCGTCAATACCATGCAATGGGCTGAAACCACGGGATGTTTAGCTCACGATGGCGCCACGTTTTACTTCCAAAGCGTCAGCCAGGAGGGGGATGGCCGGCTCTACGCGCTGCGCACGATTGACGGCAGCGTGAAATGGTCGTTCGAGACTCACAGCAAGAGCTGGAAGGTGATGGGAGCGTCGCCGATCGTGACGGCAAACGGCGTCATTGTTGTGGGTAACAACGAAGGGGGAGCTTATTACGCCATCCGCGACGACACGGACCATGGAACCCAGTTGGATGTGCTGAACGTGGGTGTGAACGGCACGGCGCGCGCCACCGCCACGCTGTCGCAGGACGGGTTGTTGTATTTGCCGGCGCGGCTGACCTGGGTTCAGGGCAACGGGGATAACGAAGCGCCGAGTCAACAGACGGAAAACCTGTTCAACGCCTTCGACCTCAACGCGGCGCCTGAGGTCACGCTTCCTTCGCCTTCGTTTCTCCGCGGCCGGCCTTTAAACAACGCGGTGCAACTGTTCTGGCAACCGGCGGCCGACAGCTTTGGCCTGTTCGTGGGTTACATCGTCTATCGCTCAACCCAGCCGATCATTTCGTTGGCCGGGGTGACGGAGCTGGCTATGGTGACGAATCGCCTCGCCACCGGGTTCCTGGACACCACGGCCACCAACGGGGTGAGATACTATTACGCGGTAACGACCCGTTCGAGCGGAGGCCGGGAATCCGCCCTGGGCCGTTCGCTCGGTCCGTTTACACCCTATGACGAAACGGATTTGCAGGTTGTCTGCGTCAGCCGCAGCCCCTGGTTTCCCCGATTTGATGCGCTTTACACTTACTACGAGCTGACTGAACCGTCAGGTTTCGGCCCGTACGGCTTCTCGTCCGCGACGGGTTTGGGAAGCGGACAAACGGCCGATACTCCTCGTTGGCCGAAAATTGGAGAGACGGTAACCTACACCGCCACCGTGCGGAATCGAGGCAGCAATCCGTGGACAAATGCGGTGCATGGCGCGTGGGAGTGGGATGGCAAGGAGATCCTGCAACAGACGGTGAGCGGCCCCCTGCTCCAGGGTGGAACGATGCCTTTCGCCCTGGCACGCGACTGGGATGGACAGGTGCATTCGATTCGCTTTGTCATCGCAGAGTCGGACTCAAGGAGCGAGAACAACAGCCTGACCCTCGGAACCAAGTCCGTTCCGTTTTTGAGCTATGTGGATGTGAGCTATTACGAGGATTTCCGCTCGCACACGACAGCCTGGACCAACGCGGCGACGGACGACTTCATTGACTGGCTCAACCGGAATATGGGGAGGTTCAACCAGCTTTTTGCGCAGGCGGGTTCGTCCAAACGAGTTCACTACGATGTTCTGGAGTTGCTTGATGACTCCGCCCCCGATCCCCCGGCGGACCAGGGCGGCGCTCGACCCTGGGCCATTTTCCCTTTCCGTTACCGCGCCGGGGTTCCGGATTGGCGCCTCAACGCGCTGGCCCTGCAACCCGCCGATGATATCGAATACGCGCTCCTCCATGAAATGGGACATCAGCTCGGGTTGATCGACATTTACCAGTTCAGCCTGCCGCCAGATAATAACCTGGTGTCCGGGCGAGGATATTGGCCGGGGATCGATTTGATGTATCGAATTGACCCCATGCTCTCGCCGCACAGCGCCCTGGCGATGAACCACTGGCTGCACCAGGCTCATGGCTACTACGGGCAATACCTCTACGGCATTCCCACCCAGGTTGGACTGCGGCTGACAGACACGAACGGCCTACCTTTGAGCGCGGCGACGCTTCGGATGTTTCAAATGTGTTACCGACCCGGGCAAGGCGTTCTCATCACTCCGCAAGTAAAGGCGCAGGGAACGACCGATACCAACGGCGTTTGGATGCTGCCCAACGTGCCCATTGACCCCGCCAAAGTTCCACCACTCCCGACGGGTGATGTGCTGCATGACAACCCGTTTGGCTATGTGGCGGTCGTCGGCAACAACGGCCTGTTGCACTTCCAAATCGAGTGGGTGGGCCAAACCAACTTCGCGTGGCTCGACATCATGGAAGTGAACACGGCCTATTATCGGGGCCGGACGGACACAGCACTGTTCGACCGCCAGGTCTCCCCGAGCGGATTGGCCACCAAATGGCTGCCCATGAATGCGGCCACAATGGCTGTAACCAACAGCGCGTTTGACTTGCGGCTGTGGGAGTGTTCTCCGTATCCACCCATCGTTTTTGAAGGGTCGTCCGACTTACGGGCCTGGACGCCGGTGTGGACGAACTACGGTGATGCCGGCGTGCCGATGGAAATGTCCGATCCCGTCGGCACAAATTCCAGCCGTTTCTACCGCGCAAAGCAATAGGTTCTCGCAGCGCAGATTCGACGCAGGGGATGATGAACGGGTGCAGGGCGAGACGAGGTCGGCGAAGGAACTTAACTCAAAAGCAATTTAAAGACTTGGGCCTGGCCAACGTGACAATTGATTCGTTTTGGACATAGCATCGTTATAGAAAGAGGCCGGGATGCAACCAATCAGCACCGGTTTCGAGCGGACATTGAACCTCCTCGCGCGTATCGAGGCCTCGTTCAGCGGCCCGGAAAAGCCGCTCCACCTCCGCCACGGTGACCGGGGCGAGTGGGCGGCGAAGCGTTTCCTCCAACGCCTGGGCATGAAATTCTTCACCGCCAATTTCCGCTCCGACCGCGAGGAGATCGATCTCATTTTTCGTGACCGGGAATGCCTGCAATTTGTTTATATTGGCTTGATACCTGCCCGTGAACGCGCTCCTTTCTTAACCAAGAGACCGTTTGGGTGACAGCTAAAGGAAGGCGTCAGGAAGGCAACGCAAAATGGCTCCGTGGAGAACCGACCCACCTAATGTTAATAATGGTCGTACACCGGTCCCGAGGGGAGCCTTGACGCAGGAAGAGTTGCGCCCCTTATTGCAAAAAGAAAATCCCGGCCACTAAGCCTTGATCTCGCGAGTGCTGAGGTAAAAGTCAGCCAACAGGGGCGTGCGCTTTTCGAAGAGCTTGCGCACGGTGGCATTTCTCTGTTTCACAACCTGTGCGAAAACCTCGCGCGCGCCGCCTCTCGGGAAGTCCGCCTGTTTCAGGTAGTCGTCCGTGGCGCACCAGTAGGCATTCGCCACCTGGTCGGGCGTGAGGTCGTCGTAAATAATAACCAGGGAATCAACCACCTTCTCCAAGGGGAACGGAGCGTCTGCTTGCAGCCGCCACCAATTACAAAGGGCTTTCTCGGCGGCGTCACTACGAGCGGCATCAAGAAACGGCTTCGTCGCATCGCCCGTGGGGAGCTGCCCGGCCGCCTTGAATCGCGCCCTCAACTCCTTCACGGTTGCGCCCCCGCGCTCCGCGTCCCAAGCTTGATATCGGGAGTAGTCTTCCTGAACCTTAGCCGCAAAATCATCCGGCGTCGCCCGTAAAGGAGAGTCTTTGGGACGAACTCGAAGTAGGTTTTTCAAGAGCTCGTCAAAGCTCGCCCCAATACGACGTTGACATATATGCGAGTTCGAATAGGCCGGTTCAAACGGGACAGGCACGTTGGTGCATTCAAAATATCTGCCGTCTGCATACCGCGAGACTAAACCGAGGAACACCTTTTCGCCCTTGTGGATGAGGGCGGCGTGGATTCCCTGTTGAGGGTGCGCGAAGCCGGTCAAAACCGCCTTGCCGCCAGGCTGGATCGCAAAAGTGCCTGCCGGCTGAAATCCTTGCGCGGCCAATTTCGCGACAAGAGCTTGAGCCTCGAGCTTCTCCTGCCATTTCGTGTCCGAACTCGGCAAGAGGTCGAAGCGGAGGGGAGGAGCTTTTGAGCGCACTTCACGCAAATGCTTCCGGTACTCAGCGGTCGCCTCTTGGCCTTCGTCCACCAATTGTTTCTTGAGGGCATCAAGCATTGCCAGGAATGGATTCGCGGTTTCAGTTTTTCTGCCTTTTCCCTGAGTCTTCGAAGATGGCCGCAACTTCTCCCTGGCCGACAAACCAGTTCTTTTGAACGGTTCCGGAATTGGCTGTACTGCATTTTGTTTGCGAGCGTACACATCCATGGTTCTCCAAACCTTCTTGTCCATTTTGAAGAGCTGGTTTTCCAGATCTTCGAATGGATCTTTTTCTGCCTTCCTCCCTTGAGCCTCGCGTTCCGGCAGCAACTTTTTTGAGAATAACTTTGGGATGACCGACATTTGCTCGCCTCCACTGCGTTTGCTCTTGCCCGAGAGAATGCGCTCTCGTTTCTTTCGATCCCGCGGATAAACTGGGCCCAGGTAAAGCATCGCCTTCTGGACGAGGTTCGCCGCTTGCGGCAAGCCGATACGGTGGAAGCCTCGCACAGCTTCCGGGCCAACTACGCCGGTGCTGTTCAGGAAGAATTGGCGAAAGCCCCCGTTCTCGACCTCAGCCATCGTCCAATGCACCGCGAGCAGGTCGCCGACCCACTCCGGGAATTTCCTCAAGCCAGACAGCCATGCTTTCTCACCATCATAGATGCTGATGCTTTCGAATGCTTCTGCAATGAAGTTCCAGTAAGATTGTCTCGCCTGCATCGAGGGTAGTTTGTTTATCGTTTGCGAGCCACTACAGCGAAACCGGTGCAGAAAGTCAAGTAGACCAGGCAAGTCCCGTGAGGGAGCCAAGCCCGCGCTCGTTCCGGAGTTTGTTAGTATTTCCAGGGCAGTTGAAACGTCAGAAATTTGGTTTGTATCGCCGGCACCAGAGTCATAGAAACATGCAGGACTGCAAGGCCGGAACAAGCATGACTAAAATGATTAATGCGGCGCTTACAATATTGCGCTCCTGGTGGCGCGGCAAGGAACTGCCGCAGCACTTGCTTCGCGGAGAATTGGGAGAGAAAGAAGCGAAAAAGCACCTTCAGCGGCAGGGCCTCAAATTCCTGACCGCCAATTTTCGAACCGATCGAGGCGAGATCGACCTTGTCATGCGAGACAAGGAATGCCTGGTCTTCGTCGAGGTCAAAACCCGCTCCTCCGAGGAATGGGGTCGACCTGCCGCCGCGGTGAATAAGGAGAGGCGAGGGCGATTGACGAGGGCGGGCCTGGATTACCTGCGCCTGCTACGGCGGCCAAAAGTGGCGGTGCGCTTCGATATCGTGGAAGTGCTCCTGGAGGACGGCGCCGTGCGTGAGGTGCGGCATCTGCCCAACGCCTTCCCCATGGAACGCCCCTACCGCTATTACTGAACGCTTTCCGCGCCCGACCACCTTGCACGTCGGTGGCGCTGTCCAACGCCCCGACGACCGGCGGAACCCGCCCTACCAGGAACGAAGGCCCCTTTGTTCGAGCGGCAGTTACGATCACAATTCGTCCCCTTGGTCCGCTGCGTCCACAGGCAATGATCCTCAGAGGCTGTCCGTTATTGGATAGACGTGGACGAGGTAGAGATAAAGAAAGGCGATTGATATTACCAGAATCACCACACCGATCACATTCGAGGTTACCTCAACCCCGGTCGCTCCGGCCTTGAAGGTTGTCGGTGTCGGATCAACCGGAGCCGTCTGTTCAGTGCTCTTTCCCCGTTTCTTTAGCCACTTACGTCCCCCATTGGTAAATTGCAGGTAAGAAAAGTAAACGCCGGTGAAAGCGATGATCATCACCATGAAAAAGGTCACGATTGACGAGATGAATTGCCATTCGTAACACCGACTCCGGTGCTCGTAACCGGAACGACGGTATTCGAGGTAGCCCACCCACGCATCCTCATACGCCTTAAGTACCGCTGGAGAGGCATTTGTGGGTGGAGCCTCGACGATCAGTCTTTCCACACTCCTGTCGGCGATCGTCGCGTCCACAGCCGCGTTGGCGGCCGCAGGCGAAATTCCGGCGCCGCTCAGGAGTGGAAAACAAAGTGCCGTCAAAACCGCCAGGTACGCTCGCATAGAGTTAAGGGCTTTCTGTCAATCGGTGTATCAGGGTAGCTCGCATTTGGAGCAACTTCGAGGTGGAAGCTCCCCCCTCAGATTTGCGGTAGCGCTGCAAAGCCCCCGTGTTCCCGCGCAGCAGAATCTCAATGGTGGCGAGGAGTTGACTCGCGACACCGTTTGCCCAGTTGACGGTCGCTTCGTCGATCCACTGTGGCGGTGTAGCCGGCTGTGCATTGGAAGCCTCCTCCTTGTATTCAGTGCCATCGGGCCTGGTGACATACTTGGACCCGTCCGCCATCACCCGAACGGTCGAAGCATCCGAGAACCGCAACACCACCGAGCCATCACTTTGGAAGTCGCGAAATACCGGCTGAGGGTTTGACGTCTCGGGTGCAGGTCGAAGGTCTGGCTCGGAACCGTGGGATGCGGCAGCCATTTCAAATCGGAACGGCGTAGCCTGGTTAGTCCCTACGCAAACTAATGGACCATCAATTCTGCGCATGGAGAGGTACGTCCCATCGAAAAAGTCCTCAATGACGACCTGGTCCCCAAAGTGAATCTCCAAACCCTGAGAGCTAGATGGGTGGGGATTCTTGAAGACGCGCATCAGCATGGAGTGTAGGGATCCGGCGTACACTGGGACTCCCTCTTCATCGTTTTGAGAGAACTGCCTTTTTGGGTTCGAGGCCACTCGAATCCAAACAAAATCTCCATGGCGAAGGAGGTCGCCACCGGATGAACGCGGATTTCCCAGCCCCATGGGCTGGGTATACTTGACTATCTCGAACGGAGTCGCCTGATCAAGCCGGACACCCCGCACCGCGAGCCGGCTGGACTGGTATTGGTTGTCCACCCAAACACAGGGCTGATCCTCGGCCGCCGACCGCAGCAGGATAATTGCACCGCTTTTGAGAGCTGAAGCGTTCGCGGTAAATGGAGACGCGAAGGTGAGCAAAAGCAGAATGACGCTCTGATGCCAGCGTCGTCGCAGCATCGACACGACGGATGAGAGGCACGCGGATCCGGGTGTTTTCGAAGCGGTGCGGAACCCTTGCCACAAAGCATTCATTTAGGATTATGTTCACTATGAGTAAGCCTTTTGCAAGTACCTTCTAGCTCGATTACCCGATGCAATACGGGAGCCGGTGAGACAGCCAGCGGTGCGCTTTCAGGGCTTGCGGCTGCTCCTCCGAGGAATGGTCCCGTCCGGCCGTGGCGGTGGACGCGGCCAAGCGGCGGCACCTGACACACACCGCCCTGGATTACCTGCGCCTGCTGCGGCGGCCAAAAGTGGCGGTGCGCTTCGACATCGTGGAAGTGCTCCTCGAGGACGGCGCCGTGCGCGAGGTGCGGCATCTGCCCCACGCCTTCCCCATGGAACGCCCCTACCGTTATTACTGAACGCTTTCCGCACCCGACCACCTTCCACCTCGGTAGCGCTGTCCATCGCCTCGAAGACCAGAGGAACCCGTCCTACCAGCAACCACCGCATTGCTTCCGAGCCAGTTCATAGCCATCTTCAGACATCAGCCACGTCGCAGGTTCTGAATTCGCGCGTGGCTGAATCGGCAGCGGCGGGACGCGGACTAAAACGGCTGCCGGCCGTGGTAACCTTCGCGCTGCCGCCGGCGTTATTAATGGGTGTGACGAGTGATCCTTGATTGATTGTGACCGACGAGTTCGATCTGGAGTCCTGCCTGAAGCGGGTGCTGGATAAAGACCAGACCGCCGCGCGAACACTGGTCGAACAGCTCTATCCGCTGGTCATTCGCATTGTGCGCAGCCACCTGCCGCGTCGGGCGGCGGAGGAAGACCTGGCCCAGGAAGTTTTTGTGAAACTGTTCAGCCGGCTCGACCGCTATGAAGCGCGCCCGGATGTGCCTTTCGCACACTGGGTTTCGCGGCTGGCGGTCCGCACCTGCCTGGATGCCCTGCGCGCGGAACGGCGCCGCCCTGAGCTGCGTTGGAGCGACCTGACCGAGGACGACGCGGCCTGGCTCAATTTTCTCGTGGCGGAGGCCCCGGCGGACCCGGATCTGCCCGCCTCGGATGCGCGGGCCATTGTCGAAAAACTCCTGGCGCAACTGGCGCCGCCCGACCGGCTGGTCATTACACTGCTGGACCTCGAGGAAAAGCCGGTGAAAGAAATTGCCCAGCTTACTGGCTGGAGCTCGACGCTGGTCAAGGTGCGCGCCTTTCGCGCGCGTCGCAAATTGAGAGCGCTGGCCCAGGCGCTAAAAGAAACTGATCAATATGAGTGAGTTCGATATCAGATGGCAGGCCGGTATCACGCGGGCGCGTGAGGCCGGTCGGCGGGACGAAACGATGCCCCACGGCTTCGCCACAAGCGTGCTGGCGCTGGCCCAACCGTCCGCCTCACCCCCGATCTCCCTGGAACTGGTCTGGCAGCGGCTGACGTTCGGAGTCCTGGGAGTGATTGCCGCGGCGCTCGTGGTCTGCGCCGCATTGGAATTACCCTATTTCCGCGATCGGCAACCCCTCGAACCGGGCATCGAAAACACTGTCGCGCAACTGGTTTGGTCCATATGAACGTCTTTCGGCATTGGAAAATCATCCTGGCCCTGGCTGCCGTCGTGGTGGTCAGCGGTTTGACCGGTATCCTCCTCGGGCACGGCCTGGCCCGGCGTCACTTCAACGCGCGCAACGATCCCGCCAACTGGAACGAGCATGTGTCGGCGGAGTTCGATCGCGTGGTCAAACCCACTCCCGAACAATCCGCACGCATCCAGGCGCACCTCGACAAGGCCGTGCGAGAGTTGCAGGGCATCCGCCTCGAGACCATTGCCCACAGCACCAATGTCATCTGGCGGCTGGTGGCGGACGTCGAACGGGAATTAACGCCCGATCAACTCAAGGCCTTCGAAGTCATGAAACCCAAGCCCTCGGACTTGACTATCGACGTACTGAACGTCCAGCCGAAGAAAAATGGAACGCCATAGTGCTCTCCTCCTCCGTTTCTACACCTTGCTCCCTGAACTTTCGCTCCGTTGTAACCTGAATCCCCGCTGCGGCGTTACCTTAATTACACAGTGAAAAAACAAAACCAATTACACATGAAATCATTCGTTACCACCCTCGCGCTACTCGTCAGCCTGCAACTGGTCTCGGCCCAGGAAAAAGTTTCCAAGGAAGAGGCCCTGGTCTACGCCAAAGCCACCAGCGCTGATGCCGCGAAACTCAAAGGCACACCCATCCCCACCGATGTCGACCCGCAGCAACCCGTAGCCGTGAAGGAGGACGACTACGGCGGCATGGTGCTGCCACAGAAAAACCTGAAAGTCGAAGCCATCGCCAAAGCGGGCGAAACCCCGGTGCCGGTCGGTCAGTTGTGGCTCCTCAAGCTGGCCCCCATGAAGGACGATGAAGTCGTTTCTGAAAGCAAACTGCGCGTGGTTACCGTGTCGATGGATGGCTCCGAACTGAGCGTGCCGCAATGCGCGCTCGCGGTTCGCCGCACCAGCGGAGGCGCCCTCGAGTTGCTGGTCTACGGCAAGGGCAAGGAACCTGTCGTGACGGCGCCCATCAAGGAAATTGACGGGAAGCAGGACACGCCCATTGACATGACGGCGCAACGCGACTCGGACTCCGGCAAGGTTACCCTGAAGATCCTCGGCAAATACCAGGCCAGCATCAAGGTTACCGAACTCATTCTTTGACCTAAAACCTCAGTAGTCCCGGCAACAGCGATAACTTGTTGAACGCCCGGCGGCGAGTGCTGCCGGGCGTTTTCGTTTAGATCAGCCCGATTCCAAATTCCGCCCCCCCCTTTTAGAAAGAAGAAAGGTGTTGACGCGTACAGATTACTATTGTAATCTCCGAATGCTTACATTTGTAATTGCTTAGGGTACGCCATGAAAAAAATACCGAAAGTCTCGGACACCGAGTGGGAAATCATGAAGATTTTGTGGGCCAAAGCACCGTGTTCCGCCGGGGAATTGATCAAGAGTCTCACCGAGAGCGATCCCACCTGGCATCCCAAAACCATCAAGACCTTCCTCACGCGGCTGGTGGCCAAAGGCGCGCTGGGTTTTGAGAAGGATGGGCATGCCTACCTTTACAGTCCTTTGGTGACCGAGAGAGAGTGCGTGGATGCGGCGAGCGAGAGCTTTCTGTCCCGGGTCTTCGGCGGTTCCTTCAAACCGATGCTGGCCCATTTCGTAGAACACAAGAAACTGACCGCCGAAGAGATCAGGGAGCTCAAGCGGCTGTTGGATGGGAGGGGCTCATGAACACACAGGCCTTTCTGGATTTCACTCATTCCTGGCTTTGGCGCGCGACGTGGCAGGCTTCGGTGGTGATCGTACTCGTCCTGCTGGCGCAATGGATTTTTCGCCGTCAATTAAGCCCGCGTTGGCGCCATGCCCTCTGGCTGCTGGTGTTGATCCGCCTGGCGCTGCCCTGGACGGTTCCGAGCCCGTTGAGTCTCTTCAACTGGTGCGAGCGGCGGTTGCCGGGCCTGGAGTCGGGCGGCAGCGAAGCCGTCCCAACGGTTGAAGCCCTGAGGACCGGGGAAAGCCAAAGCGACACCAACCCCGCGGTCGCCCCACCGCCAGCCCAACCCTCATGGCGTACCGGTTTTGCCACGCTGTGGCTCTCGGGGGTGGTGGCGCTCCCGCTCTACCTGCTGGTCACTTCCTGGCGATTTGGACGAGCGATTCGACGCGAGCGCCCACTCACGGATCAAACTGTGCTGAACCTCCTGGAGGACTGCAAACAGGAGATGGGGGTTTACACACCGTTGACCCTGATCGAGACCGCGGCGGTTACCAGTCCCTCGCTGTTCGGGTTCATTCGACCGCGCCTGCTTTTGCCCGCCGGATTGACCAGCAGGTTTTCCTTGCCGGAGCTCCGCTATGTCTTTCTTCACGAGCTGAGCCATGTGCGGCGTGGCGACATCGCGTTGAGCTGGCTGGCGACGCTGCCGCTTATTCTGCACTGGTTCAATCCGCTGGTATGGCTGGCCTGGAGCCGGATGCGGCTGGACCGGGAATTGGCGTGCGACGACCTGGCGCTCTCCCGCACCCGCGAAGGTGAGAACCGGCTTTACGGGGAAACCATCATCAAATTACTCGAAGGCTTTAGCCGCCCGGCGGTGTCGCCGGGGCTGGCTGGAATACTGGAAAACAAAAACCAAATCAAAAGGAGGATAAGTATGATCGCTCAGTTTAAACGAAATCAGCGCTGGCCGTGGCTCGCACTTTCCGTCACCGCCGCCCTGGCCCTGGTCACCCTGACGGATGCCCAAACGGGCCGGGCCGCCGATGACAACCCGGCAGCCGGAAAGGTGCCGGAGGGTCCACCGCGCATCGTGTCCACCTCCCCTGAGGTCGGCGCCACTGATGTAAGCCCCGACCTTGCGGAGATCACGGTCACGTTCGACCGCGACATGCAGGGCGGTTTCTCCTGGACCGGTGGCGGGCCGGAATATCCGCCGGGCGTTGAAGGTCAAAAGGCCAACTGGCGGAACAAACGCACCTGCGTCTTGCCGGTCAAACTGCAATCCGCCCGCTTCTACCGGGTCGGCATCAATTCCACCAGCTACCAGAATTTCCGCAGCGCAGACGGCGTTCCCGCCCGGCCGTCGGCGATTTATTTCACCACGCAAGGCGCCAGCGACGAGCTCAAGCGAAAAGCGTTGAAACCCATGATCGTCTCCATGGAACCCAAGAACGGGGCCACCGATGTTGATCCCGCCGTCAAGGAATTGCGCATCACCTTTAATGTCCCGATGGGAGGAGGCTTCTCCTGGACCGGCGGCGGGCCGGAGTTTCCCACGATTCCCGAAGGCAAAAGGGCCTCGTGGAGCGCGGACCACAAGACCTGCGTATTGCCGGTAGCCCTGCAACCAGGCACTGCCTATCGCCTGGGTCTCAACAGCCCCTCGCACAAAAATTTCCAGAGCGCCGGCGGCGTGCCGCTGGACCCGGTGAATTATACGTTCAAAACGAAATAGCAAGATTGGCGGTTTGGTTTGGGTCCTTACACAACGTGCACCCGACAAGTGGACCGGACTTTGGGGTTGCCGGTCCACTTGAAGCAGTCAGTTGTGCGCCCGGCGGCGCTCACCGCCGGGCGGTCTCCCGAATCGCGTTGCCGCCTGCCAATTGAGGTATAGACCTTCGGTGAAAGTCAGGGGCGGCGATGGCTCGGCCGCAGCCGGGATTCGAAGGCCAGCGCGGACGTCCGCAACAGTCGGCTTCCTCCACGCAACTTGCCCTTCTTCCCTCGATCCGCTCACTCTCCCTGCACTGCCAAGCTCAAGATCTCCCCCGGTTCGCATTCAACCTGCACCTCGAAGGGGCGGCAACACACTTCACAATCGGTCGTATACCGCTGTGCTGGCACACTCGTATCCACCACCAGTTCGAAGCTCTGGCTGCAATACGGGCATTGGATCGTTTCGCTGACTTCCATAATTGGTTTCGTCGTAAGCAACATCCGCCGGGAGGGAGGCTATTTCAACCTGGTTCGAAACCTGGCCGTCGGCTCCCGCAAGACAAGTTTTCCTCATGTTCGATTAAATCAATCCTTCGATAGTTTTATCGATTAACACTTCCAGGTTGGTTTCGGTTAATCTGCGCCTCACTTAAGCCGCAAGGAACAGGATTCTCCGCCAGCGCGGATGAAGCGGCAGGCCGGCACTGGCGCGCGTAAATTCTGCCGCAAAACCAAAAGGGAAATAGCATGAAATCGAACGGGCTGTTTGGAATCACTTCAAAACTCACGACGCCACCGCGCGCGCTGCAACCGGTGTGGCGTTGGCTGGCTTGCCTGCTGGTGCTGGTGACCCTGGTCGCTTCGGCGGCAAACGCCACGGCGGGAGCGGTCGGAACCGGCGGCAAACGAGGACTCGACACCATGACCGTCAACCTCTACGTCGGCGGGCCAATCGACAAAATCATGACGCTCGACCCCACCGACCCGAATTACTTCAGGAACCTGGTGGCGGCGGTCACAGAAGTTTATTACAGCATTCTCGCCTCCCAGCCCGCCGTACGCGTGCAGGGCGTGGCGGATCAGATTGCGGCGCGCCTGCCGGATATTGTGGCAGTGGAAGAAGCCTCGCTCCTGCGCAACCAATCGCCGGGCGATATCGTCGTTGGCGGCACCACGCCCGCAACCACAGTGATCTATGATTACCTGCAACTGCTCGTCGACGCCCTCGCCGCGCGCGGTGCGCACTACCAGGTGGTGGCCGTTTCCCAGGAGATCGATGTCGAGATGCCCATGCACAATCTCCAAACCGGCACGTTCGACGATGTGCGCTTGACGGACCGCGAAGCAATCCTGGTCCGCACCGACCTGCCGCCGGGGCAATTATCGGTCGCCAACCCGCAAAGCGGTAACTTCTCGCGCGTGCTTCAAATTCCGGGAACCGGTATCTCCGTCCTTCGCGGATGGTGCTCAGTGGACGTCTTTATTCGCGGCCAGAACTTCCGCTACATCTGCACGCATCTCGAAGAGGAAACGGTGCCCGTGCTCCAGGTCCTGCAGGTCCAGGAATTGCTCAAAGGCCCGGCGGCCACTAAGTTGCCGGTGGTGATCTGCGGCGATTTCAATACCGATCCTCTGCACCGCGATGGTTCCGTCGCTTACGACACCATGATCGACGGCGGGTTTGAGGATGCCTGGGCCGCGGCCAATCCGGCCGCTTTCGCCGGCGGTCTCACCTGGGGGCACGATCCCTACCTGTCTGATCCGGGTACCGCCTTTGACCGACGCATCGACTTCGTCTTCCTTCGCGGTGCGGGATTCGTTCCGGTTCAGGTAAAGGTGATCGACCTGTCTCTGGGTCGGGCGCAACCGCCGTTCTGGGCCTCGGACCACGCGGCCGTCACCGCCAACCTGCTCATCGAGCGCGCGCCCTTTGTGAAGCGTTGAAGCAGGGTCAACTCGCGTCCGAGCCTGACCTGCGAGGTGCCGCAAAATGCCGTCCGATTGTCAGGTGGTTTTAAGATAACTTGCATCGCGCCCCACCTGCTTCTGAAAACAATTGGCCGTCGTGTTATCCACGCCGGCCAATTGCAGGCAGATCCAAAGACACTCGCCGCTCGAACGTCGCCACGCTTTTCCTGACGACGCTTTCAACGAAGGGCCGATGGCTGGTATTGCGGCCGCTGTTTGGAAATTGCTCGTGCTCTCTGTTTCTTAATGTGCAAGTTCTTGCTATTTTAATGTGAATATGGCAATTTATTTTATAGTTTGTTGCAATATTTGCATTTGAATTGCCGAAGATGACTCAGGAACCTTCAGAAATGGCAACTCGACATCGCCCACGCGCGTCCAGGCAAATTCAAGAAGTTTGCGGGCAAATACCAACGGGAATACGTATCCCTGTTCGCAAATCTTGAAAAGATTATGGCGCTATTGCGGGCTGGGCACAAACTTGGGTCGTTCCAGGTTGGGTTCTTCCGCTCAGAGCGGGAAGGAGTTTACCGAATTGGTCAAACTGGAGTGCCAAGCGCCAAGGAAAGCAGGTTGTACGTATTTCCGAACGCGGAGCAGCAGGTGATGTATGTTCTGACCATCGGAACGAAAGAGGGCCAGGCGGAAGATATCAACGAGGCACACCGGATTGCCAGGAGCCTTAGAACCGGACCGTAATGAAGACGAAATTTAATAACGTAGCGGATGCCGCCGCGCAATTGGCGGCGGATCAAGGCATGGTGGAAGAAGTTGGACGTGCGATTGCTGACAATAGCTTGGTCTCCGTTCTTTTGACCATGCGGGTCAAGAAGGGGCTCACACAGGACCAGATAGCGGAAGCGATGGGGTGTGACCCAAGCAAGGTTTCGCGCCTGGAGTCCGGCAGTGACTGCCAGCTTCGGTGGATGGACATCATCGGATACGCGCGGGCCTTAAAGCTCGATATGTCGGTCATCTTTGACGACTCTGGACTCCCGGCAGCGGAGCGAATTAAGCACTGCGTCTTCCGAATCGATGAAGATTTGGAGAAATTGGGAACCCTGGCGAAGGAGCTTGGCGCCGAGGACGAGATCACCAAAGAGATCGACCGATTCTACCGGCAGGTACTCTTCAACTTCCTCACGAGGTTCAAAAAGAACTCGGAGAGACTCAGCGACGTTATCCGAATCTCGAGTCCAGCGGAGCAACCGGTGCAGGCTGCGGCAACCAACCGGAAGCGCCAGGTTGCGGCGCCTCGTGCATTGGCTGGGACAGCTAAGCGGCAGGGGTAACAAGGAAAGCTGTGGGCCGACCGCACTTCGTCCGAGCCCTTGCGTGCGAAAGCTAAATCATTTCGCTGCTCAGGGGATCTGGATCCCTCTGGCGACTCACAGTTTCCCCCGACCAGCTTCCGTCCCAGCTCAGCATTGCACTCCGGCCATGACATCTGTCGCTTTCAAAGCTAACGGGAAAGGTTCCAGCGGCAGAGGCCGGTCGTGGGCCAGGAATTCCTCGCAAAGTGAAAACAGGTCGGTTTCGGTCGAGATGCGCCGCATCCGATGCAGGAACTCGCCCTTTGGCTCGACACCCACGCCCAGATAATTCAGGTGCTTTTTGATCCGTTGCACGTGGCTGGCTTCACGGAGATCCGGCGCGTCCAAAGCGGCATAAAGCCGGCGCACGTAATCGAGCACCTCAAACCCGGTCGGCAGTTGCGCCGGGGCTCCGGTGCGAACCTGTTCAAATTGCCGGAAGATCCACGGATTGCGGATGGCACCGCGTCCGATCATGACACCACGCGCGCCGGTCACCTGCAACACCTCCAGGCCCTTTTTTGCGGAGTAAACATTCCCATTCGCCAGCACCGGGCACCGCACCGCCGCCACCGCCTCGGCGATCCGGTCGTAATGGACTTCACTGCGGTACATTTCCTTCACCGTGCGGCCATGCACCGTAAGTAAATCAAGCTGGTGTTTGGCGAAGATGCGCAACAGCTCCGGAAAAGGTGCGTCGGTGTCAAAGCCGATCCGGGTTTTAACACTGAAAGGAACCCGGACCACCTCGCGCAAGGCGCCCAGGATGGCATCGACCGCTTTCAAATCACGCAATAGTCCGCCCCCGGCACATTTGCGGTAGACGACCGGTGCCGGGCAACCCAGGTTCAGATCGATTCCCGCCACGGGATGATGTTGCAACTCACAGGCGGTGCGGACCAGGGAAGGAATGTCGTTGCCGATCATCTGCGCCACTACCGGATGGTCCGCCGGGCTGTGGGTGATGGACTTGAGGATATGCTTGTCGAGCCGGGAGGTGGCAAAGACCCGGAAGTACTCGGTAAAATAAAGGTGCGGTCCGCCATAAGGGGACAGCACGCGCCAGAAGGCAAGATCGGTGACATCCTGCATGGGCGCCAAAGCCAGCACCGGCTCGGTGCCGGCCAGGAGCTTTCTCATTACCTGCTCGCCAGTCATCGGCACAAGTTTGGCCAATTTCCCACCGCACACAAGTCGCGGCCCAGGGCGGCTTTCCCCCGGAAAGGTTGCAGATGGACCACCAGCCTCTGAAACATTTTTGTAACCTTGCGAGCCGGACGGTGTTAAATAGGGGCTGACAATGATGCCGGCTGAGACGGATCCAGATGCCGCCCTGATGATGCGAGTCAAAGCGGGCGATCTGGCGGCTTTTGCCGAGCTGGCCGACAAATACAAGCAGCCAATCATCAACCTCGCTTACCGCATGCTGCGCGACGCGAGCGAGGCCGAGGATTTGGCACAAGCGGTTTTCCTGCAGGTCTACAAATCGGCGGCTCGATACCACGCGGCATCAAAATTTTCCACCTGGCTGTTCACCATCGCGCGGAACCTGTGCCTGAACGAGATCAGGCGCCGGTCGCGGCACCCGGCCGAATCCATCGACGCGCCGCGCACTGAGGGTGAGGGCCAAGCGCCGCAGCACGAGGACCATCGCACGGTCTCGGCCCCGGAGCGATTGTTGCAGGGCGAGTTGGAGCAAAAAATCGAGGAAGCGATTGCAGATCTGCCCGAAGCTCAGCGCACGGCCCTGCTGTTATGTCAGCAGGACGAATTGAGTTACGACGACATCTCGGAGGTGCTTAACTGCTCGCTCTCCGCCACTAAATCCTTGATTCACCGCGCGCGCGAAACTTTGAAGCAACGGCTCAAACCTTATTTGAGAACCGGGGAATGGGATGACCAATAAAAAGCAGCAACTTTTAACGGAGTCTGGTTTATGGAAGAAAAGAAGAGTCGCATGAACGAGCCGGCTGAGATCCGATGGCGGGAGAAGTGCTGGAGGCGCGAGTTGAGCGCCGCCGAAAGGCGGGAGCTGCGTCTCTGGCTGGAGAGCCATCCGGAGTTGAAGCCGGAATTTGAACTGGAACTGTCATTGCACCAGGCACTTGGAACTCTAAAGGACGTTTCGGTGCCGAGCAACTTCACGTCCCGGCTGCTGCAAGCGGTCGAGCGAGAAGAAGCGCAATCGGAACGCCTGGCGAATCGCCATCGTGCCGGCTGGTGGGAGAACTTCAAGGCTTGGATGCCGCGTTTTGGGGTTGGCGCCGTGATCCTGGTGGCCGGGCTGTTGTCCTACCAGCAGTTCCAGATTGGCGAGCGCCAAAAAATGCTCGATAGCGTCACCGCTGTTGCCGAAGTCTCCACATTGCCGGCCCCGGAAATCCTGCACGACTTCGACGCCATCCAGGCGATGACTCGCACTCCCGGTCCGGATGAAGAACTGCTGGCCCTGATGAAATAAGCCACGCGATGAGGCGTTGGATTTCCATGGTGGCACTGTGTGGGGCCTGGGTTTGCGTTGCGGCAACCGCCGCCGCGCAAGGGCCTTTGCTTCCCTCTTCACCCACCCCCGGTGCGGAACTGAAAGGTGGCACGAACACTATCCCACCCAGCCCACCCGCAATCAAATCACCGGTTGAAGTTTTCCGCGAGTTGCTGGCGGCGAACAGCGCCGAACGGAATCGCCTGCTGGAAGATCGCCCGCCCGAAAGCCGCAAGCGCATCCTGGCAAAACTCCGGGAATACGAATCGCTAAAGCCGGACGAGCGCGAACTCCGCCTCCAGGCCACCGAGTTGCGCTTTTATCTCCGCCCCCTGATGAGCCAGGCGCCCGCCGAACGTGCCGAAGCCTTGGCGGCGATCCCTGCCGACAAACGCGGCCTGATCGAGTCCCGCTTGCAGGAGTGGGATCACCTGCCCGAGGCCGCCCGCCGCGAATTGCTCGATAACGAAGCCGCCATCAACTATTTTGCCGAGATCCAATCCGCCACGGAAGAGCAGAAACGGCGCATCCTCGAGACCATGTCCCCGGCGCGCCGCGAAAAACTGCAGACCGGGATGATTTACTGGCGGCAATTGCCGGAGAACCAGCGCCGCACGATTCTGGATCGCTTTAACCGTTTCTTCGAACTCACTCCCGGCGAGAAACGGCGCGCTTTGGCCACCTTGTCCGAACCGGAACGCCGTCAGATCGAGAAGACCCTCACCGCTTTCGGCAGCCTCCCGTCTGCCGAGCGCGCCGCGTGCATTCGCTCCTTCGAAAAATTCGCCAGCCTCAGCCTCGAAGAGCGGCAATTGTTCCTGAAGAACGCGGAAAAGTGGAAAGTGATGCCGCCCGAGCAACGCCAGGCCTGGCGCGACCTCGTCGCCAAACTCAACCAACACCCGCCCCTCCCACCAAATGTACCACTGCCTCCTTTGCCCGGAGACAGAAAAGGCGAGTCGCCACCGACCCCGAAATAGCCGCCTCCCAGGAGGGATCACGATCCTCCGGCCGACCCTCAGACCTCCGCCCCTTGCCCGGCTCGTAAGCCGCGACAGCTCCTGCGATTACGCCTGGGTCCTCCGCCTCCACTCACCCCAGGGTTCCGGACCACAAACCGCTTCGAGGAGCATTCCCTGGCCTTTCCCGTCTAACAGGCAGATAACGAAAAAGGATCTATGAAAATGAAAACCGGAATCTGTCTATTCTCGATAACCACTCTGCTCGCCGCGGCGGCCCTGGCTCAGACAAATGAAAGCCCGATCGCGAAGACGCCTGATAAAGCCGCTAAGAAGGGAAAAGTGGAGGTTTGCTTTGTTTTGGATACCACCGGATCGATGGGCAGCCTGATCGAAGGCGCCAAACAAAAAATCTGGAGCATCGCCAACGACATTGCCCATGCCAAACCAGCCCCGGAAATTCGGCTTGGCCTGGTGGGTTACCGTGATCGGGGCGACGAATATGTCACTCGCGTCTATGATTTGACCAACGACATCGATTTCGTCTACAGCCAATTGCAGTCCTTCCGCGCCGGCGGCGGCGGCGATACTCCCGAATCCGTTAACGAGGCGCTGCAAGCTGCCGTCGACAAAATGTCCTGGTCCGGTTCCAAAGACGTCCTGAAAATAATTTTTCTCGTCGGCGACGCCCCGCCGCATATGGATTACAAAGACGGTCCGCGTTATCCGGATGTCTGCCAGGCAGCCATGAAGAAGGATCTGCTCATCAATACCGTTCAGTGCGGGACGCTGGTCGAGACGACAACCGTGTGGAAGGACATCGCCAGGCTGGGCGAGGGCAATTTTGCCGCCATTGCGCAATCGGGAAACATGGTGGCGGTGGCGACGCCGATGGACCGAGAACTGTCCGAACTGAACACACGCCTGGGCAGCACCCTGGTCGCTTACGGGGATGAAAGCGTAAGGCGGACGGTTGTCGGCAAGCAAGCCGCGTCGGTGAACGCGCCCGCATCGGTGGCGGCGGATCGATTGGCCTTCAACTCGCGCTCGGGGGTCGCCGTGCAAGGCGAAGGAGAACTGCTCGACGCCATGGCGCAGGGCAAGGTGAAATCGGTGCGTAAAGACTATTTGCCCGCGGAATTGCAGTCGCTCGATGATAAGGCTTTGCAGGCAGAACTGGAAAAGCGGCGGACCGAGCGCGCCAAGATTCAGGCCCAGATAAAAGAGCTCAGCCAAAAGCGTGAGAATTACCTCCGCGCTGAGCAAAGCCGCAACGCCGGTAAAGACAGTTTCGACGGGCAAGTCGCAGCCACCATCCAAGCGCAGGGTGCCCGCAAAGGTCTGGTTTTCGGCGAATAACCGTCCAACTGCTATATCACAAACCAAAGTCGCGACGGCCTGGAGCGCTTCCAGGCCGTTTTGCTGCCAACGCCTGGTGCCCCGTAAAGCAACATTACACTTTCCGGAACCGATGCCCGAGGGTGCCTTGCGCTGTCGGGTATTTGCCGCCAAAATGGTGGGCAGATGCAGGATTTGCTCAAGAAGATCAAGGCCGACGCGGACTCGCGGCTGACACTGCCCCCAGGCCGGCCGGCCTCCGAGGAGATGGCCCGGTTCAAGACCTATCTCAAGGTAGGCACTCACCGCTTGAAGATTTTGCACCGTGGGGGGGCTGGGGGTTTGGAGATTTGCCGGGCCCGGTCGGAGATCCTGGATTTGCTGCTCCAGCGCCTTTGGGGCACCGCCTACGGCACGCTCTCGGAACAGGCCCGGAAAGAATTTCCGCGACTGGCCTTGGTGGCCATCGGGGGTTACGGCCGGGGGGAGCTCAATCCACACAGCGATGTGGACTTCATGTTTTTGCACCACCGGCAAATCGCCGCCGGCAAGCCGCTTCCCCTGTTCGGCAAGATGATTCACGGCATACTGTACCCGCTCTGGGACTTGGGGCTCAAGATCGGGCATTCGGTTCGCAGCGTGGAGGATTGCGTGACGGTCGCCAACAGCGACATGCAATCCAAGACCTCACTCATCGAATCGCGGCTGATCGCGGGCGACGCGGAATTATTCGGGCAATTCCAAGCGGCGCTGCTCAAAAAATGTGTTCTGGGGCATGAGCAGGAATATATCCGGATGAGGTTGGCCGACCAGGCCGAGCGCCGGGCGAAATTCGGCAACTCCGCCTGCATGCAGGAACCAAATCTGAAGAACGGCTGCGGCGGGCTGCGGGATTATCAGAACCTGCTGTGGATGATCTTTTTCAAATACCAGACCCGCTCGCTGGAAGAGTTGGAGCCGCACGACATGATCACAACGGCGGAGCGCAAACAGCTCGAAGCGGCCTATGATTTTCTGCTGCGCGCCCGCACGGAGATGCATTATCACGTGAACCGCCCGGTGGAAGTGCTGAGCAAAGCCCTCCAGCCGGCGGTAGCGCTCAACCTCGGTTACCGCGACCGGTCACCCAGCCGGCGCATCGAGATCTTTATGCGCGATTTGTACCGGCACTCGCGCAATATCTTCCTGATCACCAGGACGCTCGAGCAGCGCATGGCCCTGTTGCCGCAGCCGGAGCCGCGTCTTTCCTTGCGCCGACTGCTGCCGGGCGGCCGCAAACCGGTGAACGAACCGGTGGATGGCTTCACGATTGTGGATGGACAAATCCACGCCGCCACGCCGCGGGTATTTCGCGAGCAACCCCGCCGTTTGATGCGGGTGTTTCTGCACGCCCAGCAGCGCGGCCTGCGCCTGCACCCGGACCTGGCTGCGATAATTCGCGGTCAGGTTGGCCTGGTGAACCGCGGATTTGTCAATGACGAGCACGTGCGGGAAACGTTTTTAACCGTGCTGAACCAGCGAGGCAACGTGGCCCCGGTCCTGCGCGCGATGCACGAGGTGGATCTGCTGGGAAAATACATACCGGAATTCGGGCGCTTAACCTGCCTGGTCCAGCATGAATTTTACCACCAATACACCGCGGACGAGCACACCCTGGTCTGCCTCGAACAACTCGACCGGATCTGGGAGGCCAAGCAGCCTCCTTACCACGCCTACGCGCCGTTATTCCACAGCCTGGAAAAGCCGTACCTGCTCTACCTCGCGCTGCTGCTCCATGACACCGGCAAGCCCGAAGGTCATGGCAACCACGCCGATGTCAGCGGCAAATTAGCGATTCGCGTTTCGCGGCGGCTGGGACTGGACGGCGCCGACGCCCACACCTTGCGGTTGCTGATTGAGCAACACCTGCTCATGGCCAGCCTGTCGCAAAGGCGCGACCTCGATGACCCAGCGGTGATCCAGCAATTTGCCAGCCAGGTGCAGAACCCCGAAACGCTCTCCATGCTCACGCTGCTCACATTCGTGGACGCCCGGGCCACCAGCGACAAGCTCTGGAACGGCTTCAAGGATCAGCTCCTCTGGTCGCTGCATTTAAAGGCCATGCATCTCATGACCGGCGCCAGGGAATTCGCCCGCGCCGAGGAAAAGCAGCGTGAGTTGCTCCAGGAGGAAGTGCGCCGCCTGCTGCCGGCGGAAATCGGTGCCGACGAGCTGGCCGCCCATTTCTCCACCCTGCCGCCCCGCTATTACCAGGTTCATCCCGCGCGCGAGGTGATCGAGGACCTGGGCCTGGCCCATCGCTTCATGTACTTGCAGATCTGTGAGGAGGAAAGCTCCCTGGTCCCGGTGGTGAGCTGGACGGCTGATCCCGATCGTGGTTACAACAGTGTGAAAATCTGCACCTGGGATCGAGCCGGCTTGTTCGTCAAGGTCGCCGGGTCCTTTAGCGCCGCAGGATTGACGATTCTAAGCTCGCGAGTATTTACCCGAACGGATGGCATAGCGCTGGACACCTTCTGCGTCGTGGACGCCAAGAGCGGCAGCCTGGCAGGTGTCGAACAGTACGAACTCTTCGAAAAGACACTCACCAAGGCCCTGGGCGGCGGCGAAGTGGATTTCCCGTCGTTGATTGCCCGGCAGAAAATCAGCCGCCCGGTTTACCAGGCCTACACCGGGGAACAAATCCCCACTCGCATCGCCTTTGATAACGACAGCTCCGACCGCCGCACTGTGATCGAGGTGGAGACGGAGGACCGCCTCGGTTTGCTTTATACGATCTCCCAGGCGTTCGCCGAACTGGAACTGGACATCTCCACGGCGAAAATCTCAACCGAGAAAGGCGCGGCCATCGATACTTTCTATGTTCGCGACGCCGATGGCGGCAAGGTGGTGGCCACCGAGCGCCAGCAACAAATCGAACGTGCGTTGCGTGCCGCCATCGCGCGCCTGGACTCACGACTATCCCGGGGCTAATCGGCGACGGCCGATTACCGTACACCCGCATCAGCGGGTCCGGATTGTTGGCGCCAGGCCGCCAGGATTTGCTTCTCTTTGTCCAGCCAGGCGACGCCCTCCGCCGGCTTGGCGAACTGCGGCGCCACGCGCCGCTGGAGATCGGCCGGGAGAGTGTTATACCAATCGAGTGTCGCTTTAGCGGTATCCGCCACACTCCGAAACTTCAGCCCCTGCTTCAACGCCCGCGAGATGTTGCAGCGATGGAACCCTGCCGTCTCCCCCGTCGGCGAGGCGTATAACGGGAATTGTCCTTCCACCACTCCCTGTTTGCTCAGAAAATCATTCGGCACCCAGGTGAAACTGACATTGGCCCCAACGCCTTTCCGGATGCCTTCCAACATTCGCTTCATGGAAAGTTCCCGGTCGGGGCCGGTGGCATTAAACACGCCCACAATCCGACGCTCGAGACAATGGATGATCCAATCGGCCAAATCGCGGACGTCGATGATTTGAATCGGATCACCGGGTTTGCCGGGAACCGCCATTTCACCGCCTTGCGCAGCCCGCACCGGCCAGTAGATAAATCGCGCTGACGTGTCTCGCGGCCCGACAATAAATCCCGGCCGAATATTCGTGACTCGACCGGGCATGGCCGCCTCGGCAGCCCGTTCGCAGAGCGCCTTGCCGCCGCCGAAGTTCTCGAAATTCTTGCCCATGTCTTCGGTGGCGGGATCGGCCAGCGTGTTCAGCGCCGCGGTTTCATCGGCGTTGGGAATGCTGTTGTCCTTATAAACCGAGATGCTGGAAATAAAGACGTACTGCCGCACATTCGGCGCGAGCAGTTCAGCCGAGGCCTTCACCATCCGCGGGAAGTATCCGCTGGTGTCGATCACCGCATCCCATTTCTTCCCCTCCAATTGTGCCAGCCCTTTGGGACTATTGGGATCGCGCGGCGCATCGGTCTTGCCTTCCGTCCGCCGATCGTCCGCGGTTTTGTTTGGGTCCCGGTTTCCGTAAAACTGCTCGACTCCCGCGGGGACGAGGGACGGCCGTCCGGCTTCACGACGGCGCTCCTCGCTGCGCCCGCTGTTGAAATGAGTGACCCGGTGACCTCGCGCCAGGGCAGACTCAGTGCAGGCGGGCCCGAGAAAGCCGGTGCCACCCAGGATCAGTATCCGCAGTGATTTGGCGCCCTGGCCAGTGCCACCCGCAGCCAGCAGGGTTTGTGGTTGGCAGCAGGAAACTGCCGCCCCGGCAGTGGTGACCTTGAGAAACTCGCGTCGATTGATCATAGGCAAAAAAAAGACCCGCACCCACCGAAGCAGGTGCGGGCATGATGAGTGGTTCCGGACCTATTTGGCCAGACGGAAGTATTGCACGCCGGTGCCAATCGGCGCGGTGATAACGGTCTTGCCGTCAATCACGTTCCGCGTCGCGGTCACGGTGGTCCAGGATCCGGGGGCGAGCGTGGAACTGCCCAGCAGCCCATAGCCCACCGCCCAGTCCGGCGCAATCAGAGTGATCGTAGACCCGGTCGCCGTTACGGTGAGGGTCGGGGCTCCCAGTTTGGCCTGCGATACCGCCTGGCCCTTGATGCCCGCCTGGTATATCCCCACGATTTCAGACTGGTTCAACGGACGCGTCCACATGGCGAGGTCATCCACGGCGCCGAAGGCGCTTTCCTGGGTGCTGCCGCTGCTGCCGACCAGGGTGGTCATGATGGCGACATCGGTCAGGGATTCAGCGCCGGTGTTGCCCAGGCTGGCCTGAGCCGTCAGTTGCCCGTCCACATATGTGAACACGCGGTTGCCTTCGCGATAGAAGGCCGCGGCCACATGGTGCCACTGGTCATCCGCCCAGTTGAAGTTGCCGATATCATGCCGTGGCCCGCCGACGCCGCGGTAGTTGAGCCAATCGGTGTAATACTCGCTGATGCACCAGCCAATATTGCCGCCGGAATACCAGTTCTTGTTGCCCAGCAACGCCCCGTAGGTGTCGGTCGTCTTGACCCACAGCGAGAAGCTGAAGCTATTGGTGTAGATCCACTCAATGTCGCCCAGTGAAACCGCCCAGTCACTCACCACGGCGGAATCGCTGTTGTTGTTGTCAAACCGGGCCGCCGAGAAGCCGACAATACCCGGCACGTATTTCTCCACACCGTTGGCGCCGATGGCGGTGCCATTGATGGCCGTCCCAGCCTGTGCCAGCAGGTTCGACTCGAAGTTCAGATACAGCACCAGGCTGTTCGTAATCGCTGTCGGCGACGGCGTCACCGTCAGGATGGCCGGTGGCGCGCTCGTGGCCGACCCGTAAGGATTGGTGACCACCACCGTGAAGCCCGCGCCGGAGTCCGCCATCTGCGCGGGAATCGACAGCACGGATGAAGTGGCGCCAACCAGGTTCACGCCATTCCGGCGCCATTGATAGGTCATCGGCTGAGTGCCGGCGGCGCTGACGCTCATCTCGGTGGGGAGACCTTCCACCCGGGTCTGGTTCTTCGGCTGCGAGACCACCAGCGGAGCGATGGCAGTGGCGCTGGCCGTGGTTAACGGCTGTCCCTTCAAGCCCTGCACGTACACCGCCAGAATTTCCTGTCCGCTCAGCGGTCGGCGCCAGATGCCGACGTCGTCGATGATCCCCGCGCCGCTCCAGGTGTTCGGACCGCTGCTGCCGATCAGGGTGTCATTCGGGAAACCGGTTGGCGTCAACGATTCCTGGCCGGTGGCCGAGAGGTTCGTCGACCGGAGGAAATTGCCGTCCACATAGATGCTCACCAGGTTGGCGTCGCGGTCGAAGTTCACCGCCACGTGATGCCACGTGCCGTCCATCAGGCCGGCGTCGCCAAAGTCCTTCCGGGTTTCGCCCGGCGAATTGTAGTTGATGAAGCCGCGGGAACCGAAACCGCTGCCGGAACGGGTCGGGCTGAACACCCAGCCAACGTTGCCGCCAGAATTCCAATCTTTATTGCCGATGAACGCGCCATCGTTCGCGTTGGTAGCGTTCAGCCACATCGAGAAGGACCAACTCCCGGCATAAATGGACTCGATATCACCCAGCGAAATCGCCCAATCGCTCGAGATACTTCCACTGCCGTCATTGTTGAATATCGCCGAGTTCCCGATGCGTCCGGTGGTGTACTTGGGTGTGGGATCAATGCCGGTGGCGGTGCCGTTGTTGGTGGTGCCGCCCGAGGCATTGATGTTGTCGTCCAGGTTGAGATAAACCGCGAGGCCGCTGCTCACCGCGGTGATCGGCAGCACGGTAACCACCGCCGGTGGAGCGCTAGTGACCGATCCAAACTTGTTCGTCACTACCAGGGTGTAGCTGCCCGACTGCGCCACCGTGGCCGGGTAAAGGGTGACCGAGGTGTTGGTGTAGTTCGGCACAGCCGTGCCATTGCGATACCACTGGTAGGACAACGGCGTGGTGCCCGAGGCGGTGGCGGCGAGACTGACCTTGCGGCCCTCGTAAACGGTGACGCCCTGCGGTTGGCTGCTGATGGAAGGCTTAACCGCACTTCCGGCAATGGCGGTGGTCAAGGGCTGACCCAGAGTGCCCTGGGCATAAATGGCCAGCACTTCGTCCGGAGTCAGTGCCCGTTTCCAGATCGCCAGGTCATCAATGCTGCCCGCGCCGGCGTAAGGCCCGCTGCCGCTGGCGCCAATCAAGGTGTCGTTGGCAAAGTTTGCGGGCGTGAGCGATTCCCAGCCCGAAGCGCTCAAGCTGGCGGAGGCGCTCAAGGTGCCGTCCACATATACCGTGCCCAGGTTGGCGTCCCGATTGAAAATGGCCGCCACATGATGCCAGGTTCCATTGCGCACGTTTACGCTGCCGATATCACGACGCGGACCGCCAACCGCGTTGTAATTCACTTCGACGTTGTTGTATGGCGCAAACGCGTAACCCACGTTGCCACCAGCGGTCCAATCCTTGTTGCCCAACAAAGCGCCATCCAGGTTATTCGTCAGATTAACCCAAAGTGAGAATGCCCAGTTGTTGCTGTATACACTTTCGATGTCACCCAGGGAAATGGCCCAATCGGTGGGGATGCCGGAGGCGGAGCCGTCGTTGCCAAAGTCGACCGCGTTGCCGATCGGCCCCGCAATGTACTTCGGGTTGGGATCGGTGCCGATGGGGGTGCCGTTGACCGTTGTCCCGGACTGGCCATTCAGGTTGTTATCAAAGTTGAGGTAAACCGCGGCGCCGCTGATGATGGGCGTGGTGGAAAGCACGGTAAGCGCGGCGGGAGCGCTGGTAATGCTGCCGACGCCATCATTGACCACCACGGTGTAGCTGGCGGTGCCGACGGCGAGGTTCGAGAGCAGGCTGACGCGCGACGTGGCGCCGGGCACCGCGGTGCCCCCTTTGTACCACTGATACGTCAGCGGCCCGCGATCATCCGCCGGCAGGCAGGACAATCGGAAATTGTCACTAGCATAGCGAGTTCCACCTTGTGGCTGCTGCGCGAAATAGGGCGGTAGATTGCCCGAAAGGCTCAAGCCGTTGATGCCTTTGGCATAAGCCGCATAAACTTCTTCCGGACCCAACACCCGGCTCCACATCGCCGCCTCATCCAGGTCGCCGTTAAAAGAGGTTACCGCCGCCGGGTCAGTAGCGTGCCAATATTTGAATGAGGCATCCTGGCCAAGCACCAGAACGTTGGCGGTCACCCAGGTGCCCAGGGCCGGACGAATACTCCCCGTATTGGCCGAGATATTCACCGTTCCGACAGCTTCACCGTCCCGATAGAAGGTCACCAGGCCGCCCCGCTGGTAGGTGATCAGCACCTGGTGCCAATTCCCGTCAAAAACGGTCGTGGCACTGGTGCGCAGATCGAAGTCCTTTCGTGTGCCACCGGCGGTGTTCATGTTCCATTGAAACTTGTCGCCGTCCGCGCCGTCCTGACGCGCCAAAACCCAGCCCACATTGGCGCCCGAACCCCAATCCTTAGTGGCGACAATCGCCGGGTCAGGCTCGGTTTGACCGTTTTGCGCGCTGGCGGCGTCTGCCGCGCGCACCCAGATTTGGAACGAAAAATCCGTGGTGGCCGGTGTCGGATCGCTGTAGTAAACAAATTGCTCCGGCGTGGTGGGATCGTTGGCCAGGTGGACGTAGCCACCATTGCCGACCCCGCCGGTCGGCAGCAACGCCGGAGCGTTGGTGCCGATGCCCGTTTTGCCTCCGGCGATATCGTCATAAGTCCCGCCGAACGGCGCGTAGAATATCAGGCCGTTGGTCAGCGTCTGCGCCCACGAGGCGGTAGCCCCGGCCGCGATCACCGCGACCGCGGCGTACTTCGCAATTTTTAGGGATAGGTTCGTTTTCATATACCAACTTTCTTCATGGTTTGTTTCTAATTACTCCTAAAACTGTGCCTCTCGCCGGCCTAAGGCACGCAAATCACCGGGTACTTGCCGTCCGGCCCCGGGCGGTTCCATTCACTGACGATGGCTTCGCCCGCGGGTGAAGTCATCGGCACCCAATCGGCGTCCGTCAACCGGCGCACCAGCGTATTTTTCGGCACTGCGCCGTGCGGGAGCAACCCGACGGTGGACTGGCCCGCGGCTTCCGCTTTCCGCAGGGCTTCGAGTTGGGATTTGAGTTCCGGAGTGTACTTCTCCAGGTAGGCAATTTGCACGTTTTTTCTTTCACGCGGATTTCCAGTCGGTGAAATCACAATGGCCCGCACCCCGTCCATTTCGTCATTGTTCAATCCCTTGATTGGAGGCACCGCCTCTCTCGGCCCGGCGAAGAGCTTGCGCTCGCTCAGATCATAGAAATATATCCGGCCCTCGGCGCTCCCACCCCCTCCGCCCTGCCAGCGGAACCACCAGGCCCCCAACACGAGCACCAGGACCAGGACGCCGCCGATTGTGACTTTCGCACTCGTTGACATCTTGCAGTTCTCGGCGGAATCAATGCGGCCGTTGGCGGGCCGACCACCAGCAAGCGTCTTTGTTGCACGGAATCGTCCCCGGATCCAGCGTCTGCACCCGGCCGTCGGCAAAAGCGTAATTGGACCGCTGATGGTGCCGCAGCGCACCCGGATCGCGCTGCGCCGCGCGGTTGAACCCCGCGCCCACTGAACTGCCCACCTCTTTCCAAATCCACCAGCGATCGTTGGGATACACTTTGTAAATGTCACTATGTCCATCCCCGATCAGGATGAGCAGCGAGGGCGCCTGCACCCGGCTCCATCGGCATTGGTTGTTCTCGTAGCCGGCCGGCCGTCCAAACGGGGGCGCCGACTGCGCGTCAGCCCAATGCACATTGACCGCCCCCAGCCCGCTCAAAAGCTCGATTTCTCCGCTCAGAGCCAGCCCGGCCAGGGCCGGTTGCGGCGCTTTCGGCTTCGCCCTCGAACCCAGCGCGTAAACCTCCTCCTTCTCGGCCGGACAATCATACACCCGCGGATTCTTCCCGACGTAAGTAAACAAGTAGGAGCGCCAGCTCGTTTCGTAACCTGCGGGGAGCTGCTCCTGGATGGGCGGCAGCCACTCGTTGAAATCTCCGGAATAGAGATGCACCGCCACCGTGAGCTGCTTCTGGTTATTGACGCACTGCACCTGGTGCGCCCGCTCCTTGGCCTTTGAGAGAGCCGGCAATAGCATCGCTGCCAGGATCGCGATAATGGCGATCACCACCAGCAACTCGATCAAGGTAAACGCACGCGCGGCAGGGGTGTGTCCTGGCGGCAAACAACGGCTCATGGCGGGAAAGCTATACCACCCGGCTGACGCAGGGCTATAACCTGTTTAGGGGGCAGCCGCCGGGACGGAACGCGCTCAGCACTGGCATTCGCCAATTTAGGTTGACGCCCCGCCGTTCACGCGCTCCAATGGACATATGTCCAAGCACCGTCCAAGCAGCTCCGGTGATACCCTCCTCGCGGCCCGCGGCAATCCTGACTGGTCGCGCCGCGTCTTCCACAACAGCTACACCCGCGCCGGTCAAACCCGCCGCGTTCGAAGTTGGTCCGTAAAGCTCCAGTACCAGGGACGGCGCCGGACCTTCTCGCTCGCGGCCCGGACCCGCGCGGCGGCGGCGCAGGAGGCCTGCCAATTGGACGCCGAACTCCGCGAACAGGGGTGGGACGCAGTTTGGCCAGGACCAAACCGCAGACCAACGGCTCAGCCGGCCCGCAGTGACCGGCGCTATTGGCGTGAACGACTGGTATCGATGCCCCCGGTGGAGGGGGCGAAGTCCACGCCGGAGTTCTCGGCGTGGATCGAGCATGAAGGCGCCGCGCATAGCTTCCCCCTGCAAAGTGTCGACCCGGAGGAAGCGGCGGGCAAAGCCCTCTCCCTTTACCACCTCGTGATGGAGCGCGGATGGAAAGCCGCGTTCCAGGTCGCTGGACGCGAGGTGACGTTGGCGTTTCATTGGAACGCGAATCCGTTTCTGTGCACCTACACCACCCTGCAAACCATTCCCGACGGACTGGCCGGCCCCGCGCATGCCTCCAGTGGCGAAACCCAGCGCAAAACGCCCATTTTCATCGCGGAACCTGAGGCGAGTCTGTACCGCGCGCTGGCGCAGTGTCTGAGTGTCGACGCGCTCGGCGGATGCCAGGCATTGCCGTTCGGTCAGGCTTCGACCTCGAGTCTCGGCGCCGGTATTTGCCTGCTGAACCGGGACTACGCTGACGGTTACGGTTTAAGCAGCGCCGACGGCTTGAACCAGCTTCCAGCAGGCCTCGTCGTAATCCCATATTCGGTCTACCCCAGCAGCGAAGAACTCTTTCGGCTCGCCCCGGGAAAGCTCCTCGGTTACTGCTTCAAACGGTTGCCGGCGGCGGGATTGTTGACCCCGGTCACCGCCTGCCTGGGATCCCGTCCACCGCGGGTGGAGGCCATGAAACAAGCCAGTTGGGGCTTTTTCCAATCATGGCTCCAGGCCCCGCAAAACCAGCACCCGTCCGAAGGAACCGTTTCCCTCACCGGCCGCGAGCGCGAGGTGCTGGTCCTGCTGAGCCGCGGCCACGTGGACAAAGAAATCGCCAACGCCCTGGGCATTAGTTCCTGGACGGTACATGAGCACGTAAAACGCATTTTTGAAAAGCTCCAGGTGCATTCTCGCATCGAAGCCGCGCTGGCCTATTTGAAAAAATAAATCACGGGCGAGGGTTCCTGCCCCAATTAGGTGGGTTGACATCTGGAGTTTATTGGGACACAAATGTGTAACATAAAATTACCCATGACTTTTTCCGATACCGATATTCGGTCGCGGCCAAGCGGCTCAATTTTACCGCGTCGAGGTTTTACCTTGATCGAGTTGCTGGTGGTGATTGCCATCATCGCCATCCTGGCGGCAATGCTCCTGCCCGCCCTCAGCAACGCCAAAAACAAAGCCAAATCAGCCCAGTGCATCAGCAATTTGCGCCAGGTGGGTACCGCCATGCTCATGTATGCCGATGACAACCGGCAGCAATTCTGGAACGTGAACGGCTACCAGCCCAATGACGGCCAATGGACCAAGGACCCGAGCACCACGGTGTTTTTGGCTCCCACCGACCCGCTCGCTTACTGGGCGCTTGGTTACAGTTCGTACTTTGCCAAAAACAAACGCCTGTTCCGCTGTCCGGCCGCCAAAAAGGTCGACGAATGGCGCGATGCCGGCCGCAATTTCCCCTCCGATTGGTGGTTGGATTCGAGCATCGGCGTCTCGCGTTTCCTGACCGAACCCTACGAGCGCGATCATCCGGGCGAACGTCCTCCGCGCAAACTCACAGCATTCCCCAGTCCCCAAACTACCATCTTCTGTCAGGACGCCGCCGAGCAACGCATGGAAGGCGAAGAGGACAGCATGGGATTGTTCCCGGGCTATTCTGAGATTTTGACGCAATGGAAATACGCGCTGGCCGGACTCTACCCCGGATTCAATTGGGAGTGGGAGTGGTATCGCCACGATAAACGCTCGCAGGTGCTCTGGGTTTCCGGCAATGTTTCCAAGGTCAGGTACAACGGCAAAAAGGGCAACGATTACCGTTGGTATACGGGCGATCCACCGCTCGAAGCGCCCAAGTTCTGACCTGTCCCTGTGCTTTTATGACCAACCGAATTGTATCCTTGTGTTGTCTGGTGGCGCTCCTGCTGGCTGGCTGCGCCAAAAACGAGGCGCCCAAAGCGCTGACCCTGGCAGAAATGCCCGCCGCCTTGAATAAGGCCTTCGCCAAAGCCTCCACCGAGCGCAAGGAACTCGTGGCCCGCTCCATCTCAGCGCTCCAGGAAGGCCAGCTTCCCAACGCTTTAATGGTCGTCGAAGGATTGTGTGCCATCCCTGATCTGACCGAGGAACAGCGCGCCACCGCTTCCCGCGCCCTGCTGACGCTCAACCAGGAATTGCAGGCCGCCGCCGCCAAAGGCGATAAAGCCGCGACCGACTTCCAAAAACTCCGCCAAGCGGCACACTAGCGCGATTCTGAAAATAACGCAGCGCGGGCGTCCTCGCCCTGCAAAGGTGCGCCGTCGCATAGTAGCGCGGGCGTCCTCGCCTGCGAGTGTTGGCGGCGTCTCGCCGCCAAGTCCCTCAGCACCCCAAGCCTCGTGAGCAGCACCACACTGCCGCCCTGCGGCTGTCCAGACACCCCAATCCTGTAAATCATGTGCATCATGTCTTTCGGCTGCGGTACATAATTATTGCATACCATCTACCTCTCGAAAGACCGTGAACCCAAGCTTTACACCAAGCAAACGAAGGTAACGAAGAGGGCTCCTATCTAATGACCTCCGTGCCGTTCCGCATACAGTCTTACCCCTTCGTTTTATTAGTTTCCTTCTGTCCACACCCCCAGTCTCGTCCCTCTCGGAATCTCGAGTGGTTGAGCGAATACCTTGCTCTGCCTCGACCCCGAGCCGCTCCCAACCGCACCCGCAACGGCCTACAGGAAAGTCGGCGGTACAGTCCGTTCCTGTCCGAGTATTCCGCGTTTTCCGTGGTTTATCTCTTTTTTCCCCGTGCTACCTGGCATGGGCCTCAGCTTCTGACCAAACGCCGCGCGTCAGGCCCTCAAAATCTTCTCCATCGCCTTCCCCTTCGCCAATTCATCGACCAACTTGTCCAGGTAGCGGATTTCCCGCATTGTCGGCTCCTGTATCTCTTCGACACGAACGCCACAAATGACCCCTTTGATCAAAGCTCGTGCGGGATTCAGCTTGGGCGCTTCCTGGAAAAAGGTCTCAAAATCGGTCTGCTTCTTTAGTTGCCCTTCCAGCTCCCTCTGAGTGTAGCCGGTCAGCCAGCAAATAATGGCATCCACTTCTGACTTCTTACGCCCCTTCTTCTCGGCCTTGGCGACATAGTAAGGGTACACGCTCGCAACGCTCGTCGCATAAATCCGATGTTTTGTTGTCATACGTAAGGAACACTGCCTGAACCCCAGCCATAGTTCACCGGCGACGAGCCGACCAACGCCAGTCAGAAGGTCAGTATGGCTATTGACAAACTATTTGTCAATAAGTATTTATGTTGAGCATGGCCTGCGATTTTTTCAGTGCAAAAGCGTCAAGACCCAAAGACCGCTTAATCCCCAAGCCCGGACTCACGCTCTTCGACCACCCTACCGTCGCCTCGGGTGCGCAACATGAACCCCGGCGCACCAAAACCGCCGGCGACCAGGCTTGGTTACTCGCAGTCCTCCTTGCGGGACTCGCGGTCGCGCCGCGCTTGCACGCCGCGAATGGCACCTGGACCAACCTCAACGGCGGTAGTTGGCCCGCCTCCGCAAACTGGAGCAGTGCCGTGGTGGCGGATGGCGCCGGCAACTCGGCCAACTTCGGCACGCTGACGCTACCGGCCGATGTCACAGTCACCCTCGATGGATCACGGACCATTGGGAGCCTGATTTTCGACGACAAAAGCGCCGTCAAACATGGGTGGTCGTTGCAGCCCGGCACCGGCGGCCTGCTGACATTCTCCGGCGTCGCCCCCGGCATTAGCGTCAATGCGGGCAGCTCTTCGATCCTGGTTCCCCTCGGCGGCAGCCCCAGCCTGGTAAAGTCCGGCGCCGGGAAGTTGGCCATTGCCAACCCCGGCGGGTTCGGCGGTTCCTGGGTGGTAAACGCCGGCACGCTTCAACTCCCCACTCAAACCCTCTCCTCCACCAACACCCTGAACCTGGCCGCAAGTGCCGTGGTCGAATCTTCCGGCACGCTCAATTTGTCGGTCAATTCGACGGCGACCGCAGTGACCGCCACCGGTGCCGGATTGCTGCGATTGGTTTCCCCGACGAACGGTCCCGCCACACCGGACCTCTATTTCGGGCCGAATCACAACGCCAATTCGTATTGGGGCACGCGCCTGGAAACCGGCGTTGATCTCGGAACCGCGACCCGCTACGTGTTCGGCAAGACCGGCCACAACGGCATTGGCAAATACGGGTTGACCAATGCCGATTGCCAGTTCGCCGGGCCCATCAGCGGCAGCGGCGGTCTGACCATCATCGCCCAGAACACCTGGACAGGGTCGGACCCGATGGAAGCGGGATTCGCCTTGAACGGTGCCAACACCTTCACCGGGCCGCTCGAGATTCAGCGCGGCTCGATTTACCTTGGCAACCCCGGTGCTTTGACTCGAAGCAATATCCTGACTTTCAACGTGGCCTCAGGCAACAACGGCCGGCTCTTTCTTTATGGCAAGAACGCGGTGGTTTCGGATTTGTCATCGACGGGAGCGGGCACCGCCTCAATCGCCAATGGCAACCGCAAAACCGGCTCCGGGGTGACGCTGGGAGCCGCCACGCTCACAGTGGTCGAGAACAATCCCACCACGTTTTCCGGAGTCATTTCGGACGTGGTTTATGAATACGACAGCACGGGCACCGGCACCACCGGACCGCTGTTGCTCCAGAAACTCGGACCCGCCCGGCTGACGCTCTCCGGTCTGAATACCTATACCGGCAACACCACGGTCGGGGCCGGGACACTCCAACTCGACGGCTCGGTCGCAAGCCCGGTCCTCGTTCAAGCGGGCGGCGCTCTGGCTGGGGCCGGCTCAATTGACGGAACCCTGACGGTGCAGGATGGCGCGACGCTGGCGCCGGGAGCCGATGGCATTGGGACTATGACGGTCAATGGCGCCTGCACACTCGGGGGCACCGCCCGATTTGAAATCAGCAAGGCCGGGATCTATGCCTACGCGGATCGACTGCTGAGCCCCGCGATTGCCTTCGGCGGCAGCCTGGTGGTCACCAACCTGGGTCCGGGCATTCTCAGTGAAGGCGATTCCTTCAAGCTGTTCACTTCCTCAAAGCTCACCGGCGCGTTCACCAATATCAGCTTGCCGCCACCCGGCACGGGACGACTTTGGGACACCGCGGACCTCGCGGTGAACGGCTCGATCACGCTGGTCCCGGCTTCCGGAGCGCCGATCATCAGCACCCAGCCGCAGAGTGTCACCATTCCTGCTGGAAGCACGGCATCCTTCACCGTTTCCGCCGCCGGCGGCCGTCCGCTGAGTTATCAGTGGCGCAAAGACGGCGCGGCGATCGTCGGCGCCACGCAATCCAGCCTGACGCTGGCGAACGCCTCGACCAATGACCAGGGCGGCTACGTCGTGTTCGTAACGAACAGTGTCTCCGCCATCACCAGCTCGATTGCGGTCCTCACCATCACAGTCCCGCTGCCGCCTTCCACCATCACCAATGGGCTGGTGGTTTACCTGGGTTTTGACAGCAACCTCCTGGCGCAGGCGTCCACCACCAATAAAGGTTCGCTCTACACCGGCGGCGCGACGCTCGGCCCTCGCTACAAACCGGGGGTCATCGGCGCGGCGGCCTCCTTCGCGAATGTCTCCAACGGCGGCCAGCCCAGCGACTGGGCCGTGACGTTGGGCGATCTCGAGTGGATTTACAGTGGCAGCTTCAGCATCAGCTTTTGGCAGCGCACTACCACCAGCGGCGACGGAGCGCTGTGTGGCAACAAAAACTGGAGCTCGGGAGCCAACGTTGGCTGGGTCATCTCGAGCCTGGACCCCAAGAACGTAAACTGGAATGCCGTCGGCGGCACCCGCCGCGACGTCTCGCTGAACCCACCGTTCTCCGATGGCAACTGGCATCTCGTCTCGGTCACGTTCGACCGCGCGGCCAACCGGGTGAATTCCTACATCGACGGCCAGGTGGCCAACACCAGCGATATCAGTCCCAGCGGCGCCGCCTCGTTCAACGCCGGGTTCCCCACGCTCATCGGCTCCAGCGGCAACGGCACCTACTCGGGCGCGGCCGACGTCGATGATTTTGGCATCTGGACGCGCGTGCTTTCGCCGGACGAGATCGCCGCGATCTACCATTCCGGGTTGATTGGCCAGCCGCTTTACTCCGCCGCCCCGGGCCAGGTGCCCGTCATCAGCACCGATCCCAAACCTCTCACCGTGGCGGTGGGCGGCACCGCGACGTTCTCCGTGCAGGCCACCGGGCCGGGGCCGCTGTCGTATCAATGGCGGTTCAACGGCGTGAATATCGCCGGCGCCACCAACTCCACCCTCGCGCTGGGCACCATTTCCGCCGCCAGCCAGGGCGTCTACACGGTCCTGGTCAGCAATGGCAACGGCGGCACCGTCAGCGCCGCCGCCACGCTCGCGGTCTATGAACTGGCCGTCACGGGACAATGGGATTTCTTGTTCGGCGATCTGCGAGCCACGGTGGGGAACGATCTGGAATTCATCAGTGACACCGCCAACGTGACCGGCTTTCCCGCCGTCGAGATTGGCGGCCGGCCCACGCCGGCGATGAGCTTCGGCGCGTTAACCTCCACCCAGGGCTACTACGCCCGGCACGGTATCAAGCCCAACGGCGGCGGTTTGCTCGTAAACCAATACACCTTGCTGATGGATGTGATGTATCCATCGCCCGGCGGCACTGATTGGCGCGCACTGCTCCAGACCGATCCTTTCAATCATCCGGATAACGACGCGGACTTCTACATCGGCAACGCCTCCACCACTCCCGACCCGAACGGGATTGGCGCCGACAGCCAGTTCCACGGAACGCTCGCGCCGGACCAATGGTATCGGCTGACGTTTGCGGTGGACCTGGCGGCCGCGCCCGGCTCGCAACTCGCTAAATACGTCAACGGGGTCAAAGTCGGCAGCCAATCGCTCGCGGGTGGGATCGATGGCCGATACGCCCTGGGGCCGACCGCGCAGCTTTTCACCAGCGGCCTGGCCGGCGCCTTCACCCGACCGGGTTTCGTCAGCAGCCTCCAATTCGTCAACGGTTGCCTTGGCGCGGACGCGATCGCCGGCCTGGGCGGCCCGGGTTCTGCCAAGTTGCCCGCAGGCAACGCGGCGTTGCGCATCACCACCGCCACCATCGACGCGGGGCAATTCACCCTGAATTGGTCCGGACCGGACGGCTGGTTCCAGGTGCAGAAATCCGCCGGTCTGCTCGATTCGAACTGGGTCGCTGTCAATGGCCTCGTCAGTAATCGGAGCCTGACGCTGGCCTCCGCCGGAGCCACCGGTTTCTACCGGGTGCGCCAGCCGCGCTCGGATATCAAAGTCGGAATGCTGCCGTTGGGTGAACAATCCATCCCCAGCAAACAAATCCTTAAGGCCGCCGGCCAGCAACTGCAAATCGGCGGGCGCCCGGTCGATCTCGCGCTCTCGCCGGATGGCCAGACGATCTTCGTCAAAAACCTGGGGAACCTGCTGGTGATCGATGCCGTGAAGTGGAAACTGCTGCAAACGCTGAGTTACCCCGGCAGCGGCGCCTCCATGCATGGCATCGCCGTCAGCCAGGATGGCTCCCACGTGTATGTGACCGGTTCGGGCAACGAGCTCTACGAGTGGGCCGTCGGCACCAACGGGGTCTCGACCTCGCCCCGGACCATTTCCCTCCCCGCCAGCTCCGATCCCTGCGGCCTGGCCCTTTCCGCTGATGGCTCCACCGCCTACGTGTGTCTCGGTCTCAAAAACACCCTGGCCATCGTCAACCTCGCCACCGGCGGGATCACCCGGCAAATCAACGTCGGCGTCGCGCCGTGGGACGTGGTGCTCTCCACCAACGGCGCCACCGCCTACGTCTCGGACTGGGGCGGGCGGAAAGTCGTGGCCGGCGACCTGACCGCCACCTCCGGCGGCACGGCGGTCGTCATCGACGCCCGCGGCGTCGCGGCCAGCGGCGTGGTGTCATTCGTGGATCTGAACGCCGGGACCGAAATCGCCCAGGTGCCCGCTGGACTCCATCCCTCGGACCTCGAGCTCAGCCGCGACGGCGCCACCCTCTTTGTCGCCAACGCCAACTCCGACACCGTCACCGTCATGGATACCCAGACCCGCCAGGTGCGGGAGACCATCCTGGTGCGTCCGGACCCGGCCTTTCCTTATGGCAGCGCCGCCAACGCGCTGGCCTTGAGCCGGGATGGCACCACGCTCTTCGCCGCCACGGCCGGCAACAATGCGGTGGCCGTCATCGAACTGCCCAACGCCAGCCACACCAACAGCCTCGTGCGCGGCTTCCTGCCCACGGACTGGTACCCGGGCGGGCTGGTGGCGGATGCTGAAAATATCTACCTGGTAAATGTCAAAGGATTGGGCTCCCGCCTGGGCCAGCCCGCCAATACCTCGTGGTCGATTGGCGCACACCTGGGCACGGCCAACAAGCTCCGCATTCCCGACGCGGAAGCCTTGAGCAAATTTACCGCGCAAGCCTTCGAACAGGGCCGCGTGCCGGAGATCAAAGCCGCCTACGCGCCCGCGCGCCCGGACCGGCAGGCGGTCCCGGTGCCCGCCCGCAAGGGCGAGCCCTCCGTCTTCCAGCACGTGGTGTATATCCTCAAGGAAAACAAAACTTACGACCAGATGTTCGGCGACCTGCCCCAGGGCAATGGCGATCCGAACCTCTGCATCTACCCGCGCTTCGTTTCGCCCAATCATCACGCCCTCGCCGAACAGTACGTCCTGCTCGATAATTTCTACTGCCAGGGCGTCAACTCCGCCGACGGCCATTCCTGGTCCACCGAGGGCAACGTCACCGATCACCTCGAAAAATCCTTCGGCGGCTTTGTGCGCAGCTACACTTTTGGCGACGATCCATTGACCTATTCCTCGAGCGGCTTCATTTGGAACAACGTCCTCGAGCACGGTCTGACTTTTCGCAATTACGGCGAGATGGACTACGCCTCCTCGTCTCCCGCCTCGACCTGGCTGCAAATTTACAAGGACTTCACCAACGGCACCCGCGCCATCCGTTTCCCGCAGAATATCGGCGTCGCCTCCCTGCGCCCCTTCAGCTCCACCAACGTACCCGGCTGGAACCTCGACATTCCGGACATCATCCGCGCGGACGGTTTCATTCGGGAATTGGCCGCCGCGCAGAGCAACGGCGTCTGGGAAGCGTTTCATTTCCTCTACCTGCCGAATGACCACACCGGCGGCACCCCGACGGGACGCGCGCAGGTGGCCGATAATGACCTCGCGCTCGGGCGTGTAGTGGAAGCGATCACCCACAGCAGCTTCGCCTCAAACACCGTCATCATGGTCATCGAGGACGATCCCCAAAGCGGTTACGACCACGTGGATGGTCATCGGTCCATTTGCCTGGTGGTGAGCCCCTACACCAAACGGGGCGAGGTAGTCAGCACCTTCTACAACCAGGCGGGCGTGCTCCATACCATCGAGCGCATCCTCGGGCTGCCGCCCATGAACCAACAGGACGCCATGGCGCCGATCATGTTCGATTGCTTCACCAACACGCCGAATTTCACCCCCTACCATGCGCTCGCGAACAATGTCGACCTGGCGGAGGGCGTTCCCGCCACCGCCAAACTTTCTCCGCTCCAGCGTTACTGGGCCCGGCGCGCGGCAAAACTCGACCTGAGCCGACCCGACCGCATCGATGATGATGTCTTCAACCGTTTCATCTGGCATTCCATCAAAGGTGACGCGCCTTACCCGGCGGAATTCGTCGGCGCCCACGGCCGGGGTTTGAAGAAGTTAGGCCTCGTCCTGGACAAGACCCAAACCGCCCGGACCGATGACGATTGAATTGGCGGACGCAAACCGCGACTTGCTCCGCCGCCCGATTGCGGCAACATTACGCCCGCCAAATTATTGACGCGGAAACCGACATCAGCACATGCCATCTTTCGACATCGTCTCGCAAATCAACTCGATGGAAATCGACAACGCCTTGAACCAGGCCCGAAAGGAACTGGCGAACCGGTTTGATTTCAAAGACAGCAAAGCGGAAATCCTCCTGGAAAAGGATGAGATCAAACTCTCCGCCGAGGATCAGTTCAAGATCCGCGCCCTGGTGGATATCGTCATGGGCAAGCTGGCCAAGCGCGGCATCAGTTTGAAAAGCGTCGAAAAAGGTGAGCCGGACGTCTCGCCGCTCGGCCATGCGCGCCAGGCCATCAAGCTCAAGAACGGCCTCGACCAACCCGTCGCCAAGCAAATCACCGGCTTTATCCGCGACGGCAAGTTCAAGGTCACCACGCAGATTCAGGGCGCCGAAGTGCGGGTCAACAGCAAGAGCCGGGACGAATTACAGGCGGTGATCGGCGCCGTGCGGGCACACGACTTCGCGGCAGCTTTGCAGTTCGTGAATTTTCGCGACTGAACGGAAGGGATGCGGACCACCGGGCCGGCAGCTTAGCTGTGCCGGAAGGTGATGCGCGCTTTGCCCAGGTCGTAGGGGGACATCTCCACGTTGACCTTGTCCCCGACGCTGATGCGGATGAAGTTCTTGCGCATTTTGCCGGAAATATGCGCCAGTACTTCGTGACCATTCGGCAGCGCCACCCGGAACATGGTGCCCGGGAGCACCTGGGTCACCGCCCCTGTTAATTCTATTGGTTCTTCTTTCGCCACTTTGAATTTGTTCGTCGCCGGCCCGACTCCGGGCACCAGCGGAATTGATCATGCCAGAAACCTCGATTTCTGGCAAGGATTGCGCAGGCTGGGCCGTTCCGCCCCCAAAATCAAGGCTTTTTAAGTAGCGTTGCACCTCGCCTGAGTTTCTATCACCATCACGTCCGTCGAATGGTTCATGCCTGAGATATCATGTTCTCCCTGCACCCTGTCGTAGTTCGAGTCCGCGCCGCAGTGGCGGGGCTGGCCGTGGTCGCGCTCCCCACTCTCGCCGCGGCGCAGGTCGTGACCATCGATACCAGCGCCGGGGCGCGCGGCCAGGTGATCGATGGGTTCGGCACCTGTCTCTCAGGCACCGAAGCCGAGCAAACCTGGTGGCAGAATCTTTACTACGACGACCTGGGCTGCAGCATCCTGCGCATGGACCTGACGCCGCCATTCAAGGCGCCGTTCACCGGCAACAACGGCACCTACAACTCGCCCTGGTATCATAACAATCCGCCGCTGCCCGGACCCGAAAACAATAACGTCCGGGTTTACACCAACGCCAATGATTACACCCGGCTCTACAACGGCTGGCGCGCGCCCATCGCCGTGATGGGACCGGACATCGACCGTAACGCGACCAATTTCAACTTCAACAGCACCGGGCCGAGAGTGGCCGGCAACGCGGCCCGGGCCGGCTTCGCGCGCACCAATCAACTGGGCGACTTCAAGCTGATCGGATCCTTCTGGTCGCCGGCGCCGTGGGTGAAGATCTCCTCGGGCAACCTGTGCCCGAACTGGGGCGGCACCCCAATGCCGGTGGCGGGAACGCCCTGGCCGTTTGTCTGGTTCGACAATTTCGCCGGCGGCAAACTCGATACCTCCGGAGCGCTGATCACCAACTTCGACGATTCCGCCGTCGGGGGCAGCGGTCCGACCAGCGCGTTGACCCAGTTCGCGCGCGGGGCGGCCGCCTATGTGCGCGCGTTTCAGCAAACCAACAACGTCCGCTTTTACGCCATCAGCATCCAAAACGAAGTTAATTTCGAAGAGTTTTATAATAGCTGCACCTACCCGCTCTCGAGCGGCTACCTCGCCGCGCTGAAAGCCGTGCGCGCCGAGTTCGACCGCTACCCGGACCTCGCGCCGATCAAACTCATGGGACCCGAGGATCTGATGGGCGGCGATGCCTGGGGCATGTGGCAATACGGCAGCGGCAGCACGACCGTGCACAAGAACCTGCAGTATCTCAAAAACCTTGCGGCGGATGCCAACGCCGCCGCCTCCGCGGATTTCTTCTGCATCCACGGCTACGCCAGCGACGGGATCAGCGCGGCCAACGCCACTCCCACGCTGTGGAATTGGTGGGCCAACGGCTGGACCACCAGCCCCACCGCGGGCATTCCCTCCGGCGTCAAAGGCTTCGCCGCTTATGGCAAAAAATCGTGGATGACCGAAACTTCCGGCGAGAACCGCGCCTGGCTCTACCCGGACCCGGCCTCCGGCTATCCGAGTGAAGGGGCGTGGGGCATCGGTTTGCGCCTGCACCAGGCGCTGACCGCCGGACGGGAGAGCGCCTGGATCTATTGGCAAACGAGCGACGGCTCCTCGGTCGGCGCTTCGACCCTCACCGATTCCACGCTCCGCACGAACTCCGCCAAATACGTCGCTGCCAAACATTTCTTCAAATACCTCCGCCCGAATTCGGTGCGGGTCGGCGCCAACGTTTCCGGCAGCACCAATCTCCTGGCCAGCGCGTTCCTGCATGAAACGAACCAGACTCTAACGATGATCCTGCTCAATACCGGTTCGGCGGCCCTGCAAGCCACTCTGTCTTTGCCGGCGCAACCTGCCGGCATCGGCTCGCTGCAGTCCTTCACCTCGGGGAACAATGACCTCTGGCGAACCGGCAGCGTCACCGTCACCAACCGGACGGCGACGGTCACCGTGCCCGGCTACGGCATCACCACACTCTACGGCGTGGCGCCCCCGGTCCTCTCCGCCGGGCTGGACGGAGCCGGCCGGCTTCGGCTCTCGTGGTCGCCGGCGGGACCGGGCTTCAAGCTCCAGCGCGCCACCAGCCTGTCACCGGCGAATTGGCAGATGGAAACGTCCGCCGTGACCGTCTCGAATGGCGTCGCCACCGTGACCGCCGTGCCGGGCTCAGGCGCCGCGCTGTACCGCCTCGTGCTGCCGTAAGCTCCTTTGGTGCGGCAGGTAAATCGCCGGGTGGCCGCCTTGCGTTACGCCGGGTGAAGGATTAATGTCGATAATTAGCAGCATTCAATTTCCATGAAATGAAACGGAAGTGGCAACTTTCCCGCCGCGCCTTTCTGCGGGGGCTGGGAGTGACTCTCGCCTTGCCGACCCTCGAGGCGATGGACCCGCCGTTAAGATTACTGGCCGAAACCGGGCCTCGGCCCGCTTCCCCACCGCTGCGCATGGCATTTGTCTACGTGCCCAACGGCAAGAACATGGCCGATTGGACGCCGACGACCTCAGGCCCCGACTATGAATTGCCGTCCACGCTTCAACCGTTGGCGGACGTAAAGTCCGACTTTCAAGTTATCAGCGGGCTGTGCCATCAAAAGGCCTTTGCCAACGGCGACGGCGCGGGAGACCACGCGCGCGCCAGCGCCACATTTTTAACGGGCTGCCAGGCCCGCAAAACCGCCGGTGCCGATATCCGGGCCGGCATGTCCGTGGACCAGGTGGCGGCGCAAAAGCTGGGCCGGGCCACCCGGTTGCCTTCCTTGGAACTAAGTTGCGACAAGGGAGTCGAAGCCGGTTCGTGCGACTCCGGTTATGCCTGCGCCTATCAATTTCACATTTCCTGGCGGGCCGAGTCCGTGCCCAACGCGGTCGAGAACGATCCGCGCCAGGTATTCGAAAGGCTCTTCGGCGGCGGCACCCCGGGCGAAACCGCCGAGTCCCGACTCCGCCGTGAACGTGATCGCCAGAGCATTCTCGATTACGTTCGCGAGGACGCCAAGAAGCTGCAGAAAAACCTTGGCGCCACCGACCGGCGCAAACTCGACGAATACCTGGCCGCAGTCCGGGATTTAGAGCTGCGCCTGGACTCCCAGCACACCGCGGCCGCCAATATCCCGGATAAAGATTTTCGCGGCGAACGCCCGCGCGATTACCAGCAGCATCTCCGCCTGATGGCCGACCTCCTCGTCCTGGCTTTTCAAACCGACACCACCCGCATCGCCACGTTCATGTTCGCTCACGACGGGAGCAACCGTCCGTATCCGTTCATCGGCGTGCCGGAAGGCCACCACGACATTTCGCATCATGAAGAGAAGGCGGAGAAGAAAGCGCGGATCGCGAAGATAAACCGCTTTCACGTCGAGCAGTTCGCCTACCTGCTGCGCCAGCTTAAGGCGATCAAAGAAGGCCAGGGCACCCTGCTCGATAACTGCATGATCGTTTACGGCAGCGGGATCGCCGACGGCAATTCTCATAATCACAATAATCTCCCGGTATTGCTGGCGGGCGGTGGCGCGGGCACGCTAACGCCGGGACGCCATTTGCAGCTCGCAACGCCCGTTCCGATGACGAACCTCTACCTCTCGATGCTGCAACGCATGGGCACGCCGGTGGATCGCCTGGGCGACAGCACCGGGCTCCTGCGCGAAGTTTAATCTCTGCGTTGACGCACGGCGCGACCTCACCCAAGCTCAGGGCCATGATGCGCCTGCCGCGCCGATCGTTTCTGCGACAACTGGGGCTTGCCTCGGCCGCCCTGCAATTCAACCTGCTCCCGTCGCCCGCCTGGGCCACGGGCGCCAAGCCCAAAGCGCTGCCGCGTTCCCGCCCCGGGGAGCAAGGCTTCGACGCCGCGGGTCTGGCCGCCTTCCTGGACGCCGTGGCCGCCAGCAAACACGAGTTGCACAGCCTCATGATCGTGCGGCATGGCCACGTGGTGGCAGAGGGCTGGTGGCACCCATACCGCGCCGACACTCCACAAATGATGTACTCGCTCAGCAAGAGCTTTACTTCCACCGCCATCGGGTTGGCCGTGGCCGAGAAGCGCCTCACCGTCAACGATCCCGTGATCTCTTTTTTCCCAGGAGACCTGCCGTCCGAGCTCAGCGATAATCTTCGCGCGTTACGCGTCCGGGACTTGCTGACCATGTCGGTCGGGCACGGACAGGATTCGATGGGCTCGTTGTGGGGCGAGAACAATTGGGTGCGAAAATTTCTCTCGCTGCCGATCCCCAATCCCCCCGGCACCCAATTCCTGTATAACAGTGGAGCGACCTACATGTGCTCGGCCATTATCCAAAAGCTGACCGGGACCCGGCTGGTGGATTACCTGGCCCCGAGGTTGTTCCAGCCCCTGGGCATTGAAAACGTGAGCTGGGAACTCTGCCCGCAAGGCATCAATACCGGCGGCTGGGGCCTGCGCATCACGACTGAAGGCCTGGCCAAATTCGGCCAGCTCTACCTGCGCGAGGGGCTTTGGAATGGCCAACAGTTGCTGCCCGCCGCCTGGACCAAGGAAGCCACCTCCGCGCACATCCAGCAACCGGCACCCGACCTCGCCAAGGCCAAAATCCAAAGTGATTGGCACCAGGGCTACGGCTATCAGTTCTGGCGCTGCCGCCATCAAGGCTACCGTGGCGACGGTGCCTTCGGGCAATACACCATCGTGCTGCCGGAACAGGACGCGGTGGTGGTCATCACCAGCGAAACCCCGGACATGCAAGGCGTGCTGAACCTGGTTTGGACCCATCTTCTGCCGGCATTCCAGCCCACCACGATTTCGGCGGCCTCCGCCGACAAGGCCGTCAAAACCCGGCTCGAACGTGAAGCCCTCCCGCTCCCCGCCGCCGGGCTCGCTCCCCGCGAACTTTGTCGGCGGCTCAGTGGAAAATCGTTCGTCATCCAGGGACCAAACCCCACTGTCGAGAAGGTGCGGCTCGATTTCCACGCGCGTGAATGCGTTTTTGCCCTGACCAGGAATTCCCGCACGCACACCATTCGCAACGGGCTGGGAAAATGGATCGAAGGCGTGACGGAGATGCCCGGCACCCCGCCAAAGCTGACCGCCGGCGATCTGGGACCGCTGCGGGTGGCGGCCGCGGCGCGTTGGATTGACCCAGTCACCCTGCAACTGACCTGGCGATTTTTTGAAACTCCGCACCATGATACCGTGACCTGCCGCTTTGACGGCGAGCGCGTCACGATCGAGTACCTCGGTAGCCTGGCGGCGATGTCATCGGATAAGAAGGATCCACGGCCGGCGCTGACCGGCAAGTGCCAGGTTTAGAGCGTAGCCATAAATTTCGTAGCGCAGTCCGTCCCGGCTGCGAGTTCGAGCACCGTCTCGGTGCTCCGCCTCAGGATTGGCGGCGGGACGCCTGTATAGCTACAGTGAAACCCCATGCCCGCACTGGGCTCTTCGGTACAAAAAAAACCGGGCTAGTCAGTCAGGGGGTGACCGAAGAGCCCGGGGAATTTTCGAAACAGTACAACAGTAGGATTACGGAGAACATCGGCAGCGGACTGTACCTAAACCGCTACCGAAATCTTTCAAAATTCGCAAAGAACAAAAATCAAAAAGCCAAATCTTAATCGGCTTACGAGGCATAATTAATCACAGACCCTTATTCCTGTCAAATCGTTTTGAAAAGTATTATTGCTACTTCACAACCGAATTAGCCAGAGCCCTTTAAACCTCGGCCGCAGCCCGCTCGCCGGGAATTCGTGCTGCTATAGGATTGGACGCCGCCCCAGCGGGATTGTTCAGTCTTTTTTGCATAAACCCCTCGCTATTCCGCAGGAATTAGGGTGACTATCCCGCCCCTGTGGCGGGCGCAAAGTTGGAAAAAGTTGCGGGCGCGCACATTGCTGTTTACAGGTATTTGGCGGTTGCTACTATCCCGATTACTGCAACCTGTAAGCCTTAAATGAAAAAAATTGAAGCCATTATCAAGCCGTTCAAGTTGGAAGACGTCAAAGAAGCGCTCTCGAGTCTCGGGGTCGAGGGCATGACGGTCTCCGAGGTTAAGGGATTTGGCCGTCAGAAAGGGCATACCGAGATTTACCGCGGCAGCGAATACACCGTCGATTTTCTTCCGAAGATCAAAATTGAAATTGTGTTGTCGGACAGCATGGTGAACTCCGCCGTGGACGCCGTCATCAAGGCGGCCAAGACCGGGAAGATCGGCGACGGCAAAGTGTTCGTCAGCCCGGTCGAAAACGCCATCCGGATTCGGACCGAGGAAACCGGCGAGCAAGCGGTTTGAAGCACCCCTGAATTTTTGTCCGCGCATCGAAGCGCGGCCAGCCACATAAACAAACCATGAGCACCCCCAAGAGCGTAATTGAATTAGCCAAGAAATCCGGGGCCAAAATGGTCGACATCAAGTTTGTCGATACCTTCGGCACCTGGCAGCACTTCAGTTGTCCCATTCGGGAACTGACCGAGGAAATATTCGAGGAGGGACTGGGGTTCGACGGCTCCAGCATCCGGGGTTGGAAGAGCATTGAGGCCTCCGACATGCTGGCCATGCCGGATCCGGCCACGGCGTTTCTCGATCCGTTTTGCGCCGTGCCCACCCTGAGCCTGACCTGCACCATCGCCGAAACCGACACCCGCGAGCCGTATTCCCGGGATCCGCGCGCGATTGGTCAGAAAGCCGAGCGCTACCTGTCGAGCACTGGCCTGGCCGACGCCGCCGTCTTCGGCCCGGAAGCCGAGTTCTTCATTTTCGACAACGTCCAGTACGAGAGCCGCAGCAACGGCACCTTCTACTCGGTGGAATCGGATGAGGCCGTGTGGAACAGCGGCCGCGATGAAATGCCCAACCTGGGCTACAAAATTCGCCACAAGGAAGGTTATTTCCCGGTCGCACCCGCCGACACCCAGCAGGACATTCGCACGGAAATGTGCCTGACCATGGAGGAGCTCGGGGTCAAGATCGAGCGGCAACACCACGAAGTGGCCACCGCCGGCCAGGCGGAGATCGACTATCGCTTCGACACGCTGATCAAGGCGGCGGACGCGATGATGGTCTACAAGTACGTGGTCAAAAACGTGGCGCGCAAACATGGCAAGACGGCCTGTTTCATGCCCAAACCGCTCTTTGGCGACAACGGTTCCGGGATGCACACCCACATGAGCTTGTGGAAGAAGGGCAAACCGCTCTTCGCCGGCAATGAATATGCCGGGCTGTCCCAGATGGCGCTGTATTACGCGGGCGGTTTGCTCAAGCACGCCAAGGCCCTGTGCGCCCTATGCAATCCCACCACCAATAGCTACAAACGGCTGGTGCCCGGTTACGAGGCCCCGGTAAACCTCGCCTACTCCGGACGCAACCGCTCCGCGGCGGTGCGCATCCCGATGTATAGCGAGAGCCCGAAAGCCAAACGGCTCGAGTATCGTCCGCCCGATCCGGCGGCGAACCCCTACCTGGCCTTTGCGGCCCTGCTCATGGCCGGCCTCGATGGCGTGCTCAACAAAATCGACCCCGGCGAACCGCTGGACAAGAACATCTACGAGCTGCCGCCCGAGGAATTGAAGAAGGTCCCCAACGTCGCCGGCAGCCTCGGCGAAGCGCTGGATTGTCTCGAGAAAGACCACGAATTCCTGCTCAAAGGCGACGTGTTCACCCGGGATTTCCTGGACATGTGGATCGCCACCAAGCGCAAAGAACATGACGCCCTGCGGCTGCGCCCGCATCCGTACGAGTTCTTCCTATATTACGACGTGTAAAAGTCGCGTTAAATTGATCTAAAGGCGCCTCGAAATCGAGGCGCCTTTTTTAGCCTCCGAACGTATAAAAAGGCCGATTTTATTGCCCTTTCGCCCCTTGTTAATAACTCGTGAATAAGAGTTAATATGTTGTCCTCGCAAGTTTACACCGGTTGTCCTAAAACCATTGGCACCGTCAACGGACCCACCGACCGGTATTCGGCACTGGAGGAGGGGAAAGTGTTTTTGTGTTTGGTGTCTTCATGCAAGTTATTGCATTTGAGATGTTTATAACTTGACACCAAAGGTTTTATTATAGAGATTTTGAAGGGAAAGTGTGGAATTTTGATCGACACTGTGGGGATCGGTGGTAAAAGCGAAGTAAAAACGGATTTTGCGGGTCGGTAAGTCAGGTAAGTGAATAAGAGTGCCTGAAATGGCAGTTTTGGAAGGAACCATGCAAGCTTTCGCGGAGAGAACTTGGACCGCTGCGCAGGGGCATCTTAAATCGATGCTCGCAGCCGATACGTACAATTTATGGTTCGCACCGTTGCGGGCGTGCGGACAGGACGAAAACACCTTGGTCCTGGAGGTGGCGAACGACTTTTGTGAAGTGTGGCTGAAGGATAATTACCTGGGGCTGCTGCAGGAAGTGCTGGCCCTGGCATCAGGCCGCCAAATGCAGGTGAAGTTCAGCGTGGGAAATCATCCCGCGCCGGAACCGGCACCGGCGCCGGTGGTCGCCAAACCCAAAGCCGCCGAACCCGCCGACCGGGGCACCAACACCGGCACGGAAGCCAACTTCAATCCGAAAAATACTTTCGAAACGTTCGTCGTCGGCAACAACAATAATTTTGCTTATGCGGCCGCGCTGGCGGTCGCGCAGTCACCCGGAAAATCCTACAACCCGCTCTTCCTTTACGGCGGCGTGGGATTGGGCAAGACCCATTTGCTGCACGGCATCGGGCAGTTCGTAACCCAGCACAAAAAGACCGCCCGCGTCGCCTACTTATCTTCGGAAAAATTTACCAACGAGTATATCGACGCCATCCAGAACAATTCCCTGATGAAGTTCCGGAAGAAATACCGCCAGACCGATGTCCTGCTCATCGATGACATCCAGTTCCTCGCGGGCAAGGAGCGCATCCAGGAGGAGTTCTTCCACACGTTCAACGCCCTGCATGAGTCGCACAAGCAGATCGTGCTGACCTGTGACCGCCCGGCGAGCGAGATTCAAAACCTCGAACAGCGCCTGGTTTCCCGCTTTGAATGGGGGCTGGTCACAGACCTGCAGCCGCCCGACGTCGAAATGCGCCTGGCCATCCTCCAGAAGAAGGCCCAGATCATGGGGGTCGAGCTGTCGATGGACGTCATGAATTTCCTGGCCAATCGCATCCGGACCAACATCCGCCGCCTGGAAGGCGCGCTGATCCGTGTGGCCTCCTATGCCTCCCTGACCGGGAAGCAATTGACGATCGAAGTCGTGGAAGGGCTGCTGCGCGAAGTGCTGCATGAGGAAGGCCGCTATTCCATCAACATCGAAACCATCCAGAAGAAGGTGGCCGAGCACTTCGACATCCGCCTGGCGGATATGACCAGCAAACGCCGCCCCGAGAGCATCGCGTTCCCCCGTCAAATCGCCATGTTTCTCGCCCGGCGCATGACGGAGGGCTCGCTCAGTTCGATCGGAGAAGCGTTCGGCGGACGCGACCACGGCACCGTCCTGCACGCCTGCCGCCTGGTAACCGACCGGATGGAAGTCGACGCCAACGTGCGTCAGGTAGTCAACTACCTCGAAAAGCAGTTGATGCGCTGATACGCCCGGCGGCGGCGCCTGCAACCATGCGCCCGATTATTTAGGTTGCCGGCGCACCGAAATGCCGCCCAGCAACGGCGGCGCACCCGGTTGGATGATCGGGAATTTTCGCGTCAGCCAGACTTCGCCACCGAACTGCTCCTCGATCTCCTCTGCCTTCCCAGTGGCGAGGACTCGTTGATCGTCCCTGGTGATTTTTTCCGCAAATTCCGGAGGGAACAAGTCCTGGTTGGTTTTTCCCAGCATGCTCGAGATTTCCAGCCCGAGGTACGCGGTAAAGCCTTCGCTGGCAAATAGCACCCGCCCCTCGGCATCCTTGATAAACGTGAGCCCCGGAAAGTTCCGCATAAAGCTGCGGAATTGTTCCTCCGACTTATACAACCTCTGTTCCGCCTGTTGCCGCTCGGTGATGTCCCGCAGGAATCCAACCGTCTGTCCGCCATCCCCGGGTTTGAATTGGACGCTCACTTCCACCGCGTAAATGCTGCCGTCCTTCCGGCGATGCCGCGTCTCAAAACGGTCCTGGCCGGTGGCGATGACTTTTTGGATATGGCGTGCGGTGTCCGCGGGGCTCTCGACCGCGTCCAGGTCGGAAACTCTCATGGCCAGCAATTCCTGGGTGCCATAACCGCTCATCCGGGCATACGCCTCGTTGACTTCCAGAATGCGCCCCTGCATGTCCGCCCGCCAAAATCCATCCATGGCGGTCAGCAAAATGGTTCGGTGCCATTCTTCACTGCGGCGCAGCGCCTCTTCGGCCCGTTCGCGCTCGGCCCTTTGCCTCAGCGCACCCAGCCCGTAAGCCAGGTCGTCCGCCAGGCCGCCAAGCAGTTTTACTTCCCCGGCATCGAAAGCGTCCGGCTCCGCCGAATACAGGTTCAACGCGCCGAAGCAGCTCCCCGCATGCCGCAGCGGCAGCGCGATCGAAGAGGCGTAGCCGTGATCCAGGGCGGCGGCGCGCCACGGACCGAACGCGGGATCCGTCGAAAGGTCCCGCGCCAGGACGGCCTGCCCGGTCCGGATGGCGGTCCCGGTTGGGCCCCGTCCATACTCCGTATCTTTCCAGCTCACCCGCACGCGCTCGAGATAGCTGTTGGTAAATCCACTCCACGCCATCGGGCGCACCGATCCGGCTTCATCCTGCTGGGCGAACCCCACCCAGGCCATCCGGTACCCTCCCGATTCCACCGCCAGGCGGCAGGTGGCCTGGAGCAACGTTTGCTCATCGGTGGCACGCAAGAGCTCCTGATGTAACAGGCTCAGGAGGCGCAGAGCACGGTTGGCCTTCTGGAGCTGCCGCTCCTCCCTTTTGCGCGCGGTGATGTCGCGAACGATCGCCCACATGCGCGCCGGTTTGCCGGCGTCATCCAGGATCAGAAAAGTTCGCAACTCGACCGGAAAGATGACCCCGTCCTTGCGGCGATACTCCTTTTCGTAAACCACTGAGCTGCCGGTGGCCTGAATTTGCTCCACGACAATCCGATTTTCAAAATCACGCCAGCGCTCAGGTGTAAGGTCCTGGTAGGTCAGTTGGCGCAGTTCCACTTCCGGGTAGCCCAGCATGTGCTGATACGCCTGGTTAAACTCCTGGATGCGGCCAGCCATGTCCGTGGCCACATACGCGTCGGTCATGCTCTGGTGCAGCCGCCGGAATTTCAGCTCCGAGACGCGCAACGCCTGTTCGGCCTCGCGGCGCTGAGCCTCCTGGTCGAGGTGATCCAGGGCGATCGAAATCGCCTCCGCCACCTCCTCCAGCAGCCGCATTTCCTCGGTGTTGAAGAAGCTGGGTTCAATCGAGCAAATGCTGAACGCGCCGGACACCGCTCCCCGCATACGGAAAGCAAAAGCTGCGCACGCCGGCTCCTGAACCCGGGCCAGTATCTGCCGGCAACAGAAACAGCGCGGGTCGGTGTGCGAGTTCGTGCATAAACAGGCGCCCCCGCTCCGCACCGCCTCGGCCATGACCCCGCAACCGCCGCTCCAACCCGGCATCGCCAACTGCGGTTCCGCGTCAGACTGCCGTTGGGCCATCGTCGTCAAGCCATTCCCATTCGCCCCCTTCCAGGTGATCCACGCCGCTCTAAACCGGCCAATATCCACCATCACTCGGCAAATTTCCGCGAAGAATTTCTCCCGTGACCGACACCGCGCGATCGCCTGCCCGACGTGGCTGAGCGTGGCGTACAGACGGTTCAACCGCTTGATCTCTGATTCGTGGACTTTGTTTGTGGTGAGATCCCGAATGGTGGCCAATTCATACTTCACTCCCGCCAACTCCACCGCACGACGGCTGACCTCGACCGGAAAGGACGTTCCCTCCTTGCGTCGGTGCACGGTTTCAAACGTGGTGTCGTGAGTGACCGCCGTGGAGGGTTCAGGCCCGGTGTCAGCCGCCTCGAGACTCTCGAGCGTCATCCCCCTTAATTCCGATCGGGAATAGCCGTACACCTCCAGCGCGCGGTCGTTCGCGACCAGAATCCGGCTCCGTTCATCCGCCAGCAAGCTGGCGTCGCCGGCATGCTGCAACAACTGCAGGAATCGCTCTGCCATCGCAGATCGCTCGGAATCGGTCGCGCCGGCATCTCGGTCGGAAGCATCCGGTCGTCGCCGCCAAAACCCAAGAAGCCGATCGCGGAATCGATCAAGGGGAAGATCGCTTTTCATGCCCGTAGCCTTCGCTGAGGTTGGCCCTGATACTACTACGGTCCCATCTTTCAGGGAGAAGTGGCCGTTAGACAAGCTAAAATCTCAAGTCTTTTAGCGGACGCTCGATTGTTCGGATGGCTTTCCTGGCCACGGCGCGTTCCTCCAGGAGAGCAATTTATCGGCACTCTGAACCACCAGGTGGCTTTCGCTTCACCCGAAATTCCCGCGTTCCAACTTTTGCATTTTCCGAAAGAATGAGGCAGGGTTTCACATGGTCGCGACTAATTCCACCATGCTGCCGCTGGGAACTCCGGCCCCGGATTTCCGCCTGCCCGACCCGCAAGGGCGCGAGTATTCTTTGCAGGATTTTCGGGGTAAACGCGCCCTGGTGGTGTTGTTCATCTGCAATCATTGCCCCTATGTGAAGTTGATTCGCGGCGCGCTGGCGCAAACGGCCGTCGAGTACGAAGCGCGGGACGTGGCCTTTGTGGCGATCAATGCCAACGACGCGGCCCGCTACCCGGCAGACGCGCCGGAGGAGATGGCCACGGAAGCCCGGGCCGCCGGGTATCCGTTCCCGTACCTATACGACGAGTCCCAGTCCGTGGCCAAGGCTTACCGTGCGGCCTGCACACCGGATACTTTCGCTTTTGACCGGGATTTGCGCCTGGTCTATCGCGGACAATTCGACGACAGCCGTCCGGGCAACGGGTTGACTCCCACCGGACGCGACTTGCGCGAGGCCCTTGATGCGCTCCTCCAGGGACAACCGGCGCTAGCGCGGCAACTCCCCAGCATCGGGTGCAACATCAAATGGAAACCGGGCAACGAGCCGGATTACTTCTGAGCCTCGGTCTTTTTGCCCGAAACCGGGATGAAGAACAGGCGAACCTTCTTGCCGGAATCCGTCTTTTGATATTGGTAGAGGCCGAAGAGGAGGGACACCTGCTTTTTCCCGGGACAAGTCTGCCGCCGATATAGGTTCCACAGCAGGGACTGGCTGTCCGCCCCGGTTTGGGGATTCCGCTCGGAACGCCACAGCGACCACAACGGGGAATAATCACGCGCGATTTTGTGGTTCGTGGGAAACACCGGCTCGACCGGCGCCAGAATTTGCAGCCGCGTGTTGCCGTTATAGTCCCGCTGATGCGTATAAAACGGCCAGAAATCCACCCGCCGCTGGAACTTCTTCGTCTGCGTGTTGCGCTGGATCGTGTCGGAATAAAGGAAGAAAAAAATCCGGGTGCGCTCGCGGTCCAGGGGATCGGCATGCACGCGGTTGTATTTGTAGACGGGCCAGAGGTAAAAATCGCTTTGCAGGGTGGCGTTGTGGGACTGGCTGAAGAAAGGCCATACCCGCTGCGTTGTCTTGCCCTCGCCTTTGGCGAACACTATCAGCGGGAAAGGCACCTGCCACTCGCGATACCTCTTCTCGTAATCATCCACCCGGGAAAAGAACGGCCACATCACCGTGGAAACATCCCGGTTGGGCGAGCGCACGATGCTATAGAAGGGCAGCAGCGCCTGCTGATGTTGCGGATGTTCCGTGCCAAGGTCCGAACGGCTGTCGATGAAGAACGGCCACATGACGAAGTTCTGGTCGTGTCCCCCAACCGTCTCCAGGTCCCCCCACATATTTGTCCGCCACGTCACTTCCTTATGTTCGGTGCCATAGAACGGCCAGAGTTGCCAGCCTTTCAAACCGTCCCCGTGCCGCTGATGATAAAACGGATAAAGGTAGTTGTCCGTCACCACGTCCCTTTTGCGCGTCTGCGCGTAAAACGGGAACATCACAAAGAAGATTTCGTCCCGCATCATCCGATGTTTCAAATGTCCATAAAACGGCACCAGCGCCGTGTAATTCTCATTCGTGTCGGAGGATCGCTGCTGAAAATAAGCCGGGAACAGCGTGAACCGGTGGCGCTCCGGCTCGGTTTGCGTCGGGCCGCCGGCGAAACTCAGCAACTGAAAGAACTGCCACCGATATTGTTTTCCGTAGCGATCATAGGTGAGCAGGGGATAAGCGAAATCCTGCTCGAGATGATCCAGTTCCGAGTCGCGCATGAGGGAAAACAGGGGCGGTATCGCCCAGGTCTCCTGCTTGCCCTCCGTCGAGCGGTAATAGAACGGTCCCGCCGCCTCGGTGCGGGAGCCTTCCGCCAGGGTCAATCCAAATTGGTCCCAGAAAAATCCGAAGTGATTCCAGTCTTGCGCCGGGGCGTTTAAGACAAGGAAAAGCCACACCAGCACCACCCGGAACCGGAGACCCGGGGGTGAGGATACACCAACCGAAACCTGTTTTACTTTATCGATAATGAACCTAAAACAGCTTGTTTTCACCGCCATTATTTTAGGATTGACACCCAAAGTCGGCCTGATTAAACTGCGGGAGCGTTGAGGTTCTTTTACCTCAGTTCCTCCCGACCCAGTGTCGATCGTGCATTGTCGACGCTGGGTCGATCTTTTCCAGCGCGACGGCGTGAAAGCAGGTTCAGCAATGCGGGGAGGAAGGTCAATCCCGATATCATACAGGCCGCCAACCCGATGGACATCACGTAGCCGAGGCTTTGAATGCCGCGGTGCTGACCCAGAATCAAACTGCCGAAACCGGCGATCGAAGTGAGTCCCGAAACCAACACCGCTTTGCCCGTGCTCCGCGCCAGAATGCTCGGGTTTTGCTCTTCCGCGAACCGGTTCAAGATATGGATGCCGTTGGTGACGCCGATGCCGATGACCAGGGGCAGAGTCATGATGTTGGCAGGGTTGAGCCACACGCCGGTTAGTCCCATGAAACCGCCCAGCCACAAGGCGCCTATCCCCACCGGCACCAGGGCCAGCACCACGCACAGCAGGCTGCGAAAGTGGACCAATACCAACAAGATGATCGCCGCCAGCGAGTAACGGGCCGCCTCCTCGTAACTCGTCTTCAACAACTCGGTATAGTAGTAAAGCTGGACCGGGGTGCCGGTAACGCCGGGATCCACCTTCCGCACCTGGTCGATGAATTCGCGCTGCACCTCGCGCTTCCAAATATCGTGCTTGGGATAAACCATTAACAGGTGTTTGCCGGTGACGCCCACGAAACGATCACGCAGGGCCTCGGGCAAGTCCTGGATTCCCATCGGCCCCGAGGCGTCCTGATGCTTCAACGCTTCGAAGGTCTCGAGGATGTCCGCGAAAAGCGCCTGTTGATAAAGCCCAAGTTTGACGGCGTTGGCCTTAACCTGCGCCTCGTTGCCGGCAAGCATCTCCTTCCGCAATCGCACCACGGCTTTGCGGAGGCCCCCGAGGGCGCGGCTGATTTCCGGTTCATCCTTCTCCGTCACCTCCACCGCGTTGCCCAGGTAACCGGATAGTCCGTAGAGCGTCAGGCTGAGCGCGGGGATGTCCACCGGGTTTTGATCAGCCGGTAGAAAATTCAGCGAGGCGAGATCCCGTTTGACCGACTTGACCACTTCCAGTTTTCGAGTCTGGTCGTCGGAGAGAAAGCGCGTGATGGAATCAACGCTGGCGACTGAAGACAGGTTGGTCAACTGCTGTTCCATGACCTGCGCCTCGGCCAGGTTAGTGGCGATCACCGCGCCGAACAGCACGGACTTCGGGGTGGATTTGATCAGCTTCTGCTCAAACTGCACGGAGGGCAGGCCCTCGCTCTGCATGTTCAACAGGTTATAATCAAATCCGACGCGGCGACCATAGTAGGCGGCGACCCCGCACAGGATGGCGGTCACAATCGAAACGGTCACCGGCCGCGACAGCCAAATGTTTTCGATCCGCGCCCGGGCTTCCGGCACGTCACTGTGGTAATGATCGATGACATTCTGCCGGCCGCGCAACAGCAGCACCGGCAGCAGCGTGAACATCGGCACCATGCAGATCACCAGGCCGCCGCCGCAAATAACGCCCATCTCCTGGATGCCCTTGAACTGGGTAAACCCCATCGCCAGGAACGCGCCCGCAGTCGTCAGGCCGCCGGTGAAAATGCCTTGCCCGGTGTAAACCATGGCGGTAGTCAAAGCGTCCAGCTCCGACTTCCCATGCCGCAGTTCCTCTTCATAACGTGAAATCAGATGCACCCCGTAATCGATCGCCAAACCGATCAGGATGGGAACGAACGTGATCGTCAGGATGTTTAAATGCCCCACCGCCAGCGTGGCAAAACCCAACGTGTATCCCAGCCCGATGAGCAGACAGAAAGTGGCTTTGACCGGGCGGCCGGTCTCCTGGAAGCCATAGATGAAGATCAGGGCGCACACTACGAGGCAAACCACGCTCGCCAGAGTGCTGTCCTTTTGGGACTGAGCCATCTCATCGTACTCGAGCACCGGCTCGCCCGTGAGACCGATGTTCAGCCCCGGCACTTCGGCCCGGGTTATCTCGACCAACTCGCGCAGTCGATCCACGGCCTGCTGATTCAACTCATCTCGCGGCGCCTGCATGGTCACCAGGAAGATGCGGCCTTCCGCAAAAGTAATGTAGACCTGCTGCTCCGCCTCGGGGCCGGGATCAAACAGCGCGGTGATGCCCGGGGACGGCGGGATCCCGGGCCGATGCAGCGCCGCGGCGGCCTGGTTCACAATTCGCTCGAGTGCCGGCACGGCTTTTACCAGCGATTCGTTCTCGGCGTTCGCTTCCTGCTTCGCCGAGGCGAACTGCGCGTTGATCATCTCGAACAACGAATTGAGATTCGTCGCGTTGCTGAAGCGTTGAATGAAGGGCCGGTAATCCCGCAGTGTCTGCTGCAGCGTTTCCAGGTCGGCGTCCCGCACAAACAGCAACGCCTTGCTTCCCAGCATTTTCAGATCGCCCTTGTAAAAGACGTCGTGAAAAATATTCGTCTCGCGCTCGAGCTTCGCCCCCAGCCGCTCCACAAACTGCCGGTTCTTTTCCGGATTCTCGCTCTCGACCACCACCACCAGGTCGTCCTGCGTTGGAAACTCTTTTTTGAACTGGAGAAAGTTCTGGTGATACTTCTTGTCCGAACCCACCAGGTTGTTACGGCTGGTGTCGAATTCGAGGCGGACGACGGTGTAATAAATACAGAGGGCGCACAACACCAGTTGCGGCCAAAAGAAGAGCGCGCGGTGGTAATACACCGCCTTGGCCAGCCAAGCCAGGCCCCGAGCCACGGGATTGGTCTCGGTTAGGCGTTTGATCTTCATGTCGCGCCGTCGAAAAAGGAAAAATCGGCTCGGGCGGAAAAAAAGGCACTATAAACCCCTAAGCGGCCCCAGGGAAATCAGCGTTCGAGTAGATCTCCTTCACATCATCATGATCTTCAAGCGCCTCCAGCATTTTGGTCACCGCGGAGACGGCATTGTCGCCCGTGACCGGGACGGTCACCATTGGCAGCGACGTGATCTCAGCCCCAGCCGCCTTGATGCCTTTGGCTTCAATCTGTTTATGCACCGCCTCGAACTGGGCCGGCTCGGTTAAAATCTCGTATCCGTGCGCGTCGGCCTTGAAGTCCTCGGCTCCGGCTTCCAGGGCGATTTCCATTAGCTGGTCCTCGTTCGCCGCTTCCCGGGGCACAATGATCTGGCCTTTCCGCTGAAACAGACGGGTGACCGAGCCCTGCGTCGCAATGCTCCCGCCTCCCTTGGTCACCAGGCTGCGAATTTCCGACGCGGTGCGGTTCCGGTTGTCGGTGCTGATTTCCGCCAGCACCGCGACCCCGTGGGGGGCGTAAATCTCGTAGGTAAGATCTTCAAACGCGGCCGCTTCCCCCCCGCCGGTACCTTTCTTGATGGCGCGCTCGATGTTGTCATTGGGCATGTTGGCGGCGCGGCTTTTGAGCAGCACCATCCGCAACCGCGGGTTCATCGCCGGGTCACCCCCGGCCAGCTTCGCCGCAATCGTGATTTCCTTGCTGAGCTTGGAAAAAATCTTCCCGCGCTTGGCGTCCAAAGCGCCTTTAAAGGTCTTAACCTTAGCCCATTTGCTATGTCCTGCCATAATTGGTCGTGTTGTCTAACGCGCTCGCGGCGTGCGTGGCAGGGTGCCTTCCCGCACGGTTACCTTCGAATTGCCGGGGACCCGCCCCGCCGTTCAAGGGCCAGGCTGGCTCTTGCCAAAGCCGGATTGAACACCAAACCGCACCCGAGAAAAAGCCAAATTTGAGTCGTCAACGGCGCGTCTCGCTCACCGTCGCGCCCCGTTTTTGCCAGCAAACACTGCTGCTCCGCCCGGCGCCGCTAAAGAGGTGGACACCGCCGCCCGGGTGCGGTTCAAAATGAGAATTGCGGAAACTTGAGGTTGAATTGCGGCGGACCCCCTCCCTATAGTGGCGGCGGTTGGCCTGAGTTCATTTATGTCATTTACCACTCTCGAAATTGCCACGCATTTGGGCGGGGAAGTCATTGGCGACCCCTCCCTGGTCGTAAAAGGATTCGCTCCGGCGGATCGGGCGCAGGCCGGCGATCTTACCTTCGCCGAGAACGAAAATTACTTTGCCCGGGCCGAAATGAGCGCGGCCTCGGCCATTATCACCGACGGCGCCTTCACCTCGAAACGCAAGGTGCTCATCAAAGTCGCCAATTCCCGCATCGCCTTCGCCAAAGTCCTGCCTTTGTTTTTCCCGGAACCGGTACTGCCTTCGGGCATTCATCCCACGGCGGTCATCGCCCCCTCGGCGCAAGTCCACCCCAGCGTGCACGTGGGCCCCTGGTGCGTCATCGGCGAAAAGGTGGTCATCGGCGCCCGCTCCGTGCTGCGCGGCGGCAATCACGTCGGCGCCGGATGCTCCCTCGGTGACGAGGTCCATCTGTTCCCCAACGTCGTGCTCTACCCCAACACCGAACTCGGCGCCCGCGTCCGCATCCACTCCGGCACTGTCATCGGCTCGGACGGCTTTGGCTACGTGATCGATGACGGCATGCATCGCAAGGTGCCGCAAATCGGCAACGTGATCATTCGCGAAGATGTCGAAATCGGCGCGAACGTGACCATTGACCGCGGAGCGCTCGGGCCCACGGTGATCGGCAAAGGCACCAAGATCGACAACCTCGTTCAGATCGGCCACAACGTCACCGTCGGGGAGCATTGCCTCCTCGTGTCGCAAGTCGGCGTCGCCGGCAGCACCCGCCTCGGCAATTACGTCATCCTCGCCGGTCAAGTCGGCCTCTCCGGCCACCTGAAAATCGGCAACCGCGTCTCGGTCGCCGCGCAGTCCGGCGTGATGCACAACATCCCCGACGGCGAGAAATGGATGGGCGCGCCGGCCCAGCCGGATCGCCAGGCAAAGCGCCAGTATATTGCGCTCCAGCAATTGCCCGACCTCCTCCGGCGCGTGGCGGAATTGGAAAAGAAGGCGGGTTTGATGCCCGCCACCCCCACGGTGAAACCGGCCGCCGCCGCGACCACCCCGCCCGCTCCCAAATGAACGCACCCGGCGGGACGCTTGGTCAGACCCTCGTCCCCGCCAGCCTGCCTCAGCCCGCGCCTCTTCGCCGCAGCACTGCGGTGTAGGCGCCGTCGACCTGGTCGGCGACCGGACTCAACTCCCGTTCCCGGAGCAGTTCAAAGTTCTTATGCCCGGCCAGGAACTCCCGGACCAGGTTCGAGTTTTCTTCCGGTTCCATACTACACGTGCTGTAAACCAGGGTGCCGCCCGCCTTGGGGAAACCGGCCGCCGAATGCAAAATCGCGAGTTGGTCCCGGGTCAGACGATTTATTTCCTCAGACCGCAGCCGCCAGCGCAAGTCCACCCGGCGGCGGATCACCCCCGTATTCGAGCACGGCGCATCCACCAGCACCCGGTCATATCCGCCCGGTACCATCGGCGGTTGAGCGGACGAGACAATTTCGACGGGCGCGACCCCGAGGCGCGCACAGTTTTCGCTCACTAGTTTGAGCCGTTCGGCGGAACTGTCGCACGCCACCAACCGGCCCTGATTCGCCATCTGCTGCGCGATCAAGGTCAGTTTCCCACCCGGCGCGGCGCAAAGATCGAGCACCGCTTCCCCGGGTTTTGGATCCAGTTCCAGCACAGAAAGAACGGTGCTGGGATCCTGAATATAGAAGGCGCCCTCCTGGAAACTGGGCAATCGATGCAGCGGCGGATGTTCTTTAAGGATGAAAATCAGGTTCTCAGGCAGCCAGGGCCGCTGGAAGAAGTCATAGACAATCCCCTCTTCCCGCCACTGCGGGAGCAGCTTCTCGGCGGTGGTTTTCAGCGTGTTCACCCGTGCGAAGGTGCCGGGCGGATGGTTGTTCCAATCCATCAACGCGGCCGCGGCCTCGGCGCCATAGCGTGCGATCCATCGCTGCGCCAGCCATTCCGGGTGCGAAAATCCCAGGTGCGGCTGCTTGATCTTAAGCTCGTCCAGCATGACCCGGGTCGCCGCCGCCTCGCGCAAGTAGCCCCGCAACAGGGCATTAACAAAACCCGCCTGAAATTGGAGCCCCATCCGTTTCGCCAGTACAACCGACTCACTCACCGCGGCGTGATCCGGCACCCGATCCAGCCAAAAAATCTGGTAAAGACCCAGCGAAACAATGGCTTTGAGCAGGGGTTTTTGCGGCCGATCATCCGACTTCCGAGCGATCAGATAATCGAGCGTGGCGCGCCATCGGATCACGCCATAAACCAGTTCCTGGCAGAAACGGCGGTCGACCGTCGGGAGCCGGGTTTGGGCCAAAGCGGCCTCCAACCGGTTCTCGATAAACAGCCCGGAACTCGGTCCAGCCAGAAGGCGGGCCGCAATTTCTCTTGGTTTTTCCTCGCTCACTACCTTTAATTAAGCATTCCCGGTGGGGGAAGCTAGCGTTTAGATCATTATGAGAGAAGAATTCGAGAAGATGGTGGCATCGGGTCGGCTGCAACGTGAACACGTCGAGCCCCTGGTGCAATTGGCCGATTGCGGATTCTGCATGCACCGCAGTTGGGGCTTTGGCCGGATTCGATCCATGGACCCCATTTTCGGGCGGTTCAACATAGACTTCCCCAACAAGCCAGGACACGCGATGGACCTCGCGTTCGCCGCCACCTCGCTCAAGCCCATTAACAAAACCCACATCCTCGCCCTCAAAGCTTCCGACGTGGAAAGCCTGCGCCAGATGGCCGGCAAGGATCATCTCGAACTGATCAAGCTCGTGCTCAACAGCTTTGGCGGCCACGCCACCGTGGACCAGATCCAGCAGGTGCTCGTGCCCGATGTCATCCGCGAAGACTGGAAAAAATGGTGGGATACCGCCCGGTCCGAATTGAAGAAGAACGGGCATTTCCAGGTGCCGCTCAAAAAGAGCGAACCCATCATTTACCAGGTACGGGAAGTGGCCCTGCAAGACCGCCTCCTGGCGGAGTTCCGGGCCGCCAAAGGGCTCAAAGCCCGGGTCGCAGTCGCTTTCGAGGTGCTTAAAAACGCCTCCGATCTCACCGACAAAAAAGGCGCGGGCACGGAGATCATTGCCGCGCTGAACTCCGAGCTGGCCAGCTATCAGAGGACTCAACCCGCCGTCGCCCTGGAAGCCACCTTCGCCCGGGACGACATTCGCGAGATGGCGGGATTGGAGCCGACCCCCGGCGAAGTGACCGCCGCCGGCGTTTTTGGCGGCGAGGTTAAGCTGGGTGCGCTCCTCGAGGCGTTGCCCGCCGCCAAGCACCGTCGCGCCCTGGAAGCCTATAAAGCCTCCACGCCCGAGCATTGGATGGATATGTTGCGCAACTCGCTCAACACCGCCTCGGCCAAGTTGTGCCGTGAACTGGCCGGCATCCTCGTCCATGAAGGGCACATCGAGCAGCTCAAGGAAACCCTCGCTCGGCTCATCAGCCAGCACACCGCCAGCAGCGAACTGCTCCTCTGGCTCGCCAAGGATCGCAACGATTCCTACGCCGATATCCTCGGGCCCGAAGTTTTTCGCGCCATGCTCACCGCCATGGAACGCGATCAGTTCAACGAAAAACGTTCCAACCGGCTCCGCGATTTCATCCTCGACGACCAGGAATTGCTGGTCGAATTAATCGGCTCGGCCGACCTCGAGGTGATCAAAGACCTGACCCGGGCCCTGCAATACTCGCCCTCCTTCGATGACATGGACAAGCGCTCCCTCCTGGCGCGCATCGTGAAGCATTATCCGGCCATCCAATCCCTCATCTCCGGCGAACAATCCAAACAGGAAGCCACCTGGGTCGTCTCCTGGGAGAGCCTCGAACGCCGCAAAGAGGAATACCGCGAGATGGTGGAAAAGACCATCCCGGCCAACTCCAAGGAAATCGCCATCGCGCGCAGCTATGGCGACTTGCGCGAAAACCACGAGTACAAGGCCGCCAAGGAAATGCAGAAAATCCTGATGCGCCGCAAAGCCGAGCTCGAGGCCCAACTCGTGCGCGCTCGCGGAACGGACTTCGCCAACCCGCGCACAGACGTCGTGAGCATTGGCACCATCGTCACCGCCATCGATCTCGAAGCCAATAAATCCGAGCAGTTCACGATCCTGGGCGCCTGGGATTCCGACCCCGAACGCGGCATCATCAGCTACCTCTCGCCCGTCGCGCAATCCTTGCTCAACCACAAGGTCGGGGACGAAGTCGAGTTCGAGGTGCACGAAGTGCGGCACCATCACCGCATCGAAACCATCGAAGCCTTCAAGCCGGCCCCGCCGCAAAACCCTTAACGGGACCGCCGGCAGTCGGTCGGCGAAGCGAGTCAGGTGCGGAATTTCGATAACCGCGCGCGTGTTCCCTCTCCCCTCGAGAGAGGGTTGGCGGGAGGCGGACCTGGAGACGCGGAGGAGGAGCGACCCGGCCATCGCCTTGAACAGTGAACATGATCTTCGTTTCGGAATTGGAGGATCCTGGCGTTTACTCATCCGATTTGGGTTCTTTGGTCCTGTCTCATGGTAGCGATACGGCGGGAGTAATGAGTTTGTCCTTCATACCCGTTGGCGCGCTTCCGAAACGAGTGGTTCCTGCAACGTAAGTTCGTTCCTCTGGCGGCACCCTCGCCACACCGCCGTCGTCAAAGCCCGGCTTGATGGCTGCTGCCACACTGGGGGCAGCGCTTAGCGTCAAGTCGGCTTCAATGCCAAAGTGGTCGGACAGGCGCTCTGTGCGTTGGGCTGCCGAGAATGCGATGTGCGGGCTGGCCCGAGCAGTTTGAAATGCCGCGCGCCGCCGCACGAAGATGTGGTCCAGAGTTTCGCCGGCCCCAGGCTTGGCTGAAAGCCCGTCCCAGGTAACAAAGGCGCTCTTGCCGCTCATTTCCTGCGCACTGTGTCCTAAGGCCTTCGACAGCTCGCGATAGAGGCGGCTTTCCGGAGTGAAATTAAAGTCCCCCCCAACCACGTCGGCGATTTGACCGTCCTCGGCTGCTTGGACCCGCGCTAGGAGCTCGCGCACTTGCGATAGCCGGATCGCTTCCGCGCCGCCATCCTGCAGATGCACATTCCATATATTGAGCACTTGCCCGCTCGCCACGCGCACGCTGACCTTGAGCACGCCTTTGCTGACTAATCGATCCGGAAATGCGGCACGCGAGAAGGGATAGAACTGCCCGCCAATAATAGGAAACCGCGAGAGCGTCACCAACCCGTTCCGTTGAAAGATCGTGTGTTGCCCCGCTGCCCTGGCTACTGCCCATCGGCCGTTGGGTGCAGCCCTCAGCGCTCTGGCCGTCCAGGCTTCCTGGAGCAGAATGATGTCCGGACTCAGCCGTTCCAGCTCGCGGGCTATGCGCGGATACCGCCCCGAGGGCGCGCCAGTCATCCACCCAGGAAGCCCCCAGATATTGAACGTGACCAGCGTCAAGTTCAGGTCTTGGTCTGACTCGGTTGATGGTGCTGACTCCAATTGATGTTCGACCAGGAGTGGGGAAGGACGATGCGACGCACACCCGCCGCTAGTGATCACAAGCCCCAGCGATGCCGCCATCAAAAACATCCGTGCCACTTAATGGATGGACGAACGAAGGGCCTGTTACGAACGCCGGTTCATTGCAGGCCCAGATTCTCCTATTCAAGTGTCTCTTTGGTGAAGGAATTGTGAATAACCTGTTAATAACTTCTTGAGCCTGGGACAGGAATAAGTGCTGGATGCGGCCCGAAAGTGGACTTCCCGTGGGCAATTGCATTTCGATGAGCAAAGCCGCCGCCAAAGACAATCAGTAGGATCCCGGCCCAGAGTTAACCGATTCGTAACAATTGGCGGCAGCAGAATTAGGTAACCTCAAAGCGATTCTACATATAACGAGCTGAGTACATTTGCCATGAGGATCTCAACTATGGGCGACTGGTATGACAAACTGATCTCGGCACTGGGTCTGGAAGAGCACCGCACGGATGTCCTGCTCGGAATTGCCGAGCAGGAGGTGACCGGTTTGGAGTCACTGCAAGCAGGCGAGTTGACGCGGGTGAGCCTCAAGCGGCTGCGGGATGGGAGGCGGCTGCTCATGTTCCAATTCGGCCCGAATGCCGAAGGGTGCTTCTGGCCAATGCCCTGCTCGCGTGCCAACGCCGAAGCCCTGAGCGAATTCCTATACCGGACTCAAAGCTATTTGCCTGCTGGAGATGTGAGGGATGCCTCAAGGAGGAATGTGATCGAGGGCTTTCGGAGATGGCTGACAAAAGACCGTCCGGTCGAGAGCATGGGCTCGCTGCCTGACTGTCATTTCGATGCCAAGTTCGAGCTACGACTGTTGGTCGATCAACGCGGGAACCACACCTTGGAGTTGGCGGGGCGGGCTCGTGGAGGACGGTACCGCAGCCGCTGGGAATGGTCGCACGCAACCGCCAGCGCGTGGCAGCAGATTCTTGCCACGTTGCGGGCGAACCTAACGGAATGGCCAAGTGCCTAGGAAGAGATCGGAAAAAGGAAAAAGGGGCACCCATAGCTTGGGTTCATTTTGGAATTCAAATCGGCCATAACTTTGGTGCTTCTTGGTCCCCGCTGTTTGCTCCGAGCCCTTCATGTATTTGTGGGGGGCGTGGGCGGCAAATACTGAGGACTGATCCACCGAGCATCCACAAACACTGCACCCCACTCATCCCCAATTCCTGCCGCTTCCTTTGAGCGCCAGCGGCGCGCCATGTTTATAGTAACACAACAAAATACACGCCAAGCCCCAGCGGGGCGGCATGAAGCAAGCCGACGGTGCAACCTTTGAAGTGTTGGACGCCTCACATTCCGGAATTCAATCCCGAAACACGTTCCTACCTCCCCGGCTTGACCGACTGTGCCGCTCCTGCCGGAGCTCGGGAAATGGATGTTTATGGTTTGCGAACTATACACATTCCGCTCCTGCCGGAGCTGGAGAAGAAACACCGACTTGCAATTCTTTCCGTGCGCACCGCTCCCCGACTCGCGCCACCATAAGCGAGCTTGGAAGCTCGCGCTCCGACTGCTTGGTCGCCTGAAGCATGATGTTGTAGGAGGAGCCGGTGCCGCAATGTGCCTGTCGGGGGGCGGGGTGGTGACCGTGGCGACCTCGCCGGCGGCGTTGTGGCCAAAGGTCGTGGATTTGGTGTTACCCACCCCAAAACCCAAGCGATTGGATAATGAGCGGGCGCTGCTGGTTACGAGTGAAATACCCGCTTTGCCAGCCTCGACCGCCTTCGTCCCATCCTGTAAATCCCGTTCATCCTGTCCAAACACAGTTCTCAGGCGGAGCGCGAGGTTCCAAACTCGCTTTTGCAGGTCCGAACGGGAGGCCAACGTACCCATGAATCCGCCACCACGCCCCCCGCGAGGCTTAACCGTGGCCGTCCTCCGAACAACGTAAGCGGACATGGATGTCCGCGCTCCGGGGGTTCGGGTGTAGGGTAGCCGTCCTCAACTGCGAGTTCGAGCACCGTCTCGGTGCTTGGTCTCAGTTCTGGAGGCGAGACGTCCGCGCTCCTGCACTTCATTAGCGTTCATTAGCGCAGATCAGCGGTTTCCTCCGACCCCAATTCACCATCCCCTTCCGCGTATTTCGAGTATTCCGTGGTCCATTCCCATGCCAGGCAGGTCCACATTCACGCGCCTTGTCGGCTTCGCGTGCGACTCACCTCCTTCATCCCCGCACGTGACGGGCGCGTTACAGGCTACATCCCCCGCTCCGAAATCGAGGCCCTCAAGCGCAAGTTGGCCTCCGAGAAAAAATCCACCACCAGCTCACCGGCCCAAAATCCAGCGGACCCCGGCTCCACCTGAAACTCCGCCCCTCGCTCGAACCGAACTGTCCCTCAGGACGCGTCTTCAGGCGGTTTCTTTTGTGCCCGACGCTTCGCCTCCAACAAACGACTGGCGGTACTCGCCGGAGTCGTTGTCGGCGGCGGTGTCACAGCCACGGGTTTGGGCGCGTCCAACCGCACCGGTTGATCTCGCGTAATACTTGCCGGATTTTCCTGAGTCGCAGCCGCGGTCTTGACCGTTGTCGGCGGGACGGAAACTGCGGCGGTGTGTTGCGCCCGCACCTGGTCCCGGCGGGACAACAATGTCGCCAGCGAGGGCTCGGTAGCGGCCTCCGGCCGGGCGCGGCGATTCAAAATCGGAATCCGGGCACGCACCAATCCCCAAGCTCGCGCCCACTCCTCGCGATCGATCAACACGCGACGCACCCCCACATCCGCCACGAACAGGAGCACGGCCCAGCGCAGGAACCATTCCCAGAGATCCCGCGGCTGCCGGGTTTTGACGCGGTCATGCAGGAACGGGCTTTCGTTGATGTTGGCCGGTTGCAGCACGCGTCCGCCGCCCAGTTCCGCCAGGCGCGTCAGGAGCGGGCGATTGGGCGCGGTCGCGTTGAACTCGGGAGAATAATTGACCGAGGCTCCGACCACCTGCGAGGCCCGCGTCCCGTCGCTCCCGGACTCCACCACATTTACCATATAGGAACCGGTGGCCCGGGTGGGGAACCGCGCCTCGTAATGACCCGGGGCGGTCTGCTCGAGGCGCAGGGCCTGCCGGTCGCCTTTTGGTCCCACCACCGCCGCCTGAAGGTTTAAGAAGTTGCGGTAGTTTCCCTGTTCATCCACGGCGTCCAGGCTCAGGAGCCCCTCGCCGCCCACGATCGAGAGGTCGGAGGTGAATTGCGCATTCTCCGTCCGCCGCAGGGACCACTGCGCCACCTGCGCCCAGAATTGACGATACTGAGCCCAGCCCAGCCAATTCCGGCCCCAGCGCCCGCGCGCGTCCGAAGTAAACGCAACCGCCCGTCCCAGGCCGTATTGCCAATGCGCCAGCAGCGGATCGCCATTTTCGGTCCAGAGCGGAGTTTCGGCGCGGGGCTTGGGAGACGTGGCCACATACCCCAGCAACACCGGGTAATTGGCGGCGGCGATTCCCCGGACCGGCTCGGTGCTCGACCGGAGCTGGGGTCGAAACGGATCCTCGTAAATGGCCGATTTGAGAATCACCGCGGTTTCCTTGAGGAACACTTGCGGCAATTCTTCCGGCGAAGTGATGTTATAGAAACGGCCGCGGCCATGTTCCGCGAGCCAGATCATGGTTTGCGGCCCCACGTGACCGGCGATCAGGATGGTGCTCACCGTGATGCGATCTTTGACGATGGATTGCATCAACTCGGCGGAGGGCACCTGCGGGTCGCCATCGCTGAACACGATGATATGTTTGAGGTGGGCAGTGGATTTCTGCAGCCCGCCCTGCGCCATTTCGAGCACATGCTGAAAGTTGCCGAGATCGCCCTGGTTCATGCCGGCGATTTGGCGGCGCAAGTCGCGTTTGTCGCCGACTTTCTGCAGCTCGAACAACCAGCGTTCGGAGCCGTCCCACAGCAGCACCCCCATTTCATCCGAGGCGCCCAGCGCGGCCAGTACCCCCTGCGCGCAATCCCGGGCCACCTGGTTGCCGTTGGCAAACTCCATGCCGTGCATGATCATCACCACCGCGCCGCTGGGCAGCACCTTTTTGCTGTCCAGTTCCATGCTCACCGGAAGGACCGACTCCAGCGGCGTGCCCCGGTAACCGCCTGCCGCATAGGTTTGATCGCCACCCACACACACCAGGCCCACCCCGAAATCACGCACCGCGCTTTCCAGCAACTTCTGTCGGTCCGTGCCGATATCGCCCGCCGCGAGGTTGCTGATGAAGATCACGTCATAACTCTGCATCTCCGCCAGCGTGATGGGGAATTGGGGCAAACCCACCGCGAAGACTTGAAAACGCGCGGCGCGCAAAGCCGAAACCAACGCCTGGTCCTGGGTGGGATCAGAGGATACCACCAGCACCCGGGGATCGCCCGAAACCACGGTAAAAGCCGCGCCGCGATTATTTTGCGGCACCGGATCACCCGGCACTTCCAGTTGCACATCGTAACTGTAAAAGCCGCTCTCGGGCAGGGTTTGCGGGAAGTTGTGCAGGTTCTTGCCCGCCTCCAGACGCACGCGTTGCTCGCCCAAAAGCTGGTCGTTGCGAAACAGGCGCACAGTCGCTTCCCGCGCGCGATCGGATTGGCTGAAGATCTTGACGTCGAAAGGCTGGCCGCGTTTGAGGCGCGACGGCACTTGCAGGCGCTGCACTGAAACATCTCCTCCCCGTTCCACGCCGAGAGGCGCGACATCCAGGGTGACCCCCAGTTGCCGGGCGGCAATCGCCGCGCTCAGCGCGTCTCCGACGTTTTCGTTGCCATCGCTGACGAGCACCAGCCGCTTTTGACCCGTCTCCGGCAGTGCTGCCGTGCCCAACCGAATCGCGCCCGCCAGGTCGGATCGCTCCGTGCCCACTACCGCCTGCACTTTCGCCAGCTCCACAATCGGGTTCGGCAGAAATTCGATGCTGGCCTCGCTGCCAAACACAATCACCCCCGCGCGATCACCGGTCTTTTTGGTTTTGGCGCTGCGATTGACCCACTCGCGCGACGCCTCCTGCTGGGCGCCCGGGATGCTGTCCGACCGGTCCAGCATGTAGAAAACATTCATGCCTTCGATCGGCAACAACCATTGAAAACCCGCAAGGGCAAAGACCAATCCCGTCAGGACCAACAAACGCAGGCTTAGAGAAGTCCAGCGCCGCCAGGTGGACAACTGCACGTCGCTTTTGACCGAGAACCAAAGGATCCAGGCCAGCGCTGGAACCAGCGCCCACAACCATGACGCATGCGTAAACTGAAAACTCATGCGCCCCCTCCCACCTGTGTCCTGGAAACAACCCGATCCGCGCCGGCCCGCCGCACTAACTTCTGAACCCGGTGATTTTGCGAATCCGCCACGTACAAATTCCCCGCGCCATCCAGCGCCACGCCCCAGGGATTATTGAACCGGCCCGGCTCCGTCCCCGGCCCACCGATAATCTCGAACGGCTGCCCGTCCGGGGCAAAAACCTGAATCCGACTGTTGCCAAACTCACAGACGAATTGATAGCCGTCATTGTCCACGCGCACATCATACGGATAGCTGAGTTCGCCCAGCCCGGTTCCCGGCCGTCCATACTCGCGCAAGAAGGAGCCGTCCGGGGCAAAGACCTGGATGCGATGATTGCAGGAATCGGCCACGTAAATCCGGTCCCGGGCATCGACGCACAAGCCTTCCGCACGGTTGAAATCCCCGGGCTGATGCCCGGCCTTTCCAAAGGTGCCCCGCCACGATTGGCCGTCCGGCCCGAACCGCTGCACCCGCTCGACCAGGCCATATTCACTCACCAGGATCTCGCCCTGGCTGTTCACCGCCACCGCGCGGGGGAAAGCCAATTGACCGCCGTTGGTGCCGTGAATTCCCCAGCTAAAGACCAGCTTTCCCTCCGGTGAAAAATGGTTCACGCGCGAATAGTGGGGCTCGTTGACGACCACCCGACCGGCGCGATCAAGGCACAGGCCTTTGGGCCGGCCCAAATCCGTTTGCTCCATTTGCCAGGACAGTTGGAATAAACCGTTCGGGCCGAATTTCTGCACCCGACCGGTCATATCAACGACGTAAACTGAGCCGTCGACGGTGGCAGCGACCGACCGGGGTTTGTTGACGTGGCCGGCGCCGGTGCCGCGGGTGCACAGCACTTCCGCCGAGCTGAATAGTCGGCTGCTTAAAGGCGCCTCGCGGGGATCCGAACGCGCACCGCAGCCCAGCCCGGCGCAGAGCGGGCCCAGGGCGAGCACCACCAACCATCCGGAGCAGCGGGACTGGTTCGCGGTCTGCCGAGCCGGTCGGAGCCAGAACACACCGCCGAGAACCAACGGGAGGACTCCGAGTCCCAGCAGCGCCAGGCAAAGAGCATTGACCTGACCGCTGTAGCCGGTGTGCAGAAGATTGAAGATGCGCAGCGCCAGGGTTTCTCCGCCAGGCGGAACCAGCAGGAGAGTGCTTTCGACGTCCCAAAGACACAGTAAATAGACCAGGTAAAAAGCGGCGCCCGCCTGTGGGGCCACCTGCGGCCAGTACACATGGCGGAACTGCGCCCACCACCCGGCCCCGAGCAGGCGCGCGTCCTCGGCCAGCACGCGATCCGTGGCGCGGATGGCCCGGCGCAACAACTGCCCGCTGAGAGCGGCGTAGTGCAGTACCAACGCGAGCCAGGCGGCGCCCGAGGTGCTGAGCAACACATCGGCCCCGGGCCGGTTCAGGCTCACCAGCAGCACGATACCCGTGACGGTGCCTGGCACGAGAAACGTGATCCACAGCAGACCCAACAGGCGCGAGCGATGCCCGGCAAAGCCCACCACCAGGCAGAGCGTCGCGCCAAGGAAAGCGTACAGCGCCGAATATCCCAGCGCCCGGCTGCCCGCGTGCAAGGCTCCGGCCAGCTCGGTCCAGGTGCGCGAGTCGGATGCCAGTTGGAAAAGAGGCAGGCCCACGGCGGCCGTGACGGCAAGACCGCTCAAGGCCGCGGCGCCCGCAATCCAGGCGACGCCCGCCTGGCGCCGGAACCCACGCGGATCAAGCATCCGGGACTCCGCGCGCCATTGAAACCCGCGATGCCGCAGCCACCACAGCAACGCCAGGGGCGCCAGGATCAGCGGCCAGGAAAGTGACAATGCCCCCAAGGTATCCAGGCCAGTGTTGTAACGAATCCACATTTCGGCTGGATAAACCCGGGTTTGCAGCAAGGCCGGCACGGAGAACTGATTCAAGGCCAACACGAAGACGACGACTGCCGATTGCACCAGCGCGCCGCGCGCCCGGGGCAGCAGCAGGCCCAACACAAAGTGGCGCCCGCGAACTGCCGGATCGCTTTCCCACTCCGCTCGGCCCACGCCGCTCCAAACGCCCAGCACCGCCAGGAAGGGGATGGGCCAGAGCAATAAAGAAAGCACCCACGCGCAACCCCAGGGTGTGAGGATGTTCAACGGCAGCCAGGGCCGCCAGACCCCGGCCAGGCCGAGATAATGCAGCCAGGTGTTCGCGCTGAGGAACGGCGGGAGACACAAAGCCAGCGCTGCCAGAAGAATGAACGTGCGACGTCCCGCTCGTCCCAGGCACATCGCCGCCAAGGCGCCCGCCGCGCCAAAGCCCGCCGCCAGCACCGTCGCGGTGCCGCTGACCAGCAGGCTGTTTTGCAGCAGGACCAGGTTCATCGGAGAAAGATTTGGTTAAGCTGCCCGGTGGTGGTTTCGAGATCACGCAGGATCAGGTCCCACGCGGGTTTCAGCGCGGGCGCATTCTCGTCGGCGGCGTTTCCCTCCAGCGCCCCGGCTCGCACCAGGAGGTCCGCCACCGAACGGGTACGTAAATACTCGAACAACCCGCGCGCGGATTCCGGATGCGGAGCGCGGTGAATAAGGCCGACGCTGTTTGGGATATAAAGAGTTTCAGCGCCGGGCGGCAACCCCGCCACCGGCAGGCCCTCGCGCTGCCCGGCCTGGATATCGTCGGAATCCGTCAACCCGACCACCACCTCGCCCGCGCCCACGAGTTTGACCACCGTGGAATTGCCCTCGACGAGACGGACCTGGTTCCGGGCCAGATTCCGGCACCAGTCCAGCCATGCGGCTTCGCCCCAATGCTGGCGCAAGGCGTGGAAATGGGTGGCGGTGGTGCCGAACTGGGGGAAAGCGAGGGCCACCTTCCCCCTCCAATGAGCATTGGTTAAATCAGTCAGGCTGAGACTCGCCGCGCCGGACCAAAGATTTGTGTTCACCACAATCCGCCGCGTGCGATATCCGAAAAATGCCAGCCCGTTTGTCTCGGCAAAGACTCCGCGCGCTTCCAACTGCCGGGCGCGCAGCGCTTCGTTACCCCAGAAAACGTCGGCCCGCGGTCGCGCCTGCTCGGCCAACAACCGGTTGGCCAGGCCCACCGTCTTTACCGCTTCGCTATCATAAACCGGCAAGACGCGGATGCCCGATTGGCGTTCGAACGCGCGGAAAATCTCCTCGGCATAGACCTGGTCCTGCGCGCAGTAAACGACCACGGTGGGAGCCGGTCGCAACTTGCCCAGCAACGGCAACAACCACGCGGCGAGTCCCGCAATGACGATGAGCCACACCCACGAGAATTGCGCCACGATCTCCTCGCGTGCGAACCGGTCTCGAGGCCAACTTGAACGGGGGCGGCCGTTATCCGGGGGCGAACTCACACGGACCTCCGATGGTAGTACCACCATTCCCAAAGCAGAACCAGCAACCCGAGGGCCGCCAGCCAGCGCCAGAGTTCCTGGTTGGTCGATTTCGCGGTGCTGGCGAGCACGCCGGCACGTTTCGAATAGCGCAGTTCATCCCGCGGCGCGATCCGGCTTTCCTGGGAATCCAACAGGTTCACGCAAAAGGACACCTCGTTGGTCCCAAATGTCAGCCGGTAAAGCCCCTGCGCGGAGGTGTCCGCAAACACCAACTCGGTATGGTTCGGAGCGGTTTCCAGAGTTTTGATCGATCCGTTGGGGTAGCGGATGCGGGCGTTAGTTACGGGGCCCGGGGTACGCGTGCGGAACGGATCACCCGCCTTCACCATGAGCCGGGATCTTTCGTTGGCCGGGTTGAGCCATTCGACAGCGTTGGCGATAAAGATGGGAAAGGACAGGCGCAGCGGCCAATTGCTTTCGAGCAGATCAAAGCCGATCCAGATAATCTTCTGCGCCCCGAACTCACCGGCAAACGCGAGGGAAGCCTGCGGAGCGTCGATAAGGGATACCGCCCACGGCGGCGCGGGCACCGCCAGGCTTTCGCGCACTTGGACGTTGTCCAGCGCCACGTAGCGCAGGAGGGGATGCGCGGTGCGCCAATCGGCGATGACTGGCTGCTCCAACCGCCGCCAGCCCGATCCCCAATTGGTGTTGTACGAATGAATCGCCAACAGATTCGCCTTGGGCCAGGCGGAGGGCGGCGCGTCATCCACCACCACCACGTCGTAACCGGCCGCGGAATCATCCACCCGACCGGCGACGGTCAGTTCCAGGTTTGGCGCGGCGGCCAATGCCTTTTCCAGAAAACGGTTGCCTTTGGTCACCAGCAACGTCTTCAACGGGCGCGGCAGCAGGCTGATCATCGAAGCCTGGTTATCCACCGCCAGCGCATCGGGTGCGGTCAGGCGCACGGTCACCACGCCGTCCCTGGCCTGGTTTAGCTCGAACAGTAAAGGGGCGGTTTCACCGGCGCCGATCGTGACGGTCCGGGTCTCGACCAGGGCATCATCGAGCCGCAGCTCGACCAAGGCCGGCTGGGCGTTACTGCCGTTATTCGCCACGGCGGCATAGACAGAACGCTGCCGGGGACGTTCCGGATTGGCGCGCAAATCCATGCCCACGATGCCGAGGTTGTCGCCGCTGCGCCCGATCCGGTGATACACCAGCGGCAGGGCTTTGTTTTCGAATTCTTCGAGACCAGGGGCCGCGCCGTCGCTAAACAAATGGATTTCCGCCGTCGGCAGATCGCGCACCAACCCTTCGCCCATCCGCAAGGCGGACGCCAGCCGGGTAGGGGTGTCGGACGCAACGCACGCTTCCAAAGCCCGGCGCAGGGCGGCTTTGTCGCTGGTGGCGGATTGTTTTACCTGCGCCTCACCACCAGCAAGGATGACCACCATCTGATCATTGCCGGACAAGCCATCGACCCACTTCAGCGCCTGCGCGCGCGCCTCGGCAAAGCGCGAGGGCGCCACATCCGTGCTCTGCATCGAGGCGGATCCGTCCAGGATGAGCACGCGCAAATCGGACAGTTTTTGCGAGGCAGCCAGGTAGGGGCGCGCCAGCGCCAGGACACCAAGCGTGAGCAGCAGGAGCTGCAGGACCAGCAACCAGTTCTTCCGCAGTCTCTGGAACGGGGCGCTGGCCTGGGTTTCCGCGAGGAATTTTTGCCAGAGCAGCGTGCTGGGCACGAGCCGCACGGTGCGTTTGCGTAGCAGCAGGTAAAACAGGATCACCACCGGGATGGTGGCGGCGAAGGCCAATGCCAGCGGGGCCAGAAGCTTCATGCGCCTCTCACCCCCACACCTCCGCGCGTCGCATTTCTTTGAGCAGGAAATCCTCGAGCGAAGCCGCCGAGGATACCGAGAAGAACTTTAACCCCCGCGCCGCGCAGTAGTCACGCAGGCCGCCGACAAAACGGTCCAGCCCCCGGCGGTAAGCTTTGAGCCGGTGCTTGCTAAAGGTCACTTCCTGGGTGGCGCCGGTCTCGGCATCCACCAGCCGCAACTCGCCAAAAAAGCCGGGGCTGAGTTCCTCCGGAGCGAGCACCTGGATGACGGTGGTCTGAAAACCGCGTGCCACCAGCGCCGCTAGCCCAGACTCGTAGCCGGCGGGATCCAGAAAGTCGCTCAGCACCACCGCCAAGCCCGTCCCGCGTGCTTCGAGGGCGGCACGGCGCAAAGCAGAGTTGAGATTGGCCGGTCCACTCGGCTCGAGTGTGGCCAGGTGCTGAAAGTAAGCCGGGGCGCTTTTCCGGCCTCGCACCCGGCGCAGACGCGCCCGGGCTACGAGTTCTTCCGGGCGGGCAACCGCTTCCGGAAAGACCGTGACACTCACCCGGTCGAACCCGCACAATGCCACGTGTCCAATCGCGGCGGCCACCTGGCGCGCAAAATCCAACTTGGACGGCTCTCCGAAGGACATCGACTCGCTGGCATCTAAAAAGATGCGGACCGGCAATTCCCGTTCCTCCTCGTACAGCTTTAGAAACAGCTTCTCGAGGCGCCCGTAGAGGTTCCAGTCGAGGTAACGGAAATCATCGCCCTGCACGTAATTCCGGTAATCGGCAAATTCCACCGATTGCCCGCGCGCGCGGCTCGAGCGTTCGCCCCGGGCGGAACTGCGGGAGCGGCGGGCTGACCGCAGCTCCAGACGCTCCAGGGACAGCAACAATTTAGGTGTCAGCAACGCGGCCATGAAAAAGGCGGCAGCCGGATCGGGCGCGGGATCACACCCCGAGCGCGGCGGCGCTCCGGGCGTCGGTCGGCACGTGTTTGAGCACTTCGCCGATCAGGTGGTCCGTCGTGATCCCTTCGGCGTCCGCTTCGAAATTCAGGATTAACCGATGGCGCAGCGCCGGCAGAGCGACCGCCTCGAGGTCTTCGAAGCTGATGTGGTAGCGGCCCTGCACCAGGGCGCGCACTTTGCCAGCGAGCAGCAACGCTTGCCCGCCCCGGGGGCTGCTGCCGAAGCGCAGGAAGCGGCTGACGGCGGGCGCAGCGGTTTCAGTGCCGGGATGCGTGGCCAGCACCAGGCGCACGGCATAATCCTGCACATGGGAAGCTACCGGCACCCCGCGCACGAGGCGGATCAGTTCGCCCAGCTCAAGGCCATCCATCACTTTGGCCGGGGCCTGGCTTTCACCGGAGGTGGTGCGTGTCAACACTTCCGTCAGTTCCCCGCGGCTCGGATAGCCCACCAGGATCTTGAAAAAGAAGCGGTCCAGTTGCGCTTCCGGCAGCGGGTAAGTGCCTTCCTGATCGATGGGATTCTGGGTGGCCATCACAAAGAACGGCTCGCTCAGTTTGCGAATTTGTCCTCCTGCCGTGACCTGGTGCTCCTGCATGGCCTCCAACAGGGCGGATTGCGTTTTGGGCGTCGCGCGATTGATTTCATCGGCCAGCACCAGATGGGCAAAAATCGGTCCGGGCTGGAACTGGAACTCGCGTTTTCCAGAGGTCGATTCCATGACCAGGTTCGTGCCCAGGATATCGGCGGGCATCAAATCGGGTGTGAACTGAATGCGGTTGAAGGAGAGATGCAGCGCGTCGCTCAGGGTGCGCACCAGGAGGGTCTTGCCCAGACCCGGCACGCCTTCAAGCAGCACGTGCCCGCCCGCAAACAGCGCAGTGAGGGTGTTTTCGACCACTTCCTCATGGCCCACGATGACCTTCCCGATCTCGCGGCGCAGAGCCTCATAATTGGCTTTGAATTTCTCGATTGTGGCTTGGGGTTCCATCGTTGGCCTTGGTTACTTTTTGAGGTCGTCAAAATACTGCCGGACAGAGTCCTGGTATGCCCGCGGCACCCGGTCCTGGGTGACCGCGCTCTCCGCCTCGGATTGGGCGGCGACGGCGGCTTCCTGCAAGGCGACGCGGCTCTGGCCTCTAATGCTCACGCCTTTCAACGTCACGCTCGGCATCGGTCCGCCCGGGGAAAAACTGCCTTTCACCCGGTCCGGCTTCATGCCCTCGACCGGGCCGCCTTCACCCCGATCCGAAAACCCTCGCGGCTTCATGTTCGGGCGCTCGCTGCCGGTGTTATCCCAGCCCCCGGTCATTTCGGCGGTGTCCGCCAATCCGTCCGCGGCCCAAGTGCCCACACCGCTGCCGGGACGCTTCGTGGGACGGGTGCCGTACTTTCCGGATTTCGCCGCACGCCAACCTTGACCGGAGCCGATGGCGGCGGCTGCTTCATTCAAATTGTCCAGCGCGGCCATCATCTGGGCGGCGTCGCCCATTTGCTGCATGAGCTTATCCAGCTTCCCCGCTGCGGCCTGCAAAGACTGTCCGGCGGCGCTGCACTGGCCGGATTTCATTTCTTGCAGCGCCTGCTTCAAATCCTGGGCCACATCCCCATATTTCGAGGCCGGATCCAGCGCCTCCTGAACTTCCTGCAGCATCTTGGCCATTTGCTCGAGATTCAGCCCCGAGCGTTCGAGTTCGCGGGCCATTTTGCGCAAGGTCGATTGCGCCGCCTCCACCTGTCCTTTGCTGAGCTGCTCCCCCAGGTTCTTGCCCAGCTTCTCCATCTGCGCCTGCATTTGTTGCAGAGTCTTGGCAGTATCCCGCAATTTCTCCAGGTCCGAGAGCGTCGCCTGCAGGTTCTTCAGGAAGAGCTCGGTTTGGTTGGCGGATAACGCCGCCATCGCCGCCTCGAGCTGCGGCAGGGCCAGGCCCATGTCCCGCGCCTCCTGCGCCAGCGATCCCAGGGACCGGGCCATTTCCTGCCGCGCGTTCGCCCCAGCCGCATCCTGCCGGCTGCCGTTTCCCTGCGCGGCGGCCTGCAGCTTCTCCAACTGTGCCTGCAACTTCTCCATTTGCTCAGGAGACGCCGTGGCACCGACGGTTTTCTGAAGCGCTTCCATCCGCTGACGCAAGGCATCCGGGTTCAATTCGGGCTGATTACCTTGCTGGGCGGCTTGCTGAAGATTCTGCACCATGGGATTCCGGGCCAGTTCGTCGGCCTGATTTTTCAGCCGGTCGCTGTGCTTAGCCAAATCCTGAAGCGCTTCGTCGCGGGTAAGCGTCTTTTTTTCCAGCTCGAGGCCCAGTTCCTGCACCCCGGCGAGCGCTTCGCGCGCTTGGGGCGCCAGCGGCTGCCGCTGCTCGAGACTGCGACGGGTGAGCTCGCTCAACTGCCGTCCGGTGGCCTGGATGTTCTGCTGATCGGCCGCCTGCTGCAATTGCCGGGCGTTCCGATGCTCCGGCACCCAGCCCAGCCCGAAAATCAGCAGCAACAAAACTAAGCCCCATCGGCCCGGAAGGGTCAGGAGCAACGGGGCCAGTTGTCTGGGATCGACCGTTTTGGCGGTGCCGGCGGCGTCTGCCAGCACCAACTCCCGCCAACCTGCGGGCTCTGGACGGGCGGCCAGTTCGAGCGCGGTCCCGAGACGCTCGCGTGTGCCCATTTTCGCATCCACCCAACGGGCCACAGTTTGCAGGCTGGGCGATCGCAGCCAGCCCCACAAAAAGCCCCCCAACCCTCCAGCCACAGGAGCGAGAGAAAACAACGCCACCAGGTTAAAGTCGAAGGGGAAAATCTTGTAAGCCACCGCCACCACCAGCGCGAGCATCGCGCCCCCCAGCAACCCGCGCCACAGCCAGCGCACCCCGGCCGCCACCCGGCATCGACGGGCGGTTTGCTCGAGCGTGGCTTGGATGATTTGCAGGTCGCTCATGGCTCTTCAGGCAAAACGTGCCGCAGCTCCGCCCTTTTGACCAGTGCGAAAAGGCGCGGCCCCGCTGATACGACGTGAAATGATCGAATTACACCGCCCTACGCCGTCTTCTCCACGTAACCCTTCTTCACCTTCTCCGCGATCAAGCTCTCGGCTTCGCGCCTGGCCTTCGTTTCATCGGCGAACTTTTTCGTTTGCACCTGGCCGGCGGTGCCGAGGCGTCCGAACCGCACGGTGAAGGAATTCCCGGAGAGGGAAATCTCCCAGAACTTCTTCGAAGAGCCGCCAATGAACTCAAAGCAGCGCACCGGACCCGGCGTGGCCGTCGCGGCTGCTACCGGTGCCGGTTGAGTTGCCGGAAGCGGTTCTGGTGCAATGGGCCGAGCCGTGTCTTCCGGCGACGTGCCGGCGACGGTTGATTCTGGTTTCGAACCTGCGGACTCCTCCGAAACCGCGATCTCCTCGACTTCGGGATCCGTCTCGACCCCTTGTCCCTGCAGGAGCTTTTCGAGCCGCGCCACCACCTCGTCCGGATGATGATACCAGTCCTTGGTCAGCACCAGGGCGAACCGCCAGCCGAACGCCTTGAGGATGCCGGGCTGCAAGAGGTAGCGATCAAGCAGGTTCGGGTTCGCGTAATGGCCATCCGTGTCCACCAACACGCCCAGTTGATAGAGGTTGTCAGTAGCGCCCCGCACGGCGAGGTCACACCGGAACCTGGACTGACCGACGTTCAGGTCCACGGCATAGCCACGCTGGCGCAACGCCGCCGCCAGGCCTTCCACCACGGCATCAACCTTGCTCAACGGCGCCAGCGCCTTGCGGCTCAGCGGATTCAAATTCTCCAGCACCCGCCGCGCCGTGGCGTCGTCTCCCCTGGACACCGCCTCGGCGTACTGGAGGAAATTCTTCAGGCTGTGTGCGCCATCGTTGTAATCGTTGGTGATATCGCTGTGGCGCATCGAACTGACGATGGCCATGTGATGTTTCGCGCGCGAGAAAATGACGTTCAGTCGCTTCTCGCCGCCGCGCTGATTGATCGGACCGAAGTTCATCAGGATGCGCCCGCTGGCGTCGTGCCCGTAGCAGACGCTCATGATGATGATGTCGCGCTCATCGCCCTGGACGTTCTCCAGGTTTTTCACGAACAGGCCGCAAAAAACGTCGTTCTCCTCGCGCACATATTCACTTTCCAGGCGCGCGGAAAACTCCGCATCCGTATCCGCCAACCGGCTCAGCGCGCTTTCAATCTCGGCTTGTTGCGCTTCGGAGAAAGCAACCAGGCCGATACTCAATCCGGTGTTCCGTGCCAGAATGGTGCGCACCATCCGGGCGATGTAAGCGGCCTCGTTGGGATTGCGCCGATCCTCGTAGACCCCGTTCTCCATGAAGTGGAAACTGAGGCTGCGCGCCAGCAACGCCTCGACATTCGCACCGCCCTGTTCGTTGTCGGTGACAATCAGCTCGGGCCGGTCCGCGACGGCCCGCTGCCGATCTGGAATGGTGTAGAGATTGCCGCTATAGAAGGCGGCATTGGAAAAGCTGATCAGTGACTCGTAACGGCTGCGATAGTGCCACGCCAACAAGGTGGACGGCAGGTTCTGAGATGATTGGGTGAGGAAACTGTCCGAATCCAGATCCACCTCGATACGCTCGCCCTCTTCCTCGACAATGACGCTGTCGTCCTCGGTGCGCGCGCTCGCAAAAAACGTGGTCGGCGGCAGTTGCATCTCGTCCCCCACCACGATGGTTTGGTGGGAACGATAGATGGCCGGGATCGCCTCTTCCATGGGGATCTGGCTCGCCTCATCGAAGATGACCACGTCGAATAATTCGGGATCCAGCGGCAGGGTATCCGAGACGCTCAACGGGCTCATCAGCCAAATCGGTTTCAAATCCTGGATGACCTGGCCGGTGTCGCCGGCGGCGAGGTCGCGGATGGATTTGTAGCGCATCGTCTTGCCGAACTCGTGCTCGAGGTCGCGGCGGCCGGCCGCATAGGATTTCTTGAAGACTTTCTGCTCGGCACTGAGCTGCGCGGCGGGCAGCGACGAGACGTTGACGTGCTCGAGAAATTTCTGGCGCACCGCCTGGCGGAGACAGCGGGCGTTCAAGCCCAGCCATTCGCTGAACCGTTGCTGGAGCTGTTCCATCTTTCTCAACAGCGTGCGCCCTTCGAAGCGATTCACGGCGCGATCTTCACGATAGACCTGGTTGAGGCTTTTGTGGCCAACCGCACCCTCGAACTCGTCGAGTGGCACGGGCGCGCACCGCAGCGCGTGGGTGAAGGCATCCGGCAAATCCGCAAGCTCGCTCAGGATCGGCGACAATTCCGCCAGCACCCCGGCCTGCGTCCGCAACTGACCCAGCACCTCCGCCAGTTCCGGAAATTCGAGGTGCCCATATTCCGCGAGCGCTTCCGCCAGGGTCTGATCGAGCGCGCTGAAACGATCATGGATGCCGGCCAGGCTTTCCACCAACGCGCCCGCCTCCGTTGACTCGTCCAACCGCTTCAGGAGCGCCTTGACGGACGGGTGTCCCAACCGCTGATCGGTCTTCAATTCCTCGACTTGCGCGCGGAAAGCCTCCACATCCTCGACGCGCCACTCGCGGGCGGCTTGCTGTTGAATCGCCTGCCGCTCGGCCAGGGCCTGGTGTTGGGCCGCCAAATCACCCAGGATCCGGCTCCAGGCGGGAGCGACGGCGTGTTGGGAAAAGTCGTAGCGCTCGTGCAGCGTCTTTTTCAACCGCCAAAACGCCGGTTGCAGGAAACGGAAAATCGATCGCTCAAAGGCTTGCGCCTGCGCGAGCGCGCTCTCCGTATCGCCGGGCGACAAGGGCGTGCGCCAGGCGGACGTTTTCTCCTGCGCTTTTTGCAGCGCCCGGGCTTTCTGGTCGAGTTCCGCGGCTCGGGCGTTGAAGGCCTGATCGACCGGTCCGCGGGTCAACACGCCGAGCAGGTTCCTCTCCGCCAACGGCCGCACCCGGACGGCGAATTCGAGGATGGTTTCAATTTCCGTGAAAGTGTCCCACAGTTCAGGCGACAACCCGGACAGCTCGATCGCGTTCTCGACGGCGTCCAATAAATCCTCCGCCTGGTCGAGGTGCCGCGCCAACGCTTCCAGGGGCCTGTCGGCCTGCAACACCCCTTTGCCAAGCCAACGCAGCGGATGCCGGGCGAAGCAACGCTCTTCGCCGAGATCCGCGAGTGCGGTTTCCAGCCGGTCCACCACCTCGCCGTGCTTCCGCCACAAGGGATACTCCGGCAGAAGATCCTCGACTTCGGGTGGCAGTTCAATCGCGCGCCCGCGCAACTCCACCAACCGATGCAACAACGAACGGACGGCAATCCCCGTGTGCGCGTGTCCCTGTCGCATGGCGTCCGAGAAACGCTGCAACGTGGCCAGGTCCTGTTCCATGGCTCTCAAGGTCCGGGCGCGACTCGCTTCAGCCTCCGGATCCAGCTCGGCCTGGCCCAGGAACTTCTCGTAGGTCTGCTTGAGATTCTGGATGAAGGCTTTCTTGTCGGTCTGCGAATCGTGGATCAGGCAGCAGAGTTCGTCCAAACCCTGCTGGCGCAGGCGATGGAAGACGACGTCAATCGCCGCCCGTTTTTCACAGACGAACAGCACGCGTTTTCCGCGCGCCACGTAGTCCGCAATGAGATTGGTGATGGTCTGCGATTTGCCGGTGCCCGGCGGGCCCTGGATGATGTAGCTGACACCGGTGCGCGCCCGGGCGATGGCCGAGGCCTGGGTCGCATCGCAGGAAATGACCAGGTGCTGATCCGCCAGCTCGAGCGCCGGAACCGGCTCCCCCTCGGGCGGCTTTGGCGTGAGGGAAAACACCGTGTCGAACGCCCGGCTGGCCATGTCCGTCTCGATCAGTCGCGCGTAATCGCGCACCAGCGTCATCTTCCGGTAGTTCCAATTGCCGAGCGTCAGGCTGCACAGATCAAAGTCCCACGAATACGGATTATGGTTTTCGCCCGCGCGCAACGTGAACATCTGCCGTTCGGTTTCCAGAACTTTGTCCGCCTCGGCGGGTGCGGCTGGAGCGGTGATGTGCGGCAAACGCGGCAAGGGCGGAGCGCCGGCCACCTCGCGCAGCGGCAACGGCGTGGGCCGCACCCGTTCGAGAAAAAGTTGCAGGCCAAGCGGCTTCAGATTCTCGCGGTCGTAGCTGTAATCGGGCTTCGCCATCGACCGGCGCTGGCGCGCCTGCAATTTCTGCCGCCGCAGGAATTGATCCACCCGCTGTCGGGCTTTCTCATGGATGAGCTCGATTTGGGGTCGGTCAATCTTGTTGAGCGTCACTCCCGGTTCGCTCGCCTGAATCTGGGCCTGGAGCGCCGCGTAGAATTGATCCAGCGAGGTTTCTCGCAAATCCACGAATTCCGGCAGGACCAGGTTATAAAGTTCCTTGAGATGATGGCGCAGCGCCGGGTTCACCTCGGCCTCGCTGGTCGTCGGATCCAGCACATAGCTGTCGCGGACGCCTTTCTTCTTCGTGAGTTCCACCGGCAATAGCAACAGCGGCGAATTTATCCGTTCGTGCTGGTCCTCCTTCAAATTGTTCCAGCGGAGAAAGCAGAGCACGAGCCGGAGCTGGGCGAAACCGAACTCGGCGCGGTCGCGGCGTGCTTCCCCAATGATTTTGTCGAGCACACCCGGGATGTAGGGCGCATCCTCGAATCGCAGGTATTTGCCCAGGGCCATCGGCGCACCCTCGGTCAGCGTGGCGGCAAGCGCCGGATGCCAGACAAAAAGTTGTTCGAGCTTGATGTTACGGTAGTCGAGCAACACCGGCACCGAGGCAATGGTCAGGTTCAGCGTCTGCAGCGTCGGCTTGAAGTAGATGAGACGATTGCGGCGTGAAATTTCGAAAAGCCGGTCGCGCAGATGAGCTTGGATCAGCCGCCGCTTGCCCGTGAGGGGTGATTCCTGAAATTCCTTCCGCGCGAACAGGTGGGTGTCGAAGTCCACCGACTGCTCACGGTAACTCTCCAGCCGCGAGATGATCTGACCCAAGTCCTGCGCGCGCTTATGACGATTCAACTCCGTCATTTGCACGATGGTCGAAGCCACGACCGGATTCAGGCGGGGCTGGAGGCTAAAGAGATTGCTGCGGTTGGAGGTGAACAGCTCCAGCTCCCCGGGTTCCGTAAAGTCCAGCCCACACGCCACACTGGCCAGCAACAGGCCCAGCGAAAAGATATCTGTGAGTTCGTCGTGATGGTCGACCAAGTGTTCCCAACAGCGATAACCGGGCACATATACCGGCCGCACGAGGCCGTCCTCCGCGTCGCTGACGCGCTGATCGGTTACCGTAACGGTGGCCTTATCCAGGTCGGTGAAGCGGCGCGATTCGGCCACCACTTCGACCGCCGCGCTCATGGGAGCTTGCAGGCTTTCGATCTTGCGGTGGTGTTTCCGCGGCGGCTGAACCCCGTCCGGCGCGAATCGCAACTGCCCCGCGTCAGTGAGACTTAACGCCTTGAGTCCATCGAGTGGGGCTACCATTCCCGCCGCGTGCGCGGCGAGCACCTGCTTGAGCAACGGCAGCAGCGCGGCCAGGAGGTCATCCGTTTCAAAACCGCCCCGGGCGACCCCGGCTTCGAGGAATCGCTGAAAAGCAGTGGGTGCCGGCTCGCTCATGGCAAAACCTCCGCCTTGGCCAGCAACTCAGCCGCCCCATCCTTGAGCTTGCGCAATTCACGGACCTTCAGCTTCAGTTCCCGCGCGGCGAGCTTTTCAAACTGCGCCTCGAATTCCAGTTGCCGGCTCAAATCCAACGCCGCCGCGAGCGGCACCTCGTCCAATTCGGGATCGGCGGTCACGAAATCGAGCAGCAGATAAGAGAGATACTCGCCCAGCTTTTCGTCGCCCGATTTGAAACCCTCCAAATCCGTCGGGACTTTTGTCTTAGCCGGCTCAAAGTCCGCAAAGAACAGTTTCGCGTGCCCCAGCACCGCCGGGGTATGAAACCACTTGGGCTGGAGAAAATACTCCAGCAACCGGCAAGTGCGCTCCGTCATGCGCCGCTGCCCGATCAAATCCAGGCAGTCCAGTGATTCCGCCCCTTCGATCATCCTGGTGATGTGCGGCTGCGCGGCCTGCCGCTGCTCGTGCCACAACGCCAGCGCCCGCGCACGAATGAACGCTTCGGGATGCGTCCCGCCCGCCGTGGCGACGCCGTCGTTGGCAAAAATTTCCTCGGCCTGTTGGAGGTAGGCCGCGGCGCTCACCTGCGCCAGCCCGGTCTCGATCTTGACCAGGCCGGCCACCACGGGATGCACCGCCCCGGTGACAAGGAGCGAGCCGCGGTCAGCGAAGATTTCGGTGTAGAGCTGGAAGTGGCGCGCGGTTTGTTCGTGGCTCTCCGCCGCGCGCGGATCGTTGGCGATGGCCTGGACTAGACGATCGGTTATGTGCAATTCGCCCTCCTCCCACTGCCAAAGCCGATAATGCGCCAGCTCGTGCCCCAGCACGGATTTGATTTCCTCGGAGTTAAGCAAAGTCAGGATGGGCCCGGAAAACACGATGTGCCCCTCGCCCGGGATGAAGTACAGCGCGGCGTTTGGCTGGGGACTGTTTTGCGCCTGGTAAACGGTGACTGGAATGTCGAGCTGGAGACCTTGTTTGGCGGCATCCACCGCGGCGAACAGGTCGGGGTGACTGGTCGCCTCGATCCGGTAGGTGGATTTAAGGAGCTCCAACCGCAGGTTCGCGGTGTAATCGGCCTGGGCCCGCGCGGACGCGAACCAATTCCAAAGGTCTCCCTCCTGCGATTTGAGGTAATCCCTCAACTCGACATGATACGGCAGCGGCTCGAGGATGTTTCCTGTGTGCTCCACAACGGTCCTTCCGTCCAATGACGGACGCCATTAAAACGCAATGCGGGACCGAGGTCAAAGGATCATCAACAGATACTATACCTGGTTCACGTGCGCGAGTATCGAGGCCGAATCGAAAAACTCACGGACCCGGCTTGCGCCAGGCCCGTGAGCGAACTCCTTTCCCCACCCCAAATCTTTTCCGTAAGACAATGCTAATCGCCTCCTGGCGGTTTGGAATTATAAAGCCGGACGCTGTTTATAGTCCGGGTTGATGGACGGCGATCCGGGGGTATCGCGATCGCCCACGCCGAAGCGAGAGCGCAACAAGTCCGCTCGGCCCCGGTCTTGCTCCGCAAAGGGGCGGATGACGAAGGAGTCGCTAAAGCGGAAAGCCGCCGCGCCTCACGGTGCGCGCAGCCGGTAGAATCTCTGACCTCTATTTGTCCAACCTGGGTCACAGAACCAATCCACCCCATTCGAGAGGGTGTTGGTTTGCCGAGTCGTCCAGTTTCCGCCGAGCCCATCCTGGCTCTCCAGGATCACGGTGAGGTTGGTGCTCCCGCTTAGGGAAAAGCTCAGATTTCCCCCGCTCAGGCTGGGAGTGCCTAGCCGCGCATTCCAGAGCTGCGTTGGCCGGCCGTCCAGGACCTCCATCCAGCCGCTGGTTTGCGGGAAGTAAAATACCTTGGCTTGGCTTGCACCCGCCAGGGCGTAGTAGGCCACGGTTGGAGCATTGCCCTCAAACCATATCGAAGTGAGGTTGCCGCAGCCATTGAAGGCTCCCGTGCCAAGGTTAGTGACGGTATTGGGCAGGGTCACACTGTTTAGCTTCGCGCCGTTAAAAGCCCAGTAGGCGATGTCTCGCACGCCGGCGGGAAGCCTGTAAGTCCCGGTCTTGCAGATGGGATAGCAAATCAGTTGGTCTTGGTTCTTATCGAAGAGGACCCCATCCAGGCTGCTGAAAGTCGCGTTTTGCGGATCCACGGTGATGTCGGTCAGGGCGCCGCATCCGCTGAACGGAGTCAGGTCCACGGTATTTAGCCCCTTCCCAATAGTCACGCCGGCGAGGTTGATGCAGTGGTTGAAAACGCTCTCGCCCAGCTTCAATACGCTGTCGGGCACATCCATGTGGCCGAGGCTGTAGCATTCGCGAAAAGCGAACTGCCCGAGGTTGGTAACCGTGCCGGGCACCGTCGAGATTTGCAGCGCGGTACAGAACTCGAAAGCGTAACTATCGATCGTCTGCAGGCCGTTGGGCAGCGCCAGGTTGGTCAGGGCGCATTGGGAGAAGGCTGCGCCGCCGATGCGCACCAGCCCCGCGGGCAATTCCACGCGGCTCAACCGCTTGCATCCCGCGAAGGTGAGGTCGCCCAGGTCGGTTACCTTTTCCGGCACGGTGATGCTTTGGAGTTGGTGGCACAACCGGAAGGCCCCTCCGATCTCCACCAGGTTGGTGCCCAGCGTGGCGTTGGTTAGCCCCGCGCAACTGTCGAAGGCCCCGGAGATGTTGGTCACGCTGTTGGGGATGGCGACGGTGGGGAGGGCGGTGCAGCCGTAAAAGCCCTGGTTGGCGATCCGGCGCAGGCCTTCGTTGAGCGTGAAGCTCCGCAGCCCGGTGCAGGCGTAAAAGGCCCCGGTGGCGATATCCGTGACGCTGGCAGGCAGGCTTAGCCCGGTAATGCCAGCGTGGTCGAAGGCGCCGGGCCCGATGCTTTTGACGGTGCTGGGTACCGAGTAATTGTCGGTGCGTTGTGGCGGACAGAGCAGGATCGTCTGCTGTCCTTTGTCGAAGAGCACCCCACTGCTGCTCTCGAATGCCGGGTTCGCCCCGCCGACAGTGATGCTGTTTAAGCCAGGACAGGATGCCGCCCAGCGGTAGCCGAGGTTGGTCAATCCGTTGCCCAAGGTGATCGTTTGGAGCTGGCCGCAGTAGGCGAAGGCCGTGTCACCGATTTGCCTCACCGAATCGGGGATTACCACATTGGTGATCACCCCTTCGTTGTAAAAGGCGCTGGGGCCGATGGCCGTCACCGGCAGATCAGTGATCGTGTCGGGGATGTGAAGGTCGGCCTCAACGCTGCCGCTGGTGTCGGTGATCGTGATCTCGTTGTTGTTGGTGGTCCACTGGAGTGCGGCTTCGGTGGCGATTTCGCCCACGGCAATGGCCAGGGCGCACACAGCTACTTTGACATACATATTTCTTAGATTTCGATCCCAGGTTTTCTGATCCATGCTTTTGAACTTTATGGCACCGCGGTTTCCGGAGTTTTCGGAGATTCGGGATTTGCACTCTCGAGACACAACTCCTTCACCAGCTCGGGCATCCGGCACCCGGCGCAGACGGAATCCGAGCGCTCGCAAAAGTCGCGCACGATCTGCACCAGTCCCTGCTGATCGGCAGCGGTGGTCAAACCGGTGCTCGCCGCCGTACCGAGAAGCCGTTGCCGTGCCAATTTCAAAACCGAATTGTCCTGCGCCGGCGGCCACTGAAAATAGCGCGACTCCAGTTCCCGGCGGAGTTCGGCATTGCCGCCTTCGGCGGCCCGCACCCAGAGCCAGGGCAGGATGACGTTCATGGCGAGATCGGTAGCGCGCGCGGCGCCCAGGAGCGGTTGGTCGGCCGGCAGCGTTCGCGAGGTGAAATTGTAGTGCCGGGTCCAAAATGGATCCGGCTCGGCTTGCAGACAGGACAAAAGCGAATCCGGCAGGGCGGCGGCCGGGTGGCTGCCCACGCACCAAGCCTCCAGCTTTTTCGTCAGGTCACCGCGGATCGCCCAATGCGCGGCCAGGGCCAGGCGCCGCGCCGGGTGATTCACGGGCCGGACGCCGTGCAAACGCCAAACCTGGCGGGGCAGGACGCAATCGGAAAATTCCTCGCGTTCCCGCCACCAGGCATCCCAATGGCGCCGCAGGTATTGGCCGTCTCCATCGCGGCCCGGTTCGGGCGGGAGCAAGCCGGAGATGCCGAACAAGCGGGCTTGCAGGCCCAACAAACCGGCTGCGGGAGCGAGCCAGCGGCTGCGGTGTTCCGCCAGCAACAGCATCGGCCAGACGTTATGTTTATACCCGAGCGCTCGAAACAGCCCCTCCCAGAGCGCCTGTTCCCAGCCGGCCTGCCGAGCTCGCGCCTGGAATTGCGCTGCCTTACTTTCCAAGCGCGTTCGCGCGGCCTGCCGCAACAACTCCTGGCGTTGCCGGGGCGAGAGCGACCGCAACGGCTCGCAACACCAGCCCCGCGCCGCTTCCGCCAACAGCTCGCCCTGGCCCGCGAGCAAAAAACCGAGCTCCCCAACGGGCGCATCCAACGCGTGCCGCAACGCCAGCCGCGGCGGTTCATTCGCCACCACGCCACCGCCGTCCCACACCACATGCAGTATCACCCGGGAAAATGCCGGGTTCCGATCGTGGCCGTGCGCCTTCCATCCGTTCGGGCGCAGATCCACTTCGATATCTCCACTCACCGCCGGCGCGCCGCCGATCGACACGACCGCCGCGCGGAAATCCGGTCCGCCTTCGAGGCTGCGGAAACCCGGATGCAACACCCGCACCGGCTGGCCATCCAGGGTCAGCAATTGGTCGCGCTGCAACCGTTGATGTTGCCAGATCATTTGCAACAACGCTTCCGGCGGCGACTCGGGATCGTCGTGCAACGCCGCCGCCAGGCTCGAACGGGCGCGCCAATGGAAATACGTGGTAGGTGAAACGTGCAACACGCGAGATTGCTTTTGCGCAGGTGTCGCGGGAATGTCAAGTAGTTCTGTCGCAAATGCCTGCGCCCGTCCCGCATCCATACCCCGCATTGCCGGGCTTGGAAACATTTGCAACGCGCGTATGATTGCCAAAGACGGCCGCGGTTTTACCGCACCGGGCCGCAACTATCGCTCACAGCCATTGTTGATGACTATGAAAACGAAGATCATGCGTGATACAGTCCGCGCCAAAATCGGCGGCTTCTTCATCCAAGCCGGGCGGGCCGTCCTGGGCCTGTTGCTGGCGTTTCCCCTGATCCCGGGCGCCGGGGCCGCACCCAATCCGGCGACGGAGCCCGACCCGCGACGGGACGCGACCGTCGCCGCGATCGAGTTGGTCTTGCCCAGCGTCGTCAACATCGCCACGGAAACCATCATCGAGCACCACGATTTTTACGAGCAACTGTTCCGCGATTTCTATGGCGAACCGCGCCAGCAAAGCAACATCAGCCTGGGCTCGGGCGTCATCATTGACGAAGAGGGATATCTGCTGACGAATTTTCACGTGGTGAGCCGCGCCAGCCGGGTGCAGGTCAAACTATGGGACGGGCGCGTATTCGATGCCCAGCCCCTGATCGCGACGCCGGGCAGCGACGTCGCTCTGCTCAAGATCAAGTGCAAGCCGGAGGACAAGTTCAAGGCGATAAAATTCGCGAAGGACGACGACCTCCTGCTGGGAGAGACCGTGCTCGCGTTGGGAAACCCTTTCGGCCTGGGCGGCTCAGTTACCCGGGGCATTCTCAGCTCCCGCAACCGCCGTCCCAGTTCCGGCAATGAACCGCTTAAAGTTGAGGACTGGCTGCAAACCGATGCCGCCATCAATCCCGGGAACAGCGGCGGCCCGCTGGTCAACCTGCGTGGGGAGTTGATCGGGCTGAACGTCGCGGTTTACCGGGAAGCACAAGGCATGGGCATGGGCTTTTCCATCCCGGTCAAGCAAGTCTCGTTGTCGTTATCCCGGTTCTTCACGCCGGAATGGACGGATTCCCTTTGGTTCGGGGCACAGCTTGCGGCGGGTCCGGGGCCGTTGGTAGTGGCTTCCGTGCAGGAAGGAAGCCCGGCCTGGAAGGCGGGCATGCGCGAAGGGGACCAGGTATTGCAATTGAACGGGAAAGCGCCCACCGGCCTGATTGATTTTAACCGCCGGTTGTGCGCGGCAGAAGATCGCCCTTCCCAACTGGTGGTGAAGCATGGAAACGAGCGCAAAACCATGCAGATCGAGCTGCTCAAGCTGGAGAATCTGGCGCGGCAAAAGCTGGGACTGTCCTTGCTTGAGCTTTCCCGAGGCACCGCCGAGCGGCTCGGCATCCGCTCCGGTGAGAATCTGTACATCGAAGAAGTTGAAGCCGGCAGCCCCGGGGCCCGGGCCAATCTGCAGCGCGGACAGTTGCTGGCGGGAATCAACGGCCAGCCCACGGGCGATCTGCGTGCCCTGGCTGCCGCACTGGCCGGGGTGAAAAAGGGCGACAAGGCCCGGCTGAGCGTAATCGTGCCGAGACGATTCGGGGGCGGGTACGTCGAGTTCCGCCAGGGTACGGTGGATATCGAATTGCGCTAGCGGGTGGTGCCTTGACCGGTCGCGGCGCCGGGTGGAATTGGGCCGGTTCGAATTTTGCGCAGCTTGCACCGCCCCGGCGGGTTGAGCCCGGGACGGGTATTTCTTTGATCCGTCCGAATTTTTGATGGCTCCAGGCGTCTTATCTTGGCAGACTTCGGTTTGCTTTTTTGGAAATGAGCGACGGCTTGATGATAGAGGTAGCGAACCTGACAAAGCGCTACGCCGGCCGCACCGCGGTATCGGACATATCGTTCACCGTGGCGCGGGGGGAGATCGTGGGCCTGCTGGGGCCGAATGGCGCCGGCAAGAGCACCACGATGCGCATCCTTTCCTGTTTCCTGCCCGCCACCTCGGGCACCGCTCGCGTGGCCGGGTTCGATATTTTCAACCAGTCTGATGAAGTGCGGCGCCGGATCGGTTACATGCCGGAGAACAACCCTTTATACCCGGACATGCGGGTGCGGGAATATTTGAAGTTTCGCGCGCGCCTCAAAGGGCTAAGCCGCACGCGCACCCGCGAGCGAGTGGATGTGGTGATGGAGCAATTCGGCCTCACGGAAGTGCAGAAGCGCATCGTCGGCCAGCTATCCAAAGGATTTCGTCAGCGCGTCGGGCTGGCCGATTCGCTGGTGCACGAACCGGAACTCATCATCCTGGACGAGCCAACGATCGGGCTTGATCCCAATCAGATCCGTTCGGTTCGGCAACTCATCAAGAGCCTGGCGCAAACCCACACCGTCCTGATCTCGACACATATCCTGCCCGAGGCCGAGATGACCTGCAACCGCATGGTCATCATGTATGAAGGCAAGATCCTGGCCGCCGACACGCCGGACAATTTGCAGCGGCTGATGAGCGGCAACAGCCAGGTCATTGCGGAAATCTGCGCCCCACGCGAGGTGCTCGAGGCCTGCTGGTCCGAAATGGCGGAAGTCGAACAATACGATGTCGCTCCCGCCCAGGGCGAGTATTGCCGATGCGCCCTGACCCCGCTGGACGGCGTGGATCTGCGTCCGCGCATTTTTGCCATCGCCAAGGAACGGGGTTGGCCCCTGCGCGAACTCACCCGCAGCCGCCATACCCTCGAGGATATTTACGTGCAGGTCACCCGTCCCGACGAGGAGGAAGCCTGATGCAAGCCTACCTGACCCTCACCCGGCGCGAACTGTCCAGCTACTTCATGTCGCTGACCGGTTATATCATCATTTCCGCCGCGCTGTTTCTGCTCGGGTTCAGCTTTGTGGATTTGCTAAAGCAGTTGCAGCGCGAGCCCACGCCGATGCCGGTGACCGAATTGTTTTACATGACGTGGTTCTTCTGGCTGATCCTGCTGGTGACCACGCCGGTGATCACCATGCGGCTGTTCGCCCTCGAGAAGTTTTCAGGCACGTTCGAGACGCTGATGACGGCGCCGGTCACGGATTTGGAGGTGGTGCTGTCGAAGTTCACGGCCAGCATGATGTTTTACCTGATTATGTGGCTGCCGCTCCTGGGCTGCGTGCTGCTGGTGCGGCATTTCACCAGCGATCCCGGGGCGATTGACGCCGGGGTCATCGGCGCCACCTTCCTGGGGATCGCGTTGCTGGGCAGCCTGTTCATTTCCCTCGGCTGCTGCGCATCGGCTTTGACGCGCAGCCAGGTCACCGCGGCGGTGATCAGCCTGGTGTTCGGCGCCAGCCTGTTCCTCCTCGCCTATCTCGCGGACCAGGTCCAGCACCAGCCCGACTGGCAGAGCCAGGCGCTCGCCTGTTTCAATTTCTTCGATTACATGCACAATTTCGCCCGGGGCGTCGTGGACACCCGCGCCGTGGTGCTCATGGGATCGCTCACCCTGTTTTTCCTGTTCCTCACCTTGCGCATCGTGGAAAGCCGCCGCTGGAAATAACATGGACGCCGAAACTCCCAATCCTCCCAGCTTCTCGCCGTGGCGCCGGTGGAGCATCGGCCTGCACGTGGCCATCATTGTCATCCTCGTCTTTTCGGTGGTGGTGATGGTGAATTACCTGAGCCGCGATTACTTCCTGCGGCTGCATTGGAGTTCCCGCACGAAGAACGTGCTGTCCCCGCGCACGCAGCATTTCCTGTCCAGCCTGACGAACCGGGTGAACGTGACGCTGTATTACAGCAAGGACGAACCGCTCTACACCACGGTGGCGGATTTGCTCAATGAATATTCGCTGCAATACCCCCGGATCTCCGTGCGCACCGTCGATTACTTGCGCGATCCCGCCTCCGCCCAATTAGTGAAGGCCGAATACAAACTCACCACCCCGGCGGAAAAAAACCTGATCATCTTCGAGTGCGAAGGCCGGCGAAAAGTGCTGGACGGCAATTTGCTGGCGAAATACACGCTCGAACAAGTGCCCAATGAAAAGGAGCCGGAATTCCGACGCAAACCCACCGAGTTTTTGGGGGAAATCTGGTTCACTTCGGCCCTCGTGGATGTCACTGGGACGAAACCTTTGCGGGCCTATTTTCTTACCGGCCATAACGAACACCAGATCGACAGCGGCGACGAGGCGGGTGGTTATTTGAAGTTCGCTTCGGTCCTGAAACAAAATAATATCGACGTCGGCACGCTCTCGCTGGTGGGCACCAACACGGTGCCGATGGACTGCAACCTGCTGATCATTGCCGGGCCCACCGTGCCGATTCCGGAGCAGGAACTCGAGCGGATCGAACAATACCTAAACCAGGGTGGGCGCCTGCTGGCGCTGTTCAACGCGGTGGCCAATAACCGGCCGACGGGTTTGGAAGGCATTCTCGACCGCTGGGGAGTGGAAGTCGGATTCAACCTCGTGGTGGACCCGCTGCAAACCATCAGCGGCGCCGAGGTCATTGTCAGCGCGTTCAGCCGCCATCCCCTGGTCAATCCGCTGCTGAACAGCACGCTCTACCTGAACCGGCCGCGCACCGTCGGAAAGAAAGCCACGCGGGTGCAGGCGGCCGACGCGCCCAAAGTCGAAGAAGTCGCGTTTGCGTCCGCCAAGGCGTTTCTGGCGAAAGATCCCACTCGCGAGGCGAAGCATTATCCGCTGATGGTGGCGGTCGAAAAGGGAGAGGTGAAAGGGGTGATCACCGAGCGCGGCAGCACGCGGATGGTGGTCATTGGCGACTCCTTCTGCATGGCCAATCACCAGATTGATTTGCTCGCCAACCGGGATTTCGCGGGGTATTTGGCGAACTGGCTGCTGGACCGCACTCAGTTGTTAGAGGGGCTTGGGCCTCGACCCATTACCGAATACCGACTGCTGCTCACCAATCGGCAACTGAGCACGATTCGCCTGGTGCTGCTCGCGGGCATGCCGGGCATTACCCTGCTCGCCGGGCTCATGGTCTGGGGACGGCGCCGGAAATAGCTCATGCAACCCCGTCATACCTGGTTCTGGGTCCTGACTGCGGCGGTCCTGTTCGGGCTGATTCTCATCTCCCGCCAGTTTTCCCGCCCCGCCGCTCATGGGCCCAGCCGGATCCTGATGGCTTTGAAGCCGTCGGAAGTGGTTTCGGTCAAGGTGCAGCCGGCCGGACAGTTTGAAATCCGCGCCGAGCGCACCAACGGTTCCTGGCGGCTCACCGCCCCGCTGGATTACCCGGCGCAAGGCGCGAAAGTGGACGCGCTGCTCCAAGCCCTCGCGAAATTGGTCCCTGCCACCACGATTTCCGGCGACGAACTGCGCACCAATCCCAAGGCCCAGGAAGCTTACGGACTGGCCCATCCCCAGGCGTATATCATCGTGCAGCAACCCGGTTTCCTGGCCCACATCCAAGTCGGCGCCCTCACCACCCCCGGCGACCAGGTTTTTGTCCAGGTCGTCGGCACTGAAAGCGCTTACGTGGTGGATGCCGAGTTGCTGAAGAACATCCCCCGGACCGCGAACGCCTGGCGGGAAACCACCCTGCTCAACCTGGCCGAGTTGGCTTTCGACCGGATAACGGTGACCAACAACGCCAAGGTGTTTGAACTGCAACGCACCAACGCCGAGCCCTGGCGTTTGACTCTCCCGATCCCCGCGCGGGCCGACAACCCAAAAATCGAGGAGGCGCTCCAGAAACTCGGACACCTCCAAGTGCAGGAATTCGTCACCGACGATCCCCGCGCCGACCTCGAGGCCCTGGGCTTGCAGCCGGCGCTCCTGAATATCGCGCTGGCGCGCGGCACCAACGCGGTGGCGCTGCTGCAAGTGGGCAAAAGTCCCACCAACGATCCGGCCCAGGTGTTCGCGCGCCTGGCGGGCAATCCGGCGATCGTGAGCTTACCTCGCGACCTGGTGGAACCGTGGCTCCAACCCGGCGGCGCTTACCGCGACCCGTTCCTGGTCGGACCGCTGCCCGCCGTCGGCAGCATCCAGGTCGCCGGCGCCAGCCCCTTCACCCTGGAACGCCTCACCAATGATACCTGGACGGTGCAGCCGCAGAATTTCGTCGCGGACGCTTGGATCGTGAAGAACCTGATCGATACGTTGTCCGGAATCAAGGTGGTGGAATACGTGAAGGACGTCGTGACGCCGCCGGATCTGCCGGCCTTCGGCCTGTCGTCTCCGGTGCGGCAGTACACGTTGCTAGCCGCCGGCGGCACGAATGTGCTGGTGCAGGTCAATTTCGGCACCAACAACGCCGATCGCGCCTACGCCTCGCGCACAGATGAAACCTCGGTGTATGCGGTGCCGCTGACCGAGGCCAATCATTTGCCGGCGGCCGGGTGGGCGGTGCGTGATCGCAAGTTTTGGAACCTGGACGTGGAGCAAGTGACACGGCTGACTCAGTATGTGAGCGGAAAGAGCACCCAGATGCTCCGCCAGGGAGCGCATTCCTGGACGCTCGCACCCGGCTCCCAGGGAATTTTCAGCGAGCTCGCGGTCGAGGAGACGGTGCGCGGCCTGTGCCAGGCCAGCGCGGTGGTGTGGGTGGCGGTCGGCGAGCAGCACCGCGCCCAATACGGTTTCAAGGAAGGCGGACGCCGCCTCGTGCTCGAGCTGGAGAGCGGAGACAAGTTCACCATCGAATTCGGCGGGGACGCTCCGTCCGGATTTCCCTACGCGGCGGTAGTGCTGGAGAAGCAGCTTTGGATTTTTGAATTTCCCTGGCCGTTGTACCGGGATATTCAGGCCTACTTGCCGAATCCACCGGCAGGTTCTTGAAGGGGCGAGGCATGGCCGAAACGAGGAAGCGCAGGAAGATTTGGAAGACGCTGCGAGTCTACTTCCGGCGCTTTCGGATCTCCGTCCAACTGGTGGTGTTGTTGCTCATCGGCTCGCTCGTGTACCTCAACCAGGTCGGGCTGCCGGGCCTGCTCAAGCAGCCGCTGCTGGATCGCCTTCGGGCTGCCGGGCTCGATTTCGAATATTCCCGCCTGCGCCTGCGCTTTTATCAGGGGATCGTCGCCGAAGGCGCCCGGTTCGCGCGGTCGAACGATACCGACGCCCCCCAGTTGACCGCGGGACAAGTCGAGCTGCAAATAAACCACATGGCCCTGCTGAGCGGGCGATTGCAGATCGACGGCCTGATCATCCGCAAAGGCCGGTTGAGCTGGAGCATTCCCCGCGCGAACACCAATCTGCCGCCTCAGGAACTGTCCGTCACCGACCTGGAGACTCGGCTCCAATTGCCAGCGGATAATCGGTGGGAACTGCAGGACCTGACGGCGACCTTTGCCGGCGCCCGGTTCCGACTTTCGGGAACCATCACCAACGGCGCGGCTCTGCGGGATTGGAGCGTCTGGCGGACCACCGGCCCCGCCCAACCGGGCGACGGACGGGACCGGCTGCGGCGCTGGGCGAATCTGTTGGAACGAATTCAGTTCTCCGCGCCACCCGAGCTGTGGGTGGACGTCCGGGGAGATGGCGCGGATCTGAACAGTTTCAACATTCGGTTTCTGCTCTCGGCACCCGGGGCGAAGACGCCTTGGGCGGATGTCGCCGATGGCCGCTTGTTTGCGCGAGTTTTCCCTGCTCACGGGGACCAAAAGCCGCGCGCGCAGATGCTGATCCAGGCGGCCGCGGCCCAAACCCCGTGGGCCAGTTGTTCGAACCTGGTTTGCGATCTCGCCGTTCAATACGGGTCGCCGGAAACCAACTCGGTTAGCGGGCGCGTGACGTGCTCCGGCGACCGGGTCCGCACCAAGTGGGCCGAAGCCCGCAGCGTGCGAATGGAAGCCAACTGGGTGCACGCTCTCACCAACCCCATCCCGCAAACCGGCCGTATCCAGGTGGAATACACCCGGCTAAAGACAGAGTGGGCGAGAACTGATTTCGCGCGGTTCGAAGGAAATTTTCAGCGGTTGTTCGAGCCGAGCCACCCCGATCCCAGCCTGGGTTTTTGGACCAATTTGCAGCCCTACGTACTCGACTGGACGGCCAAGGCCACTCAAGTCACCTCAGAAACCAATCGCGCCGGACAAATCGATTGCGCCGGCTCCTGGAACGCACCCGCCCTGGTCATTTCCAATGTTCACGGGACTTTCTACGGTCGCGAGCTGCGCGCCGATGCCCGGCTGGATATCGAGACCCGCCGGCTCGAAGCCCGGGTTCAAACGGCCGCCGATCCGCACAAGCTGGCGCCGTTCCTGCCGCCGGCGGCCGTGACGTGGCTCAACCAGTTCACCTGGACGAATCCTCCGGTCGCTGCCGCAAACGCTTCCCTGCGCCTCCCGCCGTGGAACCAGCGGGAGGTGAATTGGAAAGGAGAAGTGCTGCCCACTTTTGCATTGGCGGGCGAATTTGAAGTGGCCCGGGGCGGCACGTATCGCGGCTTGTCCGCCGATTCCGCCCGGGCGCATTTCTCCTACTCGAACCAGGTGTGGCATCTGCCCGACCTCCAGATCGCCAGCGGCGGACGCGAGGTGGAACTGGAGCATCGGGCGGACGAGCGTTCGCGCGACTATTACTGGCGCATTCACAGCGGCGTCGATCCCAGGATCGTCCTGCCCGCCCTGGGACCGGACGCGCGTGAGGTGTTTGACTTGATCACCCTGAACGCCCCGCCGGCTTTGGATGCCGAGCTCTGGAGCAACTATGCCGAGCCCGCCCGCACCGGTTTTCGTGGCAGCATCACTCTCACCAATTTCTCATTTCGCGGTGGCCAGGCCGATCGCCTGGAAACGACTTTTCATTTCACCAACAACATCTTGAATGTCTATGCGCCGCGGGTGGATCGCGGCACCCAACACCTTGCGGCGGATGGAGTCATGGCCGACTTCAACCGGCAAATGGTTCATATCACCAACGGCTATTCGGACACTGACCCGCTGTTCGTGGCCAACGCCATCGGGCCACACATCGTCAAAATCATTTCACCGTACAAATTCTTCAAACCGCCCATCGCCCACGTCTCGGGCTCCATACCCTTGCATGGTGAGGAGGGGGCGGATCTGACCGTCAAGGTGGCCGGCGGCCCGTTCCATTGGTGGAGGTTCCGCTTGCCCGAGGTGAAAGCGACCGTGCATTGGCTGGGGAAGGAGCTCGCGTTGGATGATCTGAAGGCGGACTTTTACGGCGGCGACGCCATGGGATCTGCGCACTTCAAATTTCGCGAAGATGGCGAGGCGGATTTCGAGTTCTCAAGCACGATCACCAACACCTACCTGCATTTGTTCGTCGAGGATTTGACCGCCCGGACCAATCAACTGGAGGGATTCCTAAGTGGCTATGTGCGCGTCACCAGTGCCAATACTATCACCCTGCAATCCGCCAATGGCTTTGGCGATATGCACCTCAAAGATGGCCTGATTTGGGATATCCCGCTGTTTGGCAGCTTTTCGCCCATCCTAAACGGGATTACCCCGGGATTGGGCAACCTGCGCGCCAGTGCGGGGGATTGCACCTTCGTGATGACGAACGGGGTGTTGCGTTCGGAGGATCTTTTGATAAAGACCGGCGCGGCCCGGCTGGCCTACCGAGGTACGGTAGACCTGGAAGGCAACCTGAATTCCCGGGTGGAGGCCAACGTCCTGCGGGATATGTGGGTGGTGGGTCCGGTAGTCAGCACCGTGCTTTGGCCGGTGTCCAAGATGTTCGAATACAAGGTCACCGGCACCCTGGACCAACCCAAGACAGAGCCGCTCTACGTGATTCCAAAATTAATACAGTTGCCTTTTCTGCCTTTTCGGGCGCTAAAGGGCCTATTTCAGGATAAAACACCCCCACCCGCTCCTGCACCGGCGCCAGAGAAGCCTTAACCCCTCGAAACTGGCAGCTTTGAGAACGGCAGGATTCCTGCTTTACCTTTAAGATAAATTTGTGTTCTCATTCGAGTCAGAAGGTTGGATTAGCGGAAATCCTGACCTAAAATGGCTCTCGATGTAAAAGACGTGTGAGCGCTAAAGCTAAAATTCGAGTCCTGATCGCCGATGACCATCCGGTCGTCCGCAAAGGCCTGCAAATGTGTCTGGCGCGACAGCCGCAGGTGCAAATTGTCGGTGAGGCGGCCAACGGCGCGGAAGCGCTGCAAAAAACTCGCGAGCTCTCCCCCGACATCGTGTTGATGGACATCAACATGCCCGGGATGAACGGCCTCGAAGTGACCCAGGAAATCAACCGCCTGAACCTGAAGGTGAAGGTGGTCATCCTGTCCGTTCACAGCAACAAGGAATACGTTTTCAAAATCATCCAGGCGGGTGCGCACGGTTACATCTCGAAAGAAGCCGCTCCCGAGGAATTGGTGCGGGCCATCGAGTCGGTCCACAACGGTGATCCGTTCTTCAGCCCGGAAATCGCCCGGGCGGCCCTGGCCCAGATGGTTAGCAATGGCGGGAAAGCCGAACCCTGCCCGCAATTGACCGCGCGCGAGCGCGAAGTCCTCGTGTTGATCGCCGAAGGGCAGAGCAACAAGGAAATCGCCAGCCAGCTCGGTATCGGCGTCCGCACCATCGAAACCCATCGCGAGCGCATCATGCGCCGGCTGAAAATCCGGTCGGTGGCTGGCCTGACCAAATTTGCCATCATCAACGGCTTGGTAACACTCCAGACTGAGGCGCGCGCCTGATCCGGCTCCGCCTCCCTTCCGGAGGGCCTTCCGTAATCCTACGCAACAGCTTGCGTAATTCACCTGATTGCTTTTTCGGGCGCTAGAGTGTCAGTATTGCGTTCGTGTCCTTTTCCCGGCATGCACGGCCCGCGCTGGCCGGAGACTCCCTTCCGTCTCTGGCCCGGGACGCTTCTTCCCCTGCCCGCGAGACCCCGGTGCGTACGCTGATCGCCGACGACGAGCAAATCTGCCGCGAGACCCTGCGCCGATTGCTCCGGCACGATCCTGCGGTGGAGATTGTCGCCATCGCCACGGGTGGCGACGAAGCCCTTGAAGCCGCCAACCGTTTGCGACCCGATCTGCTCTTTCTGGATGTGGATATGCCGGGGACCAACGGCTTTTCAGTGGTGCGCGGTTTGCGCATGCCGTTCCTGCCGGCCATTGTCTTTATCACCGGCAACGAACGCGGCGCCATCGAGGCGTTTGAAGTCGCGGCGACCGATTACCTCCTCAAGCCCTGCCGCCTGGATCGTTTAAAGGTCGCGTTGCAGCGCGTCCGGTCACAAATGGCGCGGCAACGATTCGAGACCCTGTCGGCCCGGGCCACGCTGCCGATTCCCGCCCCGAAATCACCCCCGCTTACCAGTCTGGCCGTTCGCGAGGATGGACATGAGGTTTGGCTGGATCTGGACGAAATCTGCTGGATCGAGAGCCACGCCGGACACCTCACCATCCGTGCTGGTGCCCGGTCTTATAAGTTTTCAGAAACTCTCGAGCAACTGCACGCGAAGTTACCCGCCCGGGGGTTCTTCCTCGCCAGCCCCGGCCTGCTGCTCAACCTGGACCAGGTCCGGGAATTGCGCGTGGACGCCGATACCGGGCCGGTGGCGATCTTCCAGGATGGCGCCCGGCAATCGATCCCGCCGCAAAGCCTTCACCTGCTGCCTTTGCTGGTGAATGCCGTGGTGCCGGAATTCGAGCCCTGAGCGTCGCCTTGGTCTTATCGCCACCTGGAAGCGGAGGTTTCAACGAGATCGCATTAAAGCGCCAGTTTTCCAAGGTGGAGGTTACGTATTATCCGGCCTGGCGATTTGCAGATCGATTGGGTGATCCGAGCCTTTCGGGTCAGCACTCCGCCAGGTGGTAGTGTTCCACCCCCATTTAAGGGACAGGCACGATGCGGTAAAGTCGAGAGGGTTGTCCCAGGACCGTGGTGTCGAAATAAAGCTGTGTGGAGTTGGTCAAAGTTAAGGTCGCCAGGGATGACCAGGCATCAACGGGACCAATCGCGTTGATAAAGTCCAGGCGCAGTTTATTGCCGGGCTGACCGGACAGGGTGATCGCCGGGACATAATCCAGATCAAGTGCCGGAGGAGGGGCCCCCGGCGTCGCGTGCCATGCCCGGTAGTAACGCGCAGCAGGCAGCGGCGAACTCAAGTCGAAATACTCTGCCGCCCCGGTGGCCAGCGTGAGCGTGTCCATAGATGTCCATTTGGTCCCGGAGCAACCGCCCTCAGCACACTCCAGTTGCAGGGTGGTTCCGGGATCAGCGGTCAAGGTCAAGAACGGGACGGGACGACGTTCCACCACCGGGATAACGTTGACGACAGCCGGAGTGCTGGTAACCGCGCCGAAGTAATTGGTTACCACCACGGTATAAACGCCCGTATTGGAAGTCTGAACGCTGGCGATCCTGTAAACAGGATCGGAAGTCCCGCCGCCGATCGCCTGGGTGCCATTGAAAAGCCAACGATAAGAGGGCGGCGCGCAGGAATCCACGTGCACGTTCAGCACCAAGGCCGAACCGATTTCAAGGGTGCAACTGCGCGGCTCCTGAGTAATCGTTGGAGGACTGGCGGTAAGCTTAAACATCACGCCGGCATTATTCGCACCGCCATAGCGGCAGGTGCCATAGAAACCATCCCCGCCGGCGACCATCGCGGCGACCGGGCCGGTACCGATGGACCCGGACAAATTGGTTATCACGGTGTAGTCGCTGCCGTCCATATTGATGCGATACAAGGTGCCCTCGTTGGCGGGGCCGCCACCGCAAGTGCTGCCGATCAGGGTCTGGCCGGATATCACCAGACCGCCGTAAGGCATGCCGAGAGCAGGAAAGTTCCGCAAGGAGGCAAACCCGGTACCGTCAGTATTCAGCCGGAAAACCGTGCCCCAGTCGGAAGCGCCCCCATGAATCGTCGTGCCGTACAGCGTGTTCCCAGAGCGCAACAGATTGCCGATGGGCATCCGGCCGTCAGCCCCGGTAAAGGTCTTCAGAATAGTGTAGCCGCTGCCGTCCATGTTGACTCTGAAAACCGTGCCCAAGCCGATGCTCCAATCGCTGGTGGTACCATACAGGACGGTTCCTGAAATCACCAGGGTGCCGCAGGGACAGTTTCCATCGGCGCTGCCATAGCTATGCAGCAAACGGAAACCCGTTCCATCCGTGTTGATGCGGTAAACGGTGCCTTGCGCGTAAGGCTGGTTGGTGCCTCCGGCGTAGGTCGTTCCAAATAAGGTGTCGCCCGAGAGGGCCACGCCGCCTCGCGGCTGGTTACCGTCGAACCCGCCGAAATACTTCAAGACGGCAAACTCGCTTCCATCCAGCCTCAGGCGGAAGAGGGTGCCGGCCTCGTTCGTGCTGCCTCCCCAAGAGGTCGTTCCGTAGATCCAGTCGCCGGACACCAGCAAATCCCCCATCGGAAAAGCGCCATCCGCATAATTCAAAGACCTCACCACGCTAAAGCCGGTGCCGTCCAGTTCCATTCGGAACACCGTTCCGTAGCCATAAGTCCCACCCTTTTCCGTCGTTCCGAAAAGCGTCGTGCCGGAAACCGTCAAACCGCTCCAGACGTTTTTTCCGCCCGGGCCGCCGTCGAAATGGTGCAACACCGCATACGTCCGTGCGTGTGCCGCAAACGGGGTCACCGCCGTTAAGAGAAGCGCCAGGAGGAAGGCGCGAGGAAGAACGTCCGTTGCCGCCAGGTGCCTCCCGGTTTGCGGGGTCGTGATCATACAAATCCTCCAGGTTATTGACCGCGCGGCTCCTGCCGTCCGGGGGGCGGGTTCCTCGAGGAAAAGACGTGGTGTCTCGCGAATCCGACCTGAGCCGGCCAGGGCCGATTTCCGGCGGTCTGAAATTGATATCTTGAAATTATCATCGATCATGCCAGCCAAGAAGTCCAGTAGCAAATAATGTGAACTCATGGATCGGCAGCAGGAGTGCGAAGCGTTCATGCATTTTCCGGGTTTGCTCCATTTGCCCTTGAGCGGTGCCGCAGCATGAGCGACATTGACGGCGCAATTAGATGGAATTACGAGGAGCAGCGCGTGATAAGGGCCAAGACAACATGATCCAGCAAGGCCATCAAGCGGCCGGGCGGAAACAGGGAACGAGGTGGGCCTGGGTGCCGGTGGCCCTGTTTGCGGCGACCGTGGCAGCGCTTTCGCAGGCGAACCTGACCGGGACCTACCCGGCGCCAGGGCTTTTGCTCGCGCTGAATATCGTCTTCATCACCTCGACCTCCTTTTTTGTCGCCTACTGGTCGGCGCGCAGCTTCCTGTCCACAGGCCGCCTGGCGTTGTTGTTGTTCGGGGCGGGGTTGTTTCTGCTTGGGGCGGCGAGCGCGACCAGCGGCGCCGTGATGCAGCGGGACCGCAACCTGGCGATTACAATTTACAACGGTTGCCTGCTGGTGACGGCGTTTTGTCAGTTGGCCGGGGCGTTGACCGTGGCGAACGGATTCAAGTGCGCTCGGCCCAAATGGTGGCTCGCAGCGGGTTGCGCCGGGGTTATTTTGACGCTGTCCTTTTTCGCCCTTGCCGAGACCAGAGATTGGCTGCCTCATTTCTTTGTGCCGGGGCAGGGCGGGACACCGGTGCGCTCGATGGTGCTGGGCGTTGCCGGGTTTATGCTGCTCTGGACGGCGGCGATTATGGCCTGGGGGTATTACCGGACACGCTCGGGCTTCCTGTATTACCACGCCCTGGGGCTGGCCTTGCTGGTGATCGGGCTGATGGCGGTGGCGCTGACTCCGTTGACCGATACCGCCCTGAACTGGACCGGGCGCGTGGCGCAAAACGTGGCCGGCGTTTACCTGGCGATCGGCGCCGTGCTGTCCCTGCGGGAAAGTCGCGAGTGGGGTCTACCCTTGGCGCAAGCCCTGGCTCAGGCGCGCCACCGCTATGACCTGCTCTTTGACGCCAGCAGCGACGGTCTCGTCATCCATGGGTTCGAGGAGGGTTCCGGCGGCGTGCTGGGGAATTTCGAGCGGGCCAACGCAAAGATCTGCACCATGCTCGGCTATACCGAGGAGGAGTTGCTGCGATTGAGCCCGGTCGACATTCAACTCCCCGCCGATCTGCCGGAGGTCGGTACCGAATTGCGAAGGTTGCGGGCCCACGGCGACTTGCTGTTTGAAAAGCAGCTCCGGCGAAAAGACGGATCCTGTTTCCCGACTGAGATTCACGCCAAGGTGTTCGAGGAATGGGGCCGGCCAATGGTGCTCGCGATCATCCGCGACATCACCCAGCGCAAGCGGCAGGAGGAGGCGCTCGAAGAAGCGGTGCGGGCGCGCACGCGTGAACTGAGCGAGACCAACGAGCAGCTCAATTCTTTTTGTTATTCAATTGCCCACGACCTCAAGGCCCCGCTGCGCGCTCAAATCGGCTACGCCGGCATCCTCGAGGAAGAATTTGGCGCGGTGCTGGGAGACGCCGGCCGGGGTTACGCCCGCCGCATTGCCCAGGCCGCGCAACGGCAACATCAACTCGTGGAAGACCTACTTTCACACATGAGCCTGGTCCGGGCCGAACTCCCCCTCGAGACCGTCAATCTCTCCGCCCTGGTCGACCAGGTCCGCACGGATCTCGATTTGGAAATTCACCGACGCTGCGCCGTCGTGAATTCGGAAGCAGCCAAGGGCTTTGTGCGCGCCAACCCCAGCTCGCTCCACCTCGTGGTCCATAATCTCCTCTCCAACGCCCTCAAATTCGTCCCGGCGGATCGTCCGCCCCAGGTCCGCATCTTTACCGAGCCTTGTGAAGGCGCGCTGCGGCTGTGGGTCGAGGATAACGGCATTGGCATCGCCGCTGAACACCTGCCGAAACTATTCCAGGTGTTCCAGCGGCTGCATAGCACCCAGTCCTATCCCGGCACCGGCATCGGGTTGGCCATTGTGCGCAAAGCGGCGGAACGCATGGGAGGACGCGCCGGCGTCGAATCCTCCCTGGGGCAGGGCAGCCGGTTCTGGGTTGATCTTCCCCTGGCGAAGAATGATGGTGCCGACCCCTCACTCCCCGCCGCCAAGCAGTGACCGGCCGGCCACCGCGGTCGGTGAGCATAAAAAAAACCGTCCGGTAGAGTGCCACCGAACGGTTTGAAAAGCAGTTGACCCCGCTACTTTTTAACCGCGCCCGCCGGTTGGTTCGTGGGCGGACGATACTGGTTGAGCTGGTATTTGGTCATGATCGGGGCGAAATCCGGGTGGGTTTTTCCGTAATCGACAACCTTCCGGAGGAACTCATCGATGGCGGGGCCGCCCTTGGAAGTATACTCGTTGATTGCCGGCAACGCGGTCTGCGAGATCGTATTGAGGTCCGCTTTGGAGCTGCGGAATTGGCGCCAGAAATAAATATTCAGCGTGCCGCTGACGACAATCAGCAGAATGAGCATGGTGTTGACCAAGCTGCGCAGGGAATCGATCTGCGCCTGCAGATCACCGGCACCGGGTTGGCTGGCGGGAGCGGAATTCAACGGAAGTTCGTTATTGTCCATAAAAGTCACTTGGTCGCAGGTTTAGTCGCCGCCGGGGCCGGTTGGCCGGCTTTGGGTTTGGCCCCAATGGACTCCAGGATGGGGTCGATGGCCGAATTGCGCTTCGAGTATTCCATGATATCACCGACCAGCGCCTGAGTAAGCTGTCCGCGTTGGTTGATGAAGGCCATTTGGTTGTTGAGCGATCGAAATTGCCGGGCGTTGTTAATATACATCCAACAGAGGGCCATCGATGCCAGGGCGCTCACTGCCAGCACGGCCAATAACAGATTATGCAATGGACTTTTGGTCATAAAAATCGTTTGATCGGAAACATTACAAAATCATCGAGTGGACTGTCCACCGCCATTTTCCGTCCCTTTATCGGCTTTAGCCGTCGCTCGGACTGGCGAAAATTCGCCACCGGGAGCGCCTGGAGTCTGCGCCTTGGGCGCATCCCTTAACCTCCCCCCAACCATGATCCGCGCTTGAATCCCATGAACCCACTTAATATTCGCTACCAGCCCGCCACGAACGCCACTGAAAGTCCCTCAACCGGCACCACTGGCCTCGGGCGCCGGGATTTTCTTAAAACTCTCGGGGCCGGCTTCGGCGTGCTGGCGGTGCACCCGTGGCAGGCCATGGCTGGTCCGTTTACCCGTGCGGACTTTCAAAAGCTGGTGCCGGAGGACAAGAAGCTGCAGCCGGAGTGGCTCGCCTCCCTCACGGCACGGGGACAGCGGGCGGTTTACCGGGGCAGCGAGCTCGAGAAGATCGGCATGCCGATTGGCGGCCTCTGTGCCGGGCAGGTTTATTTCGGCGGAGACGGCCGCCTGTGGCATTGGGACATTTTCAATCGCCGGATCGGCACGGGAGCGGAGCATTATGCCAAACCGCTGGCGCCCACTTCGCCGCTGCGCCAGGGGTTCGCTCTGCGCGTGCTCGGCGCCGCACCCCAACGGCGCACCCTGGATCGCGACGGTTGGCGGGATATTTCGTTCAATGGAGAATACCCGATCGGAACGGTCGAATACCGGGATGCGGACAGTCCGGTGAGCGCGCGGCTTGAAGCCTTTTCACCCTTCATCCCGCTGCAAGTCGAGGACTCGAGCTTACCCCTCACAGCCATGGTTTTCACCGTCAAAAACACGAGTGGTCGAGCGGTGGAAGCGGAATTGGCGGGCTGGCTGGAAAACGCGGTTTGTCTGCACAGCGCCGAATTGCGCGACGGCTCCCGTCGCAACACCGTGCACCGAACGACCGGTCTCCTCGCGGTTACGTCTTCAGCCGCGGAAAAAGACCCAGCCTCCCGGACCCCGCGGCCGGATATCGTTTTCGAGAATTTCGAAGGGGAGACCTACGGCCGCTGGACCACGACAGGGGATGCCTTCGGGACCGGGCCGGTGGAGATTGCCAGAATCCAAAACTACCAGGGAGACGTGAAAGGCGTGGGCAAGCGGGTGGTGAATTCCCATTCCTCCAGCCCCGGTAGCACCGTGGAAAGCCGCGACGCCGCCAAAGGCACGCTCACCAGCCCGCCTTTCGAGATCGAGCGCGATTTCATCGCCTTCCGCATCGGCGGCGGCGCCCACGCCCAACGCACCTGCATGAATCTGTTGGTGGATGGCAAAGTAGTCCGCACCGCGACCGGTCAAAATGCGAATAACATGCACCAGGCCAGTTGGAATGTGCGCCGCTGGCAGGGGCGAAAAGCCACCCTCGAGATCGTGGACCAGGAATCCGGTCCGTGGGGAAATATCGGCATTGACGAAATCGTCTTTACCGACCAGCCGGAAAAGCCGCTGAGCCCCATCGCGGATGAACCCGATTTCGGCAGTTTCGCCCTCGCCCTGATCGAGCCGCGCCCGGATGACTTCGCCGTGCCGGGCTTGAATCCAGAGTCGCCCGCGGAGTCGGTTTTCGCCCACGCGCAGCCCGATGAGAAGCCCGCCGAACGTCCGTTTACAGAGCCGCTGATCGGGGGCGTGGGCCGGAAATTCCGCCTGGCGCCGGGAGCCGAGGAGACGGCGGTGTTTCTGGTGTGCTGGCATCTGCCCAAGGTGAAGATGGACAAATTGCCGCCCGGACGCCATTACGGCACGCGGTTCGCCGACGCCCTGGCGGTGGTGGACTATGTGCGCCAACACTGGGCGCGCTTGAGCGGACAAACCCGCTTGTGGCACGACACCTGGTATGACTCCAGCCTGCCTTACTGGTTCCTCGACCGCACCTTCCTCAACACTTCCATCCTGGCGACGTCCACCTGCTTCCGGTTTGCCGACGGGCGCTTTTACGGCTGGGAAGGCGTCGGATGCTGCGAAGGCACTTGTGGTCACGTCTGGCAATACGCGCACGCCATGGCGCGCCTCTTCCCCGAATTGGAACGTATCACCCGGGAAAAGGTGGACTTCGGACTGGCTCTGCAACCCGACGGCGCCATCCATTTTCGCGGCGAGTTCAACGATATCCCAGCCATCGACGCACAGGCCGGCACGATCCTCCGCGCATTGCGCGAACATCAGCATTCCGCCGATGACGCCTTTCTCAAACGCAACTGGCCCGCGATCAAGCGCGCCGTCGAATGGCTGATCGCCAAGGATGGAAATAGCGACGGCCTGATCGAAGGCAATCAACACAACACCCTGGACACGGATTGGTTCGGTCCGGTCGCGTGGCTTAGCGGACTTTACCTGGCCGCGCTGGCCGGCGCGATTGCCATGGCTGAGGAATTGGGTGACACCGAATTCGTGCAGCGTTGCCGCGGAATTCTGGATGTGGGACGGAAGAACATCACCGCACAGTTGTTCGAGGACGGTTATTACCTCAACCGCCCGGACCCCAAACATCTGGACGCTATTAATTCCGGGACCGGATGCGAGATCGACCAGGTCTTCGGTCAAAGCTGGGCGTTCCAGGTGGGATTGCCGCGCATCTTCCCGGAGGCCGAGACCCGTTCTGCGCTAAAATCGCTTTGGCGCTACAACTTCACTCCGGACGTGGGCCCATACCGCAAGACCTACACCGCTGGGCGCTGGTATGCCATGCCGGGAGAGGCCGGTTTGCTCATGTGCGCTTTCCCGCGCTCGGACTGGGATTACGCCCAGGCCAAAGGCAAAGGGCCGGATTGGGCGGCCGGTTACTTCAATGAATGCATGAACGGCTTCGAATACCAGGCGGCGGGCCACATGATCTGGGAAGGCATGCTAACCGAGGGTCTGGCGGTCACCCGGGCGGTCCATGATCGCTACCATCCGTCCCGGCGCAATCCGTGGAACGAGGTCGAGTGCGGGGATCATTACGCCCGGAGCATGGCCAGTTACGGCGTCTTCCTGGCCGCCTGCGGCTACGAGTACCACGGACCGCACGGTCACCTCGGCTTCCAGCCACGCTTAAAACCGGAGCAGTTCAAGGCCGCGTTCACCACCGCGGAAGGTTGGGGCTCATTCTCGCAATCCACAAGGGACAAAAAGCTGGCGCTCGAACTCCGGCTTAAATGGGGCACTTTGAAGCTCAAGACCCTGGCGGTGCAAATCCCCGCAGGCGCAACGGTCAACGCTGCAGCTACCGTGGATGGCGTCGCCGTCGGCGTACAATCCGGGGTCGAATCGGGCCGCCTGACGATCAGCTTCGATCCGGGCCTGGCCCTCAAAACCGGGCAGACGCTGGAAGTAATCGCGGGGTAAGAATCGCAAATCCTGTATTGGCAAATTCGCGGGGCCTGTCATGCTGCGGAGTAATTATGAAACCCGGCGTGCGCTGGATCGTCGCTTCCATCGGGATTTTGTTTTTCCTCGGGAACGGGCTGGAACTGTGCGGAGCTGAACCACCGTCTGCCCCCACCAACACCGTGCCGAGGCCTTACCCCGAGCGGCTGCGCTGGTGGGCCGAAGGCCGCTTTGGCATGTTCATCCACTGGGGCCCGGTCAGCTTGAAAGGCACGGAAATCAGTTGGTCCCGGGCGAACACCAATACGAACTGCCCGAATAAAGGCGAGATCCCTGCGGCGGTGTATGATGCGCTCTACCGTGACTTCAATCCAACGAACTTCGAGGCCGGCGAGTGGGTGGATGTCGCCCAGGCCGGTGGCGCGCGTTACGCCGTACTGACTGCCAAGCATTGCGACGGCTTCCTGCTCTGGCACTCGCGGGCGAGCGATTACAATATCTCCGCGACTCCCTTCGCGCGAAACGTGTGCTTCGAATTATCCCAGGCCGCACGCCGGAAAGGGCTGCGTCTCGGCTGGTATTTCTCCCCGATGGATTGGCGTGATCCCGATTTCCGCACGGATCGCAACGGCGTATTTCTGCAAACCATGCAGGCGGAAGTGCGCGAGTTGCTGAGCAACTATGGACCAATCGACCTGCTATGGTTTGATTGGGACGGCAAGGAACCAGTTTATGACCAGGCGTCCACCTATGCCCTCGTAAAGTCGCTGCAGCCGAACATCGTCATCAACAATCGGCTGGATTTGGGCCCGACCAACACCGACAGGCAGTTGCTCTCTTCCTTCGCGGATTATTATACGCCGGAACAATCCGTGGGCGCCTATGATGATCAACGTCCCTGGGAATCCTGCATGACGCTTTCCGCTCGCAATCAATGGGCTTGGGGCGGAGCCCAGGACGGGGTGAAACCGCTGCGGGAATGCCTGCTGATGCTTGTGCGCTGCGCCGGCGGGGACGGCAACCTGCTGCTCAATGTCGGCCCGCGCCCGGATGGTAAGATCGATCCGGCCCAGGCGGGTCGGCTTCGGGAAATGGGACAGTGGCTGCAAACCCACGGCGAGAGCATCTACGGCACACGCGGCGGACCTTATCGCCCCGGCGCCTACGGGGTTTGCACCCGGAAAGGCAAAACGGTTTACCTGCACCTTACCGCTTGGCCGGAGGGCTCGTGGAACTTGCCACCCCTCGCGGCGAAAGCTCTCCGCTCCAGGATTCTGGGAGGAGCCAAGGCGAACGTGCGGCAAACCGAAGCCGGCCTGGAGATCGAGGTCGCCCCAGCGAACCGCCACCCCATCGATACGGTCGTGGCCCTGGATATCGACCGGGATGCAGTCGGGCTGGCTTCCATCAACGTGCCGGATGCGGCTTCGTCCGCCACCAAAGCCAAAGCTCCCGCCTCAAGCGCCGACAAATAGGCTGCGGCGATATGGTCCTTTCACCAGCGGCAGCCAGTTTTCCCCCCGGTTGCGGCTGGAACGGTGAAGCATCGCCATGGAACCTAATCCGCTCCTGCACTTTCGTATTTGGGCCGGCTTTCTGGCGCTGGGCATCTGCGCCGCCTACGGTTTGCGGCTGATCTATCGGGGAATTCGAGGCGATATCAGCGATGCCTCGGGGACACCCGTGGCGGGGCGGAGTTGGTTCATCGGCGGCGGTATCCTGTGCCTATTGCCGCTCTGCGCCTTTTGCCTGTTTGTATGGAAGCAAGGCTATTTTGCTCGCTTCCTTTGAGCGCCAGCGGCGCGGCATGCTTATAGACTCACACAACAAAATACACGCCAAGCCCCCGCGGGGCGGCATGAAAGGAGCCGAGGGTGCCACCCGGGTGTGGTGTGGTGAAATACATCGGGGGATTCAATCCCGAAACACGTTGATCACTATCCCAGGTTGAACGACTGTGCCGCTCCTCCGGAGCTGGGAAAATTAATTTTTATGGTCTCATAACTATAAACGTGGCGCTCCTCCGGAGCTGGGGAAACAACGACCTTGCGATTTCTACGATGCGCGCGCCTTCCCTGTCCGCACCTGCAAAAGCGAGCTTGGAAGCTCGCGCTCCGGCACCACCACATCTTCCTTCGTTTCCTTCGCGTCCTTGTGTTGGATTTCCTCTCTGCTCCTGGTGGTTTGGCGATTCGGCGTGACTGGACTCCTTCCGGTAAATCCACTTGGGTCCGAACGGAAGGCGAACGCACCAGTGAATTCGCCGCCACGCCCCCGCGAGGGTTAACCGTGGCCGTCATTCGAACGATGTAAGCGGACATGGCTGTCCGCGCTCCGGGGCTTCATTAGCGTCCCATTAGCGATGATTAGCGGTTTCCTTCGGCCCCAATTCACCATCCCCTTCCGCGTATTTCGAGTGTTCCGTGGTCTATCTTCCTATTCCCCGTGCCAGGAAGTGACCATTTCGTTTCCAATCAACGCTCAAGCACAGTCACCCGGTCCCTATTCACGCGCTCATTGGCGGAAACGCCACAACTGCGACGTGCCCGGCTCGAGCGTTAATCTCCAACAACCGTTGGTTCCGCCCTGGGAAATCCCCGAAACCAGTTCGAGCCCATTACTAATGGGCGACCAGCCGAGCTCTTTCCAATCCACCGACAACGTGCCGGATTGGGGCTGGCCGGTGGAGTTCAGGACGCTGATCAGGAGCTCGCCGGACGCGCTCGGACCGAACCGCTCCACGAAGAGCGCGAGGTTGTCCGTCGCGGCGTGGGTGATCGGTTGCCACCCGGCCGCGGCGGTGGCGCGCAATAACGGGATATACTTCCGAAAGAGATCGCGGTCGCGTTCATAATATTTCCGGGGCGAAACCCAGTAGGGATCTTTCGATGCCGCCGCCTCGTCGAAGAAGCCCGGCCACATCCCATAGAACAGACACCGCTGAAAATACTGTTCCACGCGCGAGTGATCGAACTTCGAGAAATCCGTGTTCATCAGCAGGCAATAAGGCTTCTGTCCGCAAAGCGCGCGCCGGAAGTTCATCACGGCATCGGAATCCGGTTCCCATCGGCCCTGGGGCAGCCAATTGACTTCGGTGCCTAAAACGTCGAGCAGCGGGGCGGGGAAGTTGTATTTCCACAACGCCCCGTTGGCAAAGGTGAGTTTGCGTTCCCGATGCTGGTCGGCGGCGACGGTGCGGACGAAATCCCACGTCGCCAGCATCAGCCATTGGCAGGGACGCGCCTCGGCGTCGAAGACCAAAGGAGCGGCGGCAGCGCGAAAATGGTCGCGGCGGTAATCCAGTTCTTCGCCGGCCATTTCGAGGGAATCAAAGTAAACACCATCTAGGCCAGCTTCCGGGCCACCCGGCGATTTGGGGGCGTTGCGGGCGAAGGCCTCCGCGATGGCGTGGTGCATCACGGCGGCTTTGGACCACGGGGCGGCAGAGTTGGTGGGAATGCCGGGCTGCGGATTCAGCAGGAAGACGCCGCCATCGCACCAGGGCGCCTTCTCGAGGTGCAAGGCGAAGCGCGTATCGGCCCGGGCGATGACGCTGCTGAAAGTGGCTTCGGCCATCTGCCGGCGCTCGGGGCCGCGGGCGCCGGTGGCGTCCGAGCGCAACACCGTCAGCGCGCCGTCGTAGGTGCGCGGAGCCTCGGGAGGCATCGGCAACCAGTGGCTGGCCGGCTCCACATAGACGAAACTCAGGATACCATGGGCGTCATCGAACGCGACATTCGGCGCCCCCTCCTGGAAGGCAAAACCGAAATCCTCGTGCCCCGGCACTTTAGCGATGTCGGTGAAAGGCATCCACGTTCCCTCGCGCGGCACGCGTTTGGTAAAGTGCCCGGGAAAGATCCGGCAATATTTGTCCCAAGCCGCCCGGAAGCCCCACTGGGGATCAAAGCGAAAAATTACGAAGCTGAATTCCGCCGTCCCGGGCTGGGAAGTTTCCGGCGCCAAACCGAAATCATAGGCGATCAGGAATTGCCGGGTGACCGGGTGATACACCAGCCGGTATTGCGCCGGGTGCTCCATATCCAATCCCAGCGCCAGGCCGCTGCGCTGGTCCCAAATAGCGGCCAGTGGGTATTTGGATACTTTGCCATTCGCCCCGCTGGCGACCCCGACCGTGTTCATGAATTCGCCCGACCCAGCGATGGCTCGGGATTGGCGAACGTCGTCGCCCCAGCGCCAACCGGTGGCATCGATGGGCAACGCAAACACCAGGGTGATGGCGCGGTTGGTTCCCGTGGAATCCAGCAATTGACCGCTCACCGCCAGGTGCGTCTCGCGCGGCTCGCACTTCACTTGCAGCCGCAGCTTGAGATCGTCGCAGGTCCCCTTCATGAAGGCCCGGAAGTCCGATTGATGCGCGGCGTCGCGGGCCGAGAAACCACCGGGGGCGGATGCTTTAAATGCGCGTCCGTCCACTTTCAGTTCATTGACCGCTTCCCCGCGCCAACGCAATTCCAGGCCATCGCCGCTCGCCACTGGTTTACCCGTGCGGGGCGCGGCGCGATCCGGTGCGGGCGCTTCCACCGGCACGCCTTGATACAACGTGGCGCCCTGGGGCAGCTTTCGTTCCCCCATGGCCACATCGTCGAACCACACCTTGCCCGTGTGCCCGCGAAAAAGGCAGTGCAGCGTGATCGACCGAATCGGTTTCTCCGGCAGCAACACCCACTCGCGTCGCTCCCAGTCGTGCGTACCGCAACTGAAGTTCGCCGTCTGCGCCCACCAACTGGTGCCGTCCGCATAAATCACGTCGGCATAAAGTGAATAGCCGTTGTCCGGGGTGCCGCTAACGTCTTGCGCTTTACTCCAGCCGCTGATGACCAGCGGCGCCACTTGCGTGCGATTCAAGTTGAGGGTTTGTCCCGCGCCTTGCTCTCCACTGGTCTCGCCGCGTTCGCACGTCACCGCTCGCGAACCGCCACGCCCTTCGGTCGCAGAAACGCGATAGCCTTCATGCCAGCCTTGCCAATTCGTGGCCCCGACGGTCGCAGGTATCTCGAACCCTCCGTTCTGCAGCAGGGATTCCTCGGCGCCGGCACGCACCACGGTCAACGCGGTTTCCCCCGCCCACAATGCGGCGTTCCACCAACCGCTGCCGGCCACGAGCAAAGCGGACGTGAAGAAGAGAGCGCGTTTCACCGCGACAGCATGAACCGCCGACGGACCGCAGGCGAGTTTCAATTCGAGCACCAAGCACCAAGAGCACCGGGACGGTGCTCGAACTCGCGGCCGGGACGACCAAGCTACACCCGAGGGCGGCACTGAGAAGGACAGGATTCCCGGGATTAACAGGATGGGAAAGACTGCACGCGGCGGCGCGGTGGTTGTTCAGATCGCCATCCTGTAAATCATGCCCGTCCTGTCTTCAGTCTGCACGGCAACCGCCGTTCAAGGCGCGGAGACGCGATAGAATTTCCCCGCCGCCTGGGTTATCGGCACGGTGAAGGTGCCGGAGATGGCGCCTTCATCCGTCCAGACGGTGGCGCTGCCGGCCAGCAAGTTGGCGGACCACAACCGGCCCGGGGACGACGACCGCAAGGTGATCACGCCGGAGCCTGGCGCGCTTTCCAGACGCAGTGTCGGGACCGGCACACCCAGCCACTCGACTTCACCCACCTGCATCATCGAGGCGGTGTTCGTTTTAATGGCGGTGAAACTCAAGCGATAACTGGTGTAGGCCTGGGCGTTGAGGAACATCACCTGCCGCATCGATTGGCGGAGCGGATCCAGCGCCAGGCCGCCCGCATTGCGGGTGTCCGCCAGGCCGATCGCGCCGGAGCTGATCGGCCAGAACGTCGCGCCGCCGTTGGCGGAACCCGCTAAAACATAGCTTGCCGGGTCGCGCCCGGGCTCGTCGTTGGCCGCATAAAAGCGCAACCCGTTGATCACCGATAATCCCGCCCCCGGTGTCACCATTACACCCACCGGTCCGAGGAAAGTGCCGCCGCCGTTGTTCAAGCCAAAGTTCAGATATTTGGAGGTGCTGCCGTTGCAGATGTTGGTGGGGCCTTCGTTCGCCGGTGAACTCCCGCCAAAGCTCGTCACGGGATCTCCGGCGCCGACCAAGTCCGGCAACGTCGAGAGCACGGTGGCCGCGACCACGCTGCTGGTAACCGAGCCCGCGGGGTTCGACGCGATCAGGCGATAGCTCACCGCATCTGACAGGGCGGCGGCGCTGAGAACCAGGTTGGTGGCGTTGGCCCCGGCCACGGCGGGGCCGTTGGTCAAATTGACGAATCCAGTGCCGGCATCGCGCTGCCATTGATAGGTCAGGGGCGGAGTGGCTGCGGCACCGGAGGTGAAGCAAAGCGAGGAACCTTGCCACACCCGGATGGGCAGGGGTTGAACCGCGATTTGCGGGGCCTGGCTGGCCGGGGCGGCGCTCACCGCCAACACCGCCACCGCCGCGTTGTTCGCGCCCGAATAAAACGTGAGCTGAATATTGGTCACCGCGCTGCCCCGGTTAGTGACCGCCAAATCCGTCGAGTAAAGCCGGGGGTTATTGGCAAAGAGCGAGTCGCTGGCGCCGCTAGTCAAGTCCACCCGACCCTGGGACACCACCGCGACGGGTGAATTCCCAAACCAATCCGGAGCGGTCCAGCGCCCGGCTTGGGTGGTGCCGTCTACGTGCCGGAGCACGTAACCGACGGTCACCGGCCCGTGGCCGCTGGCATTCAGGAACGACAGACCGGAGCAGGCGACCGGGTTCGCGGGCGTGAGATTCGCACTCGTCACCGAAGGGGAGAGCCAGATGGCGTTGTTCCGCGAATAATCCGGCGGCATGGTGTAGCGGTGATCTGGAGAAGTCAGGTGAGTAACGGTTGAGCCCGCCGCGGGCAGGCCGGCGGTGGGTGATGCGGCCAAATAACCCGCCTCAAACCAAGTGTTGCCATTGTTGACCGTGATGCTGTCCATGGAAGCGGTGCCGTAAGCCGAGGGCGCCAGGCCCTGGGCGGCCTTCTCAACAACTATGTCGCGATTGTAACTTCCAGCCGTCAACGGAAGCGGGTCGTAGGGCAAACTAATGGATAGGTAATCCCAGGGCAGCACCTGAAGCACAACCACCGACGTGCAGGCGTCCCAGGAGGCCAAGGTCCCGGCGGCGGTCGCCGTGCGCCATTTGCACCAGGACAGGTTGTCCGCACGGCGAACGGACCAGGCGGCGTTCGCGTTTTGGGCCAGCCACGGGTAAAACGTCGGCCACAAATTGTTCTCGCGAGCGAACCGCGCCATCCAGCGCAGGAAAATGCTGGTGAATCCACCGCCGTCACCGCCCGTGCCCGACTCCGGCAGGATGTCCGTCGTGCACAGCCCGGTGCGGGTGTAGGTGGCGGCTTTTAAAGCATCGTTGTAGTAGCTGACCAGGCCGGTGATTTTGCGCAGGTAATTCGCCGCGCCGAGAAAGGTCCCCTGGTTGTAAGTGAAAATCCAACTGGTGTTCACCGCGCCGGCCGAGGTGATGTTGTCATAGACCTTGCCTGTGTTGGGGTCGTAGAGCACTTGTCGTTGCCAGGCGAAAATCGCCTTGGCTTTATCCAGGTAACTCGCGTCGGTGTAAATCTCGTAGAGCAGGCAGGCGGCAATGGCCGCCGGACCGTTGATGCAGGCATTTTTCTCGCCTTTGGCCGTGGTCCACCACAAACCGCCCCCCAGCGCGGTGTCCCAGGCCCGGTTATACACAGCGTCGAAGTGGTATTTGGCGCGGTCGCGATAGGTGGTGTTGCCAGTGGCGAGGTAGCCGCGCGCGCAGGCGATGACCATCCACATGATGTCGTCGTTGTAACCGTTCCCCAGCCAGTCCGTACCGTTTTGCGCCATGAAACCGTCAATCGCCTGGCTGATCATCGTCTTATGAGCGGCTTTACCCGTCCGCTCGTAGACGTCGATGATCATCTCGATTTCCTCGGCCTGTTTCCAAAAATCCGCCCGGCCACCGGCCGTATCCGCCTTGTAATAGCCTTTCCCGGCGCTCAGCACGTAGAAATTGGTATTGAAAGCGTCGAACGCCGCGTCGGCATCCGCGGCCGAGATGGACCAGCCACTGAGGCTGGAAGCCAGCCACCAGAGGCAGCCGGCCAGCCAGACGGCGCAGCACGGATAAGCCCGGGGCAAAATTGGACTGGGAGCACGGCGCTCGAGACTGCCTTGGCATCGCATACGGCCGCCAGAGTATGAGAAAACCCGAGTTTCGTCAGGACTTTTTGTCGAGCATCGAGGCGGCATGAAGACGGGCGGCCTCGGTTTGGCCCCCGAGCATCCGCGCCAGTTCCGTGATGCGCTCTTCTCTCGTCAGCAGATTGACCTCCGAGGTCGTGCGTCCGCCTTTGACCTGTTTGGTGGCTACGAAATGGGCGGTGGCGGGCGCGGCGACCTGGGGAAGATGGGTGATGCAAAGCACCTGACGATTGCGGGCGATTTGCCGCATCTTTTCCCCTACCGCCAGCGCCGTTTCCCCGCCCACATTGGCGTCGACCTCGTCGAACACGAGGACCGGCACCTGGTCCACAGCCGCCAACACCGTTTTTAGGGCCAGCATCACGCGGGCGAGCTCGCCGGAGGACGCAATCGCGCGCAGCGGCCGCGCCGGTTCGCCGGGGTTGGGCGCAAATTGAAACTCCACCGTGTCCAACCCGGAGGCGGACAAGGCACCGGCCTGGGCGTCAAACGCGGCGCGGTCCGGGGTGGTCAGCGCGACTTCGAACCGGCTTTGTTTGAAGCCAAGATCGGCCAGCTCGCGGCCGGCCGCTTTGTTCAATTGGGGGAGGAGTTTGCGGCGTTTCGCCGAGAGCGCCTGGCCCGCCGTCCAGATCTCCTCGGTCAACCGTTTCAAATCCGCGTTCAGCCGCGCCAGCTCGGCGTCCCGCTGCTCAAGCTGGTGCAGCCTGTGCCCGGCCTCGGCGCCGAAGGCAATGACGTCGGCCAGGGTCGCTCCATACTTGCGTTTCAGTGTCTGGATCAGGTTGAGCCGTGTCTCGAGTTGCTGGAGCTGCTCGGGATCGAGGTCCAGCCGGTCGACGTAATGCGAAAGGCCGCTGCGCAATTCACTCAACAAGGCCACCGCTTGCTCGTGAGTGGCCACCAGTTCCTCGGCCCCGGGATCCACCTTGCGCAACTCCTGCAACGTGCGGCCCACGATCCCGGCCTGGGTCAGCACCGAGGCTTCGTTTTCCGCCACCAGGTCCAGGGCGGCCTGGCCAAGCTGCAGCAACCGCGCCGCGTTGCTGGCGCGGCGGTAATCCTGCTCGACGCGCTCCCCTTCATCCGCCTGCAAGGCCGCGTCCCGGATCTCGCGCACCTGGTGCCGCAGCAGGTCCAGTTGTTGCGCGTACGTCTTTTCATCCACGATCAACGCCGCCTTCTCCCGTTCCAGCGCCCCACGGCGGGCCAACAGCTCGCCAAAGTGCGCCCGCTCCGATTCCAATTTACCGAAAGCATCGAGGATCGCCAGTTGCTGCGCCGGATGTAGCAGGGATTGGTGCTCGTGCGGACCATGGATATCCACCAGCCATTCGCCGAGGGTCGCCAGGGTGGAAAGCGTGGCCGGCGAGCCGTTCACGAATTGCCGGTTCGCCCCCGCCGCGGTGAAAACTCGCTTGATCAGCAACTGATGCTCTTCGCATGGTTCCAGGCCGTTTTCCTCCAGAAAACTCTTCAGCGGCGCTTTGATCCCGCGTGTGTCAAAAACCGCTTCCACCGAACAACTGTCCGTTTCCGCCCGGATTAAGGTTCGATCGGCCCGCTCACCCAACACCAGGTTCAACGCTCCGATCAACATCGACTTCCCCGCCCCCGTCTCGCCCGTAATGACATTGCAGCCGGGATGTAATTCCAGCGCCAAATCGGCGACCAACGCCAGGTTCTTGATCCGCAGGCTCGTCAGCATGTCGTGTCGCCGCTGAATTTGACTCGAACTGCCCTCGCGGGCAAAAGAAAAGTGACCGATCCACTTTAGTGACTGCGATCTCGGGTGGCGAGACCCCGCGAAGGCTCACAGTTGAGGCTGACTACGTTACATACTAATTAAATGAATCCCCCAGCCGCATCAACCAACCCCAATCCCTTGGCGACTTTATCCGGCTTTGCGTAGCGGCGGCGTCCCTCACCTGAGAGCTTTAATACCGTCGCAGCGCGAGGTCCGGTTAATCCCCCGGTCACTTCCATCGAGCCACTTCCATTGGTGCACAACATGTTATTTTAGAAATGGTTGCATCACAGACAGGCCGGGTTGAAGCACGGTTTTCCCTCTACTGTGAATTGTTAACAGCCCTGTGATCAAGCTGTGACCAGGATGTCAATAACTTCCTGATGATTAACTTGCCTTGAGCCGCTTTATTGATACCCTGATTGAACTCGGTTAACCCGGTACCAGGGCCCTAACCCGATCGAACACTCGTCGTATATTTATGCCTTTGTCGAATTCCAACGAGCGCATTATGAAACTCTCTGCGCGTGCCTTCACGTTGATTGAATTGCTGGTGGTGATCGCTATTATTGCGATCCTCGCCGCCATGCTCCTGCCCGCCCTCTCGAAGGCCAAGAGCCGCGCGCAATCTGTCAATTGCCTGAGCAACATGAAACAATGGGGGCTGGCCTTTAAAATGTATGCCGACGACTCCGGTGACAAGGTGCCCGAAGAGGGTAACGTCGGGGCCTTGATCATCGCACCGGAGAACGTAGACGCTTGGTACAACCTTGTGGCACCCACAATCAACCAACCGGCGCTGACGAACCTGTATCTCGCCGTACCCCTGGCCTCGCCGACCCCAGGGACACGCAACCTCTACTCTTGCCCAACATGCGGCCAACCGGATCCGAATTTTGGCTTCAAAAATCCCCCCACGGTCGCCAAGGCTTTCTTCATGTATGGCGAGAACGGGCGCATGTGTATCAATAAAGGCACCAGAGCCGGCGGAACAGGCCAGACAAAGTTATCCCAAGTCCTGAAACCGTCCGATACCATCCTGATGGCGGAAACAGATCCCAACTCTTCAAATAACAGCAACCCCTCCCAATCCAATTGCACCGGCCAATATGCCGTTGGACGCCACGACAAACGGGGCAATTTTGCCTTGTGCGATGGCAGCGCCAGATCTGCCCGCACGAACGAGTTTGTTCGCACCTCTGATGAGTCCAACAATGCGGGTTCGGAATGGGCGACCGATCGTAAAATGTATTGGTATCCCAGCCCCAACACTCCGAACTGAAACCACATTGGCAGGCCGTTACAATGATTTCGTTTTGCTTTCGTAAAATATTTTACCTTGAAATGAGTCCGGAATCGCACATAGTCGCCAGTGCTCGGCTAGGCTCGCTGTTTTGAGTCAGAAGCACTGTTAGCCTCATTAACGCATCACCTAGAACACAAACTTGGCAGTTATGAAAAAACTAATCCTAACGTTAGGTATTCTGGCTGGCGCCGCTATGGTTACCCAAGCGGGCGTCGTCCTTAGCGAATCATTCAATTATCCCAACGGCAACCTCACCGCGGTGTCTGGGGGAATCTGGTCGGCCCATAGCGGCGCTGGCGCTCAACCGGTACAAGTCACTAACGGCATGGCCAGGCTCTATGAACCGAGCAGTAGCGCGGAGGACGTTAACGCGCTACTGGCAGGTGCCCCCTATCTAAGCAGCGACTCTACGATCGCCTTGTACTCCAGCTTTAAGATGATTCTCTCGAACACGCTGCCCAGCGTGAGCGGCACCTATTTTGCACATTTTAGAGGCACGAACACCGGTGCCGCGACGGATTTTGGTGCCCGCCTATTTGTCCAGCGCACCAACACCGTCATATCCGCCGCGTTGCCGGATGGCAAGTTTCGATTGGCCATCGGCAACGGCGCCGCGGCCACGAATGCGAGTGTGCTTGCCCAAATCGACATGGATCTTGACACCAATGTCGTTTACAACATCGTCACGAAGTTCGTTCCTTCGACTGGTATCTCAACCTACTGGATTAACCCCAGCGTCGAATCTGATACACACGCTACAGCGTCCGATCCTGGAACTGCCGCACGTCCTAATCCGTTCAACGTTTACACCTATGCGCTTCGCCAGGCCGACGCGGGAAGTTGTTATATCTACATTGACGATTTGAAAGTCGGGACTTCCTTCAACGATGTCGCCGGCGCCAACACCGCGCCCCTGATTTCTTCAGTGGCAGACCAAAACATCGCGGCCGGGGCGTCTACGGGTCCGATCGCATTTACGGTGCAGGATGCCGAAACTCCCGCCGCCAGCCTTACGGTGACGAAGGCCTCGGGCAACACCGCGCTCGTGCCCAATGCTAATATTGTCCTCGGTGGGAGCGGTACTAATCAAACGGTCACGATCACGCCCGTCCCCGGACAGCAGGGTATCGCGGTTATCACCCTGACCGTGAACGATGGCGTGAATAGTTCCTTCACCTCGTTTTCGGTGAAGGTCGGAGCCCCCGTGATCTCCACGATCGCTAACGTCATCGCGCGCGTAAACACCACCGCCCCGCCGGTTTATTTCAACGTGGTGGATCCGGAAAGCGATGCGTTGACATTTTACATTTCTTCGTCTGATCCGACTGTCTTACCCGTATCCGGGATCGCGATCAGCGGCTCTGGTCTCAACCAGGCCGTCTCGCTCACCCCCAGCGCCGGCGTGACCGGGTCCTCATTGGTCACAATCTCGGTTACCGACACTCATAACACCAACAGCACGAGTTTTTACCTCACGATGCGGCCGCAGTTGGGCGTACTGTTTTCCGATAATTTCGACTACACCACCTTTATCTCCGGCACGGAGAACAGCCTCATCTTTGCTAACGGTACAGTCTGGTCGCACCCCTCTAGCGGCGCGGGCAGTATTCAAGGTGAGCTGCAAGTAACAAATGGCTTGGTCTATCTCAGCCGTACCAACAGTGAAGACGTTCAGGCATCGCTGAACGGCGGGCCTTACTTGGGATCCGCCAGCGTCGTCTTTTATAGCAGCTTTACGCTAAACTTTACGGAGGCCCCCTCGGTAAACGGTAATTATTTCTATCACTTCAAGGCTAGCACAACAGACACATTGAGTTTCCGCGGGAAGCTCTTCGCCCGCACTTCTGGAGCAGCAGCAGGCAAATTCCGCTTAGGCGTGGCGAATGTCGTCAATGCTCCTGTAGTATATCCAATGGACCTGGATCTTAATACGACCTATACCGTGGTTATACGTTACAACGCGAGCACGGGAGAAACTGCCCTTTGGGTTAACCCTTACAGCGAGCAGAGCGCCAGCGCGGTGGCCACGGACACTCCCGGAGCGTCCGATGTGGGCGTAGTTGCGCTACGGGAGGATACTGGCATCGGCCAAAGCGCGATGGGGCCTCTTAAAATTGCCACGTCCTTCGCCGAGGTGTTTACTCCTTCAGGTCCCGCCCCCGCTCAGGAAGCTATCCAGTTCCAGATCTCTGGCGGCAATATGACACTAACGTGGAATAATCCTGGCTTAGCCCTCGGTTACGCCATGACTGTCGATGGCCCATTCATTCCCATCGTAAATGCTGGAACCCCTTACACCGTTTCCACCGCAGGTCCCGCCAAATACTTCGCCCTGCTGAAACCGTAAACCACCGGCAGGCATTCTGGCACAAGACAAGGGCAGCTTCGGCTGCCCTTTTTGTTGCATGCACCCCGCAGATCACAGTGACGGGCTGGTCAATTCTCAATACACCCCTTTCAATGATGTCTTTGGCCAATTGGCATCTGAAGGAAGTCATGAGTAAAACACTGACATAAAACGCAGGGATAACTTACGAGACAGCCGCAGCGCTGACCGCTGACGGCAAGCCATCGCCCCTGTCCCCTTGAAGATTTGTTTTCGCCGGTTATCACTGTATGCTGCCCGGGTGGATTCAGTTGCATTTAATCTCGGTCCTCTGGTGGTGCATTGGTATGGCGTAATGATGGCGCTGGCCTTCCTGGCCGGCATCTGGACGGCCTCACGCCGTTGTCTGCTCGATAATATAGCCCCGGAAAAGGTCGTGGACATCGGGCCGTGGCTGATTGTGGGGGCGATTATCGGCGCGCGTTCGTTTTACGTGGTGTCTTACTGGCAGGAGCAATTCGCGGGCAAACCGTTCAGTGAAGTTTTCATGGTGCACCACGGCGGGTTGGTTTTTTACGGCGGCCTGATCGGCGCGATTGTGGCGGGTGTGACTTTTGTGAAGCTCAAACAGATTCCGCTGTGGAAGCTGGCGGACGCCCTGGCGCCGAGCATCGCGCTGGGCTATGTGTTCGGGCGGATCGGCTGCCTGATGAACGGTTGCTGCTATGGCCGGGCGTGCAGCCTGCCCTGGGCGATCCGTTACCCGGCCGGTCACGATACCCATCCCATGAACGGCACCGCCATCCCGGTGCACCCGACCCAAATCTACGATTCCCTGCTGAATCTCGGACTCTACCTGGGCCTCGCGTGGCTCTACCGGCGCAAGAAGTTCGACGGCCAGGTGTTTGCCACCTACCTGATCTGCTACGCCTGCACGCGCTCGTTGGTCGAGATGTTCCGCGGGGATTACCCGCAGTATTATGCCGGCTGGATCACCCCGGCGCACCTGGTCAGCGTCCTGATCCTCGCGGCCGGGCTCGCACTGTTCTTCCTGCTGCCGCGCACCACGACCCGCTCCTGAGCCGCGCTTCCCGCCATGGACGCCGACCCTTTCCAAGTCGAACCGCGGCTGCGCCCAATCCTGATCGCCGGGCCGACCGCAACCGGCAAATCCGAAGCGGCCCTGCGCATCGCCGAGTCATTGGGCGGGGAGATTGTTACCGTAGATTCAATGCAGGTGTACCGCGGCATGGATATCGGCACGGCCAAACCCAGCGCGGACGAACGCGCACGGGTGCCGCATCACCTGCTGGATGTCGCGGAATTGAATGCGCCTTTCGACGTGGCGACTTTTCTGTCCCTGACCGGAATGGCCCTGGCCCACATCCAGGGACGTGGACGCGTGCCGGTGCTCTGCGGCGGCACCGGCCTTTATTTCCAGGCCCTGTTACATGGACTGGGCTCCGGGCCCAAATCGGATTCGGCCCTGCGCACCGAGCTCGAGCAGACGCCGTTAGCCCAGTTGCTGGCGGAGCTCGAGCAACATGATCCCCAGGGCGCGGCCGCCATCGACCGGCGAAACCCGCGTCGGGTCATTCGGGCGGTCGAAGTGCTGCGCCTGTCGGGCCAGCCGATCCTTCAGCAACGAGCCGAGTGGCCGACCAGTACCGAGGATCGGCCCGCGCTCAACTTTTTTGTGCTGAGCCGCGAACCGGAGGATCTGCGGCGGCGCATTGACCAGCGGGTGGACGCGATGTTTGCACGCGGATTGGTGGCGGAAACGACCACGTTGCTGCAGCAAGGCCTGGCGAATAACCGCAACGCCATGCAAGCGCTCGGCTATCGACAGGTGATCGAGCATCTGCGCGGGGAGCGGGGTTTGCCCGAGACGATCCAGTTGGTGAAGAGCCGCACGCGGAAATACGCCAAGCGTCAGCTCACCTGGTTCAAGCACCAAATGCAGGCCGAGTGGTTGTCGCTACGGCCCGAGCAGGACGGTGCGGATGCGGCAAAAACGCTGCTCGAACGCCTCGCGACGCCCGCGAGGGAAGGGTGAGCCGGCAGATTCGGGTGGATCCAAAAATTGTGGTGCCCAAAACCGAAGACAGGATGAACATGCTTTACAGGATGGCGGCGTCTGGACAACCGCAGGGCGGCAGTGTGGTGCTGCTCACGAGGCTTGGGGTGCTGAGGGACTTGGCGGCGGGACGCCGCCAACACTCGCCGGCGAGGACGCCTGCGATACTTTACTTACCGACACCCAGGCGGCGGGTGACGAGTTGAAACATCTCCATGGCCGCCGGCACTTTGAACCCGATCGCGATGCCGGCATAAACCAAACCGGCCACGGCGGCCGGACCAAATACCCCCGCGATCCGCAGGAAGAGCGAGACGTGGCCGAAGCGAAAATCGAAAGCGCGGAAGAGCAGGGAGGCCACAACACCAGACGCCACCGCTGCGGGCACCAGGATGATCAGGGTGCGTTTGAGTTTGGCGGTTTCGAGGTGCGCCAGCTTGCGCCGCAGCGCGTAGAGCAGCAGCAGCATGTTGATGACGGCGCTCAGGCTGTTCGCCGCGCCCAACCCGGCTTCCCGGCTGCGTTGCACCATCCAGAAGGCAAAGACCAGGTTCAGCACCAGGCACAGCACACTGATTTTCATCGGGGTCTGAATGTCTTTCAACGCGAAGAAAGCGCGCGCCAAAATGTTGTTCATGGAGAACATCAGCAGGCCGGGCGCCAGGCAGATCAGGGCCAGCGCGACCCGGTAAGTCGCTTCCGGGGTGAAGGCGCCACGCTCGAACAGCAAGCGCACGATCGGGACGGCAAGTGCCATGGACATGGCCGCCGCAAACAGGTTGGCGAACGAGAGTGTGGTCAGGCCCTGCTCGAGGGTCGTGCGAAACTCGGGATACTGCTTTTTGGCGGCCAGACCGGAGAGGGTGGGCAGAAGATAGGTGGCCAGCGAGATCCCGAACATCCCCTGCGGCAACTCCATCAGACGCACCGCGTAATTGAACGTGGAGACGATGGTGGAATCGAACCAAAACGAAAAGGACTGCGTGAGCAGCACATTGATCTGAAAAGCGGCCACGCCGATGGATCCCGGCAACATTTTGAGAGCGACTTCGCGCACGGTCGGGTTGTTCCACGGGGAGACCCAGGCAAAAGCGTAACCTTCCCGGGACAGGGTGGGTAACTGGAAGAAAGCCTGGGCCGCACCCGCCACCAGGACCCCGATGGCGAGGCCAAAAATCTGGGTCTCGAGCGTGGGGCCCATGCGAGGCGCCAGGAAAATCACGCTGGCGATCATCACCACGTTGAGGACCGCCGCGCCCAGGGAAGGTATAAAAAAGTGGCCCCGGGCATTGGCCATGCCGATCAGCACCGCGGCCAGGCAGACCAGGAGCATGTAGGGGAACATCAACCGCATCAACTGCAGCATCAGCAGCGTTTCGCCGGACGGCTTTCGAACGACCAGAAAAAGCGATATTCCTCCAACTGCCAGCACGGTCACCGCGCCTGCGGCAAGCACCAGGCCGCAAATCACCGCGTTAGCGGTGCGCCACATGGATTCCGCGCCCTCTTTCACCTCTTTTTCTTTGAAGAGCGGAATGAACGCGGCGGTCAGCGCTCCTTCCCCCAGCAGGCGGCGGAACAGGTTCGGCACCTGGAACGCCAGCGTAAACGCGCTCGCCACCGCCGAATTACCCATGAACCCGGCATAGACCATCTCCCGCACCATGCCCAGCAACCGACTGGTCATGGTGGCGGCGGCCATCGCTCCGGAGGATTTCAACATCTGCGACATTCGGGGCGCAATCTAAGGGGTATGGGCCGGGAAAGAAACAGGAGAAAACTCGGGCAACCGGGGTATTTGCGGGCGCATCGGAGGGCTACTGCCGGAACTGCGGATGTTGCCGCAAAGCCTCGAAGGCGGCGGCGGAAAGCGGGGCCTGGCGATAAATCGGTTCGTGCAGCGGTTCGGCGCTGGCCGAACGTTTCACCCGTTCCAACCAGCGTAACCCCAGCGGCTCCTCGAGCAGGGCCAGGGTGTTCGCCGCAATCGTGGTCTCTTCCTTCTCGCCGGTCGGATGTCCCGCCCCCACGAAGAACCCGGCGAGCAGCAAGGTGACGCGCAGGATGGTGCTCCGCGAATAGGTGGGCAGGGCGCAAGGCCGCGCCGGATCGAGCAGTTGAAACAACCGCGTGAACAGCGGCAGCGTCCACATGGCGGGATTCCGGGCCGGGGAAAAGGCGTCGAACATGATGGCATGCGGCCGGGGAAAAAGCTCGGCGGCACTCGAGGCGAGCAGGGACGGAAAATCAGCAAGCTGCAGTTCCCAATCCACCGTCAAAGCGCCCGTGGTGAACCGGGTTTTTCCCTCACGCAACAATGTCTGCGCTGCGGCTTCGTAGCCCTCGAGATAACCGAGTTCCTCGACATGCTGCAACGCGAAGGCCAGTGGCTCGGGAGTATGATCGAAGCTGAGGAAGCGCAGGTGGCCCGGTTGGTCGCGCAGGCCGCGGAGCACAGTGACGACGTTCGCCGCCGCGCCCAGCCCCACGTCCCAGATCACAAACTCGCCAGTATGTTTCTTCAGCCGCTCCGCCAGGCGCAGTTGCCGCAGATAGAGCGATTCCGCCTCCACCATTGGCCCGACCACCGGATGGAACGTCTCGTGATGCGCCAGGGAATGGACGCTGTGCGATCCATTGGCGAGTTTGACGATGCGATAGCCGGTGGCGGACACGAGGTTAAAATGGAATGGGCCGGGCGCGAAGCCCGGCCCATGAAAACTGCCAATCTGGATTAACCGAGATCCGGCTCGCTACCGTCGATCATCTTCACCTTGTTATGGGCGAAGTACTCTTTGGTGAGAGCCTTGACCATCTTGTCGCGCTGGTCGTAAAGCCGGCGCAGTTTGCGCGGCTTGTGGTTGGCCAGCGCGTAATGCGTGAATAACGGCATGGCAATCGTGGTATCTGTGTAGCACACGACCGCATCCGGCAGCTTCGTCGGGTCGACTTTGCCCCAACTGACCGCTTCGCTCGGAGTGGCGCCGGACAAACCGCCGGTATCCGGGCGGGCGTCGGTGACCTGGATGAAGAAGTCCTGGCCGAATTCCTTGATGCGGAGCACTTCCTGGATCTGAGGCTCGGTTTGGAGCATGAAGTTCTTCGGGCTGCCGCCGCCCCACAGCACAACACCGCTGCGGCCGCCGCCGCGCTTGGCGGCGAGCACGAACGCGGTGGTCTCGTTCACGTCGATCGAGGGGTTCATGCGCAGCTTGTTGCCGCGCAGCTCCACCCCGGCCACGTTCATGCCGATGGTGGAATCGCCCGGCGACGATGTATAACAGGGCACGCCGGCGCGATAAGCCGCCGCGAGCACGGACACGTCTTTGAGCTTGTTCTTGCGTTCCCATTCGGCGCAGTACTTGCCGAGGAGATAATGTAGTTCGGCCGTGCCCATCTCTTTTTGGAACTCGGGCTGAATCAGCATCTCGCGCAGCAAATCGTCGGTGGCCATCAGGCCGTCCGAGTAAGGAATCACCACGTCATAAATCCGGACCAGGTCGTTGTCGCGCAGGTCGGTGTCGTCGAACTTGAAACTGCCGGCGTGCACCGGGTAGTTCAGGGCGAAATGCATGTCGTGGTAAAGGTTCGCCCCGGTGGAGACGATCCAATCCACAAAACCGGCTTTGATCAGCGGAATGATGCTCGAGCAGCCGAGCCCGGCCGGCGTCAGCGCCCCGGAGATGCTCATGCCAATCGTCACATCCGGCTCCAGCATGCGCCGGGAGAAAAGCTGGCAGGCTTCCTTGAGCCGCGCGGAGTTATAAGCCAAAAATACTTCATCCACCAGGTAGCCGAGCTTCTCCTTGCCGGTGATGTTCTTCGGCATGATGCGCTTGCCCGCCATGTACTTCTTCTTGTGCGGACATTGTTTTTCTTTCAGCCATTCCGGCATCTCGGAGAGGTCCTCGCGCCTGCGGACGTTGGTTCTTTCAGTTCTCGCCATAATTCAATTTTAATTTCCAGTTCTAATCACGATACGAATGTAAAGCCGATTGCCAATCCTAAACCACCAGTGGACGGTTGCTTTTCGCCAAATGCCGGGTGGGCAGGGGGCTCGTAACCGAGGCCCGAAGTCAGCCGGCCCGACCGGGCATCAAGGCGGCAATTTTGCCCGGGATGTCCCCTTCTTTCACGAGGGATTCTCCTACGAGAATGGCCCGGGCGCCGCAAGCGGCCAACCGTTCTACCTCCGGCCGACCGGAAATACCGCTTTCCGCCACCAGCAACCGGTCCCGCAGGCGCTCCGCTCCCAGCCGTGCCGCCAGCCGTTCGGTCGTGGCTAAATCCACGCGAAAAGTCTTCAGATCGCGGTTGTTAACCCCAATCAGCCTGGCGCCGGCAGCCAGGGCACGATCCAACTCCTCCTCGTCGTGCACTTCCACCAGCGCCGCCAGGCCTGCCCCGACAGCCAGGTCGTGAAACTGACGAAGCTGGACATCGGACAGGATCGCGACAATCAACAAAATCGCGTCGGCACCGTGCTGGATCGCCTCCAGAATCTGGCGTCCATCGATGATGAAATCCTTGCGCAGGAGCGGGAGCTTCACCGCACGCCGGATCGCGGCGAGATACTCGAGCGATCCTTGAAAAAACCGCTCGTCCGTGAGCACGGACAGGCAATTGGCACCGCCGCGTTCGTATTCGCGGGCGATCCGGACCGGATCGAAATTGGGGCAGATGACGCCTTTGGATGGGGAAGCCTTTTTGACCTCGGCGATCAAGGCCATGCTGCCAGCGGCAGGGTAGCGAAGGGCGGCAAAAAAATCACGAGACTCGCCCCGTCGCGCCATGGCGGAGCGGAGTTGCTCCAGCGAGGGAACGGAGCCCGGCAAGCGAGCCACCTCGACCCGTTTCTGGGCCACAATGGTATCGAGAATATTGGGGGTCGCCATGGGTTCCGCGCCGCGGAGCTTAGTCTTCCACATCCTTGACGCCTTGCATGCGTTTGAGCGGACCGCCGGCACGGAGCCAGCCATTCACGAAGGGGTCCAGCTCGCCGTCCATCACCGCCTGCACGTTGCTCGTCTCGACGCCGGTGCGCAGATCCTTAACCATCCGGTAAGGCTGAAACACATAGCTCCGGATTTGGTTGCCCCAGGAAATGCTGCCTTTCTCCCCGTAGAACCGTTCCATATCGGCTTTTTGCTCGTCTAGGCGCTGCGCGTACAGCTTCGAGATCAGCATCTTCATGGCGGTGGCGCGATTCTGATGTTGCGACCGCTGATTCTGCGATGCCGCCACCAACCCGGTGGGAATGTGCGTAATCCGAACCGCGGTCTCCACCTTGTTCACGTTCTGGCCGCCCTTGCCGCCGGACCGGTAAGTGTCCACGCGCAATTCGCCGGGAGGAATTACGATATCGGAGGACGTTTCTTCGATCTCCGCGATGGCGTCCACGCTGGCGAAACTGGTGTGCCGCCGCTTGTTGGAATCGAATGGCGAAATGCGCACCAGGCGATGGACACCCCGTTCCGCCTTGCAGAAGCCGTAGGCATTCTCCCCGGTGACCAGCAGTGTGGCGCTCTTGATCCCGGCGGTTTCCCCCACTAACACGTCTTCAACTTCGACCTTCCAGCCGCGGGCCTCGCCCCAGCGCTGATACATCCGCATCAACATGTTCGCCCAGTCGCACGACTCCGTGCCGCCGGCGCCCGCGTTGATGCTCATGATGCAGTTGCTCTTGTCGTGCGGGCCGTTCAGGAAAACCTTCAGCTCCAGGTCTTCGAGCCGTTTGAAGAAACTCGCTAAATCCCGTTCCAGTTCCTCTTGGACCCGGGCCTGGGCCGCCTCCGGCTCCGCTTCCCCCAACTCGATCATCACCCGCAGATCGTCCAAGTCCTTCTCCGCGCGCAACAACGGATCCACCTTGTTCCGCAGGGTGTTGTTCTCGTCGATGAGGCGTTGCGCCTGCTCACGGTTATTCCAGAAAGTCTCGCCCGTCATCAGGGCGTTGATCTCGCCTTGGCGGCGTTGCGCCCCCGGGACGTCAAAGAAACCTCCGCAAATGCGTCAATTTGTCAGAGGCAGTCAGCACTTCGGCTCGGAGCGTATCGAACATCGTTGGAATGTAAGAGTATGCAGCTACCCACGCAAGTTTTCCCAAAGGTGTCAGTCCTCACTATTGACAGTTCCGCCTTTTACGCTTTAAACGGATTGCCCTTGGTCGGTATGCCCGTCTGACGCGGACCGGCCAGAACGCTGGCACCCAGAAAAAGCCAGCCAATCAGGAAGTGCAACGCCCAGGCTAGCAGAAGCTGCAATAAGTCCAGGATCCCGAGTCCGTAGAGTAGAATAGCCACCCCGAGGAACACCCCTCCCGGCAGCAGAGAAACTTGCGCGACCCGCCAAGCGCCGGACCAACTCAGGTCGCGATTGCAGAAGAAGGCGAAGATCCAAGCCGGTCCCCAATACAAGGTGCCGAGCAGAAACCAGGAGCACATTAGGGCCAGGATGCCGCCCAAAGTCGCCAGCGCCAGGATCGGCGGTGCCCAGGCACCCCACCACGGAACGAGCTCCGGACGGTTGAACATCATCTCAAAACCCGGAGGGTAGGGGAAAGTGCAGTTGCCAAAGATGGAAAAAACAACGAGGTCGGTGGCGCCGAACTCGAGCTGCACATGAGCGGTGGATCGAGCCTGGCCGCTGTGGGTCAAGTCCACAACCAGGGCCAGAAATCGATTCTCGCTGAGGATTTGCGGGCTGGGCTCCGACCAGACCAGCTTGCCGTCGTCGATTTTGCCGGTCTCCGGCAACTGCTGCACAGCCTTGGTGACCTGGGGAAACCAGGCGGTGGCCAGGAACCAGGTGAGCACTACGGAAATAAGCAGGGCGAAGATGAACTGCACTACCCAAAGCCGAGTGAATGAAGCCTGCGTGAAAGCTGCCGCTCCCATCGGGGTGAGCGGCAGGAAAGCCCGAGGCGGGGAGGCCTTGGGCTGGACTGGCGTCTGCTCGTTGGCTTCCATCCGGCAAAACAGAAACTGGCGGCCGGGGCGGCGTCAAGCCTGGCCGGTTCGAAACCGGCCTGGCGCGGCTCAGGCCTGCGACTCGGGAGCCTCCGGGGCGGCCGGCGGCTGCTGCGCACCTGTCTGGGTCTGCGCATTGGGGGGCGGGACCAGCACCACCGGCACCGGGTAACGCAGTTTCATCACGTCATCGACCAGCACCTCGATAAAATAAGTGCCGGCGGTTTTGAACTCGACCTGGTTGAACAGCGTGAAATTGGTGGCGTTCAGCGCAGCGTCCTGCAGCACGAATTTGACCTCGGCCTTGTTGAGGATGGTGCTCTGGTCGGGCGCGATGAGGCGGGTGCATTCGGTGAACTGGCCGACGCCAGCAGTCCAGCGATTGAACACACACAGGCGGCTGGCGACCACCGGGAGCTGGGGCACGCGCAGGAAACTGATGACACCGATCAGAAAAAGGTTGCCGGTGATTTCCTGGCGGATTTCCTCACACAAAAGCGAGCATTGCAGGTCAGGCAGGATGCGGGTTGGTTGCATAGTTTGATGATTAATTAGGCGACTGAGAATGTTTGCCGGCGGCGACCTCAGCGGCGCGCACGGTGTTGTGCATGAGCATGGCGATGGTCATGGGCCCGACTCCGCCGGGGTTGGGAGTAATCAAGCCGGCTACCGGTTGCACTTCGGCGAACGCCACGTCTCCCACGAGCCGATAGCCGCCACGGGCGCCGGGATCGGATACCCGGTTGACTCCGACATCGATGACCACCGCGCCGGGCTTGACCATGCCGGCTTTGACAAATTCCGGCACCCCAATGGCGCCAATCAGGATGTCAGCGCGTCGGCAGTGCGCCGCAATGTCCCGGGTGGCGGAATGGCAGAGCGTGACGGTAGCGTTGGCGCCCTGTTCCTTTTGACACAACATGGCCGCCATCGGTTTTCCGACGATATTGCCACGGCCGAGCACCACGACTTCGGCACCGCTGGTCTTCACTCCGGAACGCACGAGGAGTTCTTTGATCCCGGCGGGCGTACAGGGCAAAAAGCCGGTCGGGTCACCCAACATCAGCTTGCCGACATTGACCGGATTGAATCCGTCCACGTCTTTTTCGGGGAGCACCCGGGAATAAACGCGCTCCTGATGGATGTGCCGCGGCAGCGGGGCCTGCACCAGGATGCCGTGCAGCCGGACATCGGCATTCAGCCGATCGAGCAAGGCCAGCAGGTCCGCTTCTGCGGTGTTTTCCGGCAACACGTGGGTCTCGGAGACGATCCCCAATTCCGCACAGGTTTTTTCTTTGCGCCCGACATAGACCTTGGAGGCGGGATCTTCACCCACCCGCACAAAGGCCAATCCCGGCACAACAGACCGCGCCGCAAGGGCGCGCATACGCTCCTTCAACTCCGCCTGCAAGGCGGCGGCGATGGCGCGTCCGTCAATGAGGTTGCCGGGAGGCATGAGGGTTATTCAATCACTTCGATCTGATCGAGCAACAGGACCGGGGTGTTGCCCCAGCGTTGGTCGAGACCTTCCTCGCCGGTGACAATTACGCGCATTCCTTTGAAGCGGCGCAGATCGATTTCTTTCGAGGGGCTGACGAGGTAATCCATGGTGCGGCCATTATCGAGGTTGACCAGGCAGAACGGGCTGGGTGCCTGGATGCTGATGGTGCCGCGAACGAGGCCTTCCCGTTGGATGATCCGTTTGGGCGGCGGCGTGTTCTCGGCCGGAGCGGTCTCCGGGGCCGGGGTGGGTTCTGTCGGCGCGGCGTTGGTGCCCGTCGCAGCCACCAAAGGAGCATTGGTGTCGGTCACCGCAGCGGCCGTTTCAGCCGCCGGAACCGCAGGAGCATTGGTTGGCGCGGAGGCGATCGCCGGGGCTTCCGCGACGGTCGCAGGCGTTGGTGCCGCCTCGGCCGCGGGCGTGTTGGTGGTGGTCGCGGAGGCGATTTCCGCCGGGGCGGCGGCTTCAGACCGCAGATATTGAGCCGCTACGAACGCATAGGCGTTGGTCGGAGCTTCGATCTTGATCCAATTCTCTTTTCGGTCGAGCTCTTTGAAAGTGTCGCCTTTATTCAACCGCCCGAGCACGCTGTAATTCTCGCCGGGACCGCCGCGCAAATTCAGGCGGGCGACGGACACCACGTTGTTATTCGTGTCGACGAACAGGCTGCTGATCCACACCGGGCGCTCGGAGGGCAACAGGATTTTGGCCCAGGCGGAAGGCTCGTCCGGGGCGGAATTGGTGAGGGTGATTTCCTCGAGCACCGTCACGGTTTGACCCTTGGTGAGGCGGGTGAGGACCTCGCCGACCAGGCGGGCCTGACCGCGCACATTCACATTGCTGGCGATAACGGTCGCCGGTCCGGGCGGGAGCGGCTCGGTCTTGACGATCACACTCGGAGAGGTCTTGTGAACCGGGGCTTTCGCCGGCGCGGGTTTGGCCTTCTTCTTCGAAGGCGCTTTCTTTTTGGCGGCGGCCTTGGGTTTCGCGGGAGCGTTCGTGTTTTCTGCCAAAGTGGTTGCGGCGGGTGCGGCGTTAGTGACGGCGGGATCGCCTGCCGGAGTTGCCGGGATGGACATCGGCGCGGCTGCCGGCGCGTTGGTGATTTGCTGCGCCATCACGCTCGCGGAGACCACCGCCATCAGGACCAGCCAGATAGTCTTTTTCATAAATCAGGTCAGTAGAGATTTTATTTCAGTTTCTGTCAATGATCGCCATTTGCCGGGTTTAAGCTCGGCCAGCTTGATTTTGCCAATTTGCACCCGCACGAGCCGGGTCACGGTGCGGGCCTGGGAATCGAACAACCGGCGCACTTCCCGATATTTGCCCTCCGCCAAAATCAGCTCCACCACGCTCTCCCGGGAAGTGCTGGAGATCAAGCGCGCCCTTTCGGCTTTGAACTTTTCCCCCTCAAACCAGAGACCCTTGGTGAATTTGGCCAGCATTGCGCCGTCCACCTCGCCATCGACGGTCGCGATATAGGTTTTCTTGATGCCGTAACGAGGATGCGTCAGGTGCAGGCTGAAGTCGCCATCGTTGGTCAGGAAGATCAGGCCTTCGCTGTTATAATCGAGGCGCCCGACGGTATGTAGGTGGCCCCATTCGCGAGGCAGCAACGTGTAAATCGTGGGACGTCCCAGCTCGTCGCTGCGCGAACAAACCAGTCCCCGGACTTTGTGCAGCGCGATGTAAATCTTGCGTTTTACCTGGGCGGGTTTGCCGTCGAGCGTTACCCGGTCGTGCATGGGGTCCACCCGGGTCCCCAGTTCCTGGACCGTCCGCCCATTGACCGCCACGCGCCCCTCGAGAATCAGTTGTTCCCCGGCTCGGCGTGAAGCCAGCCCTGCCTCTGCCAGGAACTTCTGAAGTCGTATCACAAAGTGGATTCCCGAAAAGCCAAAGTCCGAACCTGGCGCCCACTTCGAGCGCGCCGGATTCGGATTTCGGTCTCCGGACGGTTAAAACTGGATTTAGGCGTCCGCCTTGGTCTTGCGCAGACCCGTGATGCGGTCGCCCGCCTTCCATTGGCCGCGGCGTTTGAGCACTTCCACGCGCTCAAAGCGCTTCATGACATTCCGTTTACCACCCAGGGTGGCCGCGGCGCGAAGACTACGATGCTGTGACATAAATCTTAAAAAATCAATTTCCCCGAAGGACTTCGGGCCGCTTGGTTTCAAGCGAAGGGTTTATTTAGCATGTTCGGAGAAGCCATGCCAGCGTTTTTTTGGGAGTGGGGTGACCGACGGGATTTGAACCCGCGACAGCCAGATCCACAATCTGGGGCTCTAACCGGGCTGAGCTACGGCCACCACAACCGGCTAACATCCTAAGTTTTTACCCTGACCCCGTCAAGTTTACCTTTTCGAAGGTGTCGCCTCAGTTTCGCGGTTTTTCGGGCCGGCGATGCCCCCAAACGCAGATGGCCGGGGCGAAAACCCCGGCCATCGCGCGTGTTTACCAAACTATGCCAACTTAATTACTGCGGACACGGAAGAACGAGCTGCCGCCGACGATCGGCACAACAGCCGGAGGTCCGCTATTGGTCTGGGAGTCGGTCCAGGTCGCGTCATTCAGGCTGGTCTTGGTCTGGATGACGTAGGAGGAGGCGTTACCGGTCCAGTTCAGCAGAATGGTGTTGGTGCCGGTAGGCTGGACGCTGAGCTGGATCGGTTGCGCGAGCCCGCTCGAGTAGGCCAGATGCTGAATCTGGGCCGCGGACAAGGAGTAGGTGAAGACCCCGACCTCGTCGATCACACCGTTGAAAGTGCGATTGGCGTTGCTGTCCTGGTCATCGTGGCCGATCTGCCAGTTGTTGCCGAAGACATCGGCGGTGTGCGCCAGTTCATTAACCGCCGAGTAAGCGCCATTCGTGTTGATCATGTAGACCGTGGCGTTCGTCGGTGTAATCACCAGGGCGACGAAGGACCATTGATTCATGGGCGGCACCAGGCCGGAGCGGAAGTTGTAGGTGTTGCCGCTGTTGTTGTTCCAGGTGTAACCGAGCTGCCCGCCGGTGTAGCCAAAACCGCCCGCCACACCGCTATTGCGATTCACCAACAGCCCAGCATAGTCATCAAGCGTGCCGGTGGGATTGATCCACATCGTCATACTCACCGTGTTCGTGCTCAAGGTGCCGAACGGAGCCGTGGCGTATGAAGCAGTGACCCCGGCCGTGGTGCCCAAGGCTCCGTTTCCAGTCTCGAACTTCGAGAAGATCGGCGCCTGCGGACCCATAATACCGCTGTACAGGTTCGCGGACCCGACCCCGTAAACGCCGTTGTGACCGCCCCAGTAATCATAGGCCACAACTCCACTGAGGGCCGGATCGTTGGTCTCCGTAAACCGATAGTAAGCGAGCGGATTGAGACCGATCATCGCCGCCTCGAAACTGCCCGCGATCGGCGTGATCACGGCGAGGTGCGCCGGAGGGGCGCTGGTCACAGACCCGACCCGATTGGTGATCACCACTTCATAATCACCGACATTAGCCGCCGTCACTCCGGTGATGGTCAGCGTCGGAGTCGTGGACCCGACGACATTCCCACCATCGGTGATTGCCAGGCCATTCCGTAGCCATTGATACGAGGGCGAGGTACCGACGGCACTGACGGACAGAGTCGCGGTCCGACCGGCATATAAGGTCTGCGAGACCTGATTCTTGGAGATACCCGGAGGCAGTTCGGCACCCGTGAGAGCGGCGCCGAACAGGTCCGAGAGTTCGCCCACCGAGAGCGCGCGGTCGAACACCGCCACTTCGTCGATCAGGCCGTCGAAGTAGTTGCCAGTGGTATCGAGGATGCCGCCGCCGCCGATACGGAACGGGAAGGGCGAACTTCCATAGTTGGTCGTCACGGTAGGCGTACCGACAGCCTGCAGGACCTGGAAACCGCCGCCGCCATTGGTCGAAACGAGCGTCAGGCTGACGTTCGTGCCGTCGCCCACCGCGGCGACCATGTACCACGCGTTGGCCACGATGTTGCTCTGATTCAAAAACGCCGCTCCACGCGGGGTCCAGATGCCGATTTGCGCCAGGCCATCGGCGCCGTTGCCATGGAACCCGAATTCGCAAACGTCGTTCTGACCGAACAGGCCGACGCGGTTGCCGATTGGCAGCGAAGGGCAATTGAACCAGCCGATGATGGAGAACGCGGCGCGGTTGTTCATCAGGCTCGCGAAGCTCGCAGTGTCGGCGGTCGCGGCACTGGAATATTGCCCGGCGGAGTTGGTGGTTTCCAAGCCGACAAAATCCGGCGGCTGTGGCCCGGCCACGCCCAGGGTTACATTCTCATTGGTGGCGATATTGCCGCCCCAGTAGTCGTAGGAATACTGGCTGCCGACAGCCTCATCCAGCCGCCAATAGGCGATGGGATTATACGCCCGCAATTTGGCTTCATACGCAGCCGGAACACTGTTCGAGGCCACAACCGTCAATGATACCGGCGTACTGGGTATTGAACCGACCAGGTTGCCCACGACGACATCGTAAGTTGCCGAATCCACGGCGATGGTCACATTGCTGATGGTCAGCGACGGCGTGGTGGCGCCGGAAATGTTGCCGCCATCGGACAGATTCGCGCCGTTCCTGCGCCAGCGATAAGAGATCGGCGTGTCGCCCGAGGCGGTGACGCTGAATTTGGCCGTTCGCCCTTCGAACAACGCCAGCGACTGTGGTTGGTTGGGGATCGACGGTCCAATCGCGTTCAGGCCCAATCCCTTTTTATACAGGTCATAGATTTCGCTCGGGGATAGCGTCTGGTTGAAAACCGTGAATTCATCAATGGTGCCGATGAAGGAACGGTTCGTCGGGGACACGATCGTGGACCCCTGGATATCGCCACCGATATAGGTTGCCCCGCCCCAGAACTGGTTGCTGTGGGTCAAGGTGTTGGTGGCCGACAACTGACCATTAGTGTTGTAGCAATACAGGATGGCATTCGTGGGCGAGACGGCCAGGGCCACGAAGTTCCATTCGTTGGTGCGCGGCACCAAGCCGGACACGAAGTTATAGGTCGCCGCGCTGTTGCTGTTCCAGGTGTAACCGAGGTTGTTATTGTTGCCGTAGCCGAAGGCGGCCGTATCCGTTGAGCGCGTCGAGATCAACGCGGTAAAGCCGGGCTGCGCCACCGTGGGATAAATCCAGGCGCACATCGTCACGGTATTGGTTTGCAGCAACAACGGGGGAGCCATGAGATAAGTCTGGCGAGGTCCGCTGCGAGAGGATTGATATCCCAGGTTGCCGGTTTCAAAACCCGGCCACTCAGCGTGGGAAGGTCCGGGAATCAGAGTATACCCGTTCATCGCGCCGATACCATAGGTTGCGGTGCAACCGCCCACGGCGTCGAAGGCCGGGGTCCAACCGGTGGCAGGATCCTGGGTCTCATTAAAGCGCCAGTAGGCAAATGGATTCTTGGTAAGGATCTTTTCGGGATAGCTATTGGCCGCCGGGGCAACAATCGTCAAAGCCGCCGGGCCGCTGGTCACCACTCCCACCGGGTTGCTGACCACCAGGGAATAGGAAGCGACATCACCCGCTCCCACACCCGACACGGTTAAAGCCCGGGTCGTAGCGCCGGCAATGTTGCCGCCGTCGGTCAAAGGCGCGTTGTTTTTGAGCCATTGAAAGGTCATCGGGGTGGCACCCGCCACCAGGGGCGCGAAGCGCGCCTTGCCCCCGGCATAGACCGGCGCATTATACAGCGCCGCGAAAGTGGCCGGAACCACGGTCGCACGCGGGACAATTTGGATGGCATTGATCGGGGCGCGCGAATTGAACCGTTGGCTGCGAATCAGCACGGTATCATTCGTGAGGCTCTGGAGGGCGGTATAATTGCCGGGGAAATTCCCGTATTCAGCGAGCAATCCACCACTATAAAACCCGCTCTGAATCACGAACGGGACTTCGGAATAGGTTGGATTGACAATGTAATTATTCAGGTCGCAAATAAATACATGGGTGGAGACGTCCGCACCCACTGTCAAGGCGTCCGGGGTGCCGCTGGCATTCACCAGCCAGAATTCACCGGTGCGACCACTGGTGGCATCGCCATCGGAGTAGATCACGACGTCATAAGCCGCCGCGCCTTGCGCCGCCAACCAGGCTTGCAGCCCGGTCAGGTAAATCATCGGCCAATTGCGGTTATTATTCGCCGGAGCAGTGGTGCTGAACATGTTATAGGGACTCGTAATCGCGACATTCGCGTTGCCGTTGTTGTCCAGGTACGAATTCATCAGGTTCGCATCCGGCGCCCCCTGTGAGGTGGTCGTGTTCCCGGACTGGCTCCAGGTGTTGGGGGAGGACCAACTCACGGCGATGGGTGTGGCGGCGCCGGCGCTGTCCAGCACGGCCACGTTGGTTCCCAGCGCGCCGGCGACATTATTCCAGTTCGCTTGCGCATAGATCCCGGCACCGGCGGTGTCGGTGGGAAGAAGGATACTCGCGTTGGTGTTCCCAACATTGGCACCAGTCAGGAACTTAACACCAATCGTGCCGGCCATGCCGCTGCCCGGCAGGACCAGAAGCAAACTAACGAACGCTGCCCACCATGCCGCACCCAGCGGGCACGGCTTCGAGACCGATCTGTATGGTTTATTGCTATTTCTCATAACTACTTTTTTTTAGGGGGTTTGTATTGGCTGACTAAGGAAAGTCGCGGTTGGAAAGTATGACTAGAGAATCGCCCGCTTTCGGAGCGCCCGCAGGGCTGGGTTGACTGGTTTGCTGTTCACTATCCCCATGCCCCCACCGGAGGGAGGCAGACCTGTTCCCTGAGGGCCTGGGGTCGAACGGCAACATCTCATAGCAGAATGGCGTGACCCTATAAAATCCTATCGAATTCTGCAATGATTTTCATAAGGAATCGTGGGCCCGGTCTGATGGCCACTCGATCACTAAAGCGATTTAAAGGTCTTCAAAAATCCAGATCGACTTTTTCCCTGGAGACGAAGGCGGACAGCGAGATTAAGGAATTGCGAATCTTTTTCCTTGACATCGAAATGGTGCTGAATTACAGGTATTTAACATCAACCCTGAAAGGCATTCGCCGTTTGGACCGCGTTATTGTCATTTCAATATCCCCCAAGCTCGCCCCCGCGAGGGCCAACTCTCGCCTTCTCAGCGCGATTGGCCGGCGTGATGCGTTTTCAGGATAAATCACGACTGCCGCGACGAGCGGCTAATCCAAAGAAGGACAACACATGAAAAGTCAATTCATAAGAAGTGGTTTACTAGCCCTGGCCATCACCTTCACCTCGCAGGTTCAAACCCGGGCGGAGTTCACCAACGCGACGGCGTCGTCATCAGCAACGGCGTGGTGGTGATCACCACGCGCAGCGCGCAGGACGGCTTCTATCATCAACAAAGCTCGAGCACCCTGTGGGATGCGGATGACAACCGCGGCCCGGGCGTTTTCTCCCCAGGGGACGCGGCGATGGGCATCTTGCTGCAGGATAATGGATACACGACCCGCATGGTCCCGGAGAAGGTCCTGAGTTACACCACGTCAACCGGTTCGCCCACCCTGGACGAATACGGCGGGCAAGTGGATCCAAACAGCTACTACAACGGGGGCAACCTGGCGACCGGCCTCAACACTTCTCCCCCCAATGTGCTCTATTCCGCAATGCTCGTGATTGTATCCGGCAGCGGCAGTTCGGCGGATATGCCGCCACCCAACACCAACGGCATCCCGATCATCATGGGAGAGCATTCCTGCCTCGGGGACAGCACCACCAGCCCGCCGCGAGACCATTCCGAAATCTTCCTCTATGGCAACAAGAGCAGCGGCAACCTCGCGCTGGGTAATAATCCCGGCCTCTTCATGAAGGTGGTTGACCCCAACCACCCGATCATGAAAGGCATTCCGCTGGATGCGAACGGCCGCGTAAAGATCTTCCGGAACCCTTATCCCGAAGAGAATCTGCACAGCTCCTCCCCGGCCAAGCCGAATTATGAAATCAGTTGGACCGCAGTCGATTGCAGCGCGGGCAAGTCGGTGCCGGCGCCCGGGTTGAACATCATTGGTGTCCTCGACAGCAACACCAACCAGGTCGTGTTCGCGGTCATCGAAGCGGGCGCGCAACTCGCCAACACCGGCGATTTGCTAAGCCCCTGGTCCGGTCTGACCACTGCGCCGTCCCGCCTCGTGCAATTGTTCGTCAACGAAGGCGGCTCGGGCAATACTCGCCGCGCCTTCAATGCATTGACTGACATCGGGCGCGTCATCTTCCTCCGCACCTGCAAATGGGCGATGGGCGAGACGCTCGCCCCGTATAAGGGCCTGGGCATCGTTGATGTCTCCGCTGTCACCCCCATGAAGATCAAGTTGTCCTGGCAGGGCTCGGCCAAAGAAAACTACAAGATCCTCGCGACCGACGATCTCCTCAGCACCGCTCCCTGGCAAACCGTGGCGCAGGATATTCCCGGTGCCGATGGCGTGGTTTCCCGAATGCTGGAATTTTCGAAATCGCCGCAATACGCCTTCATGAAAGTGGCGCCGATGCCGTAAGCGATTGAACCATGCCCCCGAATGCGGGGTGGACCGCTTCGCAACATCAAGGCGGCCATCGTGTGATCCAACACCGTGGCTGCCGTTTTTCTGCCGCCGTCGGTTCTGGTCAAAGCCTTGGCGCTGGGACCGGTGTGCGCTAGTGTGGCCGCGGCCATGATTGAACTTTGGCATTACCCGGTTTTAATGCTGGCGGGATTAACCGCCGGCTTTGTGGATTCCATTGCCGGCGGCGGCGGCCTGATCACCATCCCCGTCCTGCTCGGATTGGGATTGCCGCCCCAGGAAGCGCTCGGAACCAACAAGCTGCAAGCCACATTTGGCTCGGGCAGCGCCACCTGGCATTACGCCGAGGCCGGCACCGTCCGCCTCTCCGAATGTGGCCGCGGTTTCCTGCTGGCTTTTCTGGGGTCGATAGCCGGGGCCCTCGCCGTGCAACACGTTCATCCGGATTTTTTGCGCAAAGCCATCCCCGTCCTGCTCATCTCGGTGGCGGTCTATTTCATGGTCAAACCCGATCTTGGCGCACGGGAACTTCACCCGCGGATGTCCCGCCCGCAGTTCGATATCCTGTTCGGCCTGGTGTTGGGTTTTTATGACGGCTTTTTCGGGCCAGGCACGGGAACTTTCTGGGCGGTCGCGTTCGTGTTGTGCCTGGGAACCAACCTGACCGCCGCCACTGGGGCCACCAAGGTGATGAATTTTGCCAGCAACGCCGGGTCACTATTGCTGTTTCTGTGGGCGGGCAAGGTCCTGCTGGCCGCCGGCCTGATCATGGGCCTCGGGCAATTCCTCGGAGCGCGCATCGGTGCCCGCCTGGTGATCGCCAAGGGGGCTCGGTTCATCCGACCCGTCTTTCTCACGATTGTGTTCGCCCTTACCGCCAAGCTGCTCTACGACGGCTTTTTCAAATGACGGCATCGGCCTGAAGCCCAATCAGCCGCGGCGAGGTTCCAATGGCCAGAGGCGGCAGATCGTTCAGCCCCCAGGCTGCGTTTTGGCTTCGCCATCCACCAAAACCAGCAATTCCTCGACGGCCCGAACATATCGCGGCCGATTCATCAGGGGATAATTATGGTTGCCATTGATTTCCCGGAGGATTTTGGGCTCGTTAGCCTGGGCGAAATTGGCTTCCGCATGATGAAACGAAATCAGGCCATCGTCCCGGCTATGCATGATCAGCACGGGCACCTTCAACGCGGGTAGCTTGCGGCTGGTCGCGTATTGGATGCTGCTGATGAGCTTCACCGGCAACCACGGGAAGACTTCCGCGCCGATGTCCGGCATGCTGGTGAACGTGCTTTGCAGAATTAGGCCACCGGTGGGGCGTCGCAACGCCAGTTCGGCGGCCACGCCGCCGCCCAAAGATTCGCCGTAGGCAATTATTCGCCCGGGAGCGAAACCCCGACGCGTCAGCCAATCGTAAGCGCCCTCAGCGTCCGCATACGTGCCGGCTTCATTCGGCCTGCCCTCGCTCCGCCCGTACCCGCGGTAGTCGAAGCTCAACACAGACACCCCGGTCTCCAGCAGCGCCCCGCAAAGATCGATCCGATGACTGATATTACCGCCGTTGCCATGGCAAACGATGATGGCGAGCCGGGCCCGCGTGGAATTGGTGTTGCCGGCGAAGAACCAGCCATGCAGCCGCGTGCCGTCGGTCGCGGTAAAAGCCACGTCCTCATAGGGACGGCGCAATTCCTCGGGGCTCGCGACAAACGCGCGCATCGGGTGATACACCTGTGCATGTTCAAACCAGCGTAACATCAACCAAAGTCCCAACAGCAGGCCGATCAACAACAGCGCCGCTTGTATTCGCAACCGTCTCGGCGGCAGATTCATTTGCCGGGGCATCATGGCACGCGCCGCCAAAATTATCCAGCCGGGTCAAAGCGGTACGAATTCGGGATGCCGCACCGCGGACGATGAAGTTGAGGAGATTACCAATCGAGGGAAGATTGTGGCGTGCTGGAAAAGTCGTCATCGCCGGGACACCGTGGCGCGGGCAGCAACCCGCCCAACCGGTTCGAACCGCTGCGCCTGGAGCGCGGCGAGGATTGGGATCCCGAAGCCGACCCACTCCCGCGCACGCTCTTTCTTCGTGACCTTTCCCAGAGCATCATCTCGCGCAACGACAGCCCGGACGTCGGCTTCGCCGCAATGATCAATCCGTACCGCGGCTGCGAGCACGGCTGCATCTACTGTTACGCGCGGCCGACGCACGAGTACCTTGGATTTTCGGCCGGGCTGGATTTCGAGACCCGGATCATGGTCAAGGAGCACGCACCGGAATTGCTGGAACGTGAGCTGGCTTCGCCCAAGTACCAACCGGAACCGTTGGGTCTGAGTGGGGTGACCGATTGTTACCAACCAATCGAGCGGCGGCTCAAGCTCACGCGCCGCTGCCTGGAAGTGCTCGCCAGGTTTCGGCACCCCGTCGGCATCGTTACCAAAAACCAGTTGATCACGCGCGACCTGGATTTGCTCTCGGAACTGGCCAAATACGACGCCATCTCGGTGTGCATTTCTGTCACCAGTCTGGACGTCGAACTGCGCGCCGTGCTCGAGCCGCGCACCTCCCCGCCCGCAGCCCGATTGGCGGCAATTCGCACGTTAGCTCAGGCCAGAATACCCGTCGGTGTGCTGGTCGCCCCGGTGATTCCCGGGCTTACCGACCATGAAATGCCGGCGATTCTAGCCGCCGCCGCGGCTGCCGGAGCTTCGTTCGCGAGTTATGAAATCTTGCGCTTACCGCTGGCCGTGGCCCCGCTCTTCGAACAGTGGCTGCACACGCATTTCCCTGACCGCGCAGAGAAAGTGCTGGGCCGCATTCGCGCGATTCGCGGCGGCAAATTGAATGATGCGCGGTTTCGTTCCCGCATGCGGGGCGAAGGCATCTTTGCCGAGCAGATCTCCCGGATGTTCCACGTCGGTTGCCGTAAATCAGGGTTGCTGGAGGATGCACCGAAATTGTCGATCGCTTCGTTTCGGAGACCCAGCGGGCCGCAGTTGGATCTCGGCTTTTGAACCGGTGGTCGTGCACGTCTCTCCTTTTCTTTTCGGATTACCGGACGGGTCTCCCTTTCCCCAAAATCGCAAATACGCTACGGAGCAGCCAAACCCATCAGCTATGAATAAGAAAATGGTATCTTCGTCTTTCGTCCTGCGTGCATTCCAAGAGGCGTGACAAGAACACCAGAAGCCAAGCTCGCGATTAAGGCTCAATTGCTTGGCCGCCAACAGCACAGGTTACGCCTTATTCAAACCTTAAAACGGTGATCGAGCAGGGAACGAAGGTGAAAGTGGTCTGGCCGTTGTTCAAGCCATGCGGCCACGCATAGGAATAGGGCTTGAGCCGCGAGGGGGCCGTGGCGGTGTTCGCACTATGCAACGGACCGGCCAACTCCTCGACCTGCGCCTTGGGTTTTGCCGGTGCGAATCCCTTGATCTGCAGATTTGCCGGCACCGGTTGCTCCCCGGCATTCACCACTTGCAGCACCAGCGTGCGTCCGTCTTCGCTGCGCTTGGCGGTGACGTCCAGCACCTCGCCGGGGCTTTGCACGAGGCTTTTTGACAGGAGCGGTTGGAAATTCCGCGAGAACATCCGGGTCACATACCCGGGCGGCTGGAGCCAAACCTGGGAAGGGTTGAGGAACAATAAGCCCTGGTCCCAGCCGTTATCGTTTTGACCATCCGGCTGGAGGCAATTGGCGGAAACGGCGATCGGCAGACGCCCGTCGCGTTCGACAGCATTGATGGCCGCGGCATTGGCGAGGGCGCGACGCTGGGCATGATTGCCGGCGTTGAATTCGAAAATCACCACGCGATGCTTCGCGCCGTCGGCGAGTTTGTCCAGGGCATCGATATAAGTGAACGTGCCGCCAAAATCCGGGCGCGGACCGTCCGTCCAGACATGGAGATCGAACCACACCTCGCGACCGTGCTGTTTGGCCAATTGCAGAATCTGCTGCTGCGCCGCCAGGCTGGTGATGCCGCCATCCGCCCCGCCGAAGTTAAAAGGATCGACAATCGGTTGGTGATAACAGAAATCCCCGACAACCAGGATCAGGTCCGGATCCCTGGCCCAAACTGCTTCCGCAATGGCTTTGAATTTCTGGAAGTAATTCTCGTTAACCTTTTCCTCGTTGCCGATTTCGAGGTGTTTCAGGCGATACGGCTGGGGATGTCCGCTTTGCGCGCGTTTGCGGCCCCATTCGCTGTCCGCGGGACCGTTGACATACTCGATAAAGTCGGCCATGTCCTTCGGAGTTTCGTCCACGTTAACCGCCGGAACGGCCAGGAAGCCTGCGGCTTCACAGAAATCGAGGAAATCCAGGATGCCCCAACCGTTGGAGGAATGCGGGTACCACATGCCCTGGTATGGCGGGCGGCTGGCTCGCGGCCCGATCATTTTCTTCCACCGATTTTCAGCGGCATTCACCATGGACCCGCCATACCGTAAGGCGGTGACACCCTGGTCAACCAGGGCCTCGGCGACGTCCTTGCGCACGGGCAGGTTCTTAAACCGGCCCCAGCCGCCGGGTTGGAGGAAGGCGTAACCCAGGCTGACGGCGCCCGGGGCCTTGAGCTTGAGAACGAATCGCCCCGCCGAGTCGGTGGTGTTCGGTTTGAGCTCAAAGTCCAGGCGCTGCCAATCGCCGGCCCGCACTTTGAGCCGCCGCTCGACATAGCGGACCGCACCGTCGCGGCTCTCGAGGGCGGCAAACACCTCCGTGGGCGCGTCAGCGCGAGCCCAAATATAACCTTCATAGGGCTGGCCTTTGACGAAGCTCATGCCCCACCGATTGAGCCCCTGGTTTCCGACACCAACCTCTCCGGTCCCAGACAGAAAGGCGATCCGTTGACACTGCCGTCCGACGAATGGCTTGTGCGTCTCGAGGGAGAATTCCCCAGTGGCGTTACCCTTCCGCACGGGACGCCACATGGCACTTACGTTACGACCCCAGCCGCCCTTTTCCGCATAAGCGAACGGAACCGTTCGCCGCCGGTCGCCCGCATGAATCGACAGATTTCGAAACCGCGCGTCCAATTGCCACGTCCGCAAACCCACCAGTCCGGCAGGCAAAGGGTGCTCGGTATCTTCAAAGCGGATCAGGCTTTTGTCGTTCGCAAAGATCTCGAGCGTCTTCCCCTCCATCCGCGCGCGGAGGGTAGCCCATTGTCCGAAAGTCAGTTCGCAGGGCACACGTCGGAGCGGCTCCCAGTTCTGTCGATGACGGCCCAGCACCAGGATTCCCGTCGGCTCCAAACTCACTTCATAACCGTTGAAATGATCGGCACCGGCACCCGCCTGGTTGACCTTAAGGATGAGCCCGGCGTTGCCATTGGTTTGGCCGGTGAAACACAGGTCTACGCTCACCTCCGCGTCGTCCGTGACCACCTCGTTGAGGACCAGCTTGGGGCCGTCGCCGCCCGCGGCGTGGAGCGAGCCGTCGTCTGCCGGTACCCACTGGCCGCCATAAACCTTCACTCCTTGCAGCGGGGGTTGCGCCCCGGGCTCGGCAAAGCTCTCGCCGAAGATCATCTGGCTATCGATGCCGCCGTAGACCTCGTGGTTAACGTCCTCGAGGCAGGCCCCGGTCAAATACCGCGAGACGCGGTGCTGCACCTGGTCCGCATGGATGTTGATTTGAGCCGGTTGCGCCGGGGCGGTGACGCTCCACAAGCCCAGGACGACAACCCAAAGAGTCGTGAATGCGCGTTTCATGTGAATCAGGCTGCTACGTTTGGCTCGAGGTCAGCGGCCAGGTTTGGGCAGCGCCTGCGGCAACCAGACAGTCATTTCCCCGGGTTCGCGGTTGGCATTGGCATAATACGGAATCGCCGTGAACTTAACTTTCGTCCCCACCGGGAGATTTGCGGCTGGCTGATACAATATCTCCGGCCATTCCTTTTGCGCCAGGGCAGCCCCCCGAATGACGGTGACGCCGCCCAGCAATTCGGGATGATGCTCGGCGGTGAGCGTGACGTCGGAGCGCAAGGCGAACTGCCGCACATCGCCACCGTTATCGGCAGCTTCAAGGCAATAAACCAACGGGCCTCGCTGGATGGCCAGGCGCCCCCGATCGGCGTCCACCTGGGGATTGGGCTGCAGCAGTTGCACCGGCATCGGGAGCGACAGTTGGACGGTATCGCCGCGTTGCCATTGGCGTTGAATTTGCAGGTAACCGCGGACCCGCTCCGGGTGTGCGAGCGCCTTGCCGTTGATCGAGACGCGCGGCTGGCTGCACCAGCCCGGCAGGCGCAGGCAGAGGCCGAACTCGGCGGCCCCTTCCGGCTCGACGGTCACTCGAATATTCCCATCCCAGGGATGCTGGGTTGACTGTTGCAGGCGGACTTTTGCTCCCGCGATCGTCGTGGTGGCGCGGCTGCCGATGAATTGATTCACATAGAGGGTATGCTGATCCTGGGCGTAAATGTAGCCGGGCAGCGCGCCCATGATCTTGAGGAACATTGGCGGGCAACAGGGGCAGGAGTGCCAGGCCCATCGGTTGCGTTTCCGGTCGGCTTCCAGTGGGTTTTCATAGAAATAGGAGTCGCCCTTGAGCGAAACGCCGCTGAGGATCCCGTTATAGAGCACGCGCTCCAGTTCGTCGGCATACCGGGCGTCACCCAAAGCCAGGTTCATGTTCTCGTGGAAAAATCCCGCGCCAATGGCCGCGCAGGTCTCCAGGTAACCGTTGTTGGGCAGAAGATAATCCGGGCCAAACCCCTCGTGACCGGCGATGGCACCCAACCCGCCGATAACATACATGCGCCGAAATACCATGTTTTCCCACAGCCGCTGCGCCGCCTGGAGGTAGTCCTCGCGGCCGTTGACGGTCCCTGCGGCCGTCAGCCCCGCGCAGAGGAGAGTGGCACGAACGGCGTGTCCCTCGATGGTCTTTTGCTCGAGAACCGGTTGATGATCCTGGCCGTACGAGCCAAAGCTCTCACGGCCCTCAAAATGGCCTCGGTTCTCAATCCAAAACTCGGCCAGTTTGAGATACCGCTGTTCGTCCACGGGCACACCCATCTGCGCCTTGAGTTCCGGGTGTTCGCGAAAGAGCAGATACAGCTTCACCAGCGCCTCCTCGCCCAGGGAGTGGCCTGGAACGACGTTCTTTTTCGGCGGTGGCCCCATCAGTTCGGCCATGTGATTGGCCAGTTTGGTGGCGGCCTGGAGCAGCCGCAGTTTTCCAGTGGCCTGGTAATAGTGGACGGCGGCCTCAACCATCGCCCCGGCGTTGTAGAGGTCGTGCTGCCAACGGTCATTGCCTCCATTCAGAGCCCAGCGGTGTGTGGGCTCCTTTAGCTGCGTGTAGGTGTTGAGATAGCCGTCCGGGTCTTTCGCCGCGGCCGCAGCAATGCGATCAATGTAGCCGTCCAACCGCAACTCCAGAGCGGGGTCCCGTTGCGCCGACAGGAAATCCGCAGCGCCTCGGATCATCTCGTAAATCAATCCGTCATACCATGGAGGGCCGCCATGTTCACCACCAACACCGTCCCGAATCCGGTCGAAATTCGTGAGGGCGCCATCCTTCTCGAATTTGGCCAGGCAATCCGGAATGGTCACCTCGCGCCAGACTTTAAACTTGGGAGACCAAAAATCATCCTGAAGGGTAACCTGTTGAATCGGCACTGGGGTCAGGGGATGGGGCGCGACGTGTTGTGCCCACAGGGCTGAATCGGGCCACGCCAGCAGACTTAAGCCGAGGAACCAATTTTTCATTTCTTTCACAATTTTATGACCACCGTTTAAGTCCGCGCGCCGGGGCGAGGCATCGGTTCGACAGCTTCCGGCAAATCTCGCCACCCGTCGCATGCCAGCAGCACTGTGCATGATCATTCTGACCGTGTTACGGATTAGAGTCGATGAGGTTTTGCCGCCACGATTTTGAGAATCTCTGTCGCCGTGGTTTCTGCCGCCGTGCCGTGAAGCATCGCCGGATTAACCCGTCAAACAAGACCGTTGACGCTCGACAGCGGCGAGACGCCCCACCCGGCAGGGCGCCCTACCCGGCCAACTTCTGAGAATGGTCACGAAGGCATTTTGACTTGCCCGAGACGCTGGTTACCGCCAGGCAGGGAGGATGAAACTGCCGCCGCGCGTGCCGCTCATCATCGAGACTTCGGGCATTTATGGCCGGAGGATTCTTAATGGCATTTCGCGCTACCTGCGCACGCATCATCGTTGGTCTGTTTTCCTCGAACAACACGGAGCGTGATGTTCAAACGACTGTGCGGCATGACCCCCGGTCAGTATCGACGGCGCCATCACCAATAATCCCATCGCCTCGAGCTGCGAAAGCCAGTGTGGGGAACTTTTACTGAAAATGTCTGGGCCGTGAAGATCGATACGTTGTCCCTTTCCATTCGTTGACTCCCCGCTTCGAGCCGCTCGAACCGCGCCCCGTGGGTCGCGTCCGCCAACCGGAATTCGCACCCCATTGCTCGGACGGCGGCGGCCAATGCCGCGGCGAAGCCGTCGGTGCGGTAGAGGATTCTTCGGCCTGCCTGGCCAATCGCAGACGCCGCTCGCTCAAATAACTGCCGCAGATATAGGCTATTCCGACACCGCCAAGCGTGAGCCAGACCAGCACGACCCGCTGCCACAAGTATGAATCCACACAAACGACGACAATCGCCGAACAGGTGAGCTGGGTCACGAATGCAATCGTCAGCACGCGCAGCGCATGATCCGTCCCTTGAATCAACGCCGAGGCGCAACCGACGTGGATGCAGATCACCAGCAAACCCCAAATCCCCGCCCCAGCCACCGCCAAATGCCAGACCCAGGCCAAACCCCACAACCAGTCCACATCCTCAAAACTGGATTCAGTCGCCGCGGTGACTGCCGCGCCCGCCAGGGCACAAGTTAGGAACCAGGCCACCAGGCCTCCCACCAGGCTCTGCATCGCGGATTGGAACATCGAAAGCGCATCGGTATCAGTTGGCGAGCTCATACGAAGCGAATGGTAGCTGGGTTTCAAATACTACCGCTCTCCCACGCAGCACCCATTCCTTCCAATCGGACAAGGCAAACCCAAATTGATCACGCGTCGGGACCTTCAGGCAGGCGCCCGCCGCATATCTCTGAAAATTCGCCTTTGCAGCAAAAAGATGGACAAGCCGCTAAAAAGCACTTATTCTAACTTCATTCATTAGCCATCATCATGTATGGGATCAAAATGTCGAGTCCCGTTCAGACCCCAGGATGGTTCTGTACCGGCGACGTCCAGGCGGGGGAAAGGGGATGGCGGAGGAAACTGCCATACTAACCGACGAATCACCAGGCCCCGCTCACAAAAGCGGGAACAGCGCACCATGAAAAAAGTGATCTTTGCTTACGCAGCCGAGTCGGAAAAACGGCCGGCGATGGTTAACGAGCTCCGGAGCACGCTGGATGGCAACATTGAGTTCCTGGACGAGGAAGATTCCCCCGCGAACAGCCCGGTTGCCTATTCTGAACGGTTGCTAAAAATGGCGAAGGCCGCCAACTTCGTCGTGATCTTCTTCACGCTAGAGAAGTCCGGGATCGGTCACGAGACCGCGGGCACGACGGCACTGACGATCCATACATCATCATCGAACCCGGGGATGACGGCGGCGGAGCGCGCGCGGCTACCAGGAAAGCCTGCGGTATTGATCGCAGTGTTCAATGCGGAAGATCGGCGACACCTGCCCGCGGATTTGGTCGGGTTTCCGGTTTATGATGTATCTGCCGACACCTCGCGGGAAGCACTGCTCTGCCGGTTGGTACATGAGCCGGTCAAGCCGAGCACGCGGGTGCGGGAAGAAGCCGCTTCGGTGGTGTTGAAAATGGTTACCGCGGGGATCGCCACCCTGGTGGGGGCGAACGACAAAACCAAGGACTTCCTGCTGGATCAATTCGGGGAAGCCGTTAGTCAGACGGTGCATTATTTCATGGCGGCCGTGGTCCTGGTGTTAATCTTCGCCGGATTAATGGCAATTTTGCGACTCGGGGCGAACCAGGTGGGCCCTTTGCTGAAGGACAAATTCGGAGCGCGCGCCCCCAGGCATGCCGGAATTGGACGATATGGCCTGATCTCTATTGCGGTAACCCTTTCGGTTCTCTTTGCGTATTATTTCTTCCCCAAGCCGCCGGCAATCGACGCGAATTTGAATAAGCATTTGCGGGAGTGGACGCATCAAATCGAGGAGTCGCAACGGCCTAATTGGGGGATCAATGAAAACTCAAATCCTCGCAAGGGCGTCCCACAAGCCTGGACCACCGCGCAGTCATTGTCGGGGCTGCTGTCGGTCCCGGTGTGGACAAACTGGTCCAGCACGAACGTCCAACACGCTTTTACTTTCATCGACCGGACACGCATTGCCAATCTCGTATTGCGCTCGGACCATCGGCAAGAGCTGGTGGAGCGGCTGGCCCTGCTGGAAAAGCGCGCGGATTTTTCCACCCTGCCCACTAATTTCCCCAACTTCACTATGGCCTTGGGAGTGATCAACCGGATTGGATTTGGAACGGTCGTGACGCCGGAGTTGGCAGATTTGCTCGAATCCCAGAGAGATCACTACTTTCTGAGCGGCGAGCCGCTTGAAGGTTGGGGTTATCACGAGCAATTCGACTGGGGTGTGACCGAAATCGCTGCTTGGGTTGGCATTGCGGAGATTCAATCGTTGCGCATCTCGAAGCCGCCCATTTGGACAAATGCCGAACAGCGGGAGCGAACGAAGCAAAACGTCCGCAACATCATCGCACTGTTGCGGGCTCGCCAGATCCCGCAGTTGGGCGCGTTCAGCCCCATCAGGGACACTTCACTCCACACCTACGCCCGGACCTATCCAACGGTAATGGCGATTTGGACGATGGCAGAAGCCGCGTCCGCGGAGCTGGAGATCTACACGCGCGAAGATCTTCCCGGCCTGGAGGCGAGCATGGGGGAAGCGCTGGACTGGCTCAGCGCCTCGATGGTGATCGACAAAAGCGGCCCCAAAGGGTGGCTGGTAAATCCCGCCAATCCCACCGGTGAGGATCCTTTTCTAGGGCTGACCACACAAACCCTCTCAATATTGGGTCGAGTGCCGCTGCGCTTTAGTAAAGAGAACCAGGAAAAGTTCCTGGCATTGAAGAAGCGCCTGCTCTCCAGCGCCAGGGTCTGGACCAGCAGAAGCCTGAAGCCTAATGATCAGATCAATGACCGCATGCACGATTCCGATACTTATCTTTATCCTACGGCGAAGCTGATCGAACCGAGCACCTTCCTTTGGTATCCGTGGTCGGTGAGCTTCTTGCGCTCCCTTGCGTCGGACCCAGCCCTGGATCCAAAGGAACGGCGCACAGCGGCAGTTTGGCTCCGCCGGCTGCAGGCGCGGGCGGGCGAGTATGGCTCCGTAGTGGACAGTGGCTACAACTACATTGCCGCGGAAACGCTCATTGGTTTTGGCTGGCCGATGGAGGTTCGAAACGTACCCGCACTATGACGCGGCAGTCACTGTTGACCGTCGGTAAAGGAGTCCAAGGCCATGCTCGCAGAGGGATGGTCCTGTTAATGACCGGAGGGCTATACTGCGCGCTGGCGCTTTTCAACGGTTGCTCTACCCCGAACCCGCCTGTCTCCAGCCTGGACGCCGTTCAACCAAAGACCATCGCGCTTGACCAGGCACAGGAAAGAATTCCCGATGCGGACGAGACCGTTACTGTCGTCATGGATGCGGTCTATCAAGCGCGCAAACGCTACCGCGGATTCACTTTCCTCCGGCTGCTCCAACTCCGCGGTTATGATCCGGCGGCGGCCTCCTGGGGTACTGTAGTGCAGTTTTTGTGTCGAGACGGCTATAATCCGTTCGCCTCGCTGGAATCTCTGGTCAATGAAGGGGCGTTTCTAGCCACCGGCGACCTCGACGCGCCCACCGGCGAAACCTGGATCCCCTTTGCCTATGGCAGCACCCGACGTGACCCGGGACAGTTTTACCTGGTCTGGCCAAAGGCAAACTCCCCGGCGGACAGACATCCCTGGCCTTATGGTGTCAACATGCTGAGAATCGGCACGCCGGAGACGCTGCTCGGACCGGCGCTGCCGAAGTCCGCTCGGTTCCAGCAAGGATTCAACCGGTTTCGTGAAAACTGCATGATGTGCCACTCGCTCAATGGTGTCGGTGGAACAATCGGTATTGATCTTAATCTGCCTCGTAACGTGTTCGAGTATTGGCAGGCGGACAAGCTCCCGGCGATGGTCGCAAAACCGAGCTCATTCAGGAGGAATGCGAAGATGCCGGATTTTGATCGGCTTGGCCCCCAGGCCATCGCGGAAATCCTGGATTATATAAAGCACATGAAAGCGTATAAGGCATATCCAGTGCCGTAGGGTGGAGGAATGAATTACGGAGAAAGAATTCACCGTGGTTCAACCAAAGCTCCAACGAGCGGGTTCGCCCGGCTTTAGGTGTTTTCAGCAGCGACCCTATTTGCTCAGCGTTCCTGACAATGGGCCTGTGACCGCTCTAGCGCAGCAGCTCGCGGTGCTGCTTTAGCCATCGCTCAGCCTCGAGATACTCCGGACACACCAGCGCCACCTGGCGCCAGAAACGGTTCGAGTGGTTCATTTCCCGAACATGCATCAGCTCATGAAGAATGATGTAGTCACGAACGAAGCCCGGAGTCTGGATCAGGCGCCAGTTGAGCGAAATGCAGCCGCGTCGGGAACAGGAGCCCCACCGAGTGCGCTGGTTTCGGACCGTGACGCGGCGGATATCCGTGCGGTGCACCGCGGCTAATTCCCACACGCGCGGCGGCAATTCCCTGGCAGCCACCACCCTGAGATGCTTTTCAATGGCGGGCCGCGCATCGACCGTGGAATCGGCAACCGACAGCCGTTCGTTGCCGAAATGCAGTTCGCCAGGAGCACCCGCGAGGATCGGCACCAGCTCGCCTCGGAGATAAACCTGGCTGCCCACGGTCCAGATCGATGGGCCGGAAGGGCGCGTCGAAAGACGCTGCAATTGGCCTGCAATCCAGCCCACCTGTCGCGTGGCAAACGCTCGAGCCTCGGCCGCCGAACCGCCCCGTGGCACAGTCACCCGGGCGGCACCGTCCGGCAGCACGCGCAGAACGTAGCGGCGAGCACGCGCATTCCGCACCAGCACCAAACGCACCGATTGTCCGGCGACGCTTAAAGGCTCCGGCGGCCCGGCGTTGAACCTCGTGATCAAATTCCTGATCAATCGCACCCGGGGAATAAAGAAAGGCTCGGGACATTTGGCAAATCATTCTGTCGGGGCAAATGGATCTCGGCGCCCTAGAGGTCGAAATTAGACGTGATTTCAGGCGCTTGCAGAAAAAGGAAAACCTTTGACGAAGATCAAGCCCGGAAAGGAGTTTGTCATTTATTGTCATGTCCAGCGCAAGAAAAGTTGCATGGGCCAGTAACCCGGAATTTTCCTTTCCTTCTGGATGATGAAATCTGAATCGCCTTTGAAACGAAGTGCCCAAACCCCGGCGCCCAGCTATCGCAAGTTATGGCTGGCACTCGCGGTGGTGCTGGGCTTGTCTTTCCTGGTACTCGGTTATTACGGGACCGAGATCTACCGGCAAAAACCGCCTCTGCCCGACCGCGTTGTGTTGGCGGATGGCACGGTGTTGTTTACCGGGCAGGATATCAAGGACGGGCAAAACGTGTGGCAATCGATCGGCGGCCAGCAGGTGGGCAGTATCTGGGGCCATGGCGCGTATGTGGCGCCCGACTGGTCGGCGGACTGGCTGCATCGCGAGGCGGTGTGGTTGCTGGATTATTTCGCGCAGCCGATGGCCGGCAAACCTTACGCGCAATGCAGCGGGGAGACCCAGGCCGCCGTGCGGCACCAGGTGAAAACGGCCATGCGCACCAACACCTACGATGCCAAAACCGGGGACCTCGTGTTATCCGCCGCGCGCGCTCAAGCCTTCAAAGCCGTCGCCGGCCATTATACGTCTCTGTTCGGATCCGATCCGGACCTGACCAAACTCCGGAATGCCTATGCGATCCCGGCGAACACGATCAAGGATCCGGAGCGGCAACGCTTGATGAACACCTTCTTCTTCTGGGCGGCGTGGTCCTGTGCGACCGACCGTCCTGGCAGCGACATCAGCTACACGCAAAACTGGCCGGCGGAAGCGCTGGTGGACAATCATCCGACCGGCGCAATCGTCGTGTGGTCGGTGATCAGCTTCGTGACGTTACTCGCCGGGGTGGGCGCCATGGTTTGGTACTTCGCGGTGCAACGACATCACCAGAAGGAAGAGGAAGCGGACGCTCCGGCGCAGGATCCGCTCCTGGCCCTGCGGGCGACTCCTTCGATGAAGGCTACGCTGAAATATTTCTGGGTCGTGGTCGCGCTGATCCTCGCGCAAGTGGGCCTGGGGGCGGTCACCGCGCATTATGGTGTCGAAGGCAACGGTTTCTATGGCTTTGAGCTGAGCAAGTGGCTGCCCTACTCGGTCGCGCGCACGTGGCATACCCAGTTGGGTATTTTCTGGATCGCGACGGCCTGGCTGGCGACCGGCTTGTTTGTGGCGCCGGCCGTATCCGGATATGAACCCAAATGGCAGCGCGCCGGGATCAATTTCCTGTTCGGCTGTTTGCTGATCATCGTCGTTGGTTCGATGATGGGCGAATGGTTCGGCGTGCAGCAGAAGCTGGGGTTTGTGGCCAATTTTTGGTTCGGTCACCAGGGCTACGAGTATGTGGACCTGGGCCGGTTCTGGCAGATCTTCCTGTTCGTAGGTTTGTTCCTCTGGCTGTTCCTGATGGTGCGGTCGTTGTGGCCGGCGTTGCGTAATCCGGGTCCGAACCGGCATTTGCTGGCCCTGTTCGTGATTGCCTCGACCGCGATCGGCATGTTCTACGGAGCCGGCTTGATGTGGGGACGCCAGACGCATTTGGCCATGGCCGAGTATTGGCGCTGGTGGGTGGTGCATTTGTGGGTGGAAGGTTTCTTCGAAGTGTTCGCCACGGTGGTGATTGCCTTCCTTTTCACGCGCATGGGACTGCTGCGCATCGCCAGCGCCACCACGGCGGTGATTTTCTCGACGGTGATCTTCCTCGGTGGCGGCATCCTCGGAACGATGCATCACCTGTATTTCAGCGGCACGCCGACAGCCGTGCTGGCCCTGGGCGCAACTTTCAGCGCGCTGGAAATTGTGCCCCTGGTCCTGATCGGCTTCGAAGGCTACGAGAACCTGACTCTCACCCGGGCGCGGGAATGGGTGGGGATCTATCGCTGGCCGATTCTGTTCTTTGTGGCGGTCGCGTTTTGGAACCTGGTGGGGGCGGGGTTGTTCGGTTTCCTCATCAATCCGCCGATCGGCCTGTATTACATGCAAGGATTGAACACCACCCCGGTGCATGGGCACACCGCGCTCTTCGGGGTATATGGCATGCTCGGCATCGGCCTGATGCTCTTTTGTCTGCGCGGATTGACCCGGCACCAGTCGTGGAAGTCCGGCGTGCTGTCGTTCAGTTTCTGGTCGATCAATCTCGGGCTGGCGTTGATGGTGCTTTTGAGCCTGTTGCCGGTAGGTTTGCTGCAAACCTGGGCTAGCGTCGAGCACGGTATGTGGTACGCACGTTCGGCGGAGTTCCTGCAAACGCCGCTCCTCGATCACCTGCGCTGGTTCCGCGTCGTGGGCGACACCATCTTCGCCCTGGGCATCCTGGGCCTGGGCTGGTTTGTGCTGGGTTTGAAGACCGGTTGGTCGTTCGCCGGAAAAGCTCCCGATTATCAAACCTCCACCACCCAGGCAGAACCGATCCTGGGCAAGTAATTCAGTCATCCGATAGTCCCCACTACTCCTCCCCGGGGCGCCGGCGTCAGCCGGCTCCCATTTTTACATCATTCACCGGCGCGACGTGGGCGTTGCTTCATCCAGGCACTGACGCACCAGGCGCGCGAGCGCCACCGGCTTATAGGGTTTGGCCAGAAAGCGAATGCTCTCGTCCGCCGGAGCGCCGGCGTGGTGTAAATCCAGACTGTATCCGCTCGAGATAATGACCTTGAGCGCCGGCTTCTGTTGACGTAAACGCGCCACCAGCTCCAGGCCGGTCATTCCTTCCGGCATGACCATGTCGGTGAACAGCAAATCGATCGCGCCACCTTCCTGTTCCCAGTTACGCAACGCTTCGGGCCCGTTGCCCGCCGATAGCACCCGGTAACCAAAACGCTCCAGGTTGAAAACGATCAACTCCCGCAACGGGGAGTCATCCTCGACCACCAGGATCGTCTCTCCTCCGCCTGCGGCGCCTGGGTTGAGACTGGCAGCCGGCTTCACTGCGGGGGCAGCCTCGGGCAGGTAAATAACAAAGGTGGTGCCCCGACCCAGGCCACCGTGGGCCTCGATCCAGCCCTGATGCTGTTTCACGATCCCGTACACGGCCGCCAGGCCCAGGCCGGTCCCCCAGCCCAGTTCCTTGGTGGTGAAAAACGGTTCAAAGATGCGCTGCAGCAAGGCCGGATCCATCCCCGGACCGGTGTCCTCAAAGCTCACCCGGACAAACGCGCCCGGGAGGCGGTCGTGATGCTGTTGCACGTCTGCGATCGTCACCGTGATTACTTCACCGCGCAAGCTCACGCGCCCTCCGCGCGGCATGGCGTCGCGCGCGTTGAGGCAAAGATTCATGAGCACCTGTTCCAGCATGGCGCGATCGCCCTCGACCCAAAGCGGCAGCCCGCCCCCTTTCCAGATGACATCAACCTGCTCGCCCGCCAGGCGGCGCAACATCATCAGCAACCCGGCAACCACCTCGTTCAAATCGAGCCGGCGCCGCTGCATCAACTGGCGGCGACCAAAAAGGAGCAACTGCCGCGAAAGTCCGGCCGCGCGCTGCGTCGCCTGGTCCAGTTCCTCCAGCACCTCTTTCGCCTCATCCTTCAAATGCTCGCTTTGATGCAGCAACGAGAGGTTCATGATCATGGTCGAAAGGATATCGTTGAAATCATGCGCCACCCAGCCCGCCAGTTGGCCAATCGCCTCCATCTTCCGCGCCTGGAACCGCTGGGCTTCGAGTTGCTGCCGTTGACGAACCTCCTCCAGGCACACCAACACGCATGCCCCTCCCGCCACTTCCACTCGGGCGGTCGACGCTGAAACGGCGACTTCATGCCAGCCCGCATCCCGCTTCAGCCGAAGCACGCACTCGAGTTGTCGGGTGGACACCCCGGATTCCATCGTGGATTTTATCGCCAGGCGCAGCGGACACTTCTCGCATTGCGGCCCCGCGCCACATCCCCCGGGGAGTTGCAGCGCGTTGAGACAACTCACCACCCCCTGCTCGCCGCCGGAATCAACCGGTCCCACCATGGCCGCCATCGCGCGATTCATCCGCTCGATCCGCCCCGCGCCGGTCACCAGGCACATCATGACCGGCGATTGCTCGTAGATCGCCTGCCACTCGGAAGTCGCGCCGGTCCCTGCCAGGGAGTCCGTCCCGCCGCGTGGCTCGCTAGTTGTTTGTTCGTTCCCGCTCATGATGGACTGGTGAAAAGCCTGCATCGCCAGGGTTGCAGTATAAACCCTACTAACTTGTTGCTTTAGAACATGCTAACTTCACTTTCATTTAATGTCAATACACGACGGGCGCCAATCCGCGCGCTTCCTCACCGCTAATATGCAGGCACGGCGTCAGTTACGTTGGGCGTTCCATTTAGCCTTTGAACCCCATGGCGCTGGTGGTAAGGTGCCGACATGGCTCGAAAGGACAGCGGCGAACAGACGCCGACGCATAGTTTCAACGACATCATCGGCATCATCCTGATCGGATTGGCCGTGCTGCTGCTCGTGGCGCTATTGTCGTACCATCCCCGGGACGTCTCGGCCAATGGCATCCCCACCAACCCCGTGGTCCGCAACTGGATCGGGATCTTCGGCGCGTGGACCGCTTATTACTGGCTGCTGTGCGTCGGAGCGGCGGCGTATGTGGCGCCGGTCCTCATGTTGCTGGTGGGGCTCGGTTGCTTTTTCGAGAGCTTTGCTCATCTGCGACGCCGGTGGCCGTGGGCGCTGCTGCTGTTTTTCTGCTGCGTGGGCATGCTGGACCTCTACAAACCGTACCTGGGCGGACTGGAGCGCAGCCTCTATGTGCCCGCCGGCGGCATCGTGGGGGTGCACCTGCACGGAAATCTTTTCACCTATTTCGGCCCGGTGGGCGCGACCATCATTTATGGGATGCTGTATTTCATCAGCCTGCTGTTCCTGACGAATTTCCAACTGGGCGAATGGGTCCGCAAATTAGGGAAAAAGGAACCGGAAGAGGCGGCCCTCGAGCGCAAAGCCAAGGAACTGCAAAAGCAAGCGCGCAAACTCGAACAGGAAGTGGAGCGCAGCGGCATCGGTGCGGATATGCAACCGGTGCCCCAGCCCACCGTGCGGGACCTGAGCATCCCGCAAAGCAAACCCGAAAAGGGCCGAAAAGCCAGCACCCCGGCGCCCGCCCCCGCCCCGGAAGCGGGCATGGAAGGCGAAGTCATCCCGGCCGAAGAGATCGCCGCCGCCACCACAGCGGAAGTGCTGGGCTTGAACGACCGCGCCAAAGTTGCCGAACCTGAAAAAGCGCCGGAGGACTCCGCCGAACCGACCGCGCCCGAGCCGATCGAAACCACCCCTACGCCGAAACCGAAATACTCGCCCAAGAAGCCCAAACCCATCACCGTGGCCGCCACTCCCATGATCGGCAATTACCAGTTGCCGGCGATGGACTTCTTCCTGCACGCCGATCTGAACCAGAAACCCACGGAATCCAAGGAAGAGTTGATGGCCAACGCCCGCCTGATGCAGCAGACGCTGGCGCAATTCGGCATCGACGTCGCGCTGGGAGACATCACTAAGGGCCCGACGATCACGCGCTACGAACTCCATCCCGCCCCCGGGGTGAAGATGGAACGCATCACGGGGCTGAGCAACAACATCGCCGCGGCGCTGAAAGCCGAGCGCATCCATATCCTGGCCCCGGTGCCCGGCAAGAGTTCCGTCGGGGTGGAAGTGCCCAACCTGGTGAAGACCAAAGTGATCATGCGCGACCTCCTGGAATCGGAGGAATGGCGGAACACCAAGGCGCGCATCCCGCTGGCATTGGGCAAGGACGTGTATGGCAACCCGATTGTGGCGGACCTGGCGGAAATGCCGCACCTGCTCATCGCCGGCAGCACCGGCTCCGGAAAATCGGTGTGTATAAACTCGATCATTTCCTCGCTCTTATACCGGTTTTCCCCGGATCAACTGCGGTTCGTCATGATCGACCCGAAGGTGGTCGAGTTGCAGCAGTATAACAGCCTGCCGCACCTGGTGGTGCCGGTGGTCAACGACCCGAAAAAGGTCATCCTCGCCCTGCGCTGGGTGGTGAATGAAATGGAGAAACGGTACCAGATCTTCGCCCGCGTGGGCGTGCGCAATATCTCCTCGTTCAATTCCCGGCCGAAAAACAAACCGTTGCCGCCCACCGAGCCCGAGCTGCCGCTCATGGCCCGCAAAGAAAAAGTCGAGCCGGGCGCGGACGGCTTCGCGGTCGAGGTGGATGAACAGATCGTCGTGCCGCGCGAGGATGACATCGTCATTCCGGAAAAGCTGAGCTATATCGTGGTCATCATCGACGAGCTGGCGGACCTGATGCTGGTGGCGCCGGCTGATGTCGAAATGGCCATCGCCCGGATCACGCAGATGGCCCGGGCCGCCGGCATTCATTGCATCGTCGCCACCCAGCGCCCAAGCGTGGACGTCATCACCGGCGTGATCAAAGCGAACATCCCCGCGCGGATCGCGTTCCAGGTCGCGGCGAAGGTGGACTCGCGCACAATTCTCGACGCCATGGGCGCCGACAAACTTCTCGGCAAAGGCGACATGCTCTACCTGCCGCCGGGCTCGGCCAAGCTGATCCGGGCCCAGGGCGCGCTGATCACCGACGGCGAAATCCAGGGCATTGTCGATTTCATCGCCAAGCAGGCCAAACCGAGCTACGAGATGGAGATTCACCAGCAATTGTCGAAACCGGCCAGCTCCTTTGATGAAGAAAGCGGCATCGACGAGGACGAGGAAATCATCCAGAACTGCATCGAGGTCATTCGTAGCGAGCAAAAGGCCAGCGTCTCCCTGCTGCAACGCCGGCTCCGCCTCGGCTACGGCCGCGCCGCGCGCATCATGGACGAACTCGAGAACCGCGGCATCGTGGGCCCCAGCAACGGCGCCGAACCGCGCGATATCCTCATCGACCTCGATGGCGAAGGCGCCGATGGCCGCGGCCAGGGAACGCCCTGACCTCGATCGGCGCCCCGGATGCGCCCGGCGAATCCGTTCCTGATTTGGACCTTGGAACAAAAGGTAAGAAAGGAAACGAAGGCTACCGCACGAGGGAGGGGCGTGTTTCACCACGTCCGAAACTACTTCAGAGAAAAGGGATGAAGGCGGGAGGTGAGTGTGGAATAAACCGCAAGCTGTTACTTCACTCCCAGCTTTGGAGGCGCATTGAGTAGCGGGACAGACGCCGGTGCTCCGGCCCCATTTTGCCGGTCTCCGGGCGAATCAAAGCACAAATGGCCGAGAGACTAAACGGTCACCGCTCTTCAGAAACATCAAATTGACCGCCGCGATATATACCGACGAGACACCCAAAACTGTTACCTTCCTGGTCACGAACCGCCAGCAGCCTGACACCAGTATCAAGCTCCAGCACTAGCGGTTGCTGATAGCCAATCGCCTGTATGCCGATCTGCTTCTGCTCTGCCGGAGTTAACATACGCACACGGGTAATCCGTGCGCCCTTCAAAGATGGGACTTGGATTTTCTCCATCGATGGACATGTTGCGAACTGAAATCCTACTTAAGCCTCCATTGGTTGCGGCCGACATGCCATAAAATCCCCGCGTCACGCAGGACCTGAAGCTGCTGACGAATCTTTGGGCGGACGTGATGGTTGACTGGGTGCAGGTTCTGCAGATCTTTATCGAAAGCGTATGCATCCTGTGTTGTGAATTCCGCCTTGCCTAGTCTGCTGATAGCGTTGAGGACGTCCAGGGTCCACCCGCGTTCAGAGGCTCCGATCCCCCTCAGTGGCTTAAGCCTCTTAAAGTCAGCTCGTACGTCACGTTCAAGCCGCGGCTGGCCTCTGACAACAATTGGTATTCGTGCATCAGGCGCGATTCGATCAAGTGCGATGTTGCAGCCAACCCATCCAGCCCGACGCGCCGTGTCCGCGAGCGGCTTTCGCTTGATAATCGCAGATTCAGGAAGTGCAAAGTGCGGAACAAGCAAGAGATCAAGAACGCGCCAACTGCCGCTGTCATACCGTAGCAAGAGCAGGTTCGGCGTTTTGTCCTTTCGAATTGCTTCCACCATCGCCGCGTATGCGCCGTCGCAAATCCGGGGCCCGATTGCTCCGCTCGTTCCCTTCAATTGGAAGGGGGCGTTACATCGAGGACAGATTAGGTCCGCAGACTTATAATTGTTCGCCAGCTGACTAAGTTCTGAAGAATCGCAGTTCGCGCAAAATAATTCCTTCGCTCCCCACCCCTCGGTGACCACACGTGCCTGTTGGCATCGGCTCTTGTAACCGGAGGCAAGCAGTGCTGGCATTTGTAGATTCATATCGCAAATGTGCGGCTTTCCGAATTTGGAAGCAAACCTGCACTGCGCACTCTGGCGTTGCCGCCCGCCCTATACTTCTCAGCTTCTCCGTGTCCCATCTTGATTACGTCAATAATAATTGCATAACTGAAGCAATTTATGGTCGCCCATCGCTCAGGCTGACCCCATTTTATGGAGCGGACTTGGCCACCCGCAGGAAGGGCGACCCGGTGAGTAATGATAAAAATGAAACAAATCGAAAGACGATTCGGGTGGTCGGCTCTGCTGCTGACGCTCCTGCTTTTTATTCAGGCCGGCTGCATGTCGCCGGCGCGCAAATTGGACGAGGCTGCGGTCAAGCAGAGCATTCATAATGGGCAGACGCTCGCCGAAGTCCGGCAGCTCTTTGGGCAGCCAAAGCGAAGCTCAACCGGTACCGCCGGCCGAGTTCTGGATGTGTTTTGTGTCCTACTGGCTCCGCCCGGCAGGAGCACCGCTTGGGACAGCATGGATGTGCGCTCGCTCCACGTCCTGTATGGCGCTGACAACCGGGTCGAGAAATTCACCTATTATGTTGGCAAGACCAGGGTGTATTCGTCCGCCTTCGACCAACAATGGCAGGTGGGCACACCGCTCGAGGAGGGCAAGGTGAGTCAGATTCAACGAAACGTCACCACCCGCGCTGAACTCCTCCGGATGTTCGGGGCCGCCACCGCGGAAGGCCTGGATGCTTACGGCGATAATACCATGTCCTGGACCTTTATCCGCGGTCGCGACAACGGTTCCAAGAGCAGCCGGGAATTGATAGTGAGGCTCGATGATAATTCAGTTGCGGTGGACTACTTGTTTCAACGCGTTAACCTCTGAAATCCAGGCTTAACGACCGCGAGGAAGCGGGCCGGGCATGGTGTTGCCATTGCCAAGGCTCATTGTGACGAGTAGCCTGCGCGCTACATGCGGTTGTTGGACCGTTACCTTTTGCGGGAACTGTTGGTTCCCATGTTTTACTGCCTGAGCGGTTTTCTGATCTCCTGGGCGGCGTTCGATCTTTTTGGGGAGCTGGACAATTTTCAGCAGCGCAAAATGCTGGTCGGGGATATCGCGGAATATTACCTGGTCAAGCTGCCGGAGTTCCTGGTGTTCGTGCTGCCGATCGCCCTGTTGCTGGCGGTCCTGTACGCGCTGACCAATCACGCGCGGCACAATGAAATCACCGCCATTCGCGCCGCCGGGGTGAGCTTGTGGCGGCTTAGCCTGCCCTATTTCCTGGTGAGCTTCCTGTGCAGCCTGTCCCTGTTCGCGATGAACGAGCTCTGGCTGCCGGACAGCCTCAACAAAGCGGAGCGCATCCTGCAACGGCACCAGCCCGTCGCCCCGGGCGCCGCCGGCCCCGGACGCGTCCGCAATCTCGGTTTTACCAACGCGCGCGAGCACCGGGTTTGGCAGATCGGCACCTACCACTTGAACACGGGCGAAATGGTCAATCCCCAGGTCATCTGGACCCGGCCCGATGGTTCGCGCCTCTGGCTCAAGGCGGACCGCGCTACCCCCACCAATGGGGGCTGGAATTTCATTAATCCCCGCGAATTTCAGGAAGCGGCCGAGCCGGGCGCCATCCCTCTGCCGGTCGTGCAAACCAACCGCGTGGTAACGATGGCGTTCACGGAGACGCCGGACCAAATCCGAAGCGAAATCAAGCTCAGCAACTCGCTGACCCTGCACAGCGCCAAAAAGGCCGACATCCCGATCAGCGAAATTTACCATTACCTGCGCTTGCACCCGCTGCCGTCGAGAACGGACGCGGCCTGGCTGTACACAAAGATGCACGGTCGGCTGGCGGCGCCGTGGACCTGCATGGTGGTTGTGCTCATCGCGCTGCCGTTCGCCGCCGCGTCCGGACGGCGCAACCTCTTCGTGGGGGTGGCCAGCAGCATCGTGATTTGCTTCGTATATTTTGTTCTGCAACAACTCGGCCTGGCCCTGGGCACCGGCATGTATCTGGAACCCTGGCTCGCTGCGTGGCTGCCGAACCTGGTGTTTGCCGCCGCCGGGCTCTGGATGGCCGCCCGCGTGCGTTAACCTGGCAAGGCCTGAACGATGGATGCCGACTCCAAAATACGCGAGGAACTGAGCGAGCTGCAGGCCCGGTATGATCGGCTCAAACTGCTCTACCAGGTCAGCGGGGTCATTCACTCTACACTCGATCCGCAGGAGGCGCTGCAGTTGATCGTGGACGAGGCTGTAGCGCTGGCCGGGGCCTCAAGCGGCTCCACCGTCCTCGTCAATCCCAACACCGGGTTCCTCGAAATCCACGCTTCCCGGGGCCTGTCCGAAACCGCGGCCGGGATCAAATTGCTGGTCGGCGAAGGAATCACCGGCTGGGTGGCCCGCACCGGCCGGCCGGCGCGCGTGGGGGACGTGCACCAGGATCCCCGCTACATCATGGTCCGCGAGCAAGTCCGGTCGGAGCTCGCCGTGCCGCTCGAAGTCCGCGGCGAGGTGCGCGGCGTGCTCAATGTGGACTCCGACCGCCCGAACGCGTTCACAGACGAGCACCAGGAATTGCTGGAAGGCCTGGCCTTGCAGTCCGCCCGCGTGATCCAGAACACCTGGCTTTACGAACAGTTGCGACTCAAGGTCCGGTTGTCCGAGTCGCTCGTCAAAGTCAGCCGGGCGATTAATTCGCCGCTGACGCTCGACGACGCGCTGCACACGATTACCCGCGAGGCGGCGGTGCTGATGCACGCGCGAGTGTGCTCGCTGATGCTACTGGATGAAACCGGGCAATGGCTCGAGCTGCGGGCGAGCCATGGCGCCAGCCCCGCCTACACCCACAAGCCGCGGCTGCACGTGAACGAAAGCCTGCTCGGCGCCCTGGTGCGCCGGCAAAAACCGCTCCAGGTCGAGAACGTGCAGACCTCGAGCCGCTACCAGCACCGGGAAATGGCCCGGCGCGAGGGGCTGGTTTCATTGCTCAGTGTTCCTTTAGTATATACCTCAAAGGCCATCGGGGCCCTGAGCGTGTACACCGCGGCGCCCTACCAGTTTTCCAACGAGGAAGTTCGCATCCTGTCCGCCTTCGCCGAGCTCTCGGCCATCGCCATCGAGAAAGCGCGCGTTTACGAGCGCCTGGTGGATGTCGAGGAGGAGCTGCGCCACCGGGAGAAGCTCTCGGCGCTGGGCCTGCTCGCGGCCGAGGTCGCCCACGAAATCCGCAACCCGCTCACGGTCCTCAAGATGCTCTACCACTCGCTGGACCTGCGTTTCCCGCCGGAAGATCCCCGCGCCAAGGACGCCCGCATCATCGACGAGAAGATTGGGCACCTGAACAAGATCGTGGAACAGATCCTCGACTTCGCCCGGTCCACCGAACCGCAGTTCACCACCGTCAACCTGGCGCAACTGATCGAAGAACTCTGCCTGCTGGTGCGGCACAAGCTCAAACAACAGAATATTCAGCTTGTCCGCCGTCTGCGCCCGGATCTGCCCGCGGTCAACGGCGAGGCCACGCAAATCGAGCAGGCGCTTCTGAACCTGATTCTGAACGCCGCCGAAGCGATGCCCCAGGGCGGCACATTGACCCTGACCACGCGCGCGGTCGGCCCACACCGCTCCCGCGCTCAGCCTTCGCACGTGGCGATCGACGTCAAAGATACCGGCCTGGGCATGACCGAGGAATTTCGGCGGCGCGCTTTTCGCTCGCTGCTGCAAACCACCAAGTCGAAGGGCACCGGCCTCGGCCTGGCGATCGTGGCGCGGGTCGTCGAGACCCACAGAGGCAAAGTGAAAATCAAATCCCGCCCCGGCGTCGGCACCACGATCAGCATTTTCCTGCCGATCAATGCTGCCGCGCCGGCATGAGCGGTGTTTAGAAGTTCACCGTAAGTTGGAGGTAAACAAAGTTGGCATCCTGCGAGCCAAAGGTCGGGTTCGAGAACGATTCGCGGATGTAATCCCCGGCGAAGAAATGGCCATAGCCCACTTCCGCTTGGGCGAACTTGGTGACAGCATAGCCGACGATCAGGTCCAACTCGGTGCCCACGAAACTGCCGTAGTCCGGGTTCACGCCATAACCATTCCCGGGGGTTGGAGCCGTACCCCCACGGGCCACGCCGGCCACGTTGTAAAAGCTGTCGTGGGTATTGGCCAGCCAGAATCCGTGACCCTCCAGCGCCACGGTCATTTTCGGCGTGGGTTTGAGCGTCAGGCTGGCGCGGATATCATGGATGTTCTGCAACGAAACAAAATCCATGTAACCGTAGAACTTGTGGTTGGTGGGAAACAGGTTGTCGAAAGTTTCGTGCTTGTTGTCGTAGGGATTGCTGTCGCCGGAGCTGAAGGCATACTCGAGGCCCAGGCGCGGCTTGCTCCAAATGTCGGCGAAGGTGTAGCCGCCCTGCGCCACCGCCATATAAGCCGATTGCTCGAGGCGTCCGGTCGGCGTGTCGAGCCCGGGGCGTTTATCCGTGAAGTTGCCGAATTGATAGGCGCTCTCCAGCGCGTAATCCCAATTCCCCAATTCAAGCGGCTTCGATTTCAGCCGGAACCCGGCGGTATAGATATCCCGGGCGCTGGGCTGCGGAAACTGGGGACTGGGCTCCGCGGACGACGCCTGCGCCGAGGAATTCCGCGCCAGGAAATACACGTCCAGGGTGTTTTTGGGAATCCGATTGATGGTGGCGTACAACCCGGAGAAATAATCGTAGTCGTTGGACACGTCGAACACGCCGTTTTCCGGAATCACCGGGCGGGAAACGAACAAGTCCGCTCCGAGCCAGTCATTTTGAAATCGCATTTTGGCCGCGTCGAAGGTGCGGCCGATGTTGTTCCACGCGAAGGCTCCGATCAGGCGTTCCTCGCCGTAGGACATTTCCTGACGGCCAACCTTTAGCTGCAAAGGGAATTGCTTCAGATTGCCCAGGGTGACGAAGGCCTGATGCAATTCGATGTTGTCGGCTTCCGGGCCGTCGCCTTTCTTCTTGGTGGTGCCGGCCACCGCGGGATTGTTGGCGTAGGCGAAGCGTTCATCGCTTTGCGCCAGGCTGCTTTCACCTTCAACCAACGCGCCCCACCACTGACCGGTATAACCCGCGCGCAGACGGATTTTCTCCAGGAAATAATCGTTGTTCACGTCCGCGTTGTGGGCGCGAAAATCTAGCGAGCCGGCCACGCCCTGAATGGCGTAGCCCTCCTTGACTTCATAACGCCCGCGCACCGACCCGCCGATATCGAAGTTCGTGAAGGCCGGATTTGACTGGCGCAGGTAATCGTTCACCAACCCGGCGCTGGCAGGAGTGGTTTTGGCGGCGGCACTGGGATTGGCCGGCGGCGCGGTTTGCGCCGAGGCCGATAGTCCCAGGGCGCTCGCAAGCAGTCCAACAGTGTAACAGATTGATTTTGTCGTCATGGTTTTAGGGTTGTCGCCGAAATCCCGTCAGTCAGCCTCAGGTTAGAGCAGACCGCGGGTCGCGGCTTTGATGTTGGTCAAAGAAATATTCCAGCCGTGGTACGGCAATTAGGCGCTCGGCTTCGTGGTGGCCGCGCTGGGTTTCAACCGCAGCAAGCGGACGCTGGTTGTCCACTCACCTGGCTGGACGCACCGACCGTGTCCGCCAACGCGCAAATTTGGTCGTAATACTGATCTTCCATCAGCCCCAGGAGCGTGGCCCCGTAGAGGCGGCAGTGGTCGTCGGTGATGATGTCCCCGTAATTGAGGAGCGGGATCATGTACGCCACGGCCTGCACGATCAACTCCGGTTGATCCCGCAACAGTGGTCGCAGATAAAGCACCCGGCCGTCCTGCTCCGGCTCGCGGCAATCGATGTCCGGTTGCGCAAACTGGTGCCGGGCCATCTCGCCAAATTCAAACACCAGGCGGGTCGGATGCCGCACGCACTCCGGGTCGTGCAGCAGTGCCTCGAGTTTATCCACCGTTACCGGCGCATATTTCTGATGCGCGACCAACGCCTGGGCGAGCAAATGGTCCCGCAGACTGCGCTGGCCAAGCTGCTCCAACTCCGTCTCGCTCAGGCGGCGCAGGTCGGCGATGGGATCAGTGGCAACTTTCATAAGCTGTGGTGTGCGGGGACGCCGTGGGTTCGCGGCGTCCCCGCGGGGGGATCAGCACTATTTGGAGTAACGCTTCTGGAAGTCCTTGCGTTCTTCGTCGCGTTTGAGTTTTTCCGCTGGGTCCATCTTGTTCAGATACCAGTTGTGATTGCTGCTGTTGAGGGTTTCGTCGAGCAGCTTGCTGAGTTTCTCCGCCGCGGCTTTCTTCTCGGGATCTTTCGAGTCCCGGTTATGGTCCACCAACTCCTGGAGTTCCGGCACGTATTTGGAATAGAAATGCTTGGCGACCTCGTAGGTGCCGTGCCAGTGCGTGTAGTCCGGTCCCATCATGGAGACGCCGTGCCGCGCGCGGCGGCCTTCATGATGCCAGATCTCATACCAGGTGAAGTCGATGGGATTGCTGAATTGCACTGGGCTGAGCAGCGGCTTCGCGGCCTGATACAACGCCAGGCCCGGCTTGGCGAACTTGTCCTGATACAGCTCAATCAGGCCGTCGTATTGCAGGTAGAAGGAATCCACGAAATGTTGGTTATGGCAGTTGAGGCACACGTCCACCATGTTCGTCCGGCGCGTCTGCCAGGGAACATCCTTACCGGGCAAACCCAGCTTGGCGTCGGCGAGTTCCGGTCGCACCGAGATTTCCGGGCGATTGTTCCAGGAAATGCGCATGCCCACGTCATGGGTGACCGGCTGTTTCTTGGTGGCGCTCATGTGACAGGTGGCACAGGTCGGCGCGGCCGAATAATCTTCACCCACCACCCACTTGGAGTTGCCCAGGTTCATCTTGTCGACATTGGCGCGGAAGGCGATGCCATGTTTGGATTCGTTATAGATTTCGATTTGCGGATGGTCAGGGCCCATATGGCATTTGCCACAGGTATCCGGGGTGCGAGCCTGCGCCGCGGAGAATTCATGGCGCGAATGGCACGCGGTGCAGGAACCTTCACTACCATCGGGGTTGATGCGGCCGATGCCGGTGTTGGGCCAGTTGGCCGGGTCCGGTTTGCCGTTCGGCATCATTTTCACCTCGCCACCATGGCATTGCCAGCAGCCGTTCACGGCGGCGGCGGAATTGCCGTGCGGGAAGCTGGGCGTCTTGAACCCGCGATTGCCTTCCACAATCTCGGCCAGCACATTGTCGAGCGATCCCAGGATGCGCCCGGCCTTGGCGTGGTGCGAGGAGTTGAACTCGCCCACCTCGTGCTCGTGGCAGCGCCCGCAATCCTTCGGCGTCACGATGGTCGAGATGATCTGGCCGTAGTGCTCATACGCGTCCACTTCATTGGTGACCGCGCTGTGACACTCGAAACAGCCGACGTTGCCGCGGTAGTGCTTGCTCGCGCCCCACTGCTGATACAGGGCGGGGCTTTCCTTTTTATGGCATTCCACGCACGCTTTGCTCTGCGGCGACATTTCCGTGAGGGTAAATCCGGCGCGGGCCAGCGTCGTTGCCGCCAGCCAGACCGCGAACAGGGTGAGGCCTTGTTTCATCCAGGTTTTCATAAGGTGGATTGGGTTATGGATTCGTTGTTGAGAGTTCGGGCTGCGCGCGCAGGCTGCCGTTCATAATCGGGATCGCCACATGCAGCATCCACGAGAACAGCAGCAGGCCAAAAGCCCAGATGCCCAGGCAGACGAGCGTTTCGTTGAGCGACGGCAAATATTCGACGATCTGGCCCAGGGAAGACGGCACAAAGCCAGGGATGATCAGGCCGAAGCCTTTTTCGATCCAGATCCCGATGAAGCAGGCGACACAGGCAATGTTCAGGCCGGCAATGCGCCGGCTCAGGGGCGAGATCAGCAGCGCCAGGCCCACGAAGTCGAGCGCCATCGCGCTCCAGATCCACGGCACCAGCGCGTGATGCCCGTGCAGGCCAAAGTACAGATAATGCGCGGCCGCCGCGTGCTGCGTGGGTGAGTAAAACTCGGTGAACAATTCGCACCCGAGCAGGAACATGTTGATGACCATCGCGACCGTCATGATCATGCGCAGCGTAAAGATCGGCTGGTCCCCGATGTAATAGCGCGTCACTCGCCGTATCACCTGGAATGCGAGAATCATCAGCGACGGCCCGGCGACAAAGGCCGAGGCCAGGAACCGCGAAGGCACCAGCGGATGATGCCAGTAGGAACGTCCGGCCAGGCCGACGTATAGAAACGCCGTCACGGTGTGAATGCTGACCGCCCACACGATGGAGAGGAAGACAAACGGAATATAGAAAGTCTTGGTCGGTTTGCGGCGCTGGTAGCGGCAATACAACAGGTAGCCGGCGATGTGCATGTTCAGCAGCAAATAGCCGTTCAACACAATCACGTCCCAGGACAGGATCGACCCTGGAAAATTGAAGATGCCAAAGGGCGGGATCATGTGGTGAAACCGCTCGGGATGGCCCAGGTCCACCGTGACAAAGAGCAGGCACATCACAATCACCGCAATCGCCAGCAATTCACCGAACAGGACCACCTCGTGCATGTACTCCTTCTTGTAGATGTACGCCGGGATGACCAGCATCACCGCCGCCGCGGCCACGCCGACCAGGAACGTAAAGTTCGCGATATAGGCGCCCCAGCTCACCTGGTTCGTCATGTTCGAGGTTTGGAGGCCCTGCACGAATTGATGCGCGTAGGCGTTCAAGCCCAGCAACGACACCGCGCTCAGCAGGGTCATCCAGGCGTAGAACTTCCAGCTTCCCTGGAAGGAGAGCCGCCAGACGCGAAACAGGAAGGTGACGTAATCTCTCATTTGTCGAAGAAGTAGTAAAATCGCGGTTGCGTCCCGACATCCTCTTTGAGGATATACACTCGCTTATTGTTCAGGATGTAATTGATTTCGCTGTTCGGATCGAGCAGGTTGCCGAAGACCCGCGCGCCCGTCGGGCAGACTTCCAAGCAGGCGGGGTACTTGCCGGCGCGCGTGCGTTGCAGGCAAAACGTGCATTTTTCCACCACGCCCTTGGGCCGAATGCGGTTGCTCAGGTAACTTTGCTCGCGGTTGATGGCCTCGGGCTTGATCGTGGGCTTCTTAAAGTTGAACCGCCGCGCGTCATAGGGACAGGCGGCCATGCAGTAGCGACACCCAATGCACCAGTTGTAGTCCACCACCACCAACCCGTCCTTCTCCTGCCAGGTCGCCTGCACCGGGCACACTTTCGTGCACGGCGATTGCGCGCACTGATGGCACTGCACCGGCATATAATATTTGTCCTTCTGCGGCACCTTTTCCGGGTCGTAATACGCGTTCGAAGTCTCGAGGTTGATCGCGCCCTTGTTCATCTCCAGCACGCGGATGTAGGACATCTCGATATCATTCGCGTCTTCGCGGGACTGATTATTCTCCGCCAGGCAGGCGTGCGCGCATTTGCGGCAACCAATGCAACGCGTCAGGTTCAAGGCGTATCCGAACCCGACTCCGTCCAACGGCTTCAGATCCTTGATCGTCGGTCGCACTCCGTATTCCGCCTCGCATTTGGCTTCCAGTGATTTTCGGATGCGCTCCAAATCGGCTGGGCTGAGTTCCCGATAGTGCTTTTGGAGCAGATCATGCAGGGTCACTTCGCCGCGTTCCAATGCCAGCAACGGTTTCAACGCCGCCACCAATCCCGCCATCCCCACCATGGCCGCAGCGGTGCCTTTCAGGAACGTGCGCCGATTCATCGGCTGGTACACCTGCTCGATGGTTTTCGGGCTGACGCTGTTTTCCGGTTCGTGGCTCATGGTGCGTGAGAAGTGGTGGGGCCTTTGGGCTCGGTATCCGGCTGCCCCTGGCCATGCGGCTGGGTCATGACCGCGTGACCACCGCTAGCGCCGGCGGCAGCTTCGTCGTCGCCTTTCACCGCGCGCGAGGGATACCGCAACGGCGGCAGCGGTTTCATCGCCTGGAATTTCGGAAAATGCGGGTCGTGACACTGAATGCACCGGAGCCGGGTGCGGTCGCCCATGGCGCTGTTCCAATATCCATTGGCACGGCCATGCACGCCGGCCTTCCAATCACGATACGTGGTGCCGTGACACTTCGCGCACAGCAACACCACATCCGCCTGCGCGATCTCAGCCCCGTCGTAATCCACAAACGCGTTGTGATTCGTCGGGTGATGGCAATTCAGGCAGAATCGATTATTGCCATGCTCCAGCTTGATGTCCTTATGCTCGTTGAGCGCCCGGTCGTAATGCCACCGCGCCGGAAACAGCTTGTGACACTCCATGCAATTATACGTCCAGCCGTTCTTCACCAGGTCCAGCCCCACCGTTTTGCGCGGCGGCGTTTTATCCAGGTGGGTGTCCGAGCGCAAGCCGGCTTCTGGTTGCGTGGCGGGAGGACGCGGCACCACGGGCAACACCGGCAGGCTGGAACGGGCATCCGCGGTGGAGATTGCGGCGTTGTTCGTTTCCGCTGCTCGTGCCGGCAACGCTCCGGAAAGCATTAGCCACCCCACCGCCCCGGCGCTCACCACGAGCAGGAATCCCGCGCGGATGGGCGCCGACACAAACAGGTTGCCGGCCGTTGGTGGCCTTTGAGTCATACGAGGAGCTTATCAGAAGCCCCTACAACCACTTTTGATTCAAATCAAGCATTTTGGTAATCTGTAAAGGCAGATACAATTAATTCTAATTTGCATAATGCAATGAACAGCAACTGTTTAGAACACAAGTGCCTCCGAGGCGCCGGGAAATCGAGGTGCTTTACATATTTACTGGGTATAATTCTCTCTTGGTCCATCGCCGAGCGGTTCCGGGCTCCCAACCCTGGTGCGCCGCCGGGGCTCCCCGGAATTTCGGCGTTTATTTGCCCCACCCAGCCTGCTATCTTCGGGCCGAGTTATGAATGAATCCACTCAGCTCCTGTGGGAGCGTTACCAGAAATACTATTTTGAATTCCGCTCGGCCGGCCTCGCTCTCGACGTCAGCCGCATGAGTTTTGGCGATGATTATTTCGCCCGGATGCAGCCGCTCATGAAAACCGCTTTTGAGGCGATGACCCGCCTGGAAAAGGGTGATATCGCGAATCCGGATGAGAAGCGCAAGGTGGGCCATTACTGGCTGCGGAATCCGGGACTGGCTCCCGATGCCTCCGACCGGACCGCCATTGAAACCACTGTGGCCTCGGTTAAAGAGTTTGCCGCAAAGGTGCACAGCGGCGGAATTCGGGGTTCGGGTGGTGTGTTTAACCATTTGTTGCTCATTGGTATCGGTGGTTCCGCACTGGGCCCACTCTTTGTTTCCTCCGCCCTGGGCCACCCGAATACGGACAAATTGAAGCTGCACGCCTTCGACAACACCGACCCCGATGGCATGGACCGGGTGCTGGCGGAGCTTGCGCCGTTCCTGGGCGAGACTCTTTGCCTGGTGATCTCCAAATCCGGCGGTACCAAGGAAACCCGTAACGGCATGCTCGAGGCGCAGGAAGCCTATCGCAAAGCGGGTCTCGACTTCAGCCGCCATACCGTGGCCATCACCGGCAAGGGCAGTGAACTGGAGAAGCTGGCGCTCGCCGACAAATGGCTTCAGATCTTCCCGATGTGGGACTGGGTCGGAGGTCGCACGAGCGAATTATCCGCTGTTGGATTGCTCCCGGCCGCCCTGCAAGGAATCGACATCGACCAGTTGTTGGCGGGTGCGAAGGCTTGCGACGAACTAACTCGTGTTCACGTCGTCGAGACCAATCCCGCCGCCCTCCTCTCCCTGATGTGGTATTACTCCGGTAACGGTAAAGGTGACAAGGCAATGATCGTTCTGCCGTACAAAGATCGGCTGGAGCTCTTTTCCAAGTACCTCCAGCAACTCATCATGGAGTCGCTCGGCAAGGAACTGGACGCATCTAGGAAGAAGGTAAATCAAGGCATCTCGGTATTTGGCAACAAAGGGTCAAGTGATCAACACTCTTACATACAACAACTTCGAGACGGACTGAACAATTTCTTCGTCACCTTCATTCGCGTGCTGAAGGATCGTCAGTCCACCTCGATTGCCGTTGATCCGGACGTCACCACCGGCGATTACTTGGACGGCTTTTTCCAAGGCACGCGCCGCGCGCTGTTCGAAAACGGTCGTGAGTCGATAACGATAACTATTCAGGAGGTCACGCCCTTTACGGTCGGTTCCCTGATCGCGCTTTTCGAGCGGGCTGTGGGTCTTTACGCTTCCCTGATCAACATCAACGCCTATCACCAGCCTGGAGTCGAAGCCGGAAAAAAGGCGGCCAATTCGGTGATCGATCTGCAAATCAAGATCCTGCAGGCCTTGAAAAAGCAACCTGGCAGCGGAATGACGGCGGCAGAGATCGCCAAGCAACTCGGGCAACCGGACGAAGTGGAGACCGTCTTCTTAATCTGCGAACACCTGGCGGCAAATCCGGATCGTGGCATCAAACGGGTTGACGGACAGGTAATCAGCGAGCATCGGTACCAGTGTTAGTCGGTTCCTGCTCCGGAGTTCTGAATCAGCGCCGACTGCACACGAAATGTTCGTTTATCCTAAGCGTTATGATGTGATTGTGGTCGGCGCCGGCCATGCTGGCGTTGAAGCCGCATTGGCGTCGGCACGGATGGGTTGCCAAACCCTCTTGCTGACTATCAATGCCGATACTGTCGGACAAATGTCCTGCAACCCGGCGATCGGCGGGTTAGCCAAGGGACACTTGGCCCGGGAAATTGACGCACTCGGTGGCGAGATGGGCAAGGCGACGGATATGTCGGGCTTGCAGTTCCGGATGCTGAACACCAAAAAGGGTCCGGCAGTCTGGGCACCGAGGGCGCAATGCGACAAGAAGGCATACCAATTCCGGCTGAAGTGGATTTGTGAGCGGGAACCGAATCTGGACCTGCGCCAGGCCCAATGTGCACGCCTGCTGTATGAACGGGGCGAGGTCCGGGGAGTGGAGACCACCCTGGAAGTTCAGTATCATGGGACCTGCGTGGTGATCACCACGGGGACCTTTTTGAAAGGTCTCATGCATATCGGATTGAACCAGCAATCCGGCGGTCGGGCAGGGGAGGCGGCGGCGATGGGCCTGTCGGCTTCCCTGGTGGAACTGGGTCTGGAACTCGGACGCCTCAAGACGGGAACCCCACCCCGATTGCTGAAGCGGTCCATTGATTTTGGCAAGACCGAGGTTCAGCCCGGTGACGAACCAGTGCCCTATTTCACGTTCTGGAAAGATGATTTGTTCCACGTGGAACATTCGGAGACTAACCAGGCCCCACCCCGGCAAATGTTCCACGTGGAACATTCATCGAGTCCCAAGTCCACCCCATCGCCCTACCCGCCCGGCTCCATTCTCGCGCAATTGCAGGGTCAATTGCCCTGCTACATCACTTTCACCACCCAGCGCACCGCGGAGATCATCCAGCAAAACCTCCACAAATCCCCCCTATACTCCGGGATCATCCAGGGGGTCGGACCGCGCTATTGCCCGTCTATCGAGGATAAAATCGTCAAGTTCCCCGAAAAGGAACGGCAACAGATCTTCCTCGAACCGGAAGGGATCGCGACCGACGAAATCTACGTAAACGGATTCTCAACCTCCCTCCCGTTCGAGGTGCAGGTCGACCTGGTCCGTTCGATCATCGGTTGCGAACAAGCGGAGATCCTGCGACCAGCCTATGCGGTCGAATATGATTTCGCCTTTCCGACCCAGTTGCTGTCCTCGCTGGAAACCAAGGCCTGTCGGAATCTCTTTCTCGCAGGCCAAATCAACGGCACCTCCGGCTACGAAGAAGCCGCCGCCCAAGGCTTGATGGCTGGCATCAATGCCGCCCGCCGCACCAGGAATCTCCCCCCCATCGTGCTCCGACGAGACCAGGCTTACATCGGGGTTCTGATCGACGACCTCGTTACCAAGGGAACCGTCGAGCCCTACCGCATGTTCACCTCCCGGGCGGAGCATCGCCTCCTGCTGCGCCAGGATAACGCCGATATGCGCCTGTCCGAATTGGGACACGAAATCGGCCTGCTGCCCGAACGGAATTACACCCTGTTCCAGTCCAAACGAACCCAGGTCCAAGAGGAAATCGAACGCCTCGACCGGACCCGATCCGGTGCCGAGACCCTTTCGCAAATCCTCCGACGGACCGAGGTGAGTTACGCGGACTTGCCATCCATCAATCCCAATCTCCAACCGGAATCGATCACCCAGGTGGAAATTGCCATAAAATATGCCGGCTACATTTCCCGTCAGGAAAATGAGGTCGAACGGTTCAAGAGCCTCGAAGAAAAGCGAATTCCGCAGAACTTCAACTACGACGAAGTCCCGAGTTTGCGGCGTGAAGCCCGGCAAAAACTAAAGCAGATCCAGCCGGCCACCCTCGGCCAGGCCGCTCGTATTTCAGGCGTCTCTCCGTCGGATATCAGCATCGTGATGGTCTGGCTCAAGCGCGGCAATTCGATCGAAAATGGACAGGCATCGACCAAGGATCCCTGAGTACGGTTCAGTGCGCTGATCATCCGGTAATCCTCGATCCCATCTCGCGTACCGCATGGCTTAATGATCAGTTCTGACTGTCTCACCAATCCATTAATGAGACACGTCTGTATTATAATTGGACACTGTCCTGTCGTTCGCTCGGGACAACGACGGTGAGCAACCGTAGTAAACGCGCAAAATACCGCATTGGACGTCCATTTCTGTAAAGCAGACTTTACACTGTTTGGTGGCTTCACAACCTCATCAACCTCCGAGCAAAGGTGTAACGCTATTGGCACTTGGTATGCTGCAATCCGGGCATGGTAGCAATTACAGTATCATTCCTGGCGCTGGTGATCGTTGGCTGCGTTTTCCAATTCCGAATGGCTGACAAGGCGCCGGTCGGCTACCAGGACGAAACCGGGTTCCATTTTGGTGCGCTGAAAGAGCCTATCACCGGTGACACTGAATACCTGCCAGTTCCTGATTTTGCCTTCCAAACCGGAAGGCAGCATGGCTCGACCCCCCGCCCTGTGGTCGCGGTGTCGGCAAACCATGCCTGATGCCCCCGCGTGGGACTCCGCGCGGCGGCTATCCAGGTAATAGCCACCGTCGGATTCCTATCGGGGGTTTCACCAAAGACTCTTCATGGGTCCCCAGTCGCCTGTTGCGGCTGGGGTTTTTCTTTTTCAAAACAAGCTGCCACATTCCGGCTGGCAGACCCCTTCGGTGTCATTTATCCTGACTGCGCGTATGAAGGAATCATACCTCGCTGCCAAAGAACGTTGGGCCAGGAAAATGGCAGGCCTCCAAAAGCCCACCCAACGCTCGCAAGAACGGCTACCACCAGGTCAGCGGTTGGTCACCAATTTCCCCGTTCTCGACCTTGGAATCCGACCAAGCGTAACCACCGACACCTGGGAACTCAAAATCCACGGCAAAGTCGAAAACCCGGTAACCCTGAATTGGTCGCAATTCCTCGCCTTACCCCAAGTCAAAGACACCAGCGATTTCCACTGCGTCACGACCTGGAGCCAATACGACATGGTCTGGGAAGGGGTGCCATTCTTCGCGATCGCCGAGTTGGTGAAACTGAAGCCGGACGCCGCCCACGTCTATTTCAAGAGTTACGATGGCTACACGGTGAACAACCCGCTCGAGGTGTGCCTGGACGACGATGTACTGATCGCCCATAGCTGGAACGGGGCACCGCTCACCATCGACCACGGCGGTCCAGCTCGCGTTATCATCCCGAAACGCTATGCCTGGAAGGGGGCAAAGTTTGTTCACGAAATAATCTTCCTCGACCGTGATCTCCTGGGTTACTGGGAATTACGCGGTTACTCCAATACCGCAGATCCGTGGACTGAGGATCGCTTCGCCGACAAAGAAAACATCCCTCCCGGATTCTACGATAATCCTTAACGGATGAAGCCCCTGCTCTACGTCGATTACAACGCCACGACCCCGCTGGACACAACCGTCCTCAAGGCCATGCAACCGGCTCTTGGCGAGGTTTGGGGAAATCCTTCCAGTATCCATCAGGTCGGCCGCAAAGCACGCGCCGTGCTCGATGAAGCGAGGGAGCGGGCCGCAGTCCAGTTTCACTGCAAACCGAGTGAACTTATCTTCACGAGCGGAGGTACCGAAAGCAACAACCTGGCGATCTGTGGCGCGGCACGATCGAGGAAACTCAAAGGCAAGCACCTAATCACCAGCGCGGTTGAACACCACGCGGTCCTGACAACATGTCAATATATTGTCAAAAATGACGGGTTTGATCTTACCGTTATTCCGGTAGATAGCGACGGCAGGGTCGATCCAAACGACGTTCGCCGAGCCATCCGACCAGATACCGTGCTCGTATCCATCATGGCCGCAAACAACGAAATTGGGACTTTACAACCTATTGTCGAAATAGGGGACATTTGCCGGGAGCGCGGTGTTCTTTTTCATACCGACGCAGTCCAGTGGTTTGGTAAAGAGTCCTTCTCGAGGATCGACCAGTTCCACGCCGATTTAGTAACCATCTGTGCCCACAAGATCCATGGGCCAAAAGGAATCGGCGCTCTCTACGTCCGGTCTCCCCACACCATCGACCCGCTCCTGCTCGGAGGCGCGCACGAGAATGAGCACCGCGCAGGTACTGAGAACCTCGCCGGAATCCTGGGCCTGGTAACCTGCATCGAGTCCTTTTTGACCACTCCTGTTTTCGCTCCGGAGAAAATGTCGACTTTAACGGGACGTTTGCGTGAGATCCTTAAGAACCTCGATGGCGTCCAGATCGTCACTCCAACAAACGGCTCCCTCCCGAACACCCTGGCCTGCGTGGTAGAGCGCGCTGATAGCATCACCCTGCTCGCCGGCCTGGATATTGAAGGCGTGTGTGCCTCGAGCGGCTCTGCGTGCTCGGCGGGGTCTCTGGAGCCATCCCACGTTATCCAGGCCATTGGGAAGCCCAACCTTGCCAACGGTCTGCTCCGCTTTTCGTTCGGACGCGAGAATTCACTTTCCGACCTCGACCATCTCGAATCGGTTCTACCTGAGGTCATCCGTCGGGCACAACTATCCCAATAGGTTATCAATTCTTCGTGAATGAATTGTGGATAGCGTGAATAAACCCGAGGTGTTCACCCTATTGGCAATCATGGGATTGAGTCATTCGCAGTGAAAGAATCCCTGCAAGTGATTGTCCTACCCTTGACAGCAGGGTTTCTTTGCCTTATTCACACCCCTTAATACGGATAGATTTTTCTACCAAAACAGATATCTATTAAGGCACGCATGAACTTGACCATAACGAAGGAGCAAATCATCAACGGCCTTCAGGCGGTGCAGAATGTGGTGAGCACCCGCACCACCCTGCCGGTCCTGTCGAATGTTCTCCTCCGTGCCGACGGCGAGAAACTGGAACTGACGGCCACGGATCTGGACGTGAGCATTACCTGCTCGGTAGATGCTAAAGTAAAACGTCCCGGCTCCTCCACCGTGCCGGTCAAAAAGCTCTTTGGGATCGTTCGCGAATTGGCCAACAACGAAATCGACCTCGAGGTCGACGAAAAGAACGTCTGCGTCATTCGCTCGGGGGCATCCTTCTATAAAATTAACGGGTTAAGCGCCGAGGACTTTCCGCCGGTGGTCGCACTGAGCGAGGAGCGCCGGCTGACGGTTTCCCAGGAGACCTTGCGGGCCATGCTTAAACGCACCTCGTTTGCCATTTCCACGGACGAATCCCGCTACGTGCTGAACGGTATCTTTCTAAGCCTGCGTGAGCATAAGATGACTATGGTGGCCACCGACGGCCGGCGCCTGGCCATGTCGGACGAGGATGTCGACGTTTCCGGGTCCAGCCAGGCGGAATTGATTCTCCCCAGCAAAACCGTCAACGAACTCAATCGGCTGCTGCAAGACAAGGGCGAGACCGAAATTAGGTTCTCCGAAAACCAGGTTTCCTTCGCGCTGAAAGGCGAAAAGGGATCGGGAGTCATGATCATCAGTAAGCTGATCGAAGGGAATTATCCGAATTATCGGCAGGTGATCCCGGCGGAAACCAAGGAACGGGTCCCGCTGGCCCGGGAAGAATTCCTGCATGCTCTCCGCCGCGCGGAAATCATGACCAGCGAAAAATCCAACTCGGTAAAACTGAGTTTCGCCAAGAACCTCCTGGAAATCACCGCTAATTCACCGGAAGTCGGCGAAGCCAAAGAAACGCTGGCCATTAACTACAAGGGACCGGACATCGCCATCGCTTTCAACCCGAAGTATCTCATCGACCCGCTCAACGCCCTGGCCAACGACGAGGTCTTCATCGAGCTGATCGATGAACTCAGCCCCGGCGTGCTCAAAATCAACGGGCCGTTCCTCTACGTCGTGATGCCCATGCGCCTCACTTGACCAGCGTCCGCTTGCCGTTCCGGGCAAGCAGTGACACTGTGTCTGGTGATCCAGGCGTTACACCGCATCCTTATCGGCCGCAAATGGCCGGCTATCGCGTTTTTCATAACGCTCGGTCTCTGTACTCTCACTGGCCAGACCGTGACGGATTCTCGGTTACCGGCGACGCTTTACACCAATCGTTCCCCTCACAGCGCTGATGGGATTGGAAAATTCTTCGAAGGACGAGAGATTGCGCTTGTGATGGGTCACCAGGCGGCAGATTGGTTGGAACGTCCGGAACGAGAGGCGGAAGAACATACCAGCCAATTGCTCGATGAACTGCACGTTCGTCCCGGAATGGTTGTGGCCGATATCGGTGCCGGCACCGGTTATTACTCGCGTCGATTGGCGAAACTGGTTGGCGCCTCAGGACGCGTATTGGCCGTCGATATTCAACCGGAGATGCTCACCCTACTGACCAACCAGGCTTCCAAGCTGGGACTAACCAATATCACTCCGGTCCTTGGCTCAATCACCAATCCCAATCTGGGGAGCGCCAGCATCGATCTGGCCTTGCTCGTGGATGTTTATCACGAGTTTGATTTCCCGTTCGAGATGATGCGATCGATAAGTTCCGCGCTAAAACCCGGGGGGCAGGTGGTGCTCGTTGAGTTTCGCGGGGAAGATGCCAATGTACCCATTAAAGAGTTGCACAAGATGACCGTGGCCCAGGTCAAAAGGGAAATGGCGCTACATCCCTTGCAGCACGTGCGCACGATCGAGGTTCTGCCCTGGCAACACATCCTGGTTTTCGAACGGGCGACAGGGAAATAGTTCGCCCCCAATAAAAAAACGCGCGACCTGGAAAGATCGCGCGTTGATGAGTAAAAGCTGTTCTAGTTCTTGCGGCGAAGCAGCATTGCCGCGGCGCCCAATCCCAGCAACGCCATCGTGGTCGGCTCTGGGATACTGGTCACCGTGAAGTTATCCAGCCGATCGGTTCCACCGGTCCCAACGGTTCCACCGCTAGCGGAAGTCGTGGAAGTGTCGGTCACCCGAAAATAAACCGTGGCGGCATTATCCAGCGCGGTGACCGCACTAAAATCCGCGGTGACGGTAAATGACGGATTATTGGTAGCCGAAACCCAGGGCCCGATCGGAGCACTGTTGGCCAGAACGATGTAGCTGCTAAACGGAGTGAAGGTGCTGCCGTCCGTGCTGTAGGACAAGCTGAAGTCCCGAGGACCGGTACTGCTGCTGGTTTGGTCGTATGATAGACCGATCTTGGTAAATCCGACCGTGCTCACCTGGAATTGCCAGTAGTCTCCGATCGCCCAGTTGTTGGCACTAAACGCCTTTGCAGATCCATTCCCGACAGGGGTAGTCCAGGCGGTGAGTGCGGACACGTGACTACCGCCGCCGCTGCCTGTGCCAACTTCAGGCACGATTCCGGTAACGGTGGTACCAGCAGGGATAGTCCCGACGCTTTCAAATGTCCATTTCGCGATCGTGGTCTGCGCCTCTGCAGCGGCCGCTGCCACCAGCAAGGCTCCAGCTAGAACAAAAGTTTTTTTCATAGTCGTTTTAAGTCAAACTCTTCCATACACAGAATAGCGGATTTCCCCCTCCGTCGACAAGAGATTTTGTCGCCGAAATTTGAGTTTGAATGGTCCGGAGCCTGACCCTAGAGTGGTCACGCGACCGTAGTTATGAACCGAAACCGATGGCTGTTGTTTCTCGCCAGCCTCATCCTCCTGGCGGCGGTCAGCTACGTTGATTACATCACCGGGGACGAGACCCTCTTCTTCGTTTTCTACTTCATCCCGGTGGCGCTGTGTGGCTGGTATCTGACCCAGGGAGCCGTCCTGACCATGGCCACACTCAGCGGCGTGAGCTGGTTTTTGGTCGATACACTCTCCGGACACCGGTACTCCCACGAAGGCGTTCGCTATTGGAACAGTTTCATCTGCTTTTTGGCCTTTGCCACAATCGGTATCGTTATCCAGCGACTGAAAAGGAGTTCGGATCGGGAAGCCCAGGCCCGTCGCGACCTGGAAAAGGCGTATTTGGAACTTCAGCGTTCGACCGAGGAAATCCGAAAGGTCCAAGGGCAACTCCAAGTCGTTTGCGCCTGGACTAAGCGCATTCATGTTGATGATAAATGGCTGTCGTTAGACGAGTTTCTGAAGCAGAAGCTAGGGGTGAACGTGAGTCACGGTATATCGCCAGAGGCCATGGAGGAAGTGAAACGACAGATCGAAGGCAAAGACGGCCTATCCAAACAACAATAAATTGTCGTTCGAGCTTATGCCCATTCTCGAATTCATTGTTGAGTGCCTGTTCTTCACCGTTTGCGGGTGGGTCGGCCACATCGTTGTGAAGTTGGTCACGCTCGGCAAAGTTGACCTGGAATGGGGTTCGGGGTCGGAGTCGGTCCTGGCCGAATGGCTCGGCGTGTTCTTCCTGCTGGTCATCTCAGGCTTGATTGCATGGATGGTGCACCGCTGATTAGGTCTCCAGTCCCGCTCCACAGTCCTGGCAGGAAGGCGTGTGACGCCGCCCTTCAGCCCAGCCGAGGGCGGGAAATCTGGTGAACAATCCTTATTACGGCCACAAGCGCTTCTACGTCCTTGCCCCGACAGACAGAGCGAATAGATTCCTTCCATGACGCAAGCCGTTGCCCAAATACTTGCTGAGGTCGAGCAGCTTTCCCCGCTTGAGCAGGCCGAACTCACTGATCGCCTCGTCGAGACGCTCGCCCACAACATTCCTCCCGAGATCGAGCGAGCACAGATCGAGGAGGTTCGGCGCCGCATCGCTCAGGTTGAATCCGGTAAGGTGACGCTTATTCCTGGCGAGCAGGCGTTGGAGCAGGTCCGCCAACTCGTCGCATCAGCCCGCGTGGTGAGTTGATGGCTGACTACGCCTTTCATCAAGACTGGATACTGGGAGCACCGGGTTGATTTCACACCGGCCCCCGGATTGACATGACGTGGGAAGAACTGATCGCGTGGGGTCGGATCATGTCGGCAGTGACCACTTGTTGTTGGCACTCTTAGTATATGGTGAGGGTAGCGGCTTCGCGGTGCGGGTCGCACTTTACAAGAAGCGAGCACTGACATCCGAGCCTGAGTGGGGATCAGCGTCTTGCCCCTATCCCGAAGGGATTAACATCCATTAGCCCGGGGTCGGCGCGACCAGCGCCTACCCCGGGTGACCACCCCATCATCCAATCCAACTCTGAAGGAGTTGCAGCCCTCTCCCACGCAATTGACGGCTCTCCACCTATCCCACCCACTGGGTAACTTTGACATGGTTCAAGAGCAGTCTCCTCTATCCTCACATCCCGAGCTTATCTCGGCGCGACATGTGCCTGGTTAGCAGCCCGGACTCTAGTTGCTGCGGCTTCCATGCAGTGCGTCATCCTCTTGCTTTTGTTCCACCATCCACTCGAATGCGATCTCCACGGTATCGTTGTCCCAGGAGCCTAATACCGGCATGGGCTTGGGAATGACCTTGAAATCCGATTGCTTCAGCTTGGCACTCCCTGAGAGCTTTAGCTTGTTCGTCGTTAAAGGGGCAACTTCGAGCGGCATCGAAACTCGATTGGTGATGCCTGCAATGACCAAGTCTCCTGTCGCCTTGAAAGCGTAGGTTGTGGCTGTCGATGCTCGCCTCATTGCGGCGAGTGGATCTGTTAATCGGAAGAGGATTCTAGGGTGCTCCTGCGCGCGCAGCATTCTGTGCATGGCAACTGTGATTTGCTCATTGTCTGGTTCCCAGCTCTTGCCAACTGCCTTGAGATTACGTACCGGAACAAAGACCTCCCCACGTGCTTCGATCTTTGGTTCTTTGGGAGGATCTGTAGGCGTGCTCGGAAAATCTGCTGGCACCTCCAAAAACCCACTGATGAGGCCTCCCTCTGCTCGCCATTCGTGAATATTGCTCGTCCCTCTGACCGTAACCTTGCTGCCTGGGGACGCATCGAACCGCCTGCGAGCGCTGCTGGGGCGCTCGGCGCAATAGCCGCCCTGCAAACAAATCGAGCCCAGCAAGGCTGAGACTAAAATGACCCGACGCGTTGTCATTGGCTGCTAACGCCGCGCCTCACCTACCGCTGCCGGGGAGGCGGGTGGAGCGCAGAAAAGATAATCAAATCTGCCCAAGCCGCGGAGCGGAAAGCGCGGGCGGCGGTTAGGTGGAGGCGCATTGTTAGCGCCCTCAACATAATCACGATTCAAGATGCACGTCTTCAAGGTGCTGATACTCTAAACCAGTTTGTGAGCGCTGGGTCCCGCCAGGGGGTGGGACACGACCTCGGGTTTCCATCGGAATCGAAACTCAGTAAAAGCACCGTGCGGATGGTTGCCTTCGTCTCATAAGCAAGGGAGATTCCCGACCTGTTGTTGCGCATGGTCGGTTCCCCCAGAACACGCACCCAATCACCCAGCTTCGAGTCTGCACGCAACCCACTAGTGAACCGAGCGGATTCCGGCAAATAAATGCGGTCAAGCGCATTGCTGGTAAAATTCAGGGTGACATCAGCGTAGATGAAGCGAGGCCCCGGCCCGCAGTTTGCATATAGGCTCTTCGGTTTCCCCCAGTGCAGCACCACCTGGTCCATGGTCATGCCAAGCCGAATGTCGCCAACCTCTCCAGCACTACGGAGCTTATCCAAAGAGATCTCGATACTCTCCAGCTTGGGCGCCGTGTTGCTTGTGTCCACGACGGACGTGGAATGCACCGCAATGGGTCTCGTGTCATTGGTGTTTAGAAGGCCCACGTAACGCAGAAAGAACGAATCATCGGCTCCGAGAGATCGGAACCAGCAGAGTGACAGAAAAAGCGCGAGAACGTGGTGCTGGGTTTTCATAGCGCTTAACGAAAAGCTGAGGCACAGCCGCGGTAATGGTGTCCGAATGCAAACAGAAGCGCGATCCCGGCCTTGCCTGAAGCCGGATGGTTCGCCTCCGGGCCGATCATCTCCCCTCCTTCCGAGCCAGGGGATTTCGCTGGAGCGAAACGCACACCAACTCACCCCCGTTGAAGCCAAGAACCTTTCTCGCGCTGCTCCCGACGTAGGCCGCGTCGCAGAAAAAATAGGGCGCCCGCAGACTTCTGCCAGGGCCTGGGATAGTATCTAAGCCCTCATTGCTGAATGGATCGGGAGTAATCTTGCGCTCGTCTGGCTCCCCCACTAACTCAACGCACTTGTCGAAGTCGCCCAGCGGATGTGTCCATTGCACTCGAAGCTCCGGGGGCTTGCTGACCGATACCTCGTCCACTACCTGGTTGGTAGGATCAAAGAACACGAACGCATCCTCATAGAGGAGACATGGACGCAGGGTACAAGGAACCCAGATTGCCTTCGGTTTCCCCCACCGCTCGAAAACCTGTTTCATCGTCATGCCAAGGCGAAGGCCGAGTAACTGATCGTCACGAGCCAAAACCTCAGAGCTGAGGATGGCATTTGTAAGCCTGCGCACCGTGTTGCTCGGGTCCAGAAGGAGTGCGGTGCTGATATCGCGGGGAGTGTCATTTGTGCCAATCTCTGCCTGGAGAGCACGGTAAAACTCATCCGCCCTCGCCTTTGGTGCCGAGCCGCCGATTGCTGCAACAATTGCTACCAGTATGAGGCCGCGTTTCATGGCGAACGCCCGTGATGAGGCGCGGCGGGTCCCAGGCGTCCAGCAGGCCGCAGAAGCGCCGTCCCGCCGTCGCCTACAGCACGCTTGGTCGGCGAACGTGTCATGGATGGAACAAGGTCCATAAACCGAACACTAGGCTACTGGTCCAGCCAAACCAGAAGACCCCATTCAGAAGTGGACTCGAAGGGACCACCCGCTTGTGGAAACGGCCGCCTCGGCATATGGCGGCCAGCCCCAGAATCGGGATGAGGAGGATAACAAACGCGTGAGTGTTCATAGCATATACGCCGAGCGACGATCTTCAGCGGCGCGGGACCACTGCCGTCCGAATTGTAAGCTGCAGCGTGAATCCCGCGCCCGCTGCACAAAAGGGTTCGCCTCTCGATCATCGCTTCTCATGGCCTGAATACTTTTCGATCCACTTGGCCGGATCGTCTCCCAAATCCTCTCCAGTCTTTTTCCGAAGATACTCAATCACGTCACGAACGTCACGATCCCTCTCACGCTCGACCATCCGGAGAATGGGGCTCGAATGGTTGGTCCTCCGGGGAGGCAAGGTGGCTATGATCTCGAGCATCTGCACGGCCTCGCGCGGGTCGGATCGAATCGCCGCATCTCGGCTCCGACCATAATCTACTATAGCGCTCCACGCATCACGTGCGTCTGCCTGCAGGATCGCCGCCTTCATCGCAAGCTGCCAGGCAAGTGCGAGCAGTCCGGCAATTACGATGCCGCTGACAATCACAACTCGCCTATAGCCGACAGCTGTCATGTGCCGAAAGCCGAACGCCCGGCCTGAGTGGCGCGGGACCGAAGACGCTGGGATGCAAACAAGACGCGCCATCCCGCGTCCACTCCAGGCCGCTGGTTAGCATTTCTTTGTGCGGGCTTGTTCATAAAGGAAGCGGATGCAAAGTGCCAAGACCGCAGATAACCCGACGGGAAGGGCCGTGTAGTGCCAGTTCTCCGATAGTTCCCGGATTGCTGTGAGAAGCAACGTGATGAGGACCGCACTGATGACCAAAGCGCCCGCCCGAAAACGCCGCACGAGGCCGACACCAAGACAAGCGCTGAATACGACGATACCAACTACTGCTTGTCCGCGCTCGTTCACCCACTTGATCCCGGTCCCCGGAATGAGTGAGCACACTGCCAGCCCGCCGAAGAAAGCCGCCAGGGCGACAAATACTCCGATGAGGGACTGCGTGATTGTGCGGGCGATGTTCATGCTAACTTGGGATTAAACGAACGGATGGTTCGTGTATCTAGGAGCTAGATTTAACATCCTAAACCTCTCACGGTTACTATCTTACGCTAGCACAGCAGCATAAGTCAACCGTTAAAAAAGCCCGTTTCCACCCTGCTATACTAACCACCCGTTCGTTGATCCAGTCAGGCAAATCCATAGCGCGACTGTGGGTAAAGATGCATTACGGCCCGGGGACAGTTCCAAATCCCGAAGCCGTTAATCTGGCCGGAACCGCCTGCTGTGAACCCGGAGGTCAGGCTGGTCCCGACGTAGCTTTAGCAAAGGCGGATGGTGTGGGAGGTAAACCCTCCCCGGCTACCCGATTCGCTCTCATGCCCCCTCCTGAATGGAAATCCTGGTGTCGACGAAAGGAAATATGTGATAGCCACAGTGTTCAGTAAATATTCCCACTTCGCCAATGTCCGGAGACTCTATCACGACAGCGTACCGAAAACGCGCAGATGATCCGTCGGGAAACTCCACGGATACGACCTTTCCTTTCGGAAAGTCGGATGCTCCCAACCTGGTCCGCTTGCCATCCGTGTGCGCCCGGACCCAGTTCTCGATGCGCTCCTTCCAGCGAGATGGCAAGTCGCTATTCTTCATATGGTGTAAGCGAACGAATAGTATCACCGACCCGGCGCCGATGGCAATTGCACTGGAACACACAAGTCATCGCCGGGTTCGGTGCATACGCTGGTGGGCTACTTCGCGACATGGATTTGAAAATCTCGGGACACAGTGGCTGAGCAACGACCGCCGGCCACACTAAGAATAGTCGCGGTTGCCGACGTGCTACCGGTGGGAGGGATATATGCCACAGCAAACTGATTGCTAAGACCGTGCAAGTAGCCGGGAATCACATCTCCATCGTCAGCCACGAGCTCGTCCAAACGCAACGGCAATGAACCCGTTCGTTCTTGGTGCTTACGTAAAGCCTTGCTCAGAAGCTGGGCATTTGCAGTGACCCGGTGGAGATCGGATAGGCGTCGTGCCCGGCTGAATGCGGCGATACCAGCAATGCCGAAACCCACAATCAGTAGAACAATTACCCAAACTGTTCGGGTCTTCCGCACAACTTATAGCCAACGATCTGGCTCACCGATCCCGCGCCAGTGATGCCCGACCTGCAACTGCGACGCGATCGCGGGATTCGGTGCAGCCAGTTGGTTCGGCGATAAATATCTCATGCTCAAGCCATCAAGAAACAGACAAATATAAAACCGAGCAAGACCCAACCGACAACCTCAAGCCAGCGAAGTCGCGCAACCCCAATCAATACACAGGCGGTCGATATCGTGACGGCTCCAACCAGCGAAAAGAACGGGCCTGGAAAGAACGAAAAAGGGCCGACCGACCACAGTCCATTCTTCTGCACAAACTCATCTGACAGCATCCCACCGGTACTCGGCAGACCTGCAGCCAAGAACAAGAGACCGAGGAGTGCTGCCGCAATCGCTCGTCCCAATCTCCAGCCACTGATCTTTTGCCCCATGATGCGCTATGCCGCCGAACTTGGCATTATACGAACGGATGGTTCGTGTATCTAGGAGCTTGGTTTAACATCCTAAACCTCTCACGGTTATTATCTTACGTTAGCACAGCAGCGGCGGTCAACTATTAAAAAAGCCCGTTTCCACCCTGCTATACTAACCACCCGTTCGTTGATCCAATCAGGCAAATCCATAACGCAATCCGTTCCTTCAAAGAAGCTTGCGCTCTAAAACACCTCGCTCTCAGCACGCAGAAATCTTATGCTCACGCCGCCCCAGCGCACGGGGTCAGTCCTTCATGTATTTGTGTCGTGTACAAATACTGAGGACTGCCCCCGTGCGCGGCCAAACGCTCAACGCCCGAGCGATGGTGTCAGTCCTGCATCTATTTGTGTTGCCCCGTGCGGGCTAGCACTCGCGGTAAGACAAGAAGTGAGCACTGACACCCGAGCTTAACACCCCAGCGGCAAATACTGCGGACTGACCCCGGGAGCGGTCGAAAACACCACTCCCGAGCCTGATCTGTGAGGACACCTCGCGGTAAGACAAGAAGTCAGCGCTATGTGCACCCCACGTCACTCCCGTCACTGCTGTCAATGCGGTCCCACTTCTCCTCCCCTTCCGCGACTTCCGCTTATTCCGTGGTTCCACTTGGCACCGTCCCCCGGTCAACACCCCAACTCAGCACTCGCGCTCAGCGTTGTGGATTATTTCAAACGCGGGTTGAGGACAGCAGAGTAGTGATGATGCTTGACTCCATCTCCTCCCTCGTGTTACGCCCTACCTCATTGCCGCATGCACTTTTCCTCGAATCCCCCGCGCATTGCCCGCCGGCAATTTCTGCGCCGCACCGCCGTCACCTTAGGCGCCTTGAGCGCCCCCTGGACTCTGCCGAAACCGGCGCTTGGCGCGAATGCCGCCGTGCCCCCCAGCGCGCGCGTCACCGTGGCCATCATCGGCCGAGGAGCCATGGGCAGCGGACATGTCCAGCGCCTGGCCTACGACGCGGGTTTTCAGGTGCTGGCGATCTGCGACGTCGATAAGGATCGCCGCGAGGCCGGACGTCAAACCGTTGAGGACATTTACGCCTCGCAAAAGCCCACCGGCACCTATCGCGGCTGCGTTGCTTACAACGATTACCGCGAGGTGCTGGCGCGGAAGGACATCGATGCGGTGCTGATCGCCACCCCGGACCATTGGCACACTCCCCAATCCATCGACGCCGTTAAATCCGGCAAGGATGTTTACTGCGAAAAGCCGGTGTCGCTGACCTTGCACGAGGGACGGCGTTTGGTCGAGGCCGTGGTGCGCCACGGGCGAGTCTTTCAGACCGGCACGCAATACCGGTCCATCCCCGCCATCCGCAAAGTCTGCCAGTTCATTCGCCAGGGCGGCTTGGGCAAAATCAAAGCCGTATTCACCAATTACGCCCCGCTCTCCAGTTTTTTCAGCCCTGCCCGGATCCAGCCCTATGCGCAAGTCATGGATATGGCGCGATGTGGCGGGAGCTACATCGGACTCGATTTCGCCCTGCCCGAGGAGCCTGCGCCCGATGGGTTGGATTGGCCGCTCTGGGTAGGCCCGGCACCGTGGCGGCCCTATAACCGATTGTATCACGTGAACCCTTCACCCGGCGTGGTTCCCTGGTCCTTCTCCGACGCTTTCGGTGTCACCGCCTCCACCTGGTTTATGTCGCATGCGGCGGATGTCATCCAGTGGGCCCTGGGCTACGAACGCTCCGGCCCCGTGGAACTGGTGCATCCGAGTTCAGGACGTTTCCCGACCCTGACGTGTGTTTATGCCAACGGCACGCCCCTGCATCTGGTTGAAAATTGGAACATGGTGAAAAAGGAATATGGCGCTATCGACGACAAAGCACGTTTGGCCGGATTGTTCGGCGGATTATTCATCGGCGAACGCGGTTGGCTGACCACCATGTCGTCGGGCGGGCGGCTGGAAGGAGAACCAGAGTCGCTCTTCGACGAAATGGAACTCAAACGCGCGCCCGAAGTGGGCATCGGCTCGAACACCCACCACGCCAACTGGCTCGAGTGCCTCAAATCCCGGCAAAAACCGAGCGCAGACGAAGAAATCGGACATCGTTCCGCCAGTTTGGGACACCTGGCCAACATCGCGATGGTCCTGGGCCGCAGCTTGAAGTGGGATCCCGTGCGCGAGACCTTCCCGGACGATCCAGGCGCGAACCGGCTGTTACATCGCGCTTATCGCGCTCCGTGGCGTTTTTGACCTTTAGCCGTTATGAAGCATTTGCCTTTGATTTGTGGGGTCGCGTTGTGGCTGGCATGCGGATCTTTGATCGTCCGCGCAGAGAACTTCGTGGCCAGCGCCGAGGACCGCGCCAAAATCGAGGCGGCGCTGCCGCGCGAAGCCGCCGCGCGCCCTCTTCATCCGCGCCGGTTGCTGATGTTCACGCTCAACGTGGGTTACGGTGGGCATCCATCGATTCAGTATGCGAACGAAGCGTTCACGCGCATGGGCCAGAAGCTGCGCTTGTACGAGACCGAAGTCAGCCAGGATCCCTCCATTTTCGAGCCCGCCCGCCTGCGGCGGTTCGACGCGGTGTGCTTCAACAACACGGTGGGAAATTGCTTCACCAATGCGGAGTGGCGGCGCGCGCTGCTCGAGTTTGTGACCGGCGGCGGCGGCCTGCTCGGCTTCCACGGCACCACGGTGGCGTTCACCCGCTGGCCGGGCGCGCTCGAGGACTGGCCCGAATTCGGGTTCATGATCGGGGCCCGCGGAGCGAATCACCGCGACAGCGATGAACGGGCCTGGTTGAAAGTGGAGGATCCCCGGCATCCGCTGACCCGCGCTTTCGCCGCGGAAGGGTTCGAGTTTCGCGATGAGTATTTCCGGCCGCAAGCTCCCTATTCACGCGAACGCGTGCGGGTGCTCCTCAGCATGGACCTGGCTAAAACCGACCTGAACGCCAGCGGCCCGTTGCGGGGAGCTGCCAGCCGCCCCGATAATGATTATGCGGTGGCCTGGATCCGCAATTATGGCCAGGGCCGCGTGTTCTATTCCACCATGGCTCATAATCCGTATGTTTTTTGGAACACGAATCTCCTCCGGTTTTACCTGAATGCGATTCAGTTTGCCCTGGGAGATCTGCCCGCCCCCACCACGCCGAGCGCACGTCTGAGTCCGGCGATGTTCGCGCAAGAAGCTTTGGGGTGGCGCCTCGCCGCCGGGGGGCGATGCTTCCAAAATCTCACCCTGTTCGAGACCATCGATCAGGCAGCGCAGCTCGGGCTGCCCTATCTGTCGGGTGTCGGAGCTCAACTTGTCAGCAAGGACCTGCCTAAAAAGTTCAACGCCGAGCTTACCGATGATGATTTGGACCGGGTGCGCATGAAGCTGGAAACCGCCGGTCTGCGGTTGCTCAGTTGCGACCTCGAAACGCTACCGGCAGAGCCAGCCGCTTGCCGGCGCGTCTTCGAGTTCGGTCGAAAGATGGGAGTCGAGACCTTTCGCTGCAATCCTCCGCCCGAGGCGCTGGATTTGGTTGCGAAACTGGCGGAAGAATATGGGATCAATGTTGCGCTCGGCGCACCCGGCCAGACTTCCGGGCGCGACGACGCCCAACCGGATCGCCTTCTAAAACTCTGCCAGGGGCGCAGCTCGCGCCTGGGTGTCAGCGGCGACACCGGCGATTGGCTGCGGCAGGGAATTGATCCGGTTAAAGCCGTCCGCCAGTTGGGCCCCCGGCTGATGGCTCTCGAGCTTCATGATGTCGATAAAAAATCCAAATCCGCTCGCGAAGTGACTTTGGGTAAAGGGATCGGTCAGATCGATAAAGTGATTCACGAGTTGCAGCGTCTGCAGTTGAAACCGGCGGTGATCACCGTGGGCGGTCCCGGGTCAGATTCCGCCGCGATGCCCGGACTGCAAGCGTCGATCGAATACTGCAATCGTGCCACCCTGGAAGTGCAGTCCGGCAAACGGCCTTAGTTATGAAAGCAGAGAAAGACAAATCCGCTCCAGTTCTCGCTGCTGAAGTGCGACAAGCCCTTGACGCCTTGCGCGATTACCAGCGCGGCTCACCTCGTGGCCTCTTGCGCCCGCTGGACCAGGCGGCGGCGGTGGCGAGTAAAGATCCCGAGCCGGCCCGGGTGTTGGAAGACAGCCTGCTTTCGGCCCTGACCACCGCGCGACATGCCGTCGCCCGGGAATACATCTGCTCCGCGCTTTCGTTGATCGGGAGCGCGAAATGCGTGCCCGCCATGGCGGCACTGCTCGCCGACGCGGATCTGGGAAACGCCGCTCGAAACGTGCTCGAACGAATCCCAGATCGGGCGGCGGAGCACGCCTTGGTGGCAAGTCTGAAGACGCTCCAGGGTGATGGCTTGATTGGCGCCATCAATTCCCTGGGTGCACGAGGGACTACAGGTCCGGAACGAGACTTGGCACGCAAGCTCCGCGATTCTGATCCAGCCATCATCGCCGCTGCGGCCGCGGCGCTCGGTGAGATTGGCTCCACCAAATCGGCCCGCTTGCTCCAAGCCTTGTTGGGAACTGCCCCGCCAGACCTCCGGCCGCAAGTGTTGGAAGCCGCCCGCGTTTGCGCCGAAAAGTTGCTCGCCAACGGCAAACAACGGGAGGCCAAGACGCTCCTCGCGAAAATTTCCGCCGCCTGAAGCGCGCGGCGCCGGTTGCTCTTCGAACGGCCACTTCGCTCGGCAGTGGCGCTGGCTTCTTCCGCCCAGAAATGGGCATTGTCTGTTGCCCGGCTTCCCCGAATACTTTCGCGATGCCGAAATGGCTGAAGTTCCTGGTCGCGCTCCTCTTGCTGCCTGTCTGTGGCGGTGCGGGTCTGGCGTTGGTGCAGGTCGTGCGCGCCAGCGGCAGCGCCGACACCGTCTGGGTGGCGTTCCTTTCCGGTGCTGCGTGTTGGGTCGTGATTTACGTGCTCTTGCCCAAGCCCATGTGGGTTTATGTGTTTGGCCACGAACTCACCCATGCGGTTTGGGTGTGGGCGATGGGCGGGCAGGTGAAGCGCTTTAAAGCCGGCGCCAAAGGCGGCCATGTGGTGGTCACCAAAAACAACTTCATCATCGCTCTGGCTCCCTACTTCTTTCCGCTCTACACGGTGTTGGTGATCCTCGTGTTTTTCGTGGTGCAACATTTTTGGGAACTGAAATACCACCTGGTCTGGTTTCACCTGGTGGCGGGGGCCAGTTACGCATTTCATCTGACCCTCACCTGGCACGTGCTCCAGACCCGGCAATCGGATATCACCGATCAGGGCTATCTCTTTTCGGCGGTGATTATCTTTATCGGGAACATCGTGGTGCTCCTGCTGGGGATTCCGCTGTTAACCGAGCGGGTGACCGTGTTGGAGGCTTTGAACTTCTGGGTGCGGGACACCGGTGAGATCCTTGCCCGCGTCCGGCTGCTGTTTCACTAACCTCGGGCCTCGCTGGGCGTAAGCTCGAGAGTCGGGTTTAATACGGATGGGCGCGCAACTTCTAGCTTGATCTAATCAGTTACTTCAGGCGAAATGCGCAAACGAACCGGAAAGGGTTCCGTGGTTTATGGACCTTGGCGACATTCTAAGCAAAGAGCAAATCGTCACCGATTTGCGCGCGACAACTCGTTGGGAAGCAATCGACGAATTGATCGGCAATCTGGTCTCGACCGGCAAAATCAAACCGGAACACCAGGACGCCATTGCTGCCGTCGTCAAGAAACGGGAAACCTCCATGAGCACCGGCATCGGTTTCGGGATTGGCATCCCCCATGCCTCGACCGATCTCATCTACGAGGTGGTCGGCGCTCTGGGCCGCTCCCGCAAAGGCGTCAATTTTGACTCGCTGGACAACCAACCCGTCAATCTCGTCATGCTCTTCCTGGTGCCCCAGGGCCAGTTCCAAAAGCATCTCCATACCCTCGCCAACATCGCCAAGCTCCTGCACAAAGCTGAATTCCGCTCCGCCCTCGAGCAATCGCCGGATGCCGACGCCATGTTGCGCATCATTCGTGATCAGGGAAAACGTTAACCCCCGCGCCCGCCGGCCCCTCTGCCGCGAAGCCGTCTTCTGCCCGGCGTGACCGGCCCAATGCCAGCTCAATTATGTCTGCCATGTACAAAACCATCGAAGCCCGCCTCCAGGAAGCGGTCCGCGGCGTCCTGCCCGATGCGGACGTCTCGAGTGTCCTGGTGCGACCCTGCGCCGATCCCAAATTCGGCGATTACCAATCCAACGCTCTCATGGGCCTCGCCAAGGCGCGCAAACTTAACCCGCGCCAGCTCGCCACCGACGTCGCCGCTCGGCTCAATCTCACCGATCTTTGTGAACGCGTGGAAATCGCGGGCGCCGGCTTTTTGAATTTCCACCTCAAGCGGGCGGCCGTGGAAGCTGCGCTGAGCGAGGCCGCCACCAGCGGAAATCTGTTTTTCGAAAAATCCGCCCACCCGCGCACCGTGGTCGTGGATTTCAGTTCCCCCAACGTCGCCAAATCCATGCACGTGGGCCACATCCGGTCCACCATCCTCGGCGATTCCCTCGCGCGCACCCTCCGGTTGCTCGGCCACCGCGTCGTCACCGATAATCACATCGGCGATTGGGGCACCCAGTTCGGCAAATTGTTGGTGGGCTGGAAACAGCACCTCGACCCCGCCGCCCTCCAGGCCGATCCCATCGCCGAGATGGAACGACTTTATAAACTCGTTAATCAACTCTCCGAAGCCGACCCCGCCGTGCTCGAGACCGCCCGCCAGGAACTCGTCAAGCTCCAGCGCGGCGACGAGGAAAACCTCCGGCTCTGGCGCGAGATGATCGCCCTTTCCCAGGTGCAGTTCGACACCGTTTACGGCCGCCTGGGTGTGAAGTTCGATGTCACCCTCGGCGAAAGCTTCTACAATTCCCGGCTGCAGGATCTGGTGCGCGAGCTGCGCGACCGGAACCTCGCCGTCGAAAGCGACGGCGCCATCGTGGTGTTCTTCGAGGATATCCCCGCCCTCAAGGCCCATCCCGCCCTGGTCCAGAAGAGCGACGGCGCCGCCAACTACACCACCACCGATCTCGCCACTCTGGCCTATCGCCTCGAAACCTGGCAGCCCGATGAAATCGTTTACGTGACCGATGGCCGCCAGCAGCTCCATTTCCAGCAGATCTTCGCCGCCTTCCGCAAATGGCAACCCGCCGCGCGGATGCGCCTCGCCCACGTCTGGTTCGGCTCCATCCTCGGCGAGGACGGCAAACCCTTCAAAACCCGCTCCGGCGAAACCATCAAGCTGTCCGACCTGCTCGATGAAGCCCAGGAGCGCGCCCTCAAAACCGTTACGGAAAAAAATCCGGACCTCCCGGAAGCCGAACGGCGCGAGATTGCCCGCGTCATCGGCCTGGGCGCGGTGAAATACTCCGATCTCCTGCCCAATCGGCAAAGCGATTACGTGTTCAGTTGGGACAAGATGCTCGCCTTGAATGGCAACACCGCGCCGTATCTCCAGTACGCCTACGCGCGCATTCGCAGCATCTTCCGCAAAGCCAGCCTGGATTCCCAAACCCAGGACCCCACCGTGCGCATCCGGCTGGAAGCCCCGCCGGAAGTGGCGCTCGCCCGCCACCTGTTGAACTTCGGGGTGATCCTCGAAGCCGTGGCCGAGGAGTATCGCCCTAATTTCCTCTGCAATTACCTCTACGAACTCGCGGGGCATTTCACCGCGTTTTACGAGAATTGCCCAGTGCTGAAGGCCGAGGCCGAATCCCGCGCCAGCCGCCTCGCGTTGTGCGACCTCACCGCCCGCGTGCTCCGGCAGGGGCTCGAGGTCCTGGGCATCGAAACCCTCGAACAAATGTAACCCCGCGCGCGGCGCCGGCCTTCGGCCGGTGACCGCCCGGGCCGATCACCCCGGCTGGATCTCTGCCTCAAGGCAGCGGCTGCAGGCGCACGTTGCGAAACTGAATCTCGCCCCCTTCCGACTGCAGCCCCACCGGGCCGCCCCGCAGCTCGCTCGTGTGCGCCGAGTTCACGAACTGGCCGTTCATGCGCACGGTCAGTTCCCCGCCGTCCACCGTGAACTCTACCCGGTTCCATTGCCCGGCCGGATTTTCATGCCCCTCCGCGCGCGCCACCCCGTTCAATTCCCCGGCCACTTCCAAATTCGCCGCAAACCGCACCCGATTGGTCAGGTCATCCATCGACTTCACCTTCAGACCATGAAACCCATACAGGTCCCCCGCATTCCCGTGTTTGAGCTGGCATTCGATCGTCCGCGGGAGTGCCTCCGGCTCGCCGCTAATCCGCGCAAACAGGCCGCTGTTCCCCGGTGTCTTGCCCTCCGGCCAACGGTATTCCACGCTCAACACGAAATTCGTAAACTGCCGCTCCGTATAAAGGTAGCCCATCGGCTCGCCGGAACAGACCATGACTCCGTCGCGCACCGACCAGGTGTTCTCCAGTTTTCCCCCGCCTTTCGCAAACGCTTTCCAACCGGCAAAATCCCGGCCATTGAAAAGCGTGAGCCGCGGCGCCGCCGCTGGCCCCGTGGCGCACGACCCCAGCCCCAGCATCAACCCCACCCCGACCATTATTACCGACAAATAAGCGCGTTTCATGCCGTCACCTTACGCGAGCGACTTGCCCGTCTGCCAGCAAAAAGACCGCGCCACCCTCGAGGTTTGGTGTCCCGGCTCAGCTTTGGCAGTTGCAATTTGTTTGGTGTCCACGCTTTAGC